>CAKOZV010000040.1 GCA_934131695.1 uncultured Bacilli bacterium | reverse complement strand
AATATGTGTTAAGAAAACTAGAAAAATTGGAAACATTATATGATTTAAGAGAGAGATAACTCCTCTTTTTAATTTGGAAAAAAAGGGTATTGAATAGTTGATTAAGATCTGATAGAATTAAATTGTTGAAAATAGAGAGAGTTAGCTATTAGTGAAGAAAAGTGTACATTTTAATTCGCAACTATACTGTACATTTTAATTTGCGAATCAACACTTACATGATAAAATTTAGTTATAAGATATGAGAAAGTAGAGGTGTCCAACCATGAATATATCCAGTTTACATCTAGTTAACATGGGGGGGGGTGCATATTTTAATAAATAGCACAACTACTTTCTTTTATCATGTACTAATAACAGGATAAATCAGTCTTATCTTGTTTTTTGGTACAAATAAAATATAAGGAGTGAAAGAAGAAAAATGAATAACAAAAAACAATTAATTCTATCAATCGGACTAACTTTAATACTAGTTTTAATGATAGTAGGAATTAGTTATGCGGCTTTTCAGTTTACAGGACTAGGTCAGAAAGAAAATACTATAACAACTGGAGCTATAACGATGGAGTATACTGAAAGTACTAATACTATCAGTATGACAGGAGCTTTACCAACAACTGATACGACAGGAAAGGTAAGATTAACAGCTGGAGAATACTTTGATTTTACTATTAAAAGTAATATTCAAGGAAATGCTAATATCAACTGGGAAATAGCAGCCGAGGATATAACTCCATCATCAGCTAAAAAGATGGCTGGTAAAAATATAAAGCTTTATTTAACTAAATTAGATGATAGTAATAATGAGTCGCAAGTAATGGCACCTAAAATATTTACAGCAAAGACAAGTGAAAATACTAAGACTGGAAGACCAGCTGGAATGATGAGTCTAGCAACTGGGACAATGAGTACAAGTGAGACAACGAAATATCGTCTTAGAATGTATGTAGATGAGTCATATAATCCCCAAGGAGATGGAGGAAGCTTATCATTTAGTGTTAAGATAAATGCTTATGGAAAAGTAAAGGAAGAACCAAAAGGTAGTAAGTTGAAAGCTTATTATACTGATGCTGAATATTTGCCAAGTACAGATTTTCATACAAGTGATTATAAGTCAAAGACTACATCAATAGTAACAAAGAGTGATAATGAAGTACCAGCTACTGCTATAGAAAGTTGGGATTTATCAGTGGATGGAGATGGTTCAGTAATGGCTTATTCTGAAGATGATGGAACAGGAAATGGAACTTACAAAGTAACCATTGGTGGAACAGGTGGAATTCTTGCTCCTGAGAATATGACAGAGTATTTTAGAGGTTTTGTTGAAGTGACATCAATAGACTTATCATCCTTAAATACTTCAAATGTTACTAATATGAGCAATATGTTTTTATCAGTAGCAAGTGTTAAAACTTTAGATTTAAGCAACTTTGACACCTCAAATGTTACTGATATGAGTGGTATGTTTAGGGGAAAAGGACGGGCAGCGTATATGTATCAGTACAATAGTTTTGAAACAATTAACTTAAGTAGCTTTGATACATCAAGTGTAACTGATATGAGTAATATGTTTTATTCTTGTAAAAGTTTAATTTCATTAGATTTAAGTAGCTTTGACACCTCAAATGTTACTGATATGAGTGGTATGTTTGACGATTATAATAGTTTGACTTCGTTAGATTTAAGTAATTTTGATACATCAAGTGTAACTGATATGAGTTATATGTTTAGATATATTGGCTTAACAAGTTTAGATGTAAGTAGCTTTAACACGTCAAACGTAACTGATATGTGTAATATGTTTTCAAACAATAATTTAACTACTTTAGATGTAAGTAACTTTGATACTTCAAATGTAACAAAGATGTATTCTATGTTTTATTGCTGTTTTAGTTTAACTTCATTAGATTTAAGCAACTTTGATACATCAAGCGTAACTGATATGCATAATATGTTTACAAGTTGTAATAAGTTAACAAGTATAAGTGTAAGTAATAAATGGGTAATTGGTTCATCTACTAATGCAACAGATATGTTTAATAATTGTGGAACAGACCATGTAACTGTTGTTTAAATAAAAACTAATGAGAATAAAGTGGAGTCTAGAGATAGACTTCTTTTTTAGGCGATTAGAAAATAAAAAATACTCTTTACAAATATCTACAAAGGGGCACTTTGTGCTAGCTATTCAGGAAGATGTTTAATATCACGAGTATTAGGGGAAAGAAGTGGTAATAGAGGAGAATGTGCTGGATGTTGTAGATTTAAATGGAAACGATATAAAAATAATACTTTTATAAAAGAAGAATATCTTCTTTCTATGAAAGAATTAAATCAAGAAGATGGTATTAGATTTATAGAAATAATAGTTAATTATCTTTATGATATGAAAGATAAATTAATAGCTAAGTTTGAAACTATTACTAGAAAAGTTAATATTACTATTAAAGTAATAGCAAAGATTAATGAACCTTTAGAGGTA
>CAKOZV010000039.1 GCA_934131695.1 uncultured Bacilli bacterium | reverse complement strand
GATTCTTTAATCTATGATAAGAAATTACCTATATTTAAATGTTTTGAGTTGTTAGGAATTGATGAGGTTAATTTTGAACAAGTAATTAAAGCTACTAATGAGTACTATAAGCCATTAATTATTAGCTATAAATTGACAAATAAAAAAAAGATTTAAAATTGACTAAGAAATATCATTTTGTTATAATAAGTCGTGCTTAAGGGGGATAATATATGTTTGATAAAAATGAGTATTTGCAACAACTTGAAAATATAATGATAGATAAAATTATATGGACACTAGCTAATAATGATAAGACAAAGGCTTTGGAACTTTATTTTATGGTAACAAGGGAGCCTGATATAATTTTAGACTTAGCAGAAATTAAAAATAGAGATATTAGTTCACTTACAGCTGCTGTAGTACAGTATGGTAATAAAAGTTCCTATTATGCTAGAACTAATTTAAAATTACCATTTATTATCAATTCAAAGATAAGTGATAAAATATTTGATAAGGACTATGACCATAAAAAGTTTTTATCTTCTTTATAATTTAGAGCGTAAAACCCACTACCTTTAGGTGATGGGTAGTTCACAGTGGAACTTTATATCAGGTCTAATTAGAATGAAAAATGTTTCCAAAACTGGTAAAAAAATTTATACAAAGGCAAAATAAAATAATTAGTAGTAATTATTAATAAAATATAGTATTATTAAATCAAGGAGGTAAATATTGTGTGTTTTCTATGGTTAATTATCTTTATAGTCTTAATCATTACTGAGTTATTAACTATTAATTTAGTAACTATTTGGTTTGCTTTTGGATCATTATTAGCTTTAGTAGTAGAAGTTAGTTTTAGTAATATAGTGTTAGATATTATCACTTTTGTTATAACTTCTTTTCTTCTTATAATATTAACTAAACCAATAATAGGTAGACTTAAAGTTAAGAAGGTAGAAGCTACTAATCTTGATATGGTAATTAATAAGATTGGTATTGTAACAGAAGATATTAAGCAAGATAAAATTGGGGAAGTAAAAGTTCTTGGAAAAAGATGGAGTGCATATAGTAATACTGAAATAAAAAAGGATGAAAAAGTAAAAATATTATCTATTGATGGGGTTAAGCTCAAGGTAGAGAAAATAGGAGAGTGATAATATGTTATTTATAATTTTAATAATTATTCTAGTAATAGTAATACTAGGAATCAAAGTAATACCACAATCAGAAGCAAAGGTAGTAGAACGTCTTGGTAGTTATAATGCTACTTTAGGAACAGGTCCACACTATGTAATTCCTTTTATTGATAGAGTTGCTAACACAGTAACTTTAAAAGAGATAGTAAAAGATTTTGCTCCACAACCAGTTATTACGAAAGATAATGTTACGATGCAAATAGATACGGTTGTTTATTTTCAAATAACTGATCCAAAACTATATACTTATGGGGTAGAAAATCCTATAAACGCTATTGAAAATTTAACTGCTACAACCCTTAGAAATATTATTGGAGAATTAGAGCTTGATCAAACATTAACATCAAGAGATATAATTAATTCTAAAATGCGATCAATTCTAGATGAAGCCACTGATCCTTGGGGTATAAAAGTTAATCGTGTTGAAGTTAAAAATATTTTACCACCTAGAGATATTCAAGAAGCAATGGAAAAACAAATGCGAGCAGAACGTGAAAGACGTGAGAAAATTCTTCAAGCAGAAGGTGAGAAGAAAGCAGCTGTTTTAATTGCTGAAGGGGAAAAAGAAAGTACTATTCTAAGAGCAGATGCTAAAAAAGAAGCAGAAATTAGAGAAGCTGAAGGTAAAGCTGAAGCTATTATGAAAGTAAAAGAAGCTGAAGCTGAAGGTATTAAACTAATTAAAGCAGCAAAAGCAGATGAAGCAGTATTAAAACTAAGAAGCTATGAAGCTATGGTTAAAGTAGCTAATGGTACGGCGACTAAGATAATAGTTCCAAGTGATTTACAAAATTTAGTAACAACTGGTTCTATTTTAAAAGAAACAATTAAAGAAGAAAAAGATAATAAATAAGATAGCCATTACCTGACTATCTTTTAATGTGTCTATAATCATTTAGAAAAATTAATAATCTTGATATGGTTAGTAGTTTAAAAGGCTAATCTATAAAGCAGACTAAAAAAAGTTCACTTTTTTAAATTTCTACTTTTAAAAGGAGATTTGGCATTTTCCCGTATGTTTGATAAGAAGATTTATTAAATTGCTCCTTCAATTCGCTAAATTGGCAGGGTAAAACAGGTCTAATTTACAATTTTCCCTTTTTGCTTTCTGATTTCTATTGTGATAGATTAGGAGCGAAGGGAGGTGAATACTACTTTGTTAGACGAAAAAATATCTTCAAGACTTTCTAGATTAAGAGATAATCTTATTAAAAATGGTAAAGTAATACCTGGTACTACTGATACTATGTTTAAGATTGTTATGACCTCTTGTAAGTCTTATCTTACTTTTCTAATTAGTGAGTTTAT
>CAKOZV010000038.1 GCA_934131695.1 uncultured Bacilli bacterium | reverse complement strand
CACCTATCTTACATAAAGAATACTATGTTTAAGATATGATGTCTAGTGTATTAGTTTATTTTAGTACGAATTGAAGTAGGCTAAAATTACCCTCTTGCACATTCTAAAAACATTTGCTATAATAAATACCGTCAAAAGAAAGTGTTCCGCTTTACTTATATATATGAACACTGGTTATAGTTAGGAGGAATAGACGATGAATATTATTGACAAAATCAATGAAAAACAAATTAATCCTGAAATTCCTGAATTTAGAGTTGGAGATACTGTTCGTGTTGATGTAAAAATCGTTGAAGGTAAAAGAGAACGTATTCAGGCATTTGAAGGTGTTGTTGTTGCAAGACGTGGTGGTAGTGTTTCTGAAACATTTACTGTTCGTAAGATGTCATCTGGAGTAGGAGTAGAAAGAATTTTCCCAATTCATTCTCCAAAGATTGATAAGATTACAGTAGTACGTCGTGGTCGCGTTCGTAGAGCTAAACTAACATTCTTAAAAGGAATGGTTGGTCAATACAAAATTAAAGAACGTGGACAAAAACAAAAGAAAGTAACAGAAGAGTAGATTTAGTCTACTTTTTTTGCTTAGGTGAAAGTATGGAAAAAATGAAAGAATTAATACCTTATATAGTAATATTAATTGTAGTTATTTTAGTAAAAAGTTTTATTGTCTCTCCGATAAGAGTTAATGGAACTAGTATGGTTCCAACTCTTCATCCTAAAGATATTATGATTCTAAATAGAACAGCTTATTATACTAAGAATCCTAAAAGATTTGATATTGTAGTAGTAGACCTTGAAGATGAAAAAGTTATTAAAAGGGTGATAGGTTTACCTGGGGAGACAATAGAGTATCGGGATAATACTTTATATGTTAATGGGAAGAAAGTAAAAGAAAATATAAAAGAAGTTGATACAGCTGACTATGAAAGTGGTAAGATTCCCAAAGACTCTTATTTAGTATTAGGGGATAATAGAAGAGGATCATATGATGGAAGAATGTTTGGTTTTGTTAAGAAAAGTCAAATAGAAGGGAAGACATCTTTAACTATTTTTCCATTTAATCGAATAGGATTTAGACAGTAATAAAAGAGCAGTAATGCTCTTTTAGCTTTTCTTAGAATTAATTTCATCAATAATAATAGTAACAGGAGCATTAGCAAAATAAGAATTAGTATTTATGTTTGCTATATCTGGTGTTTTTAAGTAAATAGTCTTTTTAGAAAGATTAACTAGTTCATAAGGCGTTTTATTATCATTTACTGTAATAATTCCTTGGGCTATTATGGGAAGAGTTTTCTCATTATAAATCCACTGACTAGCTCCTACATAAATATTATCAGTGTTTAATTGTCTTAGTCCAATAGAGATAAAATCTTTGTTCTCATCAAAAGATTGACTACTTAATTTACAATAACCATAAAGAACAATTGATACTTTATAAGCACCTATTCTTGTAAAATAAATTAAGTTTTCTCTTTCATCTAATGTTAAAAAATTTTGATTATCTAGTTCTTTTCTTGATATGGGTATTCTTTCATTTTCTAAAACAGAAATTCCTTCACTTGTGCCATTTTCAAAAGTGGCTAAATAAACTATACCAAGTTGTTCTCTACCATTTGGACCAGTAGGTCCAGTTGCACCTTGCTCACCTTGTGGTCCTCTTGGTCCTTCTATTTTTCCAGCATCAATCCATTTCTTATCATTATCACTCCAAATGAATAAATTTCCATTTACTAAATAGCTATCGCCGACATTACCAGTGGGATGATTTCTTAATAACTCATCAAGTGTAGCATAAGTACCTTTAAAGGTAATACCAGTTCCATCCTTACCTTTTGGAATATAAAAGTCTAAAAGGTGATTAGGTCCTCCGGTTATATCAATTACTTTAGCATTATCTTCATCAGTAGTAAATGTTGAACGAACATTAATAGTTTCTGATAAACCTCTAGGTCCCGTAGGTCCTAGAATATAACAATTCTTAAAGCATTTCTTAGACATAAGTATACTTCCTTTCTATATAATGTATGAAAACATAAAAAAAAGAATAATTATAATTAACTATTCTGTAATTCTTCCTATTCTAAACTGGTAAATACTTTTATCACCATTTATTGTTTCTTTTAAATTAGCTTCAATTCCTTTGTACTGAAAATATTCTGATGTTTTAGAATTATCTTTTTCTTCATTATCTCTTGTTCTAATAACACTATCATAAATCATTGTAATATCTTCATCTTCTAAAGAATTATTATTAGCTTTTAGAAAGGCTTTAATAATTTCTTTTGTTGTATCATTTTCTTCTTTATAGTAAATAGACATAACAGAAACATTTTTATTATCTGTTTGAAAAACAAAAGTTATACCATTAGTTGTACATTCATATAAATTATCTTTCTTTTCAAGATTCTTAGAATTAACTTGATAATTTTCTAAGTCTTTCTCTTTTATAATATTATTGTAGTTTTCTAAGAGTTTAGTTAAACTGATATTTTTTATTGTTTCTAATTTGCTCATTTCTGAGAAATCGATTTTCTCACTTTCTTTTTTTTGTTTATCTAAATACTTTTTAGTTATATTAGTACCTAACAAATAAGAACAAAATCCTAGGATAATAGCTAATAATACTATAATTATTTTATCCTTTTTATTAAGACTTTTTTTTGCTTTTTTCTTCTTCATTATCTTCACCCTGTAGATATTATAGCACGTATAATTTAAGATGTAAATTGATGGAATTTCTACAATCATCAATTTATGGTAGAATAAGCATTA
>CAKOZV010000037.1 GCA_934131695.1 uncultured Bacilli bacterium | reverse complement strand
TATCGAACATATATTTTTACATTTTATTTCGCAAATTTAGGTATAGTATTTGTACATTTTAGAGTGTCAATCAACATCTTATAACTAAATTTTATCATGTAAGAGATGGTTATTCAACTAATTTTTTAACTTTTATCTATCAATAACTTTATCTTCACATAAAATATAATTAAGAGGTGGTCTTATGAAATATAATGGTGGTAAACATAATTTCTTCTGTAGATGTAATTGTTGTAAACAAAAAAGAAGAAATAGTCTTCTTTACTTAGGATTATTAATTTGTTTTATCGTAATTATCTTTTATCAAGCGATACTTTTAGTCTTTCTAGTTACAAGACTCCATGCTATTTTATTACTAATAGAACTTTTACTTACTGTTTTTCTTCTCTTGCTTCTCATCTAGAATAAATCTATTAAAGATAATTAATCTATCATAAAACATTAATAAATTTTTATTAGTTTCTAAACTAGATGGATAAATATTAATCTTATCTGGAATAGCAAGTTTAACAAATAATAGTAACTTTTCCTCTTCACTATAAGGATACTTTCTCTGATACAGATTATAAGTAGTTACTAAATCAATAGTAGAAAAGTTCTTTCTAAATAAATATTCTATATCATCAGTTACTCTTCCAAGATGAGCATTTTCTAAACTTATGAAATAGCCATCATCCTTAGGTAAGAAATGATCAAGTGAACATTTACCATGACAATACACTAATCTTTCTCTTTCCTTATTTTTTACTATACTATACCATTCTTCTAATAGCTGATTGGCTAGATTAAGTTGATTATTAATAAGACTACTATTTCTTAGGAATAAATATTCAACGGGTAAATAATACACTTTAGACTCTAGTTGTAAAATAAGGTCATGATAATAAGCATATAAATAGTTAATTTCTTTTTTCTTAGACTCATAGAACTCTTTAACTTCATCTAGATTAATAGTTCTATAAGTAGTAGTTTTATTCTGCCAAATAGCAAGATTTAAGACAAGTCTTTTACTTATCTCATCATCCGTTAAACTAGTCTTTTCTATATAAGGAAATATTAGTTCACTATTAGTTATTTCTATTGGTCTTAAATAATTATCTACTAAGTGGTCATCCAAATACTTATAGACATCTTCTATATTATAACTAGTTCTTTTCTTAATAAAGAGTATTTTATCAGGATACTCTATTATTTTATTATTACCAACTAAGGTGTACTTAACTTGCTGTTGCATCTTTTTTTACTGTTGGAATAATTATTTTACTACCAACATTTAAGTTATCTAAATCATTATAGTATGATAACTCTTCTCTTGTTACTCCATAGTTTTCTATGATATTTTCAATACTATCATTTTCTCTTAATAGGTAAACAGAGTAAGTTGTGTAAGTTTCTTCGGTATTAGCAAAAGCTGAAAAGATAGAATTCATCACCTTAGTATCAGTAGTGGTTTTAACTTCTTCTTGAATATCACTCTTTATAACAGGCTCTTCTTTCTTCTCTTCAATAGCAGCCTCTTCTTCTTTCTTATCAGTACTCATTATATTATCAATTACTTTTTGACTATCTTCTACTTCTTTCTCTGTTAGTAGTTCTTTATTATCATTAGTAGTATCTTCTACTTGTTCATCAATAACCTGTTCTTCCTCTATCTTAGGTAGTTCCTCTCTAACTGGTTCAATTACTTTCTCTTCTTCTTCAAGTTCAATTACTTCTCTACCCTTAACTAAAACATCGATATATAAGTGAAGAGTATCTTCATTTCTAATATCATAAGTAAAGTTATGAATAGCAATAGATCTATTATCTTCTTCTAACTCTTTAGTTAGCATAATATCAACAGGAATTGCATACTGAAAGTCTTCTTCTAAAGTTGAAGCTTCCGTCATTTTATAAGTACCACTAACTATCATATCACCACTAATTGTACTAGGGCCTTGGAATGATAAAGTATGTTCTAAAGAAATACTTGTCACTTCCCCTATCATCGTCTTAAAAGCAATTTCTTTTTCAAATGAAATAATTTGTTTCATAAATTCCTCCTCTAGTTAAGTCTATTCTAAGGATAATTTTTTATGAGAACAAAAAAAGTCCAAAGAAGCGGGGCTTCGAACGATAAAACCTATACTTATATATAGGTGGGTGTGCATAGTCTATCTTCTAGGATCCCTAGTCAGTGAAAAGGTATTCAACACAGATAAACACTCATCAGCACTCCCTTATCGCTTCTTTAGTCGGTTTTATACTGTAAGCCGTATCGTCATTCTTTAGACAATTAAATTATATCAAATATATTTTTTAATAGCAAGCATGGTGTCTAATACTTTACATTTTTTCTCTATCTAATATATTTTCTATCATGACTATATTTATACTTGGATTATATTAATTACGTTAATTTTTTTTCACTATTTGATGCCATAATCTATTATGGAAAACTTCAGTAGTTTTAGTTTTTGTAATTTCGTAAAATTATGATTACTCAAGTTTTCCTTTTAAATTTACTTTTTTTAATTCATTGGCTTGTTTGTAGTTACCATATTCATTTTTAATTTGGTCGAATTTGACCAAATTAAAATCACTATTATGTATTATCAAATATAATTTACATTACATATTTCCTTTAACAATTATCTCTGTTGTTACTTTTATACCTTTTTAAATTCTTTTATTTTTCTCTTAGCATTAGTAGTCTTTGCATAATCTAACCATTCTCTATTAGGTCCACTAGATAAGGAATCAGTTAATACTTTTACTCTATCTTTATTATGAAGAATATAATCTATATTAACTTTCTTATCATTTACAAAAGCCCCTATCATAGTATTACCTATATCAGTATGAATCTTATAAGCGAAATCAATTACTGATGAATCCTTAGGTAGCTCTATCACTTCTCCTTTAGTAGTATAAACATATATCTTAGAGGAGAATAATTCTTGTTTTACTTGAAGAACAAAGTCTTTATTATCATTGAATACTTTATTTATATCTACAAGAGAATTAAAAAATTGATATTTACTCTTTAAATCTTTTTGCATCTCATCTCTTGCTTTTCCTTTATTAATATCCCAGTAAGCAGTAAGTCCAAATGATGCAATCTTATCCATTTCAAAAGTTCTTATCTGTGTTTGAACAAGTCTATCATCCAAACCAAAGACTGTAGTATGTAATGACTGATATCTATTAGTCTTAGGATTAGATATATAGTCTTTAAATTTATTATTAATTGGATGATATTTAGAATGAACTAGTCCTAAAGTATAATAACAATTAGCAACATCATCTACCATTACTTTTAATGCTAATAGATCATGTATATCATAAAGTTTTTGGCCTTGTTCTAATCTTTTATAAATACCATAGATATTTTTAGTTCTAACTTTTATCTCATGAGGTATTTCCTTATTAGTTAATAATTCATTAATAGTTGCTAACATTTCTTCTAGACAATGCGAACTATCACTTTCTACTTTAAATTTTATCTCTTCTATTCTCTTATACTTATCAGGATAAAGATACTTTAAAGACAAATCTTCTAATTCTGATTTTAATCTATAAGCCCCAATACAGTATGCTAAAGGTACAAATATATCCATAGTCTCCATAGAATTTTCTTTTTGTTTAAATTCACTTTTAAACTCTAGTGTTCGCATATTATGAAGTCTATCCGCTAGTTTGATAATAATTATTCTAACATCTTCTGTTATACCAGTTATTATCTTTCTAGTATTAGCAAGATTTTGATCTTGTTTAGTAGAAAAATTTAATTTACTTATCTTAGTAACACCATCTACTAGTTTTGCTATATCTTTATTAAATAGTCTTTCAATTTCTTCTTTTGTTACATTAGTATCTTCTAAAGTATCATGTAAAAGCCCAGCACACAAAGTATCTCTATCAGCATGCATCTCTGCTAGTATATAAGCAACATTTAAAGGATGGGTTATATACGGCTCACCACTTTGTCTTGTCTGTCCATTATGTAAATAGCTAGCAAAGTCATAAGCTTTTTTAATACTTTCTACTTCTTCGGCATTATAAGTTTTTACCACATCTAATAAATCATCAATTGTAATATTCATAAAATTCCTCCTAAAAAGAAAACATCATCAAGGTCTCCCTTCAATGACGTTTTCTAAACTCTTTTCTCAGGACTTAGGCAGAAGAAAAGATTTCCAGATATTAGTTTATCAAGACTTAGTAATGTATCAATTTTTGCTACCATTAAGTTCTTTTCCATACCTACTCCTAAATTTGTATTGATACTAATATATTACTAAGTTTTTTCAATGTCAATATTTTTATTTACTTGATTAAATAAAATTCAAACTTCCCGCTCTATAACTAGTGGGAAGTTAGTCTTATAATCACAATAGGTGTAATATG
>CAKOZV010000036.1 GCA_934131695.1 uncultured Bacilli bacterium | reverse complement strand
AAATAGCTACTTAATTATTAAGTTTTAACTTTAGTTTATTAATATCCATGCTATAATAATTAACAATGAGAGGTGTTATTATGAACTGTTATGTAGAAAGTGGAATTCATATATTAAATGATACTACTAAAGATTTAGAAAATTTAAATGAGCTAGGTATATACTTAGCAAGAGAAACTAATGTTGATGCTCTGAAATTATTGAAGCTTATTGTTTTAGCATCAGAAACTAAGTTATTAGAGAAAAGTTTTGATATTAATCATGTAAAAACTTATACCGATCCGTTTGAAAACAGTATATATAAAAGAAATGAAACTGTATTTGGTAATTTAGCTGTAAATCCACAGAATCTCGGTTTGGAGTTAGCAGATTATATCTTACATAATTATAAAGTTGATTTAAACATAGAACCCTTCACTACTGGTTATACGATATTTGATTTTTTTGCAAGATCTTTTGCAAGAATAGAATATGATGAAGATCCTTTTTATAAGAGATATGATATGATTGATAAAAAACTAGATATGATTTCATATATGTTAGATTATGAACTATTAGACAATATTCAAACTGATTTATTACTAACTTACTTTGATAGATGTATTCAAAATAAGTATTCTTATACAAATGAACAATTACTTAAAATGAAAGAAATTACTAACCAAGTAAATTCAAAGCGACAAATAATACTTACTGTTGAGGAGTTATTTAAACAAGATAAAATTAAATCAGATTATTCTAAAGAAGAGTTAAGTAAGAAACTACTATCAACAAATAAAGATAAAGATGTTAACAAGCCTTCTGATATAACTGAATCATTTAATAGATTAGAAAACTACTGGATGCTAAATGATCAATGTACTTACATGTTACGTACTATTCCAAGGTTAGTTAAAGAAAAAGTAATAAAATAGGTGGGATGGTAAAATGTTATATTCAATGAAAGAAGTATGTAGAATAAGAAATCTATCTTATGATAGTTTAAAGTATTAGTGTAATGAAGGATTAGTTCCTAATGTTAAAAGAAATAAAAATAACTATAGAGTATTTAATGATAAAGATTTTGCCTGATTAGATACTCTTGCTTGTCTTAAGAGATGTGGAATGAGTATTAAAGAGATTAAGGAGTATATGCTACTTTGTCTAGAAAGTGAAACTCCTATTCCTAGACGAAAAGAAATATTAAATGATAAACTTTTGGAACTTAACAATAAGAAAAAAGAAATAGATGACAGTATTAACTATATTTATAAAAAGCAAAATTTCCATGATTGTGTTTTAACTGGTAAAACCAAATACTATAGTAATTTAATAAATACTAACAGCAACTAAAACATAAAATTATATCTAGAATTGAACAAGAAATATATCTAACGCTTAAGACATTATCATAAGTTAACCATAAATTCAGTCACTTTATTCAAAATAAGATTGACTTATGTTATTATCTCATGATATAATATCAACACATTTTTACATATATTAATACCAAAAATTAAATTAAATGGTAAATTATAAAAAGAAGATATCTTTGTAAATAGCTATTACACATGCTATCTTTTCTAAAAAATGAGGGGGAAATTTATATGAATATTTGTTTAGAAGCAGTAGAAGGGTCCAATAAATTTGAAAGAAGTAATTTTGAAGATAATAATATTAAAAAAATGTACATAAAAAAGAATATTGATATTATTAATGAAGTTATGCAGTTTACAACAGGATATTGTGGATCATTTGGAACTGGCTATCCATTTTATGCACTAGATAAAAACTTTGAAGGAGAATTACCTGTTATACAAGAACAATTGCGTTATAATGAGGAATTAAAAAATACTATATTAAAATCAAAGTTAAAAAAATGGCCTTGCGAAAGTTGCCTACCAATAAATGGTCCTTATATGGAAGATTTAAAACAAATCTGCATTCCTTGTCCTAGATTAGAAAAAGGATTAAAACCTAGAAAAATAATAAATCGCTTACCTGATATTGATATGTGGATGGTCTGTGAAGATTCTAAAGTAGATGATGCTAAAAAAGAATTGAAGGAAACATTTGATTCCCTTGATATGCATACATCAGATGTAAATCCAATTCAGACAATTAATGATTTTAAAGAAACTATTAATGATTTGGAAAATGGTAAAATGCCTAGAAAAATGCTACCACTTGATATTCATGTTATAAAATATTCAGAATTAAGCAAACTATTAGATCAAGTTCCTTTTACAGTTATTAATTCAGTTAAAACGAATACTATACCATATCTACCTATACTGCCAGATTCATTAAGAAAAAAATGGCAAAAAGATGATGAAGCTTATAATTTCACACTAGATTTCTTATATAGTATGAGTGAATTTAACTTCGAAGAAACTCTAAAACAAAAGCTTGATTACGCCAGAGGTATGGTTGCTTCTAAGTTGACAGAAAAAGAAACCGTTAAAATACTTGATTCAGTATCTCCTGATTCTGTGAAAAGGAGATTTGAAAATAAAACATTACAAAAATTATATAAAAGGAGAATAAGTTCATGGAAAAATTAATAGATTTACATATTCACACTGTTTGTTCAGATGGTGCTTTAACGCCAAAAGAAGTTATAGATGAGGCTTTAACAAATAAAGTAAGTACTATTGCAATATGTGATCACGATACAATTGATGCTTATAATGATGAACTATTTGAGTATGCAAAAGAAAAAGGTATTAAGTTAATACCAGGTGTAGAGATCTCTACTAAAACCAAGAAATGTGGTATACATGTTTTAGGTTACAACTTTGATTTAAACAATAAAGAGTTTAGAGAAAAATTATATAATCTAAGAAATGCTAGGCATATATATTTAAGAAATGTTGCTAAAAAGCTAGAAGAATTAGGATATAAAGTAGCAGTAGAGGAACTTGACAAAATAGATGCCGTAACAAAAGCTCATATTGCCAATGATGTAATAGGAAACAAAGAAAATGAGAATAAATTAAAGGAAGTTTTTGGTTATGTTCCCCAAATGGGAGAATTTATCGAAACTATTATGAATGAAGGTTGCCCTGCTTATGTAAAGAAAGAAACGATTAGCCCAAAAGAAGCCTCTTCTCTTATACATAAAGCCGGTGGCAAGGTTATTTTAGCTCATCCTGTTGCATACAGTTATGAAGATAATTTAACAGAAGAAGATATAGAAAAGTTAGTTATGGAAATGCAACCAGATGGAATAGAAACGAACTATATTTATATAGATCGTAATGATATCAAACATAATGATATAGTCCGTTGGAATGATTTTGCTAAAAAACACAATTTAAAGACAACAATCGGTTCAGACTTTCATAAAAAAGATGGTATTCACCCTATCATTGGATTAGTTGGTGAGGATATATCGTTGACTGAAGATGAAATTAAACAAATGATTAATTTCTTATTACATAACTAATTTTAAGTATATTATAAAAATGATATTAAAAAGGAATCATTATGAGTATTAGTGATTCCTTTAATTTATTAATAAAATTTTTATATCTAATATATATCAACCCTACTAACTTGATTACCATGTTCTTCGATAATAGTAATCAAGTCTTTTGCTTTTAACCAAATAGTAGCAGTATTATCATTTGGATGAATACCAATTAGAGAATTATCTTCAAAGTAATTATCTAGAAAGAAAATAGTCTTTTTCTCTTTATCATTTAATAAGCCTAAAGGACTAACAGAACCAGGGGTAAGATTTAATATGCTAAGTAGTTCCTCTTCTTTAGCAAAACTTAAAGACCTAGTATGATACTCTTTTCTAAATTCTTTTAAGTCTACCTTTTTATCTCCTTTAACGGTAATTAAGTAATAATTATTTTTCTTATCATCTCTTACAAATAAGTTTTTAGCATCAAACTCTTTATATGGTAAATCAACATTATCTAACTCATCCATATTATAGACAGCTTGATGATTAGTTATTTCATAATTGATTTTTCTGTTATTTAGATATTTATATATTTCTTCTTTAATCATTTTATTTATCGCCCATTAACTTTTTATACAATTTTTTTCCTTCTTCAATATTTTGTTTTTCTTCTTCCGTAATTGGATGTCTTCTATCCTCAAATATAGAAAACATGTTATATAGTTCTTCTGTATTCTCTAAAATAATATGTTCACTCTCTGGATAAAGATTAAACCATTGTTGAAAGGTAGCATGATCATCATAGAATTTAGATAAAAGTTCTATTCTACATCCTGACATACAACCATGATAATTTTTAACTATTCCAATATATTTTTTTATTTCCATAATTTTTTCTCCTTTAATTTTATTTCAGATAAATAATTTCTTTATTAAGGCTTTTAGCATATTCTATTTCTTTTTTAGTACTGTTCCCTATATATTTGTCTTTATTAATCACATATATAGCATCTGAAAGATCTATTCGTTTGAAATGAGCATCTTTTAAGTTCTTAAGCTCACTTTTAGTTAAGTTGTTAGCATCATCAGCAAAGAAAACTGGTGTTAAAACACAATTACCTTTTAAAGATAAATTCTCTGCTACTCTCATCATCTCAGACTGATATTTTAAACTTCCACATAATGTTATTACTCTTATGATATATCACTCCTTTCATTTATTCTATCACAAAATTGAAGAATATAAGACAAATTTATTAAAGGTGTCTATTTTACTTGCATAAACTATAAGGAAAGGAGAAAAAAACATGTTTGATAACTGTAATGAAAATAAAGAAAAAACAAGATGTAAGTTTTGTTATGTACAAGGACCCACTGGGCCTACTGGACCCGCTGGTGCTGCTACTATTACGGTAGGAACTACTACTACAACTGATGCTGGTAGTAATGCTTC
>CAKOZV010000035.1 GCA_934131695.1 uncultured Bacilli bacterium | reverse complement strand
TACGTGAAAAAATAAAACCATTGCTAATATAACAATGACTTTATTTTAAAATATTAGTTTAGTACGAATTAAAGTTTAGCCTACTGAGAAAAAGTTTATCGGAATATACAAAAAAAGAAAAGAAAGATTTATTTACACTACCACCTCTTTTATCTTCTATTAATTTTTTTATTAATATACTTTTGTTTAGCTTGTTTTTTATTTGTAGTAGCAACTTCCTGTATTTTTTGTGAAGTATTAAAATTTATTTTAGGACTATCTAAATACTCATTTACACATCTTATAAGATCTTCTAATATATGAAATTTATTATCAGTACTCAAATTTTCATAATCTTCATAATTATCTTTTAATACTCCTTTCATAATATTTTCTATATCCTCTTCACTTCCAAAAAAATATACTTCTCTTGGCAGAAAAAATTCATTTAATAAAATATAGGAAAATGCAAAATCTTCAATAGTATTCATTTTTTCTTCAATTGGTAATTGGTCATATTCTTCTATAAATAGATCTGTATCAGTATCAGTTAATTTTTCAGGAAAAAATAACATTTTATTTAAATTTTCACAAGTACCAAACGGATAGAATGAACCTAGATGATAATTAAAACATCTAATACCCTCACTAAAAGACTCTTTTTTTTCATCATAGTAACTTTCATATTCACGAATTTGTTCTAATAAATCATTTTTTAATTCATCTAGTTCATTTTTATTTAAATAAGAAATATTATTAATTGCTTCATGTAAGTTTATTTTAAAGTTAAAGTAGTTATCAAATGTTTCATTTAAGCTTCTAGATACTTTTTTATTCTTTTTAGTTTGTAATGTTTCTAAAAACTTATCATATATTTTTAATTGATTAAAAAATGATAATCCTAAATAGTTTTCTTCAATATTATTTTTCATAGTAATACCTCCAAAGTTTTTCTTAATATTTTAATTGTTTTTTTTAACATTGTCAAACTAATTTTGACAGAATAGAAAAAGGGCAAAAGCCCTTTATGTGTTGTATAATAAACGATACATGTCTAATTATTTTTAGTTGGTTCATAAACTGATCCCACAAACCAAACCTCTCCACTATTTTTATCTCTTATTAAGAATAAATATGGTTTATCAAAAGTGATATTAACTTCTTCTACTGGAACATCAAATAAATGTTCATAACCACAACTAGCTGCTCCCATTCCTCCAGTAGATGTTACAGCAGCTGCTTTTATTCCTTCATTAGAAAACTCTATATTAGCTTTATGTTCTGCTGAATCTATATAGTTTTGACTTGTAACCATATTAGATAAATCAGCCTTTTTCTCATCAAATACTGAAGTGATACCAAGACTTTTTAAATCATCTTTTAATTTTAGTTGATAATCAAAGTTAAATAACGGTATATTACCAGTAATCTTAATTACTTTACCATCCGTAAAGTTTTCGCTTTTTATCTCTTTTAAATTCTTAATAATACTATTTATATCAGAACTATCTAAATCTTTTATATAACTATCTAACTCTTCTTGTAAAGGCATAATACCTACATACTGTAAAGTAGTACCATTATAAGTTTTTAAATCTTTAGCAAAAGCTTTTACTTTATCATCAGTATGTAACATAAAATCAGTTGAAGTATCTACTCTATGATAGTTTTCCTTTAACTCATTAATAAATTTATCTACATATTTATTAACATCTAAATCATCACTATTAGTATTACCACTAGTTCTAATACCACAACCATCATTATCAATAAACTCTTGATATTCACTTGTTATAAGCTTACGAATATTATCTTCTCCTAAGTCTTTAATAATATCATAATTATTAATAGATGCCCCTATCTTAACTGATTTAGCTATCATACTATTATTATTAAACTGAAGACTTGGATAATTATCTTCTTCAATTAAATCTATATAATCACTATATTTTTCATGATTATAAGTAACATGATACATTTCTTTATAATTTTCCCAAGTAGCTTGTAACCATTTATTCCATTCCATATCAATAGCAAGAGCATTTACTAAGTAGAAGTTATGATAAGCAACTTTTTTATCAAACATATTATTAATTAAACCAAAAGTCTTATCACTTACCCATTTATTTAGATTATCTGGTGTTTCAAAAGAGTCATAAATAACAGATGCATCATAGTTCTTACTTAGTTTATCTGTATAACTTTTCTTTACCTGTTCTTTAAACTTATCTTTAATAAACATAGCATTAGCAAAAGACATATTTTCACTATTTATATATTTCTTAGATTTATAGTCTCCAATAACAGCATCTATTTCTTTTTTACTACTACCACTTGCTCCACTACTTAACATTGATAAAGCATATTTGATAGATAATGGACTATATAACATATTCTTTTTATTATTTTCAAGTTTTAAAAATGATAAGTCAAACTCTTCTAGACCATTAGATGACATCTTATAAGCTGAATAGTATTCCTTATTATCATTTTTTATAGTAGTATTTTTCTTTTTATTCTTATTAAGATAACTATAACCAAAAGCTCCTCCCATAATAATCAGTACTAGTATTACAACAAAAACAATTTTTCTTTTCTTTTTCATAAAATAACTCCTATCTTTAATTAAAGAATACATTAAATTTATTTAAATAGCAATAAATTTTTGTGTTTAAGTGTTGCTATTAATAATATATACTTATAATTTTATTCTAATGTGCAATTTTTAAGGATTTTAGTGTGCTACTTTTAAAAAAGAAAGACTATTCATCTTTCTTACTAACCATTCTAACTAAAGCTTTATTCTTAAAGCTTAAACATTTAATAACTTTATTCATCGTCTCTATATTCATATCTCTAATAAGATTAATATAGTGATCACAAAAGTCATGATATAAATTAAGATCAGTTACAATATTATTAACCATTGCTTCTTTATAATCTGTCTTCATCACTTCAGAAGATATCCATACTTTCTTAACTCTTTCTAAATCTTTAACATCTACTACTAAGTTATTTAACTTTTCATTTAATAAAGCTAGATAACCATCTTCATCTAAGACATCGGTTTCTACTATAAATGTTAAAATATCCCCTGCTTTATCAAAACAATAACCATCAGCCATAGCTAAATTATTATTTCTAACCTTTTCTTGAAAGATAGAAGTATTTCCAAAGTTAATAGATAAAAGCATATTTAAGTATAAATCTAATATCATATCATCTTTAATAGGAAAACTATCACGCTTCATTTTATAACCAATACATAGTTTTTCTCTTTTAACATCTTTTATAATAGTTTCTTCTTCTTTTACTACTTCTAGTTTTTCATGAATAACTTTTTTCTTTACTTTACTATTATTATTAGTAAATCCTAATTTATTAAACTTACTATTAACAAGAGGAATAACTTCATCAACATTAAATACTCCTCCTATTACTAAAAACATATTCTCTGGTCTATAAAAAGTATTATAGCAGTCATATAATAACTCCTTAGTAATATTTTTAATATCTGTATCTTTTCCTGCTACTGGGTATTTCAATGGATATTCATGATATAAGTTATCAGCTAAAGTACAGAAAGTTTGATAATCAGGATCATCTTCTCGCATATGTATCTCTTCTGTAATGATTCCTTGTTCTTTTAAGACATTTTCATCAGTAAAATAAGGCGTTAAAACAAAGTTTAACAACTCTTCTAAGTTTTCTTTAAACTTTTTATTACCAGATACAACATAACAAGTTGTATCATAATTAGTAAAAGCATTTACATAACTTCCTGTTGAAGCATAAAATTCAAAAGGAGCAGGTTCTTCTTTCATTTCAAAACATTTATGTTCTAGAAAGTGGGCTATTCCATGGGGAAAATCAACCATTTTCTTTTTACCAACTGGTTCAAAGCTATTAGTTAAAGCTCCATAATAAGTACCAAGATTAATAAAATAATTTTTCTTCTTAGAATTCTCATCTGGTAGTAATATAACATCTAACCCATTAGCAAGTTTTTCTCTATAGTAATAAGTATCAGTTCCTTTTATTTCAATTTTCTTCATTATTTACCCCCTTTAAACAAAATACTGTATGAATAGAAACTTTATTAGCTACAGCTAGTATCTCCTCTTTTGTTACCATTAACATCTTTTCTCTTTTAGTCTTAAAGTCATCTACTCCCAATACTTCCATCATATAGTAGCAATCAATTATCTCAAGTGGACTTTCTAACATATCATCTAAAGCAGTAGTAAAATACTCTTTCGCTTTTACTATATCACTATCAGTAAAGTCCCCTTTCTTTAATTTTTTAATCTGTTTTTTAACAAGATCTAAAGCTTTATCTTCCTTAGTAGGTGTTACACCTGATCTAATTAGTATTAAATCATCACACTTATTAGGGCTACTTCCTATATAGTAAGCAAGAGATGATTTCTCTCTAACTTCTTGAAATAGTAAAGAGTTTTCTCCCCCACCAAGTATTATATTATATAGTGTTAAAGGATAATTTCTCTCATATAGAGTTAAATCTTTTAAAGACAAAGCTATTGCTAATTGACTCTGTTTAGCATCTACTAACTCTTCTACATATTTAGTTTTCTTTCTTTCACATACATTTAAATGTAAGTCATCATTTCTCTTTTTAAAAGTATTAATATTAAAGGTATCTTCTACCATTTCTTTAACACTATCTACATCTATATCACCTAATACAAATATATCAATTAAATCATGATTGATCATATATAAGTAATAATCATATAAATTTTCTTTAGTAATCTTTTCTAGATCTTCTAAATATCCCATCGTTCTAATAGAAACACTACTATCTTTATCTATTTCATCTAATAATCTAACAGTAGCATATCTTGCCTTATCATCTTCTAAACTTTCGATATTAGACTTCATCCTTGAGTATACAACTTTAAAATCATTTTCCGTAAAAGCATTATTTATAACATTAGGATTTAATAAAATAGACGAGAAGAAAGAAAGACACTTCTTAAAGTTTCCTTCTTCTGTATATTTATCATTTAATACTTTTAAGGTATATACTGTATCATAATAATTACCTAATCTTCTAGAATTATAATTAACAGTAGCAGCATACAAGTCTTGAGCTTTTAAAGTCATCTCTCTTCTAGTAGGATAATCTTTACAAGATAAAAATAACATATCATTTAAAAAGTTTCTCTTAGTAATTATATCTTTATTAGCTCTTTCTCTTAAATAAATTTTTACAGTTATAGTTTTATAATTATTAGTTTTAATAAAATGTAAGTTATAAGAACCTAAATCTTTTTTTGTATATTGCATATTATCACGTATAATCAATCTATAGAAATATTAATTAATTTCTTATTAATTGATCCCTTTCTATTTATATTTTTGTTTTAT
>CAKOZV010000034.1 GCA_934131695.1 uncultured Bacilli bacterium | reverse complement strand
TCAAAATTAACCTCATCAATTCCTAACAACTCAAAACATTTAAATATAGGTAATTTCTTATCATAGATTAAAGAATCATTTAATAATAAGACATCTTCTAAGCTATCTTCTTCTTTTAATAAATAACTACTATATGCCGTTCCAATAAAGTATCTATATATAAAGTCCGGTCTAAATCTTATATTTTTTCTAGGATTATTCTTATCAAAACCATTAATATCATTTACTAAAGTATGCAAAATAAATAAGTATTCATCCTTAGTCATATTGGGAAAATCAAGTTTTTCTCTATAATCAATAATAAATTGATAACTGTCTTCATCTATATAACCTATCTTATCTTTAATATTTAATAAAATGCTATCATTATATAATTTGTTACAAGAGTAATTATAAGAAAGATATCTAAATAATCTACTGACAGCAATATCATTTTTGGAATAACCTTTTTCATAAATAAAATCTAAGTATTTATTTTCCATATAAATGGAAATAAGTTCAGAAAAAACAGGAGAAGCTAAATAAGCATCTAAATTCAAATAGTGAAAAAATTCATGAATAAGAGTTTTCCCATCAGTTATAGTACCATTAAAAGCAACATTATAAAAATTTCTATTATTACTGATATAGGCATTATTACTAAAATCTTTAGTGTCATTAATAGAATCACAAAAGCCAAAGCTTCCATCATTTAAACTTTTTTCAAAATAATAAGTATAACGTTTATCAATACTGTTTAAAAACTCACTTACTAAATCAAGAGTTTCCATTCCATCAACAAATTGATTACATTCTAAACATAGTTTATTACTACCTATAATTTTAAAAGGATCAAGCCTTTTCTTTGCTTCTTTTAAAAATTCTATATTAGATTTTAATGTATAAAGATAAAATGAATATTTATGACTATCTAAATATTCATCTAATTCTTGATTAAATTTTAAATAATTCATCTTTTTTTACTCCCCTGATAAGTTTAAAATAGTTCCACTAAGTTAGAATAAAAGCTACAAATAACTATAACAAATATAGAATAAGTAAATAACTTGCTAACTTGCTTTTCTTATAGAACTTTCCAATCATATATATAACCATAAATATCAAAATAGTCAAGTCTATAAGAGTTAATAATTTAAAATTTAGAAGGAAGTAGATAATGAGCCAATAAGATTAATACCTAAGCTAAGTGAATAAGTCTTAATTAACTATTTATAATCTCTTACTAAATAACTAGCTGTTCCCATTAGAATATAGAGAATAGTCCAAACTGTTGGAAAAATATAACCAGGAATAAAGCCATTATAACTTTTAGTAGCATCTTTAATAAGAAAGCCTACTAATCCCCCTAATAATAATTAATTGTTTATAATTTATTTTTTTCATATCAATCACAATATTATTATATGTACATTTAACATTTTTATTAAAGATTTACTTGAACACTTTTTCTTTCTTCATTTATTTTATTCATTCCCATTTCATTACCTAGTATCTTTTGATTAATTTTTTCTAGTCTATCATTTATTTGATATAAAGTAAAACTATTTGAAATATCATAATTTTTTACTACCTCTTTACTCTTTTCAACCATATCATCAATCTTATCTATACTATCACATTTGAAATAATTATTAAGTTCTACCATAATTATTTGCTTCTCCCCATTAAGTTCATTTTTTCTAGACTTAACTATTTCTATTTGATCTTTATTTTTTCTAATCTCTGTTTCTATAGTATTAATATTCTTATCAATACCAGCTATTTTTTTATCTTTTTGTTTATTATATTCTTGTTCTTCTGTTTGTCTTTCATCAGTTAATTTACTTATTTCCTTTTTTCTATTATTAATCTTTCTTGAATTTAAAATAGGATGTCTTGATAATGAATTTAATTCTTCGGTAATATTATTAATCATTGTGGTAATCTTTAGATTATGATAATTACTTGTCTTTTCTTTTTCTCTTAAATTTATTAACTCACTTAATTTTTTTTCTAGCTCATCTTGTTTATCTAATAATATATTAAATTCATTATCATTGCTAGTTATATTCTCATCTACTTTTTTATAAGTTTCCTTAATTGGTTTTGCAAAGTCTTTAAAAATTTCTATATCTCTATAAAATGAATATTCTTTTTCAATTTCTTCGCGATAATCCTTCTCTTTAAGTAATTCCTCTTTTTCTATTCTATCTTTTTGTAACTCAAACTTTATTTTTTTCTCACTATCATTTAATATTGCCATATATTTTTCTGTTAAACACTTGGAAATTGTATAAAGATTAATAGTTTCATTACTTTTTATTTCTTCTATCATAGATGATGTTACCTCAAATCTTGATACTATTTCAACGAGTTCTGCTAAACCATCATAATAGTCATTTAATTTATCTTTATATGGTAAAAGGGCACCCAATCTATTTATCGCAAACGGAGTTATTTTTCCTTTAGCAATAGAATCAATATCATAGTTACAATTCTTTCCTAAAATATATTTAATTTCATCAAAAGAATAATTACTAGTAAATAATTTATCAGCAGTATTATCTAAAATAGAAAGCATATCCATATTTTTTCTAAAAATAATTTCTATATCATTTTCAGTATAGTTTTCCTTCTTTTTTAATTTAGCAAATTCTTCAAAGAAATAATCATATCTAAATAAATCATTAGGATTACAACCACCAGTATGACTAGTTAGTTTTTCTAATAAGGAATCAACAAGTTCTAACTTAAAACTTTCAAGGTCCACACCTTTTTTACGTTTCATTACATCAAAAGTATGCATTTTTAAGTTTGGAAAATTCTTTTGTAGCTTATAAGCTCCTTCATAATTATAATCATAGTTTTTAGCACCATTAGTAAAACAAAAAATAGCAGTGGGATGGAAACCAAGGGTTACTACTTCACTATAGACAGGATAGTTCTTCCCTTTTTCTTGATTTTCTTTTTTTAGTTTTAAACATTCATCTAGTAATCTTTGGGGATGATGAATCTTTTTAATAGAACTATATGCTGTTAAGTTATCTATATCTATTGCATCATTATCAACATACATATCCCGACTATCAGCGCCTACTATATTAATAGGTTCCATAATAAATCCAAAACCATTATTAAAGGCATCATTTACATCTTGATTAAATAAAGAACAAGAAACATACTTAGTTCTAAATTCTCCCTTATATTCAATTGTTTTACTACTATGACCTAGAAAGCAAAAGTTATCATCCGTCATTTTATGTAAATCTTTAGAATAATTACTCCATTCTTCTAATATTTTCTCTTGTACTTTACCTAACATTTCTTGCATAGTAGTAATATCTTTTTTTTCTATTGCTGTAGTATATAACTTATCAAAAGTACTAATTTCTTCACTACCCATAAAGTACTTCATATCAATAATAGTATCTTCTTTAGCCTTAGTTAAATCTTTTATTAATGCTCTTTCTTCTATTTTTTTATTTATCTTATAAAGATTATCTATTGTTTTACCAATAAGTGGTTCTTTATTATGACTAAAATAATAATAAAGTATATTACTATATTCTTTATTATTCTGTCGTACTGGTAGTATTTCTTTATATTCTTCTATTATATTAGGATCTAACTCTTTATTATCTATCAGTTCTAACATAAAATTACAAAGATTAACAAGATTAGTTACTATATCATCAAAATATGCATAATCCATATTACTACTAACTTTATAAAAATTCAATGGATTTCTCTTTTTAACTAGATACTTAACTTCTTCTAACATATCAGGAGGAATATTCACTGTTTTATAATCACTACTTATTGTTACTTGATTCATTTACTACCTCTTTCTTCCATAGTATAGTAATTATTTATGTAAAAAAATTATAACATTTATGGTGCGGTTAAGCAATAGCTTACGAACCATAACGCTCTCTTTCTAAAAGAATTATATATGAATTCTTATTAATTTTCAATGGGAGTATGGAGAATTTTGTTATTTTATAGTATAATATATTCAAAATTAAACTTGATTCTATATAAGGAGGAAGTATAATGGATATAAGATATGCGGTAAGAGTATTTGCTTTTAATGATAACAAGGTTGCCTGTATTAAATATAAGAATATTAACAAAGATTATTTTGATATACCTGGTGGAAAGATTGAAGATGGTGAAACTGAAATACAGTCTTGTATAAGAGAATTTAAAGAAGAAACCGGAATGGATATTAATGATTTAAAATGTATTGGAAATGTTGAAATTATATATCCAGGTAAAAATAAAAAATTTGTTTTGAAAACATATATCGCAAATAAAGTGAATGGTACCCCATTGGATTTAGATGATAACTATGCTTATTGGTTACCTATAAATGAATTAACTAAGAATGAAAAAAGATTTGCAATAACTCATTTGTTAGATGATGATTTAATTAATTATTTTGAATCAGAGAAAATCAATATTTTATTTACTTGCGATGATAATCATAATATTACTAATATGGAAATAAAGGAGGCATAAAATGAATGCAAATTTGTGGACACAATTACTTATAGCAATAGTTCCTGCACTTATTACTGGTGTTGGAAGTTTAATAATTGCTATTAAGAAATGTAAGAATGAAATTAATACACTTGAAACTAATAATAAACACGAAATAGAAAAATTAATGAAACAACATAAAATAGATATTGAAGCATTAAATGAAAAACATAGACTTGATATAGAAACTAAAGAAAAAGAACATCAATTAAAAATTGAAGAGATAAAAGTTCAAAATGAACAAGAAATATTAAAAAGAGAGAAAGAATTATCTAATTCTGCAATGTATTCAATGATGGGAGATGCAACTAAGGATTTATTTGCAGGAATATTTAACTTACCTGAATTTAAAGAAGAAATGAGTAAAAAAATTAAAGAAGGATTTAATAAGAAATAATTATTATGGAGGTACAAAATGGGATTTAATGAAAAGGAAAATTCCTTAGAATATTGGGATAATATACATAGTAAATATGAACGAAATGAAATAAAATTAGACGACTGGTTGGATAAGTTTGAAACTATAATAGATAGTTGCTCAACTCCTATTTTGGATTTAGGGTGCGGAAGTGGTAATGATACTTTGTATTTAATTAACAAAAATAAACAAGTTATATCTTGTGATCAATCTAGCAATGCAATTAATAATATTAAAAAAAACTTTCCAGAAGTGTATGACACTAAGTGTTTTAATATGCTTGATGGAATGCCATTTGATAATAATTCGTTTGAACTAATAATTGCTGATTTATGTTTGCATTATTTTAAAGAAAAAGATACATTTGAATTATTAAATGAAATAAGACGCATTCTTACTGTTGGAGGACGCTTAATTTTTCGAGTTAATTCAGTAAATGATGTAAATCACGGTGCTGGTCAAGGTAATGAAATAGAACATCATTTATACGAAACATCGGATAAAAGATTAAAAAGATTTTTTGATGAAAAAGACATTAAGTTTTTCTTTAAAGATTTTGATATCGAATATTTAAATGAAGAAATAATGACAAGATATAAATTAGAAAAAAGATTATATAGAGTTTGTGTTAGAAAAAAGTAAAGGGTATGGGAATTCCCATAGTAGAATTTATGTGGGAGTATAAATTCAGTGCTGGCTAGACACAAATTTTAATCCCAAATTTAAAAATATATAAAAAGAGCATGAAATTATTTTGATATTTTTTTCTCTTTTTTTATAGTATTTATATAAAATAAAAACTCACGAACTTTTCGGTCCGTAAGTTGATTTTAAATGGAGTCCCCGATTGGAATCGAACCAACGACCTATTGCTTAGGAGGCAATCGCTCTATCCTACTGAGCTACGAGGACATAACTACATTTTAGCACAATTTGACTAAAATGTGACAACTTTTTATTTATTTAAAATCACAAAAAGCATATAGAATGGGAGTGTAAAGAATTTTGTGTAAATGGTAATCTATCCATGATATTCGGAACCACTATAGGTTCCTTTTTTGTTATC
>CAKOZV010000033.1 GCA_934131695.1 uncultured Bacilli bacterium | reverse complement strand
ATTATGGAATCAACTGGTATTTATCAAATGCCTGTAAAAAGATTTTTTAAAGAAAATAATTATAACTTATATGTCATATTTTTCTTAAAATGCTGTTATTTTTCTTAGTATTTAGTTATAATATAAGTGAAAGGAAGTAGTGCGATGTATCTTTCAAGTATTAGAAGTATTGATTTACATGGAATGGATAGGATTACTGCTAGAATAACAGTGGATGAGTTTATAACTGACTTAATAAGATTAAAAGAAAAAAAAGGAGTTATTATTCATGGGATTGGAAGTGGTATTCTAAGAAAAGAAGTATCAATGTATTTATCTCATGATAAGAGAGTAAAAGAATATAAACTTGACTTTATGAATCCAGGATGTACAGTAATTACCTTGGAAGATAGGTTGACAAAATGAGAAAAAAGATGTATAATATGAGCCGATAGAAAGGAAAGGAGATCCTTATGTATACAGAAGAATATGATAAAAGACCATTTCCCTTTAGAGATTTTTTATTAAAGTTTATTATAATTGTTATATTTGCTTTATTACTTGTTTGGTTAATACCAAAATTTATTAGTCCAAAAACTAGTGGTAATGAAGCAACTTCATCAAAAGTCTTTGAAAAGAATCTAACTACTATGAAAAAAGCTAGTATTAATTACTATAGTAAGAAAGAAAATTTACCAACTGATAATAGTAAAGAGGTAATTACTTTACGTCAAATGATTAGTAAGAATATGCTTAGAGCTTTTACTGATAAGAATGGTAAAGCCTGTAATGTAGATAAGAGCTATTCTGAAATAACTTCTGATAATGGGGAATATGTTTTAAAAGTAAAATTAAAATGTAGTGATGAAGAAGATTATGTTTTAACTAAACTTGGAAGTTACTCTTATTGTAGTAGTGAAATATGTGAAAAAGATATTAATAAAACAGATACTAAGAGTAATACACCTTCAGTTCCTAGTGATACAACTAGTGATAGCGATACAAAAACTGATGATGTTGAAACACCTGATACTAGTGATGATACAAATGTAAAAGAGGACAATACATCAAATAATGCTAATAACACAGGTGATGTTACTACAAATTATACTTATGAATATCAAAAAACGACAGCTGGAACATTTTCTAGTTGGAGTGATTGGTCAGGCAAAGCTAAAAATAGTGAGAGATATAAAGAAATAACTTGTGGTCAAAATGATAACAGTTGTCTAAAAGAAATAAAGGTTACTACTAGAAGAGAAGTTATTGGTAAAACAGCTTTAGGAAAAGATATTGTTGCTACTGTTAGTTACTATCAAACAAGAACCAGAACCTATACGGAAGGTACTACTGATACAAAATGGAGTAGTGAAAATGATGAGTCACTTCTAAATGCAGGTTATAAAATGACGGGAAATAAAAAGGAATTGAATTAGGAGGAAGATATTATGATAGATAAATACTTAGAATATTATCAATTTCATGAAAAAGATGCAGATGGTAATGTGGTATGTTTATATTGCGTTGTTACAAAAAAAGGTGAGAAAATAGACTTTCAAATTATTGAAGACTATGACGTTGCTAAAGAGTACTTAAGAGAGTTTGCTTATGATAATGAGTTATATACTGTTGATGATTTAAAGAAAAATAATAATCTTCACCTTCAAACTAGCAATAAAGAATTTAGAAATCTATTAAAAAAGAAATATAATTATGATACTAGTGATGTAGAGAATTTTCATGATAAAGCAGGTCAACTTTTAGAAGCTGATATGCCAATAGATTATGAAGAGGTCTTAAATAAGAAGCCAAAGAAAAAGAGAAAAATTATAGAGAAGTTGAAAAGTATAAAAATGAAAAAAGTTAAAAAGTTAGTTATTCGTTTAGGAATAATTGCTTCTATAGGATTTTTAGGATTTACTGGAATAAAAAGAGGATGTAGCAAAGGTGGTACGACACAAGATCTTAATGTAGAAGATTATAATACAGATGCCACTCAAGTAGATTATGAAGCTCAAGATCCTAGTATGACTGGTGAGGTTCAAGACCCTAATTTATCAGATGAAGTTCAAAATTCTAATGTAGAGGATGATGTTCAAAATTCTAATGTAGATGATGATGTTCAAGATCCTGTAGATTTAGAAGTAAATACGCTATCTAGTTTTCAAGATTATTTAGACCAAAGTAGTAAAAGTGTTAAGAAATATATGAATAATTTTAAATATAATCTTGGTGCTTTTAATGGTTTAGCAAGAAATTATATAGATGTTCCTAAAAATAGTAGATTAGGTCTTGATACAAGTAATTATACTGCCTTTCAAATGGCTTTATTAGGAAGTGATTTTGGAAGTTATATTGATAATGTGTCAACTTATTGGAATTATGATGACGTGTATGATGCTTACTTAAAGACAAATGATCAATTAAAACAATTAGCTACAGTACAAGTACAATCATCAGGTTTTGCTAAAACTCTAAATGGAAAAGAACGTCAAAAGTTTTATCAAAAATATGAAGATATGATAATTGATTTGAATAAAACAACAGATGAAAGTGAAAAAATTAATAAAACAGAAAAGCTTTTAAGTAAAATTAAAAAAGACTTTCATATGGATGATGAAAATTATGATCCAGAAGAGTTACTTAGAAGTGATTCTAAATACATAGCAGTTATGCCTATGGTAAGAACTATTTATAATAAAGCTGAAAATAACAATTATGAAAATATACCAAGTGCTGATCAAATGAAAAAATTAAGTTCAGCTTATAAACAAGTCGTAAGTGATAATATACTTTATGCTTTGAGTTCTATAAATGTTGATGAGTCAGCTATTCCAAGTTATGAAATGTATACTGATAAAATAGAAGATATATTGAAAAGTGTTGATTTGTATGTTATTGATGATGTAAGAAGTATTAAAGATACTGATTTATATAAACAAAGTCAAAAATTACCAGAAAAAGAAGTTGAAGTAACACCAGTATTAGTAGAGGATAATACAGTTACTAATGAAACTACAGATAGTATTCCAGTATATACTACTGATGATACTAATTATGAATATCAAGATGATACAACTAGTGGTAATGACTATACAGAAAGTGATACTTCAAATGATAATAGTGAAGATAAATCAGAAGATAATACTACAGCTGTTATAGAACCATCAGTGACTGAAGAGCCAACAGAAGACAATGAAAATACTGATGACATAACAAACGATAATAATAACAGTGGTGATAATACATCAACTGATGATAGTCAAATTATTGAATCAGAAGAGGATACTGCTAATTCTATGAATGATGCCATTAATAATGGAGGTTATGCTGAAACACCAGATGGATGGCAAATAGATGATGATTATAAAATAGATGGAACTGATGTTATAGACGGAAGTGTTAGCGATATTACTATAGATGACTCTAATACTGATGAAGAAGTTCCTACCGTTAGTGATGATGGTACTACTGATGAAAATAATTATGGTATAATAGAATCAGAAGAAGAATATGTAGCACCATCTACTGATACTGTTGAAGACTCTACATCTAACGAGGAAAGTGTTATAACAGAAGAAGTACCAACTTATGATGATTCGTCTTATTCTGTTGATACAACTGAAAACGATCCTGTTTATCAAGAAGAAGCTGATGTTACTACTTATCAAGTTGATGAGCCAGTAGTAGAAGATACTTATCCGGTAGAGCAAACAGTAGCAGCTCTTACTCAAGAACAAGTTATTGACCAAATTGTTAATTATAATGCAAACGGTATAAATGCTATCCCAGTATTTAATGCTGCTGATAATACTTGGAGAGTAGAAGTTATTGATACGGGTGCTAAAGAAGCTGAACCAATACAATATAATATGTAGTATTATAAAAAAGAGTTCCCCTTGAAATACTAGGGAACTTTTTTGTTGGGGAAGTATTAAATTATTGTTCAAAATTTAAAAAATATGTTATAATTCTTATTAGAATAGGATAGGTGATTAACATGGGTAGATTAGCATTACTATTGGGCAATGAAAATAAAGAAAGATTAACCGTACCAACATATTTACCAGAGGATAAAATTAAAGAAGTTAATAATTTTTTAAATGAGAATGAAAAGTCATTAGAATCTAGTTATGTTGATATTCTTTCTAATTATTTAGTACAAATGAATGGTTATTTTAATCAACTAATGGTTAGAGGAGAAGGATTGACTTCTCAAGAAGACCAAGCTAGATATAGAGAAAGGGCTAAATTGTTAGAAGAAAAAAAAGGTAATAAAACAAAGGAAAATCTTGAGGAAGTAATTAGAGAATATTTTGAATTATATGATGAAACATCTAAGAGTATAATAGAAGCTGTTAAGCATAACAATGAAAAGAAAGAAAAAGCCCAACTTGTGTCATCAGTAAATGATTTATTAGCTAAAATAGATCAAGCTTATATTGAGTCTGATAATAATATAGACAATAGCTTGTTGCCAATTGTTGAACTATATAAAAAGGCTTTAGCTCTTAAGGGAAGTGAACAACTGGCTACTTTAACGTTATTATTTGATGAAGAAAAAAGATTACTTGCTAAAGATAGAGAAAATAAAGCAATAGAAGTAGCTACTACTAAAGAGAAGAATTTTGGCCTTTTTGATAATATTAATAATCAGATAGTAGATAAAGAGTTTAAGAAGGTAAATAATTTGCTTTATGCTAGATATAAATTAGAAGATGGAAGTAGTTATTATGCTGTTGTTCCTGACAGTAATAAGATTTTGGCAGAAGATAAAGAGTTTAAAACTTTTTCTAGTTTTGAAATGAATAGGGCTAAAGTAGAAGAAAATCTTAGATTAATTTTAAAAAATATTATGATATATTATGATATGAATGAATATACAAGATATGTTGAAATTCTTTATAGAAAACAAATGAGCAAAGAAATGGAACAAGCTATTGGTCAGTATAAGGCAAGACTCTCTACTATGGAAAATATTTTGAAAAGTCAGTTAACGTTTATGGATGATATAGCACCAATTCTAAATAAAAAAACGAGTACAAAATATCCTAATATTGTTTATAATGATACACCAGTTAAAGATTTTTCAAATGATAGTTTAATGATTAGATTAGCAGATGATACTATTCCTAATAATATAACTACTAAAGAGGCATTAGTGGCTATTTATGGTGAGAATATAATAACTGATATAACTAATGAGTTTGCTACTCCGATTAAAGAGGAAGTAGTGGAGCAAGAAAGTGTTAATGAACTTAGTGTTGATAGTAATAAAATAACTACTAATTATCAAAAAATAAGTGATTATATTAAAATAAGAAAAAAAGAACTAGATAGTATCTCTAGTGGTGCTAGTAATATTAATATTACAGAGGATAGTAATTCAATCTATCAAAATGTAAATACTATTTTTGATTTAAATGTAGCAGCAGCTATTTCTGATAATCAGTATAGTAAGGGACAAGGAGTTTATGCTATTAGTGAATATTTAAAAACAGGTGAGACTAATAGATTTACATCATCTTCTAATGCTAGAGCAATAGCTAGTAAAGTAAAACCAAATAGTTATACAGCTTTATTAATGGAAAATATGATTAAGTCATTTGCAGGTAGTGGTAAAAAATCTGGCGAAGATAACACTTATCTAGATAGAATGCAACAAGTACTTACTTTTGTAAGAGATGAATTATCGAAAAGTATTTTTTCTGCCAGTGAGATGAGAACAAATTTACTAAATAATGATAAACTACTAGAAACTGCCATTAATAATTTTGATTATGATTATTTAGATCCGACTAGTGAGAATTCTAAGCTATTTGATCAAGCCATAGAGATAGGAATAAATAATAATAATTCATCTGCTATTAGAATAAAACAAGCTTTATTAGATATAAAATCTATTGCTAAAAGTCCTATAGAGGCAATACCACAGCAAGGTCAGTCTTTAGCAGCATAACAAGAATAATTTTTCGTTTTACAACTTGACGTGATATTAAATATTTGCTATAGTTTAGTTATAAGATAAGTGTTGATTGACACTCTAAAATGTACAAATACTATACCTAAATTTGCGAAATAAAATGTAAAAATATATGTTCGATA
>CAKOZV010000032.1 GCA_934131695.1 uncultured Bacilli bacterium | reverse complement strand
TATTATAATAAGATAGCTAAGGAAGATGGTCGTGAAGAAGGTCGTAATGAAGGTCTCAAAGAAGGCCGTGAAGAAGGTCGTAATGAAGGTCTCAGAGAAGGACGTGAAGAAGGACGCGAAGAAGGTCAATTTTCTATTATATCTACTATGCTTAAAAACGGTATAACTCCTAAAAAAGTTATAGAAATGACCGGAATATCCTTAGAAAAAATCAAAAAGATGGGTTTGTTGTAATCCATCTTTTACTTTAATTAAAAAAACTAGTACGGGAAAAGTTAAAATATGACCTAGTTAACCCAAAACTTATTTAATTAATATTATAATAAAATAAGAAAGGGTGAAAGATATGAATAATTTAGGTAATCTAGTCTTAATCATAATAATAATCTATATAATACTAATGCTTAAGAAAAATAATGGAAAGAAGAAATAATTATCTTCTTGGAAAAGCTTTTTCATAAACTTCTTTTAATCTTTCTTTAGAAACATGAGTATATACTTGTGTGGACGATAAACTCTCATGTCCAAGCAGCTCCTGAACGGAAAGAATATCACACCCCTCGTTTAATAAATGGGTAGCAAAAGTATGTCTTAACATATGAGGAGAAATATTTTTATGAATAGATGTTTTTTTTATCATTTCATCTAAAAGATAAGCAACACCTCTAGTAGTTATCTTACCACCATGACTATTTAAAATTAAATAATCCCCTTGCTTTCTCAAACTAGGATAAATGTCTTTTAAATATTTATCAAGTACATCACTAGCATAATCACCATATAAAACATATCGCTCTTTACTACCTTTTCCAAATATTCTAATCTTTCTTTGTTCTTTATTAATATCATTTATTTTTATATTAACTAGTTCACTAACTCTAACACCAGTACCATAAAGTAGTTCTAGAATTAACTGATTTCTTACTCCTAAGGGATTATTCATATCATTTATTGAAAACAACTCTCCTATTTCATTATATTCAAAATAATGAGGTAGTATTTTATCCTTCTTTGGTCCTCTAATAAATGAAAAAACATTACTCTTAATCTTATTTTCTTTTTCTAAATACTGATAATATCCTCTTAAAGAACTTAAATGTCTATCTATAGTAGAAGCTTTTAGTTTTCTCTCATCTTTTAAATACATAAGATATAGTCTAATATCACTATACTCTAGTTTCAAATAAGAGAGCCCTTCTCTATCAAGATAGGCAAAAAACTCTTCTAAGTCTTCTCTATAGTTATCAACAGTATAAAAAGAATAATGTTTCTGATATTCTAAATATTCAAGATAATACTCTAAATTTTCCATTTACTACCTTCTTGATAAGGAGCATTATCGCCATAGGCTCTTTCATATTCTGCTTCATCCAAAAATTCTTCTTTTTCATCTTGATTAAATTTAACTAATTGATCTTCAAACTGGACTTCTTTATTAACTACCACACTACTTTTAAATACTTGCCCTTTACTAGTATGAACTTTCAAGTCATCAACTTTCTTCTTAGTCCTTGGTAAATAAGCATCACGGAAAACTGGGTAATCACAAAACTCTTTTTCTAATAGTGCTAAATTATTATCAGTTTCTCCCTCATCATAACTAGTCTTACAAAATCTTTCTAACTTAAACATGTAATCACTTCTAGTATAAATAAGAGATGAAATCTTATCATAATCTTTATTAATCAAAGCTTCTTTAATAGGAGCGAATGTCTGATAAACTATTTTTTCTCTCAATGGTACTAAATTAACTGTTCTCTTACCAGTTGACGTATCTATTGTTTTCTTAGTAGTCATTTCTAAAACCTTATTTAATTCTTTATCATCATAAATAGTCTTTAAAAAATAACACTTATCACTTTTAGTATCACTAACTCTTATTGAAAACATGTTTTTATCAGGATAAATATTACCTATCATATTAGTAAAATACTGATAAGTATACATTGAGGTAAATCTATCAATAGACTCTAAACTATCAAGCTTAACTCCATCTATTTTAATAACCTGTTCATTTTGATATTTATTCTTAGCATATTTATTATAATAGCAACCAATTAATTCATATTTTTTAGCCATTAAACTCACATCCCTTGATATTTGTTTATAAATTCATCACGGTATTCTAATAGTCTATCTTCTTTTATTGCCTCTCTTAACTCTTCCGTTAATTTTATTAAGAATCTGATATTATGAATAGATAATAGTCTTCCTCCTAACATCTCATCACAAGTGATTAAGTGTCTTATATAAGCTTTAGTATAATTTTTACAAGCATAACAATCGCAAGTATCTTCGATCGGGGTAAAGTCTTCTTTGTATTTAGCATTCTTTAAAGTTATCTTACCACTTCTTGTAAAAGCTTGACCATGTCTTGCTATTCTAGTTGGTAAAACACAATCAAATATATCAATACCCCTGATAACTCCTTCAATAATATCAATAGGGTCTCCTACCCCCATTAAGTATCTTACTTTATCTTCTGGTAAGTATCTAACACCATCTTCAATCATCTTATACATAACAGGTTTACTCTCACCTACACTAGTACCACCAATACTATAACCATCAAAATTCATCTTAACAGTTTCCTTACAACTTAGTTCTCTAAGATCAGTAAACTCTCCTCCTTGAACAATCCCAAATAAAGATTGGTTAGGATTATTATGGACTTTCTTTCCACGTTCAGCCCATCTAAGTGTTCTTAAAATAGACTTTTTCATATAATCATAACTAACAGGATAAGGAGGACACTCATCAAAGCTCATAGCAATATCACTATCTAGTTTGTTTTGAATTTCAATTGATTTTTCAGGTGTTAAAAATAATTCCCTACCATCTAAATGACTCTTAAATTTAACTCCTTCTTCTAAGATATTCTTCTCTTTATTTTTGACAAGAGAAAAGACCTGAAAGCCACCACAATCAGTAAGTATTGGTCCATCATAATTCATAAACTTATGTAGTCCTCCAGCTTTTGCTACTATATCTTCACCAGGTCTTAACCATAAGTGATAAGTATTAGCAAGGATAATTCCGCTATGGCAGTCTTTAACTTCCTCAGGAGTAAGTCCTTTAACTGTTGCTCTTGTTCCAACTGGCATAAACATTGGTGTGTCATAAGTTCCATAATTAGTTTCTAACTTACCAAGTCTTGCCTTCGTATCTTTTTCTTTTTTTTCTAAATGATATTTAATTTTTCCCATTACTTACTCCTCCTGCTTTCTTTAATCTCTGTATTTTCTTTTTCTAAATATATTAACTTTCTTCTAATTAAAGTTTCATACTTAGCTAATTCTTTTTCTATTTTTTCTATATTAGCTTCTTTAATAAACTTACGATATTTATTTCTAATTATTTCTCTATATCTAGTTATCTCATTTAAAGCTTCTTGATAAGCCACACCTGAGCCATCATCATTAGCTAAATAGAAAGTTAAAAGCTTAATTAATTTTTCATATCTTTTGACTAATTGTCTTTTTATTACTTCTTTTTTAATTATATAATCAACTACATGAATATTTGATTTCTCTTTAGTATAACTAATAGTTATAGACTTATCAAGAGTTAGTTCACCATCATAGGAATAACTTTTTTCCATACATTTATAAGTTTCCATCACTAACATCCTCCTTTAATAAGTCACATCTTCTTTCTCTAGTCTTTTCTAAAGCTGCTTCTATTCGGTACTTTTCTATCTCTTTATGATTACCTGATAACAACACTTCTGGTACCTTAAGTCCATTATAATCTCTTGGCTTAGTATACTGTGGATAATCAAGTAGTCCTTGATAGAATGAATCATTTTGATAGCTTTCCTTATTGATAACCCCATCTATTAATCTAGTAACTGAATCGATTAGAACCATAGCCGGTATCTCTCCCCCAGTTAAGACATAGTCACCAATAGATATTTCCATATCACAAATACTTCTTATTCTATCGTCAAATCCTTCATAATGACCACAAATAATTATTAGATGTTTTAACTTTACTAAATTATTAGCTATCTCTTGTTTATAAGGTGTACCATCAGGAGTTAGTAAGATAACAGTACTATCATCATCCTTTAGGTCATTAACACAATCAAAGATAGGTTGACAAGTAAGAATCATGCCACATCCTCCCCCATAAGGAGTATCATCTACTTTATGATGTATATCTTTAGAATAATCTCTAAAGTTATGCAAATTAATTTCTATCTTGTTATCATCTATCGCTCTTTTAATAATTGATGATGAAATAACACCAGTAAACATCTCTGGAAATAAAGTTAAAACATCTATTTTCATGACCATCACTCCTAAAGTAATTCTATTTCTATTGTTTTTTTATTACTATCTATTTTCTTTATAAAGTGTTCATTATAGGGAACTAAAACTTCTTTTTCATTTATTAGTAATCTTATTATTTTATAGTTATTACCAGTCTCATCTATTGATAAAACCTTACCATTTTCATTAACTTTATACTCTTTATAGTAAATATTAAAGTCTTCCATCTCTGTTAACTTTAGATAACTACTATCTATATATACCTTCTTCTTAATTAAGAATAACACCTCATTGATGTTATTAAAGTCTTCAAACAAAACCATATCATAGTTTTTATGTCTTCTATAACTCTTTATTTTATATTCTATATCATCTATTAAGAAATTATTATCTACCTTAAATATCTTCTTTTTTAAAGTTTCATCTAACTTAGAGATAATTCTTATCTCCCCTTTTATTCCATGAGTAGAAACTACTGTACCTATATATAATTTACTCATCTTTATTCCTCAATTCATATAGTAAAATAGAAGTAGCTATAGCAACATTCAAGCTTTCAACCCCATTACTCATTGGTATATATAAGTTTTTATCACTAAGTTCTAAGTATTCCGGATGAACACCATTACCTTCGTTACCCATAAGAAGAGCAAAGCGTTTCTTTTCTTCATCTTTCAAGGTTGATACGTCAGTACCATACTCTACTTTAGTTGCATAAATAGGTATCTTTAATTCTTTAAGCATTGGTAGTAATTCATTAAAATCGTAGATAAGAATTGGTATATGAAAAAGCATTCCTTGAGTAGACCTTACTACTTTAGGATTATATAAATCAACACAATTTTTAGATAGTATGATAGTATCTATATCAAAAGCAACAGCGCTTCTAATAATAGTACCCATATTACCAGGGTCTTGTATCTCATCTAGTAATAATATTCTACTACCAATAGTAGTATCTTCTATTTTTTTACATATTCCCATTATCTTCTGAGGAGTTTCCACTTCACTTATCTTTTTCATAACCTCATAACTAACTACTGTATAAGGTACATCAAAAGGAGTGACCTCACCATCACAAAGTATTATCTCTTTTAGCATATTATGTTTATATGCTTCTATTACTAAATGACGTCCTTCTACTAAAAACTCATTATATAAATCTCGATACTTCTTCTTACTTAATTTCTTTAAGTATTTAACTTTATCATTATCAAAACTAGTAATTACCATATATAACTCCTATCTATCATTTGTTAATGCTCTATATTTTTTATAATCTTTAAAATTTTCTTCTACTACCAACCAGAATCTTTTAGAATGATTCGCTTCTACTAAATGAGAAAGTTCATGATATATAACATAATCTAGACAATTAATATCTTTAGTAATAAGTTCTAAATTTAAAGTAATAACATGAGTCTTAGTATTACAAACACCCCATCTAGTTTTCATCTTTCTAATACGCAAACTTGGTTCCGGTATATTTCTTGTAAAGTTTTGATAGCAGTTATTTAAGTGTTCACTAAATACTCTCAAAGCTTCTTTCTTTAACCATTTATCTATATCTATATTTCTACTTAAAAAGACTTTGTTATCCCCTAGCCTTACCTCATCTATATTAGTGTATACTATATCATACTTCTTTCCTAAATAATAAAAGTCTTTTTTCTTTTCTTCTATTCTAATAGTTCTATCTATCATTCTTTCAATACATTTTCGGTTATTATCAATTATTCTTTTAATTTCTTTATCACTAGTTAATATATTACAAGTAATGTATATTTTTAAATCTTCCCTAACTTTAATATACAAATTCTTAGTGGTTCTTTTCTTAAGTACTATTATATCGTAATTCTTATTATTATAATTAAACTCCATGTAATCACCACCATCTGCCACTATTATACTAAATAATCAGGTAAAAATAAAGGATTAAGCAAGAAAAAAAGATACGAGATAAGTACAAGAACAAAACTGAAAACAAGTTTTTAGCAGCCTTACCTCACGGTAAGGCTTTTCTGCTTCACCGAACTAAATTAGTT
>CAKOZV010000031.1 GCA_934131695.1 uncultured Bacilli bacterium | reverse complement strand
ATTCCCATATTACACGGGAACTTTCTATAAAAAATCAATATTATTAGTAAAACGGGAACTTCAGATTTAATTCAGTCCTTTTTTATTATTTATATAAAGAAAAAGAGACAATAGTAATTTCTTTACAGTAGAAGTTATAATAGCGTGATAAGCTCTTTTTTACTTAAACCAGTATACTTCGTTATCTTATCTAAGGATTCTTTCCCTTGAAGCATTATTTTTGCTATAGCCAGTTTTTCTTTATTAGCTCCTGTTTTTTCTCCTTCGGCTATTCCATCATCTCTGCCACTAGCATATTCAGATTTTTCTCTTTTCTTATAACCGCTTCATAATCATAGTAAGCATTAAATTCATCGTTTAGTTTTAGTTTTTCAAGTTCGCTCATTAGTATTAATCCCTCTTTATAGTTTCCTACTATTTCTTTTAATTCTTCCATGCTCTCACTGGTTAAAATAGAACACAGTGTTGCGAGTTCATTCTTACCATTGTACTTAATACCTTTAAAATTACTTAAATATATCTCATAACTTTCCACACCATCTATTTTAGTATGATAAACATTATCTCTAAAACTGTAAGTGACTAACTTAGCATCTTTCTTTTCAAAGTAAGAATTGTTTAGACTTATTTGCACGACTTTTCTAGCCTTGTAACTATCTCCAACATCATATCCACTGCCTGCTAATCTAAATAGATAATTATAATTGTTTTCTTCTTGGAAAGGAGTCACTTCATAATTAACTTCTAGATTAACAATGGTATTATCTTTTTTAAATAATAAATCAAGACGGTAATCTTTTATATTATTACCAGTATTTAACTCTTGATCTATTAATGTATAATCACTAAGATCTATACCAGTTGCCAAATAAATAAGCCTATAGATGATATACCGTGTATCAGTACTCTTTACTAAAAACTTTATAGTAGTATCATATAATGGTTTTATAAATTTTTCTGTCTTGGCCATATGCCCTCCTCTCTCCTGAACAAGTAAAAAAAGATAACAAATATATATGTCACTTTGCAAACAGGCAATTTTCAAAATTCACCCTTTAAAATTAGGTGTTTTATTAAATTCATCCTCTCAATTTAGTAAATTCAGCGTATATTTTTACCTAGATTTGCAAAATTGGCATCTAACAAAAAAATTTCAATTATTTTATATCATAGATACTTATCTATTACTACAACTATAGAATAATTTATTAACATTTTAACTTTTCCCGTACTAAAAAAGAGACTCTAACAACATAGAATCTCTCATCTCATACTTAAGCTTCTACTTCCACTAATACTTCATGAATAATATTATCCATTGAAGTTAGTTTATTCTTCATAAGTTCATTCTTAATACGATCAAAATTTTCTAAAATCATATTGACTAACTTATCCATCATTGGAAGAAGCTCACTCTTCTTCTCTAAATTAGATACCATTACTTCTAAATTAGATAGTTTAGTATATTTACCATATTCTCTACTTTTAATAAATGTCTTATAGAAAGATAAGAAACTCATCACGTCTATATTATTAAATCTCTTATCTTCTAAAATTTTAAAAGCTGTAACTAAATTATCTTTTTCTATGGCTATATCAAGAATTGTCTTTCCTTCATTATTCTTTAAGTTCCAAGCTAAATTATCATTTCTCTTTAGCTTTTTAATAATACCTGCAACTTTCATATAATTTCTAGTTGCTAAAATATGTAGTAGTGTATTACCTTCATTATTCTGATGATTAATAACGTCTTCATCTTTACTAAGATACTTATTAACTAACTCATACTGATGTAATTTAGCTAATTTCATTAAGACAGTATTTCCATCTTCATCTAAAGTTGCTACACTTACTTTTTTCTTTTTTAACAAGTTATCTACTAGATAGAAATGTCCTTCCTTCATTAATTCAAAAATCAGGGATGGATCCTCTTCACATGCTAATATTGCTTGCTCTTCCGCGTAAAACATTTTAAACACCTCATCTTTTTACGTGACGGCTTTTATTATAACATAAAAAGCTATCAATGTCAAATGAATGTCTTTCATTCTACTGATAGCTTGTCCCTAATTTATCCTTTTATACATCTTTTTACAGATTCGTATTAGATTTTACTAAAATTTTACCTTTTGCCTTAAATTCTTTTAAGAAACATTTATCCTCTTCATATACTACATGATAAACTTCATCTAAAGAATCTCTATTACCCTCCAAATAAGTTTTAAATGAAGGATTAGCTAAAATATAATCAATAGTATTAAAATCATAGTTATTACTAAGTACTTGATAGTTTCCTTCTACTTTATTTATAAATAACGGATAAATTGATTTACTCATTTTTAAATTATTAGAAAAGATAGAAATATTGAAAGCATTAACTACCTTATCATAATCTATATATTTAGAATAATTTAGTGCCCTATTTTCATCTTGACATGATAATAAATATTTACCTACTATACTGTCTTTTCTTACAGCTAGCTTAGTAATATTTTTTCCTACTTTTTTAGAATAATCAAAACATGCCAAATCTTGTTTTATAAATTCCTGTAAGATACATTTTTCTATATTAGCTAACTCAGTTGTATTTTTCAGTCTTTCATACTCTAAATACTCATCATCTATTTCTCTAAATTTTATCATACTACTTCTTAGGCTTAATTACTTCAAGTCCTCCCATATATGGTCTTAATACTTCAGGAACAATAATACTTCCATCTTCTTGATAGTTATTTTCAATTACAGCAATCATACCACGAGGTGATGCTACTACGGTATTATTTAAAGTATTAACATAGTAAGTTCCATTTTCGCCTTTAGCACGAATACCAAGTCTTCTTGCTTGAGCATCTCCTAGAGTTGAACAACTTCCAACCTCAAAGTATTTCTTTTGTCTAGGACTCCATGCTTCCACATCACAAGATTTTACTTTTAAGTCTGCCAAGTCACCACTACAACACTCTAATTGTCTTACTGGTACATTCATATTTCTAAATACTTCAACAGTATACTTCCACATCTTATTATACCAGTCCATTGCTTCTTCTTTCTTACAAAGAACAATCATCTCTTCTTTTTCAAATTGATGAACACGGTAAAGTCCTCTCTCTTCTAATCCATGAGAGCCACCTTCTTTTCTAAAGCAAGGTGAATAACTTGTTAAAGTAATTGGTAAATCTTCTTCTTTGATTATTTGATCTTTATAACGACCTATCATTGAGTGTTCACTAGTACCGATTAAATATAAGTCTTCATCTTGAATCTTATACATCATCGCTTCCATCTCTGGAAATGACATAACACCAGTTACAACATCACTTCTAATCATGAACGGAGGTATACAATAAGTAAATCCTTTATCAATCATATAGTCTCTTGCATAAGCTATCATCGCTTCATGAAGTCTTGCTATATCACCAATTAAATAGTAAAATCCCTCACCTGATGTACGACCAGCAGACTCCTTATCCATACCATTTACATTCATAATGATATCAGCATGATATGGTATTTCATACTCTGGTACTTTTGCTTCTCCAAATCTTTCAATCTCAACATTAAAGCTATCATCTTTTCCAATAGGAACAGACTCATCCATAATATTTGGAATAACTAACATTTTTTCTCTTAAAGAAGCTGATAGTTCACTTTCCTTTTTCTCAATACCAACTAACTTTTCATTGATTTCTACAACTGAAGCTTTTCTCTCATTAGCTTCCTCTACTTTCTTATCACGCATTAAAGAACCAATTTCACTACTTATTTGATTTCTCTTACTACGAAGTTCATCACCTTCTTGTTTTAGATTTCTAATCTCTTGATCTAATTCTACTACTTCATCAACAAGAGGTAATTTTTCATCTTGGAATTTCTTTTTAATATTTTCTTTTACTATGTCTTTATTTTCTCTTATAAATTTAATGTCTAACATATTATCTTCCTTTCATTACTTATTATTATAGTATTTTTAACTCTAAATTACAATCATTTTTATAAGAGGTAATCCCTTCTCCCATATTAGGATTATTATGACAATATATATTATCTAGGATAAAGAAGGATAATAAAATGATTGCTACTAAATACTTAATATTAGGTTTAATTTTATTATATAAGTTATCTAGAAAAGGAGCTACTAAGTAGGTAAAACCACAACCACCTAGTCCAAAGACTAATAATCCTTCTAGACAAACTCTGCCATTGATATTTATGAAGTAGCCAGTGTAATCCCACCATCTTAAGTTATAAGTAACTTCTAAATACCAAGATGTTAAGTATTCAATTATTCCACATAACAAACAAGTAAGTATAAATAATAGATACGGCCTTTCTCTAAATGGTTTTAAAAGAATAAGAATTAATACTCCTCCATAACCATAGATAGGTAACCAAGGTCCCATAAGTGTTCCTCTGTTTACAAAGTTACCAGTACTAAATAAGTGAAGCATAACTTCCCAAAGCCAACCAATCATCGCAAAAGTAAAGAAAAACAATATAATATTGACTAAAGAATAATCTCTTTTATAATCAAGCTTTAACCATTTACGATGTTCAACTTCTGGTATGGTAAACTTATCTCTTGGATAACTTCCAGCGCTTAACTTTCCATCTAAGTACCTATCATTTAATAACTCTTTTAATGATTCATCTTCCTTTAATCTATCATTTCTTACTTTCATATAAAATTCTGCTAATATCTCTTGATAATAAGGAGTTAAGAATAATAAATCACTAAACTGAAAACTAATAGTACCAATAATATACCAAGGTATAAGTGAAAGTTCTAACTTAAAGGCTTCTAATTTATAACCATCCATCATTTTTCTAGATAGATTAATTGCTTCTTTCCCACTAATATTAGGATTTTCAGCTATTATATATGGTACTAATAAGTAAGAGTAATGTTTAATAATTCCCCCAATAATGGTTAAATCCCAAAGAAATTGATAAAGAGAAGTTAACATCATACTCTTAGCAACGGATAATGTTCTTTTAACTCTATAAATGAATAATAATTTATCTATATGTACTTTCTTATATTTAGTCCCTTCTATAAAGAACCTACACTTACCAACGGCCATAATATTCTTTATAAAAAGAAGAGCAAATATATCTAGAAATAATCCTAATAGTAATATAAAGAATAAAGATACATTTCCCTTAAATAATAACTGATTAAAAGCTTTTAAAATACCAACTATCAGTGATTTAGATGATGATACTTGATTAGCAAAAACAGCAAGTACTCCTCTTGTATATTTTTCCTGTTTAGAAGTCTCTTGTTTTTCTATTTTTACTTCAACTTCTTTTTTTATTTCATCCCTAGATTTATTTTTTAAATTATCTTTATCTTTTTCTACTGTCGTAACTATTTCTTTAGGTGTCTCATTAGGAAATATTTTAGTTACAAATGTATAACCATTTCCAAAAACAACAGTAAACAAAAAGCAAATTAATACTGCTTTAAAGTATTGTCTTTTTAAATCTTTAAAGGCTTTTCTTTTTATTTTCTTTCTATCCATACTACCTACCTCTTATAAAAGTATAGCATAAAATATAATTAAAAAGCTTTATTATTAATCATTCTATTTCTAAAGATTTAAATAATCGCACAAAAAAGTGGAAAGAAAGCAATTGTCTCTTTCATACTGAGTTTCGAATATGACATCTTACTTTTTCCCACTAAACTTCGAATTTACAGGGTAGTTGTTCCACACTGAACTTCGAAAGTTATATTAATTTTCTTCCCACTGAATTTCGAAGGGCCCTCTTTTTTATAATATTTTTCTTTTAGTTGCGAAAAAGTTAATTTTACTACATTGGTTAACATCCACTATAATCAAGACCAACAAACTTTTTGTGATCAACTGTATCCCATGCTGGACAAGAGTAAAACATACATCCCATATTTGTTACTTTTGATGTATCAAAATTACTTACATCTAGACTTGTTAAACTACTACAATATCTAAACATAGAATTCATATTAGTTACACTTGATGTATCAAAGTTACTTAAATCTAGACTTGGTAATTTGCTACATGAAGAAAACATATCTCCCATATTTGTTACGTTTGATGTATCAAAGTTACTTACATCTAAACTTGTTAAACTGCTACAACCAGAAAACATATAACTCATATTTGTCACTTTTGATGTATCAAAGTTACTTACATCTAGACTTGTTAAACTACTACATCCACCAAACATACTTATCATATTTGTCACTTCTGATGTATCAAAGTTACTTACATCTAGACTTGTTAAACTGCTACAACCAGAAAACATACCAATCATATTTGTTACTTCTGATGTGTCCAAGGCTGACAAATCTATTGATGTCATTTTTTCAAAGTAAGCAAAATAACCTAGCATACTTTCATTTGCAATAATTCCACCTTTTCCACCTATTGTTACTTTGTAAATACTATTACCACTTCCATCATCTTCTACATATGCCATTACTGAACCATCCCCTGCTTCTGATATATCCCAACTTTCTGTAGCTGTTGCTGGTACTATATTATCCTTTTTTGTGATAATACTAGTTATTTTTGACTTGCAAGCATCAGTATGAAAGTCTGTCTGTGGTGGAGTTTTATCATCTCGGGTTGCATATGCTTTCATCTTACTACCTGTTGGGGCTTCTTTTACTTTTCCATAAGCATTTATCTTAACACTAAATGATAAACCTCC
>CAKOZV010000030.1 GCA_934131695.1 uncultured Bacilli bacterium | reverse complement strand
AAATATCAAGTGTGGTAAGTGAAAGACTAAATACTCCAGCATTAATTATTATGGTTCATTTAGAATTTCATTCGAATAATTTGCAAAATTCGACTAAAAAATGTTGACAATTTGTTAATTTACCCTTAGTATAGTGAGCTAAATCAAGGAAATGTTTAATTTCTTCGAAGGGGTTCGGTAATTATATCTTATTCTCTTGATAAAATGTGGAGGAGAAAAAAATGAAAAAAACAGTAAGAAGTATTCTATTTGTAGTTGTACTACTATTAGGATTTGTATTCTTTACTACTGATGTTTCTGCTCTTGAAACGTCAAAGTGGGATACAGATTCTATTCCTAAGTTAACTACTAGTGAGGGACTAGAAGTAACTTATGATTTATCAAAATTAACTGTAGATGCTATGTGGCAAGAAGTATATGGTGAGATTACTGTCAACGTAACTATACCAGCTAATTATGATAATGATGAGATTGTCATTGCACCAGAAGTGTTTGAACAAATCTCAAATAAAATTTATGAGGAATTTAAAAAATACGGAGCTGAACAAGGTTTAGATGAAGATTATTTTCAGTTTCGTAATCCATTCCAAGCTGGGGATAAGTTTAGAGTTAGAATGGTGATTAATAACTTATCTGATTATGATTATTATTATGAAGAGACATCTTTTGAGATATTTCCAACAGAACCATTAGTATATAAAGAAAAGGAAACAACAACAACTAATAATACTACTAATGATAAATTCTTCAATCAAATAACATTACCAGAAGGATTTACTTTTAGACGTACTTATAATACGGCATTACAAGTTTTAATACCTAATTCAAGCGGTAGAAATATGACTGATGATGTAGTAGGAGCTGCTTTAACTGCTAAAGGATATAATGGTATAGCTGATTATGCTAAATATTTATTAGACTTTTATAATAGTAAATATAAGACAAACTATACAAGACTTGATCAATTCAATAAAGGAATAATTAGGGAAATGTTATCTGATGTAGATCCTTTCTATGTACTTAATGATGCTTATAAAAAAGCACTAGGAATAACTTGGTTACCAGCTAATCAAAAAAGAGCAAAAGAAGAAGTAGATAGTGCTTTGCAAGCTAAAGGTTATAATAGTCCGCTAGATTTTTTCTTAGCATATTATAATATCTCAAGTATTACAGAATTAACTGATGAGATGATTAATGATTTATATCGATCAATGGGTAATGAATCTGGAGAATTTTCTATTGAAACTAATGAAACAGTTTTATTGCTAGCCTACAATTATTTCTATAATGAAGGATTATCATTCTATTTTGATCAAAAAAATGAAAATGGTGAATATAGCGATAATAAAGATGCAGCTAATGGTGCTAGTGATAATACTGGAAGTGATTATTCAGTAGGTAGCTATATGCGCGATAAAACTAAAGGTGATAGTGATATTATAGAAAGAGCAGGCACTCTTAATTCTAAGGGTGAAGGTTATACTATCTCTGGAGTATTAAAAAATATAGGTAGATATACACCTAACTCTTACCTTGGTTTTAACTTTATGACTGATATGCAACTTAAGTATAAAGCTAAATATGGTAAATTAATTGTTAAATATGTAGATGCTGATGGTAATACATTATTACCAAGTAGTGAATTTACTAAAATGGTAGGAAAAGATTATTTAACAGATTATAAAGATATTGATGGATACTATTTAGTAGAAATCAAAGGTGATGAAACCGGTAAATATATTGATGGAACTATTGAAGTGATTTATGTTTATGATAGAATCGAAATTGGAGAAATAGTACCACCTATGACAGGAGTTAATAATACTAATAGTGATTTATTCTTTGTAATATTATCAACTGTTGGTGCTATATCTTTAGGACTAGGTCTTAAAAAGAAATATAGTATCTAAGATAAAAGAATCCTTTTGGATTCTTTTGGAGTATAAAAAGGGTGATAAAAATGAAAAAAAGAGCAAGAATAATTTATATTGTGCTAATATCTTTAATAATTATAGTAAACTTTATTTGGTATTTTAACTTTAGCAGTACTGCCTTAAATAAGAAAGATGAAAAAGCTAAAGAAGAAGTTACTAATACTTATAAAGATGTAACTACTTTAAAAGAAGAGGAAAATGCTAAAGTAGAAGAAGATACTTTTTATGAAAAGAATATAATTAAAAGATACCAAAATAGATTTTCTAATAAAGACATAATAGGAGAGTTATCTATTAGTAATACTAGTCTAAGAGTTCCAATTGTAAAAGGAAATGATAACAGCTATTATTTAAATCACTTAATTAATAAAAAAGCTAATACCCTTGGTAGTGTCTTTATGGATTATCGTAATAATACAAGTGATAGAAAAGTAATTATTTATGGACATAACTCTAATAATGTTTATACAGAATTTAATGTTTTGGAAAAATATCTAAATAGTAGTTATTATTCTAATCATCCAACTATTACTTTTAAAGATATTGATAATACTTATTACTATCAAATATTTTCTATTTATAAAACAGATAAAGACTATCAACATGTTAATTTAAATTTTACAGATGAAACGTATAGAAAGCATCTAGAATGGTTAAAAAATAAGTCATTATATGATACTAATATCAGTATAGATGGAAATGACCAAATAATAGTTTTACAAACTTGTGATGTTACAAATGAGGGAGAATATATAATTGTAGTAGGTAAAAAGATAAAGACTATAAGTAATGAGGCTAGTTAGTCTTTTTTCTATAATAAAAAAAGAGTTAAACTCCTTTAGAAATATTAATGATTTCATCTAGATTGTCATCAGTGGCCATTATATTTTTATGTTCTTCATGACACTTTTCACATCGATAGACAATCTTATAAGTATCCTTAAATTTTTCAATACCAATTGGTTTTAAAATACCTTTACAAGGATTAGCTCTATCACCAGGCATAATATCTATATGAATGGAATAAAGACAGTGTGGACAATGATCTCTTGTTGTATATCCTAAAGGATCAACTTCTTTACCACAATTAATACAAGTAAATGCCTCATCTTTTTTAACAAACTGTTTCATAAAATCACCACCTAAAGTATAACAATAATTTGAAAATAATGCTATTATTTGTTATGATTAAATAAAAAGAGGTGAACTTATTTATGATTAAATATGAAGCACTAGTAAATAATTATTATTATAATAATGAAGATATAGATAAGGTAATAAAATTGCTTAAAGATACCAACTATTATGAAAGTTGTACTAGAGAAAATGTTTCAGTGTTAGTAGAATCAGTAAATAAATTTTTAAATGATATAAAAATTAAAAGAGAAAAAACTGTATTAGAACGACATGAAACAGAGGAGGAAGCACGTGCATATTTTGGTGAGGATTTTATTGATAAATTTGATAAACTGTTGACAGAACTTGATAAACAACAAACGATAGTAGCTCTTCATGGAACTTATCCAGATAAATGTCCTAAAATATGTGAAGAGGGGTTGAAGTATCTGTATCCAAGTATTTCATCTACTGCTGTTTCTCAATCAATGGCTTATGGAGCAGGTGAAATGCATTATGATAAATATGAGAAATTATTAAACTGGAGACACAGGAACTATAAGGGTTTAATAATGATTGCTATTCCTTATGAGTGTTACTATAAAGAAGGCCTTTGGAATCATTATCAAGAAACAGGTTATGTTATGTATGGGGCTCAAGATTATAAAATTAATCCCGATTTCATTGCCTGTTATGTAGATGTAGATGAAAAAAAGATAATAATTAATCCTAAATATAATAGAAATCATGATTATACTGGATTAGTAAAAGATACTAGCATATATAGAGAAAATAAGAAATTAGACAATGATAAAGTAGCTAGTATAATGAGGGAAAATCTTAAGAAATTTAAATCATCAGAAGTATCAACTGTAGAAAGAAAAGGTAAAAGTGAAGAAAAAATTGATATTAAAAAAATACCAGAGTATATAGAACAGTTAAATTATACATTTAATTCAATTAAATTAGGTTATCCAGATGTTATGAGTGAAGAAAGATATAAAGAATTACTATCAGATTTATCAAATGGTTTTGCTACTGTTACTAAAGCTTTGCCTTTCTTGCAGACGGAAAAAGAATTAAAAAAATCTAAAGAATCTATTTCTGCTCCTATTAGTACTATTCAAAATACAGATGATTTTGTCTTTGATGATGACTTTTTTGATGATGACATAGAATGGAATGATACTTCTTTAACACAAGAAGAAGGTAAAAAGTTGTAATTTGTCAAAACCTTTATTATTTGCTATAATTTCAAGTGAAAGGTTGATAGTATGGAGTTTAGAGTAGAGGGATTTGAAGGACCACTTGATTTGCTTCTTCATCTTATAAAAGAAAATAAAATGGATATCTTTGATATTGAGATAAACTTAATAACAGAACAATATCTTAAATATATCAATAATATGGAAAAAGTTAATTTGGAAATATCAGAATATTTAGTTTTAGCTAGTGAATTAATTGAGATAAAAGCAAAGATGTTACTTCCTAGAAAACAACAAGAGAATGAAAAAGAAGAAGAGGAAGATCCAAGAGAAGAATTAGTTAATAAATTATTAGAGTATCAAGCCTATAAAGAGATAAGTAAAGACTTAAAAGAAAAAGAAGAGTTAAGAAGTGAAATATATACTAAAGCTCCAGAAAAGTATAGTAATTATCAAGAAGAAGAGACTACTTTTGAGGGTGGTTCTATTGATTTATTAATAGATGCCTTTAAAAAATTTTTAATAAGAAAAGAAGAAGAAAAACCACTTAATACTAAAGTGACCAAAAAAGGTATATCAGTATCTAGTAGAAGATATGAGATAAAAAAATTACTGAAAGAAAGAGGTAAAGTATCATTTTATCAAATGTTTTCTGTTAGAACTAAAGAATATATAGTAGTTACTTTTCTAGCTATTTTAGAAATGGCTAAGAATAAGGAGTTAATTATTCATCAAGAAGGAATCTATGATGAAATAATTTGTGAGGGGGTATAAAATGGAAGCAGTACTTGAAGGGTTATTATTTGTAGTAGGTGATGATGGCTTATCTCTTGAACAAATAAAAGATATACTAGAAATAGATTTTGAAGAGATTAAAGTGTTAATTGCTACTTTACAGGAAGAATATTCTAAAGATAGTAGGGGAATAAAAATAGAATTTTTAGGTAATAAACTTAAGCTTACTACTAAGAAGGAACATCATTTGTATTATCAAAAACTACTTGAAAATAAAGAAACTCACTCACTTAGTCAAGCAGCTTTAGAAACTCTTGCTATTGTTGCTTATAATCAACCATTAACTAGAATTCAAATAGATCAGTTAAGAGGAATTGCCAGTGCACAGATGGTTAGAAAACTAGTGGCTAAGGGCTTTATCAAAGAGTCTGGTAGAAGTAGTTTACCAGGTAGACCAATTCTTTATGAAACAACAAGTGATTTTCTAGATTATTTTGGACTTGCTAGTATTGAAGAATTACCTGATATGCGTGATTTCTTAAGTAGTGAGAAAAAAGAGGAAGAAGAAGTAGATTTATATGAATCTAAATATAAAGAAATTGATAGTTAGAGTGTAATTATTTATTTCTTATAATTCTAATTTTTTATGTAAAGTCTCTTTGAAAGTCTATATTAAAGTAATGCAACTTATTATTAATTTTGCATAGTTGTTTGTTATTTTTATAAATCAATATACTATCTTTTTTACTAAAAACAATTTTATAGTTTGCTATGTTAGTAATATCATTTATATCTTTTATTTCAACTGTATTTTTAGATAAAAATTTTTTAAGTAATTTCCTTCGATATCTATTCCTAAATCTAATTGTTTACAAAAATTCTCTCCGATAGCATATGTAAATATATCTCCGTCTCCAATACTATTGTTAATTAAATGTTTATTTTCGAAAATGTTAATAGAAATAAATAATATAAGTATTAATATTAGTAGTAGAGTGGTAATTAAGGATACTCCCTTTCTTTGTTTTTTTCTAATTCCTTTCTTTTAGTTAAGTTAAAAGTAATTGATATCATATATAATGTTATTGCTATAAATACTAATAAGTATATAAATAATGCTTCTAACCCAATTGGTATTGACAAAATCCTTATCATACACAAATCTTCAATTAAATAAATCATATAAAGAATTGAAATTAAATTAATTCTTTTACAAATATACTTATTATATTAATGAATCAAGATTAGAAAAAAAGCTAGGTTTCTATAAAAAAAGAAATGTAAATAAACTATTTACTACATTTCTTTGTTAGTACAAAATTTTTAGGCTTTATTTCTGTAAATTGTGTATGATAGGATTTTTCTTTCATATATTCTGCTATTTGTAAGTCATCAATATCACTATGTTCAGCAATTACCTGATGATATATATCTTGTGCTATTTCAAACGGAAGTATCAAATTAGTATGTATTCCTTTAATTTTAGTTAAATTATGATCACCATCTAAATGTTCTTTTATATAGTTATAAGAAGCTAATCTGTCAGGATTAAGCCAACTCTTATCTTCTCTTAAAGTAGTAGAATCAAGTCCACATTTTACACAAGCACAAAATCTATTATATTCATTGCTTTCTATGGTGTCAACAAATAAGTGTTCACAATTTTCAAATTCATTAAATTTTATTTCTTGATATATTTGACTTTCTTCCTTAAATAATTCATCTTCCACTTTACTAAGTGCAAAATATTTTTTAACAGTTTCACTGTTTTCTAATAATTTAAGTTCAGTTTCAATTTGCATCCTTTTATTTCTTATTTCCTCATATTTTTTTTCTAAATCACTCATTTAATATAACCCTCCCTGTATTTAGATATTATACAATAATATTATGTAAAGGTCTATTTTTTAATTAATTTTTTATCTTGTTATCAAGAACTATTTCATTAGTTAGTGAGTAACTTTATCTAAGATTTCACAAACTTGTAATAAAGTATCAGTATCAATTTTCTTCTCACTATTACTTATTATTACATAATTTTTCATTTGTACTGTAAAAAAATTATGTTATAATTGTTATTACAAATGGGAGGCTTTTATATGACAATAGCAGAAGCAGAAAAATTTTATGAGCAGGACTCAAAAAAATATGAAGTGTTAAAAAATAAAGAATTGTTATCTTGGCTTAAAAAATCGGTAAAGAATGGCTATCATCCTTTTATTGATATTGAAGACTTGCAGGAACTTATAGATAATATTACAAATTGGTATGAGATTAAATATCCAGAACGTGAAATGGAATTTTATGAAGGAATAAAATATTTTGATTTTGAAAATATAAAATCACTATCGAAATTAATGGATATAAAACAATTGATGTATAGATTACCACACGAAGAGTTATGCTTAATGGAGTGTGACTATCGTTCTACTGGTTTTGGTAGAAAGAACATATATGGTGATAATAATGAAATAACTGGACATAAGTCAGTACTATTTATGAGTATACATAGAAAAAATATTGGATCTAATCAAATTTTAACGAGTAGTAAAGTACCTGATTTCTTGTTGTATGCTGATGCTGACAGTGGAAAAGTAGAAATTGATTGTAATTTAAAAAATTATGTTAATACTGATAATATTACATTAGATGAATTGTTGAATTTGTTTAAAGAAAAGTATAGTGATGAATTTAGTTTTACTGAATTAGAAGAGAGTGTGTATGATCATAATTGTGATGTTGAGTTAAGAAATAAAGTATTACAGCTAGTAGCATTAAAAATATTATATTCTCCTAATACTACTCCTGAAAGAGGTTATGAAAGATCTAAGAGATTTATAAATGAATTTAATGAAAAAATGAATTTAAATATTTCTACTGAAGAAATTGATAATGCAATTAGTAAAGATTATACTAATACTGAAAAAGCTGTTACTGTTACTGATAAGAAAAAAAATCCTTTGAAAAAGGCAAAGGTATTAGTAAAATCATTATTAAAAAAATAATTTATATTATAAAACTCGAACTGTGATAGCTCGAGTTTTTGCTAAGTTAGTGCCATTGTCATAGTTATCTACAACTTTTCACCACAACGATTAATATAAGAATCAATAAAGTAGCAATAATTTTATGAACTGCACCCCGTAAAGTAGACATCAAAAAAAGCAGTTCAACAAAAGTGTTATAATACACTTCCGAAAGGAGGTGTATTTTTTATGGCTTCAAAAGGTCAAA
>CAKOZV010000029.1 GCA_934131695.1 uncultured Bacilli bacterium | reverse complement strand
GTGGCGACCATCCGATACTGGTCTGTGGAGAACTAATTTAGTTCGGTGAAGCAGAAAAGCCTTACCGTGAGGTAAGGTTGCTGAAAACAAGTTTTCAGTTTTGTTCTTATCATTAAAAACATTAACATTATAACCCATATAAATTAATTCATTGTAAACTGTATTTTCTAGGTTATGACTTATATCATATTTATTATCCATACATAGTATCTAATTAAAGGCAACATCAGAATTATACACTTTGAAATAGTAAGCTAATTCTTTTTTAGCAGTAGTAGAATATGGTTTAATCTTATCAATGATGTAAGCTTCTTCTAAATATGCTAAATACTTAATAATAGTATTTATTGAACCTTTAACTTTACAACTTTTTAAATAGTTTTCAATACTTCTACTTGAAAATACTCTAGCATTTGATTTTAGAATATAATTAGTTATTTTTTTAAATAATTCAGTATTCTTTATATTGAATCTAACAATTAAGTTTTTGTTAACGATAGAACTATAAATATCATTAAGATAAACCTCTCTATCCTCTTTATTACTAAATTCAAGTATTTTAGGAAAACCACCCCAAACTAGATAATCAGTTATAGAATAGTCATTTTTTGTTTCTTTAGAATAAGCAAGTATTTCTTTGTAAACGAATGGTCTTATTCTAAATGATACATATCTACCGCTGAATTCTTTAGTAAATTCTTTAGATAGTATTTTTGAATTTGAGCCAGTGATAAAAACAGAAGTATTATGTAGTCTTAGTGTTTTACAAGCTTTTTGCCAATCAGCAACTTCCTGTATTTCATCAAAAAACACCTAACAGAGTCCATCTTTTCTATTCTTATCAACGTAGTCTAGTAGTAGTTCACAGTTAGAAATGTTAGAAATTACTCTTTCATCTTCAAAATTTAAATAAATAATATTATCAGATTGTTTTTTTATTTCTTCCATTATTTGCGCTAGTATTATTGATTTACCACATCTTCTTATTCCTGTTATTATTTTAATTAAATCTGAATTATAAAAACCTCTTACTTTACTTAAGTAATGTTCTCTTTTAATCATATTGGTCACATCGTGCTTAAATTATAGTGAACAATTTTTAGTAATCAATTAAAATTGTTCAGTCACTATTATATTATATGGAATAGTAGTAAAAATATTAGATTAAGTTGATAATAATGTGGTATAGTATCTATAGAGAAATGGTGATGTTTATGAAGAATTTTAAAGAGAAACTTTCTTTAGTACCAGAACTACCGGGAAGCTACCAAATGAAAAATAAAGATGGGGTAATTATCTATGTAGGAAAGGCTAAAAATCTAAAGAGAAGATTAAAAAGTTATTTTACTAGAACGGTAACAGGTAAGACTGCTATGCTAGTAGAAGATATAGATGACTTTGAATATATTGTTACTAGTAGTGAGTTGGAGTCCCTTATCCTTGAAATAACTTTAATAAAAAAATATGATCCTAAATATAATATTCTTCTAAAAGATGACAAAACCTATCCTTATATAGAATTAACTAAAGAAAAATATCCTAGGCTTAAAGTAGTTCGGAATGCTAGTAGGAAAACTAATCATAAACTGTTTGGACCCTATCCTAATGTAGCAGCAGCTAGAAAGACTGTTTTAATGTTAAATAGACTTTATCCTTTAAGAAAGTGTGAACATCTAAAGAAGAAAGAATGTCTATATTATCATATCCATGAGTGTTTAGGTTACTGTGTAAAAGATGTGGATCCTAAAGTTATTTTTGAGATGACAGAAGAGATAACAAGATTTTTAAATGGTAATAGTAAAGAGATAGTAGAAAAAATTAAAAGTGAGATGGAAAAAGCTAGCGAAAAGTTAAACTTTGAGCGAGCATTAGAGCTTAAAAATATGCTAGATGATATAAATGTTACTTTAACTAAACAAAAAATTGATTTAAAAAATAACTATAATCTTGATTTGTTTGCTTTTGCTAAGGAAGAAAATTATTTATCAATAACAGTATTTTTTATAAGAGATGGATTACTATTTGGTAGAAGTCATGACCTGTTATCGTCATTTGGAGAAGTATCAGAAGATTTATTAAGGTATATAATTAACTTTTATGAAAAGAATTTAAAACCAAAAGAGATATTGGTAGCAGATGTGGTTGATAGTGATTTATTAAGTGAGTATTTGAAAGTTAAAGTCAATATCCCTAAAAGAGGAGATTTAAAGAAGTTACTTGACCTTGCTAGTGAAAATGCTAATATCTTATTAAAAGAAGAAATAGAAAAAGAAAAGAAAGATGACGACTTAAAAAGAAAAGCTTTAAAGGAATTGTCTAGTCTACTCGGAAAAGATATCTCGGTAATGGAAAGCTTTGATAACTCGCATTTATTTGGAACTTACTATGTAGGAGCGATGGTTGTCTTTCAAGATTTTGTACCGTTAAAGAATAGATGGCGTAAATATAAAATTAAGAGTGAAGCAAAAGATGATTTAGGGGCAATGAGAGAAGTAATCTATAGAAGATACTTTAAAGCAATTATGGAAAATGATTATCTACCAGACTTGATTGTAATGGATGGAGGAGAGACACAGGTTGCTGTAGCCAAAGAGGTACTTAAGTCACTAAACTTATCTATTAAAATAATAGGATTAAAGAAAGATAATCATCATAAGACTAGTATTATAATAGATGAAGATAACAATATTTTAAATGTTAGTAAAGATAGTCCATTATTTATCTATCTTGCTAAGATTCAAGAAGAGGTTCACCGCTTTGCTATAACATATCATAGAAACTTAAGATCACAAGGACTATTTGCTTCATACTTAGATATGGTAGAAGGTATTGGTGAGGTTAGAAAAAAAGAATTACTTAAAAAATATGGATCACTTAAAAAAATAAAAGAAGCACCGCTTACATCTTTGGAAGAAATATTACCAAAGGATGTGGCAGAAAATTTATATAATGTATTAAGAAATGGGGAAGAATAAATGAATAAAAAGGGTTTTACAATGATTGAATTATTAGCTACAATAACATTACTCGGAATAATGTTAACTTTAGCAGTTGTGTCTGTTTCTAAATATCTAGATCAAACAAAAAATACTATATATAAAGATTATGAAGAAACATTAAAAAGTGCTACTACTAACTATTTTTTAAATCATACAGGATTACTTCCTTCAGTAAATGATCCAAATGGTACTAAAGTTTTAGCTACAACTTTAATTGATGAGGGTTATCTAGAAAATATGAAAGATCCTAAAAATAATTCTCTTAATTGTAATAATAATAGCTATGTTATAGTAACAAGGAAAGATAATGTTGGTTTTAATATGGATTTAGAATATAAAATTTGTTTAGTATGTAGTAAATATAAAAGTAGTAGTTGTGGGGGATAAAGATGAGTAAAATACAAGTAATGAATGAAGATTTAGCTAATAAAATAGCAGCAGGAGAAGTAGTAGAGCGATGCTTAAATGTTGTTAAAGAATTAGTTGAAAATAGTATTGATGCTAATAGTAGTAAAATAAGAGTATCATTAAAAGATTCTGGTATTCTTGAAATAACAGTAGCAGATGATGGAGTAGGTATGGATGAAATAGATGCCACTTTAGCATTTTCAAGACATGCTACTAGTAAATTAAAGAGTCTAAACGATTTATTTCATATTGCATCACTAGGTTTTAGAGGAGAGGCACTTCCCTCTATCGCTTCTGTTTCTAAAGTAGAATTAAGAACTAGTACCAATGATGTTGGTACTTATCTTTACTTAGAAGGAGGACAGTTAATCAAAAAAGAAAGATACCCATTAGAAAAAGGTACTACTATTACAGTTAAAAATTTATTTTATAATACTCCTGTTAGATTAAAATACTTAAAGAGCTTATCAACAGAGTTATCTTTAATAATCGATTATATGAATAAGATGGCTTTGTCATATCCGAATATAAAATTTATTCTAGAAAATAATGATAAAGAGTTACTTAATACAACAGGAGATGGAAACTTATTAAAAGTTATTTATGCAGTATATGGAATAGATGTTGCTAAAAAAATGATTGAGATAAATGGTGAGAACGATGACTATATAATTAGTGGTTATGTCTCTTATCCAGAAGTAGCTAAAGCATCAAGAAATGTTATGACTACACTTGTTAATGGTCGAGTTATAAAGAATCAAGCTTTGAATAGAGCAATACTAGATACTTATCATACTTATATACCAAAAGATAAATATCCAGTTATTGTCATTAATATTACCGTAGATCCGATCCTAGTAGATATAAATATTCATCCGCAGAAGATGGACATTAAGTTTTCTAAGTTAGATGAATTATTAAGTTTAGTTACTAACTTGATTGAAAAGAAATTAAAAGAAATATTATTAATACCACATGCTACTGTTAGAAATATTGAAACTATTTATGAAGTAGAAGACTCTCTTCCATTAGAAAAACCTAAAAGTATCTTTGATGATGATAATGATATAAAAATAGAAAAAGAAGTAGAAGAAGTAACTTTTGACTTTCAAACAGATAGTGAACAACCTATAAAAGATGAAACAACTCATGAAGAATATCGTATTAAAAAGATGCATCCTTTAGGAATTATTCATAAGACTTTTATAGTAGCCGAAAACGAAGAGGGAATGTATTTAATTGATCAGCATGCGATAGCAGAGAGAATTAACTATGAGAAATTTATGAAAGAATTAAGTAAGGAAGATAAAGATACTACTGATTTATTAGTACCAATAAAATTAGAGTATCCAAAAGATGAGTTTTTAAAGATAAAAGAATACTTAGATGTTTTAAAAAGTATTGGTGTTTACCTAGAAGAGTTTGGAGATCATACGTTTCTAGTAAGACGTCATCCAACATTCATTTATAAAGGAAGAGAAAAAGACTCTATTGAAAAGATTATATCTATCTTACTCGAGAAAGGAACATTTTCTAAAGAAAAGTTTATTGAGAAAACTGCTACTACTTTAGCCTGTCGTTTGAGTATTAAAGCGAATGATTATATATCACTTGAAGAAGCTGACTACTTATTAGAAACTATTAGAACTTGTGAAAATCCTTTCACTTGTCCACATGGTAGACCAACTATTATTACTTATAGTAACTATGAACTTGAGAAAATGTTTAAAAGGGTAATGAATTAGAAAGGATTAAGTGTTATGATAATTGCAATTGTTGGACCAACTGGTATTGGTAAGACAGCTCTTAGTATAAGTCTTGCTAAACATTATAATGCCGAAATAATTAATTTTGATGCGATGCAAGTCTATGAAAAAATGGATATTGGAACGGCTAAGGTTACTCAAGAAGAGATGGATGGGGTAGTTCATCACTTACTATCCTATGTCGATGTTAATACTAACTATAGTGTTTATGATTATCAAAAAGATGCTAGGAGTCTAATTGATAAATTACTGAAAGAAAAGAAAAATATTATCATGGTAGGAGGCACCGGTCTATATTTAAAAGCTACTTTATATGATTATCGTTTTAGTGAAGAAGAAGACTCTACTGATTATGATGATTTATCTACTGAAGAATTATTAGAAAGAATAGGTAAATATAACTATGTGCCAAAAGATAAAAATAATAGAAGAAGATTAGTAAGAGAATTAAAGAAATTAGAAAATAATTTAGATATAGATAATAATGGTAATAAACTATTATATGATGCTAAAATAATAGGCCTTACTACTGATAGAGAGACTTTATATGACAGAATTAATAAAAGAGTAGATATAATGGCTAAAAATGGTTTAGCAGATGAAGTTAATACTTTAAAAGGATCATTTACTACTTCTAAAGCTTTAAAGACCGCTATTGGTTATAAAGAGTTTATTCCATACTTTAATGGTGAAGCTAGTCTTGATGAAGTAATAGATAAGATAAAACAAAACTCTAGACATTATGCTAAAAGACAGTATACTTTCTTTAATAATCAATTACCAGTTACTTGGTATCATAGTGATTTTACTAATTTTGATAATACAATCAATAACGTTATAAAAGATTTAGATAATAATTTATATACTGGTCGAATGTTTATTAAATAAATGTAAAAATAGTTTACAATAATACCTTGCCCGTGATAGAATCTAATTAAAGATAAGAGAAAGTAGGTGCCTAACTCATGAATAATTTAAATTTACATCTAGTTAACATGGGGGGGGGTATTAAGTAATTTAACTACTTTCTTTTATAGTGGAGTAAAGCAGTAAAAGCTGTTTTGCTCTTTTTGTGTTTGGAGGATAGTTAAATGAAAACTAAGAAAGAAAGTATTGTTTTATCAATTATATTATTATGTCTTATACTAATAGCAGTAGGGATGAGTTATGCCTTTTTAAAGACAAGTTTCTTTGCAAATAAAACTAGTGTCTTAAAAGTGGGAAGTTTGTCATTAATTCTTGATGAAACATCAGGTGATGCCATAACAGTGGAAGATGGAACACCAATGTATGATAGTGAAGGTATGAAACAAGATAATTATTTTACTTTTTCCCTAAAGAATAATGGAACACTAGATTCTTCTTATACGATATATTTAGAAAATCAGCCATTAGTTGAGGGGGATACTAGAGTAAATTCTAATTATGTTAGATATAATCTAGAAAAAGATAATAGTGTTTTAGCTGCTTCTTCTTTAGAAGGAGACCAGGCGATAGATAAAGGAATAATTAAGAAGAATCAAACGATCAATTATAAAATGAGATTATGGTTTGCAAATGATATACCTCAGTCAGAAGAAAATAAAGTATTTAAAGCTAAACTTAATGTAGTAGGTAATCAAAACACTAAGATGATAGCCAGCAGTATAAATTTAACTAACGATGAAAAAAGTACTATTACTAAAATAGTATTTCAAGACTCAATAAAAGGTATTGATAATGAGTCAAAAGTCTGGGATACTTCTGCAGCTAAGAATAAAACAGTAATGGCAAGATTAGTACCTAATACCGATAATACTGCTACTAATACTTTGTACATACAATCAGATGGTGAGGTGTTTGCTAATTATTATTGTAAAATGTTTTCCAATTTTGGTTCATTAAAGTCAATAGAAAATATAGAACTATTAAATACATCTACGGTGGTGGATATGAATAGTATGTTTATTTGGTGTAGTAGTTTAGAATCGATTGATGTAAGTCATTTTGATACTTCCAATGTTACTAATATGTCAAGTATGTTTTATGGTTGTAGTAGTCTCACAACTATAGATGTAAGTGGCTTTAATACTTCTAATGTTACTAATATGAGCTTGATGTTTGGAAATTGTCTTAATTTGTCTGATTTAAATTTAAGTAATTTTGACACTTCAAATGTAATAAATATGAGTTTTATGTTTTATTTTTGTAGAAACTTAAATAATTTAGAATTAAAGAATTTTGATACTTCGAAGGTAACAAATATGAAATCTATGTTTAATAACTGTAATAAATTACCAAACTTAGATGTAAGTCATTTTAATACATCTAGTGCAACTGATATGCAAGGTATGTTTTATAATTGTAATAGCTTAATAGCTTTGAATGTAAGCCACTTTGATACATCTAAGGTAACGAATATGAAGCAAATGTTTGATGGTTGCAATAAACTAATAAGTTTAGATGTAAATAGTTTCGATACGTCGCAAGTAACTGATATGTCAAGTATGTTTAATTATTGCAACGATTTAATAAATTTGGATGTAAGCCACTTTGATACTTCAAATGTCACAAATATGAATGCTATGTTTAGAAATTGTACTGGTTTAAAAGTATTGGATGTAAGTCATTTTGATACTTCTAATGTTACTGATATGAATGGTATGTTTGGAGAGTGTGAAAATTTGACTGTTTTGGATGTCCATAAATTTAATACTACTAAAGTAGTTGATATGACCAAGATGTTTCTTAATTGTTCTAATTTAACGGATTTAGATGTAAGTCACTTTGATACTAAGAATGTTACTAATATGAGTTTTATGTTTAGTGGTTGTAGTACCTTAACTGTTTTGAATGTAAGCAGTTTTGACACTTCAAATGTAACTACTATGCAAAATATGTTTAATACCTGTAGAAATTTAAGAGTATTAGATTTGACAAACTTTGATACTTCTAAGGTAACTAATATGCAAGGAATGTTTTCAGCAAACTCCAATATAACAAGTTTAGATATTTCTAGTTTTGATACTTCGAATGTCACAGATATGTCTAATATGTTTTCTTGGAATCGTCAGTATCTAAAAAACTTAGATTTGAGTAATTTTGATACTAGGAATGTTACTAATATGCAAAAGATGTTTTATGGCTGGAAAAGTTTAGAAAATCTAAATTTTAAAAAGGCTACTTTTGATAAAGTTACTAATTATACAGATATGTTTACTGATGCTTCAAGTAATATTAAGATAGTAACAAAAAATGAAACTACCAAAACTTGGTTAGAAGATAAATTAAGTGGTAAAGGAACTGTTACTATTACACAATGAATATAAAAACAATTGAAATCCTCTCATATATTTGATAAAATGTTGATTGACACTCTAAAATGTACAAATACTATACCTAAATTTGCGAAATAAAATGTAAAAATATATGTTCGATA
>CAKOZV010000028.1 GCA_934131695.1 uncultured Bacilli bacterium | reverse complement strand
TGCTCTACATTTGGATAAAGTCTAAAAACATATCCTTTAAGTACTTTCATATGACCACCTCAATTCATTGGAATATAGTGTATCATATAAAACAAATGTTTGCAATAACTATTTAAAACTTTTTATAACTTTTCTATTATTGAAGCTTTGCTTTAATCTTTTTGTGGTGGGTTTAATTTTCATAAACCTACTTTTCTTTCAGCAATAATTTAAACGCACTTTCCTTATATATAGAAAATAAAAAGAAGTTTTAACAACTTCCATTACTTACACATTCATTTAGTTCTTTAGAGATAAGTTCTACATAACTATTAGTAGTCCTTCTTTCAAATCTATTTACACTTAAAAGTAAAAAGATAATAAAAGTCATAACTAGTAGTAATCCATATAAAACAGTTGAAACAGCAAACCCTTTTTGATTTAGTCTCATTCTTCTACCACCTCTATCAAAGCATGATAATGACTTGTCTTATCTAGAGTAAAATTACTATTCATAGCCCATAATCTAATAGAATAGTCTTCACTACTATTAGGCTCTAGACTATCTTCATAAATAACATCATTAGGAAACTCTGATAAAACATAAGCAACAGGTGATTGATGATCTTTTCTAAAACTTAGTTTTAATAACTCTTTAGGTATTTGTTTGTTATCACAATTATCAGATTGCATCTTCTCCTTATTAGTCACTAGTTTAATACTATATTTAACCTTCTTATCAGTATTATTTTTAACAGTAAAGGTATAACTAGGACTAGAAAGACCAATCGCATCAGTTACAGGTGTAAACTTATCAAGTGATATTTCATTACCATTTTTCTCATGAAAAACAACTTCCATCTTTCCTGTATCATAATCTTTATTTCTAGAGTTTGCAAACTTTTCATATATAAGATAAGTGGATACAAGGGAAAAAACTATTAAAAAGGTAATAATTATTATACTCTTTCTTCTTTGTTTTCTATAATATGCTTGATACATACTAACACCTCTTTCTTAACTTATTTTAAGTCTTTTCTTAAGTATTAGTCAATTATTAGTTATTAGAAGTATTAAACTTTACACGTATCTTACCATCTCTTCTAATTCTTTTCTAACATTATGCATAGGACTTTCTAGGTAATCATCAGTTTTATAACCAATTGGTAACAAACAAATAGGTTCTATATTATCATTAAGATTAAATTCTTTCTTTAACATCTCTTTATCAAACATCTCTATCCAAATATTATCAAGTCCCTGGTTAGTAGCTTCTAACATCATATGAGTAGCAACTATTGTAGCATCTATTATATAGCAAGTATTTTCTCTATTTTTAAAGGCTATATCTTTATCACTACAAACAATTAAAACTACTGGAGCATTATATCTAAAGTTAGTTAGTTTATCTATCTTTTCTAGTGCTTCCTTGCTTTTAGCTACAAGTACTAATTGTGGTTGTTTATCCTTAGCAGTTGGTGCCACTTTTCCTGCTTCTAATATTTTGCTTATCTTACTATCACTTACCTCATCACTTTTAAAACTTCTAGTAGCTGTTCTTTTTCTTATTACTTTATCAAATTCCATTATCTATCCTTCTTTCTACAGTTATTATAGCAAGTTCTTTTAAAAAGAAAAAGAACCAATCGGTTCTAATCTTTATATATATTTCCTCTACATATTACTTTATCACAAGTAGCTAAGACTCCTGGTAAAATAAGTAATATTAATATTACCGAACAGAAAGTTCCTTGAGAAATAGTCTCACATATCTTAGCTGCTATCGCATCTGCAAATGATGATACTATCAAAGTAACAATTATCAAGATAGATGATGATGATAAAATAGTATGAATTGACTTATTATAAGCGTTAATAATAGAGTTTTTAACATTCATAGTTTCTCTTGATTCTTTATAATAAGTTGTATAAACAATAGCATAATCAATAGTAGCACCCATTAATATCGCTTGAACTATTAGTAATGAAATAAAGTAAACGGATGAACCGGTCATTGATAAAATTGCCATCGTCACATAAACTGCACATTGAATAATTAAAACTAATATTAAAGGTATTAATAAATCTTTAAAAGTGAAAGCTACTACTACAAAGATAAATAAGATAGTAAGAATAGTAATAAAGTCTAATTCACTATTAAATGTCTTACTCATTTCAAGAGCCATTGGTGAATCACCTACAACATAGATTCCTTTTTTGCCCTTAAATTTATCTATAGTTTTACTAACAAATGTTAAAGTATCTTTATCTTCTTTTCCATATTTAGTATTAAGTATGGCTCTTGAATACTTTTTAGATACTAATAACTCTTTAGCTTCACTAATACTTTCTTTGGCAGATACTATTTTATTTTTCATATCAGTATCAATAAATGATGAATATTTCTCATCTTTTAGTAAAACATCATTTAAGTAGTTAACTATCTCTTCGACTGTTAATTTCCAGTTATTATCATAAGAGTTTTCACTACCATGATAGATATAAACTAAGTCTATTAAATTATAATTAAGTCCGTCTGTTAATTTATTAAGAACATAATATAGCTCTAGTGAATTATATTTATTACCACTTAAAGTGTTTTTCATCAATCCATTAACAGTTACTAATTTTTCTTTTTGAGCACTATCAATACTCTTTGCTAGGTTAGGATTGGTTAGGACATCACTTATCATAAAGTTAGTAAAATCGATTAAGGATAGTCTAGTACTATTAGTATTATAAATAGAGTTATATAAAGCCATTACAAGACTAACTGTATCTTTACTACTACCTAATAAGTTAGCTAAATCTTTAGCACTATACTTAGTATCACCTAGTGTAGAAATCATCACTTCTTTAACAAGCTCTAATTTGCTTATAGTAGCTTTACTAAGTTTAGAAGCTAATAGAGAATTATCTTTATTATTTAATATTAAATTAGCAAAAGCAAGTGGTGACATTGTAGTAGATAAATTATTATAGTCAGCTACTCCATAAATGTTTTTAACTAGATTTTCATCTTGATTAATTAATTTACTTAAATCTTTATAGCTATATTTATTATCAGTGTTATTAACTATATTGTAAGTTAATGATAATGTATCTTTATTATTTACTAGCTTACTACTAATTAATTGATCATTTTGATTAGTAACTATAAAGTTAATTAATTCTTTAATACTCATTGTCTTAAAGGTATTAGAATTTTTATAATCATAATATTTATAACCTAGTAATACCATATCATTATTAATATCACTACTGATATTTGCTAGATAACTAGCTAGTGTTTTATAGTCATAAGTTGGCACTACTTTATAAGTATCGTTATATGATAAGTCCATTATATTAACTAATAGTTTTAAACTATTATACATACTATCAGTATCAGGTGTATTTTCTAAGGCTAAGCTTATTACCTTATATGGTGTTAATTTAAGAGTTGAATCATTTGCTAGTTCTTCTAAAGACATAGATGGATTAAGCATCTTATTAACACTCATATAAATAGAATTTATTATATCTTCACTAAAACCAAAGTCTTTTAATTCATTATACATATCTACTCTATTAAGACTAGTTGTAATAAAATCTTTATTACTAAATTTTACTAGATATGGTTTATAGTTATTAATAGATTCACTTAATAGACTACTTATATTATCATCCATTAAAACATCTGTTACAAAAGTATTTAATGATATTTTAGTGGTAGTTGTCTTATCACTTAGATAATAACTATAGAAGTATAATAAGGAAATGGTATTATCATCTAGACTTAAGCCCATCTTATTTAAAATACTAGTAAGCGTTGTACTATCATATTTTTGATTAATAGTATTATTATCACTTAACGTCTTTAAAAGAGTTAATTTATTAATTGTCTCAGTAGTAAACATACTACTAAATGATGGATTATCTTTTAGACTTAAAGCAATAGTAGCAAAATCATTAATAGTCATACTAGTAGTTGAATTACCATTTGTTCTAGCAAATAAGAATAAGTCATTAACTGTCTTCTCATCTAAACCAAAGATACTTGCTATCTCACTTTTAGTCATTTCTTTATTAATATTATCTTTGTTAGTAAATGGTTGTAATTGTTTTAGTGAGTTAATTGTTTCTTTATCAATACTTGCTGCATAAGTTTGATCATTAACTACTGTTTCTAGAATAAAGTTAACAAAATCACCAATAGTCATTTTAATATTAATATTTTTAGAGTTATATAGTATTAATAAACTATTTACATCACTTTCACTAATTCCTAAGATACTGGCTATTTCCCCACTATCACGAGTTTTAGTAACATTTATTTTAGTAGCAAACTCTTCAAGTAGATTCATATTATCTTTAATATCACTATTAAGTTCACTTTCAAGTTTAGGATTAGTATAAATATCACTTTTAATAAAGTTGATAAATTCATCTAGACTCATACTATCATTAGTATTTTTATTATAGTAATTATAATAAATTAATTTTATTAAGTATTCATCTAGCTCTGTATCTTGTCCTAATTCTTTAAATTTACTATTAAGTTCATTATAAGCTAGTTTTTGATTAATAGTATTAGAGTAACATAATACTTGATTAGCTTTCTTATCCCCTTCTAGTGATTTACAATATTTACTCATAATATCTTCATATTTATTTTCATAGATAATTGCTATTTGATTAGTCGCTTTAAAATGTTTTCCTACCTCGTCTTGTTCAGAATCAGTATAAAGAATACCAAGGTTTCCTTTTAATAAATATGCACTAACAAAAGCCACTATAATGATAATAAGTTGGGCCCATCTAGTCTTATAGCTATATTTTCCAAGTTTAGTTAGGTTAAACTCTAAAGATTTCTTTTTTGATTCTATTATTTGTTTATCAAATAGTAGTAATAATCCAGGTAAACAGAAGAAGATACTAACTAGACTTAAAAATACTCCTTTAGCTAGAACAAAACCTAAGTCTCTTCCTATCGTAAAGCTCATAAAAACAAGAGCAAGTAGTCCTACTACAGTAGTAACGGAACTACTAGATATGGCTTTAAATGAATCAAATAAAGCCTGTTTCATCGCTTTCTTTTTATTCTTTTCTTTTTCTCTTTCCTGTCTATATCTATTAGATAACATAATAGAATAATCCATTGATAGAGCAAGCTGTAATATAGCAGTAATTGAATCAGTTATATTAGAAACACTAGGAAATATTACATTTGTACCTTTATTTATAAATACAGCTATTCCAATAGATATTAAATATAACCACGGTTCAATATATGATTTACTAAGTATAGTTAAAATTATCATGGCCATACCAATTGCTAAAGCAACTATCCATAATTGTAGTACCGGTTTAAACTCATCATAGATAGAACCACTCATCGCTTCGTACTTATAATTTTCAACTACTTCGTTATATACTTTTTCTGCTTTCTTAGAGTGATCATAATCAGCTACTTTTATAGTATAAAGAGTATAATCTCCATTATTATAGGAATCAGTATCATCATATAGCACTTTACTAACTCCTTTAATCTTTTCTAGTTTTTCTAAAGTGGACTCTTTTTCACTAGATGTTAATCCTTTAAACATAACATTTAATTCACTGGATTTTTGTTCAGCAAAAGATGAATCCATAATATCTTTACCAATTCTAGTTTCTGATGTTTTTGGTAAATATTTGGTTATATCAGAATTTATATTTACTTTAGTTGACGTATACAAACAAACACCTGTTAAAAAGATAAATATTAACAAGATAATATTTCTATGATCAACAATAAAATCTGTGACTTTTTTCATGTTCTTCCCTTCCTTCCGCTGGCTATTATATAACAGAAAAATAAACTCAAAATAAACTTTTACTTATTTTTATAAAATTTTATTTCTAAGTATTTTATGCCTGTCAAATTATTATATTGCAATTATTTTTTACTTAAGAAGAAAAATAATACATTTCGTCAAAAAAAGATTAACTGTTAGAGTTAACCTTTTCGATTTTAAAGTCTACTTATTTTAGAATTTTTAACTTTATCTTCTCCAAAGATATTATTAAAAGCTTTAATAAATTCTTCTTTATTATAGTTTAAGTTGTTATTTAATACATCTTTATGATTCCATAACTCTTCTAAGTCATCATAAATAAACTTATCTACCACTCTTGTTAGCAAATACTTATCTTCATTATTAATAACAATAAATCTTATTCTATCACCAATACTTATTTTTTTCTGACTTTTCATTTAAGAGTCTAAACTCTACTTTCTTTTTTTTCTGATAACATATCGTTATATACTTCTTCATAAATTCTATAAATATACTCCATAAAGTTCCTCTCAAATTATTAATTTTTACTTATCATAATATGAAATTTCTATTTTATTTCCATCTAAATCTTCAACAGCAAAACATGTATAATTATCCATACTATTTGGTAGTTTTTCAATATCATATATAATCTTAGTGCCAATATTCTTGCAACGTTCAAATGCTCTTTCAATATTATCCGTATAAAGGCCTAACACTCCATTATTTCCAGTAATTGTTTTTTCTCCTGTTGCTTCAGTGGAAATTATACCAAAATATATTTCTTCATTATCAATTTTCCAATCTGCCCATCTGTTTTCTACAATGTTTGATGGCTCTTTTCCTAATATCTTTGTATAAAATTTTATAGATTTATTTAAATCTTTAACAACAAAATAAAAATTATCTATTTTCAATTTAATCCACCTTTCTTTTTATTATACTTTTTTTCTTTACTGCCAAACTCCTCGTATATCATTTTTATATCTAATGAGGAATTATCTTGAAGTGGTATAACTCTTGTCATATTTTTATTTATGAAGGCAACATTATGATTAATTTTAAAATATTCTTTGTCCGTTATAAGCTTATATTCTATAGAAAAGTCTGATGTAAGAGTATAATCAGTATCACTATTACTTTTACCATAATCAGTATCACTTTCTGTATAGCTTCCTTCTAACATACATTTCAATAAACCAGGTCTATCGCACGAACCAACATCAATTTCTTTCGAACTATCTGAATCGTTATTAATAGCAGTTTCTTTTAAATCAACAACTGTACCTTCTATAGAATAATTATTATAAATGTCTCTTAATTTCAAATTGTTAATATATTGACTCAAAGCTATATTTATACAATTATTTATATCGGTCTCTTGATTTATAACCATTAATCTAACAGGCACATCATCTTTATAAAAAACTATAGAATTATGTTTATTTCTAATATTTAAAAAATCTCTATTTGTACTTATAATACAATTACAATTCTTTACTATTTTATATTCATCAAACGGAATACTATTATTTTCAAAGCCATCGATAAAGGCTCCACTAAAACATTCAATGTTATTTGAACTTGGTTCAGTCCATAAATCAATTGTTCTTATAATATCCATATATTTTTCCTTTCAAATATTATTTATCTTTATTATTAGCTATATAACTAGTAGTTAAAATTATACCTATAAGATTGCATCCGATTGATAATTCTACTAATAGCCCACTACTAAATTTTCCAAAGGAACTTGTCTTGCTTGATGCAAAAATATATAAGCCAAATATAATATATTGCCTAATATAATTAATGAAATACTTGTCTTTAAATTTTTCATAGTATTTTTCCTTTCGATTAACATTTCTTAAGACTAATGATAAATTCACTATATTTGTTTTTCTCGCTATTAACCGCTATTTTGCCTCCATGTAAATCTATTATCTTCTTAGCAAGAGCAAGACCTAATCCATTACCTATATTATTATTTTTATCTTTAGTTGTATAGAATTTATCAAAGATATGATCAATATTTTCTTTTGCTATTCCTCTACCATTATCTTTTATCTTAACCTTAACCTTATCTTTATCTTCATAGACTTTAATACTTATCTTACCATTATTATCAGTAAATTTAATAGAGTTTTCAATAATATTAATAAATACTTGTTCAATCATTCCTTCATTAGCTAGAGAATAACAATCATCAATTTCTAAATCAAGAGAAATATTTTTCTTTTCTATTTTCTTAAGTTCCATTAATACTACTTGTCTTACACTCTCCCCTATATTTACTTTCTTAGTATCTGTTAATATTTCTTGTTTTTCTATTTTAGAAAGATTAAGTATATTAGTAGAAAGTGAGGTTAATCTATTAGCTTCTGTTATAATAATATCTAAATATTTATCCTTTTCTTCTTCTGTTAGGTCACTTCTTTTTAATTCTTCAGCATAACCTTTTATAGATACTAGTGGGGTTTTTAACTCATGGGAAAAGTTATTGATAAAATCACTTCTTAGTATTTCTACACTATCAAGCTCTGCTACCATTTTATTAAAGTTTTTATTCATCTCTTTAAGATACTTAGTATCTTTTAATCTTACTTTATAATTACCATTAGTTATTTCTTTTAATATTTTTTCTAACTCATCCATTACTTTTATAATCGGATTACCAATAGCGATTGTCATTATGATTCCGACTAACACTTCTGTTACTATTAAAATAAAGATAGAGGCAAATGGCTTTTCCTTTAGCATATCTAAGATATTAATATTTAAACTCAATATTATAGTAACTATAACTACTCCTGAAACAATGATTGATGAAAATAAGACTATTAAACTCCAGATAACAAAGTAAGTATGAATTTTATTCTTCTTAGTAGTATCATCATTCTTCAACTTTCTTCACCGCCTTATAGCCAAGTCCTCTTACCGCCTTTATTTCAAACTCAGGATAGTTTTCAAACTTTTTTCTTAATCTATTTATATGAACATTTAAAGTATTATCATCAGTAGTAGATTCATATCCCCATATCTCATCCATCAATTCTACTCTTGTAAAGATTTTATCTGGGTATGATAATAATTTATATAAAAGATAAAATTCTTTTTGTGGTAATGTAATACTTTCATTTTCTCTTGTGACAGTAAGTGAATCATAATGAAGGGTAACTTTACCTATTACTATTTGTCTTTCACTTACAATCTTGCTTCTTCTAAGTAAAGCTTTTATTCTAAGAACAAACTCATCCATATCAAGTGGTTTAGTCATATAGTCATCCGTCCCTACTAAAAAACCTTTATGTTTATCAGCTGGTAATTGTTTAGCAGTAGCCATTAATATCGGTATTTCATATCTAGCATCTCTTAATTCTTTTGTAAACTGATAACCATCTATATCTGGTAGCATTAAGTCAAGTACTATTAAATCAATATGTACTTTTTCAATAACATCAAATCCTTCTTCTCCTGTTGCAGCAAGAAAAATATGATATCCTTCTCTTTCTAAAACTTTCTTAATAATGTTTCTTATATTTTCTTCATCTTCTACTACTAAAATATTAATCATAGACTACCTCCAATTTATCTTTATTTTACCATATTATAGTTAGTAGCAAAAGATAAATAGCTACTTAATTATTAAGTTTTAACTTTAGTTTATTAATATCCATGCTATAATAATTAACAATGAGAGGTGTT
>CAKOZV010000027.1 GCA_934131695.1 uncultured Bacilli bacterium | reverse complement strand
ATATCGAACATATATTTTTACATTTTATTTCGCAAATTTAGGTATAGTATTTGTACATTTTAGAGTGTCAATCAACAGTTATTCAATCATTTTTCTAATTTAATTTTACAATCAATTAAAGTAAAATACTGTTTACTAAAAAGAAAATCCAGTTATTTGAACTGAACTTTTCTTAACTAATTAAACTACTCAACAGATAAAATATAAGGTTTATCCTTAGTACCGTCTCCATCTTTAACAATAGCATCTTTACTAACATTTATTACAGGTCGATAATATCCCTTACTATCAGGGGCAGTACCACCAGGACTACCAACTGTTACGTAAGTTCCACCGTTCTGAGCTCCATATTCACTATAACTCCATGGAGTCATTATCCAATAATTCCTATTATTATAATTATTATAGGAATTATCTGCTAAAAACAATTCATCTTTTGTTATCAAACCTGCTTTTAGTCTGTAACTACCACCAAAAGTTTCATTAGTTGTTGGGCATTTTAATGTTGGAGCATTATCCTTAGCAAAATTTAATTCATATTGATTCAATCTAGCATAACTAGCAAACCAATAAGTACTAGTATCAGAAGAACCATATTCACTAGCTAATTTATAACCACTACTGTCGCTACAAAAGCGACCTTTTACAACCATTTTATCATATACACTGTTTCCAAAGGCAAGATTATACCAGTTATCTATAACTTTTTTAGCCTTGCTGTCTGTTCCGTTATCATATGTGTAACCTGTATACTTAGGATTATCCCTTGGATTATTGTAATCTCCACTTCCAATAAATGGTCCAGTTAAACCAGAATAAGTTGATTGTGGTCCTTCATAAATAAGTCTTACACTTCCATCTCCATTTACTCTTACTATTCGCCAAAGCATAGCATCCCCTTTATTGGCTACTGTTATATCTCCATCAGAAGAATAACTATAACAATCACTGTAAGTAGAACAACCACTTGTTTTAGTCTTATAATCACTTTGATATTCACCAAATTGTACATAATTATTTGTTACATTTCCTCTAAAGTAATAACTAGTACCATCTTCATCTTCAGCACTATATAGTCCATTAGTTACATAATTAGTATCTGTTTCACCATTACTCATTGATAATCCTTCACTTGTATAATTAAACATATGAGCTTTTGTTTCTTGAACTGTATTATCTGCTAATACTTGGTTTGCTAGTGATGGTGGTTGGGCTCCTGTTTTACCATAAGCATTTATCCTTATACTAAATGATAAGTCTCCCCCATCGTCTTGTGGATTATACGACTCATCTACATACATTCTAAGACGGTATCTTGTAGAAAAACTTGTTGATGTTGAACCTTTTGCTAAACTCATCATTCCAGTTGGTCTTCCTGTATAAGTATTTTCTGATGATTCAGTTGTATATACAGTTGGTTCCATTACCTCTGTTTCATTATTGTTATCATCTAGACTAGTTAAATATAATTTAATATAATTTCCATCTATCTTCTTAGATGAGGTTGTTACATCTTCTGCTGCTATTTCCCAGTTGATATTTTCTGTACCTTGAATTGTACCTTCTAAGGTAAAATCAAAATACTCTCCTTCAGTTAATCTAACTTTTCCGGTGGCATCCGTAGTTGGTAAGGCTCCTGTCATATTAATAACATTAGTAGACTCTGCATACTTCATGGTAATAGCACCAGTTGTAATCGAGTTTACTTTACTACCAGGTCCTGCAAACTGAAAAGCTGCATAACTGATTCCTACTATCATTAGAACTAATACTAAAACAAGTCCTATTGATAGAATTAATTGTTTCTTGTTATTCATTTTTTCTTCTTTCACTCCTTCTTTTTTATTTACACTAAAAAACAAGATACATATTACTACCTTGTTATTAGTGCATGATAAAAGAAAGTAGTTAAATCACTTAATGCCCCCCCCCCATGTTAACTAAATGTAAACTTAATCTATTCATGAGTCAGGCACCTACTTCCTTTATCTTTCTAAATTTATTTTATCAAATATTAAATACATATTCAATCTTTTTCATTAAAATATATAAAGAATTATTTTAAGGTTTTAACTTTTTCTGGATTTATACCATTTTGCTTAAATGAATAATTAATTTCATAAATTGAATTTACATAATCGTCTACTGAAGAATATCCTAATGTTTCAACATAGTCATTTAAAGTAGTATTATCACCAGTTGACTTCATACTAGAAACTATTTCATCAACACTACCATAATGCTTTCTAAAATACTTTGTAGCACTTGCTATATAAAAATCCTTAGCTTCTACATATTTGTTTTGACTATATATACTCTCTATTTGTTCAGATGTATCATCAATATACTCACCTATTTTATCATAATGATAAGCATATCTATCTTCATTAAATTTTCCATCATCATCTGGAATAAATTCTTTATTATGTGCAATTACTCTTGCCAAAGGTTTATAATAATCATCCATTGCCATGTCTTCTTTTTTTTCTGCTATTTTAGTATCCACTAATTTATAGGTTTTACCTGATGCTACACATAAAGCTGACAAAATTATTACTTTCCCCAATAATTTAAGATTTTTAACTTTTTTTTCTCGTTCATGCTTTAATAAAAATTTTTCCTCATCTATATCTGATAGTACTTTTTCTTTTTGTTTAAGCATAAAAACATGAGTATCATCTTTTTCAAAAGTATCAACTTTTAAATTCAATAAAACCTCTTTCTCACTATTTTCTATCCTTTTCATTTTCTCTCCCCCTAATTAATGGTTTATATTATACTATTTTTTTGCATTACTGTCAAATTTTGATTGACAGTAATCTCTTTATTAGTTTACACTTTAATTACGGTGATAAAAATGCAGATGGATTTTCATGAAAAAATTAAGGAACAAAGAAAAGTCAGAAATATTACACAAAGAGAAATAGCAACACATCTTGGTATTGGTCAGGACTTATATTCAAGATATGAAAATGGGAAGTTAAGTTTCCCATCAGTATTGATTCCTGAGTTGTGTTTTTTTCTAGGAATGACTCCTAATGATTTATTTGAGTATGAGCGATACTTAAAAATTTATCATAATAACAAAAAATAAATAAAGTTTAAATATTCTTTATTTACTTTTTTTATAGTCACAACTACTACATTTTATTTCATTACCATGTTCTAATAGTATAGAATTACAATTAGGACATTTTTCATCTAATGGCTTATCCCAAAAAGCTGTTTTACATTTAGGATAGTTACTACATCCATAGAAAGTTTTACCTTTTCTTGTTTTTCTCTCTAAAATCATCCCATCACAATTAGGACAAGGCACCACTTCTATTACTTGCTTTTCTTCTTTCTTAACATATTTACATTCTGGATAGTTACTACAAGCGGTAAATTCACCATACTTACCTTTTCTAATAACTAATGGATGTCCGCATTCTGGACATGCTTCCCCTGTTTCTTGATCAGGTGCTTTCTCCATCTCATCAAAAGCTTTCTTAACCCGTGGTTCAAACTCATCATAGAACTCTTTTAATACTTCATTCCAAACTAGTTCACCACTAGCAATCTTATCTAAGTCTTCCTCCATCTCTCTTGTATATTCTACATTAATTAAATCTTTAAAGAATTCTTGTAACTTATCAGTAGTCTCAATTCCCATCTCGGTTGGATGGAATTTCTTCTCTTCTAAAGTTACATAAGCTCTTTGTTTTAAAGTATCAATAGTCTGGGCATAAGTAGATGGTCTTCCAATACCTAACTCTTCCATTTTCTTAACAAGAGATGCTTCTGTATACCTTGCAGGTGGTTTAGTAAAGTGTTGTTCACTAACAAGGTCAGTAGCTTTTAATACTTGGTCTTTAACAAAGCCAGCAAGATAATTCTCATCACCTGCTTCATAAGTAGCATAAGCTTCTAGATAACCTTTGAAAACAATAACGCTACCTGTAGCTTTAAAATGATAATTATTATTATCAAATAAAACCGTAGTCTGATTAACTTTAGCATCCGCCATTAAACTAGCTAAAGCTCTATAATAAATTAAACGATATAATTTAAACTCATCACTTGATAAATGACTCTTAACATCTTCTGGGCGTCTTAATATACTAGTTGGTCTTATACCTTCATGAGCATCTTGAACATTTTCTTTTTTCTTAGCTTGTTTTGGATAACCAACAAATTCTTTACCATAATTTTTTTCAATATAGTTAAAAGTATTATGAATAAATTCATCAGATAAACGAATAGAGTCAGTTCTCATGTAAGTTATTAAACCAGTAGTTTCACTACCAAGATCAATTCCTTCATAAAGCTTTTGGGCTATCATCATTGTCTTCTTAGTAGGAAAACCTAACTTATTAGCTGCTTCTTGTTGTAGTGTTGAAGTAGTAAAAGGTGCCTTACTTTTCTTATTTCTTAGTTTCTCTTCTACTGAATATACTTTATAGTCACTTGCTAGACTATTAATTACTTTATCAGCTTCTTCCTTACAAGTAAGTTTAATCTCTTTATCTTTATATTCAAATAGATTAGCTTCAACATCATCAAAGAAAGCACTTATAGTATAATACTCTTCTTGTTTAAATGCTTCTATTTCTCTTTCTCTATCAACGATTAGTTTTAAAGCTACACTTTGAACACGTCCAGCACTCTTAGCCTTTATCTTAGATTGTAATAACTTAGATAATCTAAAACCAATTATGCGGTCAAGTATTCTTCTTGTCTCCTGACTCTTAACAAGATTTTGATCAATCTTACCTTCATGTTTAATAGCTTCTAAAACACTATCTTTAGTAATTTCATGAAAAAGCACTCTTGAATAATCATCATCTTTTATATTTAAAGCTTCTTTTAAATGCCAAGAAATAGCTTCCCCCTCACGATCAGGGTCGGTTGCAAGTATTATATGATTACTTTCTTTAACATCTTTTTTTAGCTCTTTAATTAATTTACTTTTCCCTTTTAAGGGAACATAATTAGGTTTAAACCCATCATCTATATCAACACCTAGTCCTAACTTACCACTAGTTGCTAAATCTCTAATATGTCCTTTACTAGATACTACTTTATAATCTTTTCCAAGATATTTTTCAATAGTTTTACTCTTACTTGGACTTTCTACTATTACTAAGTTCTTTGTCATGAAACTCCTCCTTTTTCATATTCTTATATCTAAAGTTACTACTAATTGTCAATAGTTTTTTTAAATTTACTTATTATTTACATATTCTTTAACAGGTGAATAACTTCTTCTATGTTCTTTAATAATACCATATTCCATAATTGCTTCAATATGCTTCTTAGTAGGATAACCTTTATTATGTTTAAAGTCATACATTGGATATTTCTTATCTAGTTCATATAACATATGATCTCTTGTTACTTTTGCTATAACACTAGCTGCTGAGATAGTAATACTTTTTAAATCCCCTTTAATTATTGAGGTAGTTGGTATATCAATATCTAGTTTAACTGCATCTATTAAGACATGTTCTGGTCTTACAGGACAGTTATTAATAGCCATCTTCATTGCTTTCTTAGTAGCATTTAAAATATTAATCTTATCTATTTCTTCATTATCTACAATACCAATACCTATTCCTAAAGCTTGTTCTTCTATTTCTTTATATAGTATTTCTCTTTTCTTCTCACTTAGTTTCTTACTATCAGTAAGTCCTTTTAAATCAAACTTCTCAGGAAGTATAACACAAGCAGTTACCACAGGTCCTACTAATGGTCCACGACCTACTTCATCTACTCCTGCTATTAAGTTTATCCCTTTTTCTCTTAATTCTCTTTCATACATATATGTATCCATCATTTACCTCCCAAGGAAAAACTTTTCCAACTTACTAGGAAAAGTTTATTTTAATCTTTCTTTTATTTTCATAGATAAAGCTTTTTGATCAGTTCTACCCTTTACTTTAGGTGATAAGTATCCCATTACCTTACCCATATCTTTCATACCATTTGGTTTAATTTCATCTATTGCTTCACTAATTAATTCATCTACTTCACTATCTGTTAATGGTTTTGGTAAAAACCCTTTTAAAATATTAAGTTCAGTAGTTTCTTTCTCTACTAAATCACTTCTTGATGTTTTAGAATACTGTTCAATTGAGTCTTCTCTCATCTTTACTTGTTTTAAAACAACTGTCAAAACTAACTCATCATTAATTTCAGCCTTCTTATCAATATGTTCTAAATCTACAGCTGCTTTAACCATTCTTAAGACATTAAGTCTTTCCTTATCATGTTCCTTCATAGCCTTAACTATTTCACTTTTAATACTATCATACATGTTATCACGTCCTTACTTTTTCTTTCTTAGTTAAATAATAGTCTTTCCCACTTTTTTCAAATGTATACTGATAAGTATTTTTAACTGTTCCATAAATCCCATCTAATACCTCAGTAGTTAATATTATTTTATTATCTTCTTTTCTTGCACTCTTTAATTTAATATTAATAGGTTCAGAGTTATCATCTTTAGTAACAATTACAACTCCTTTATGTTCTTCATCATATAAAGCATATTCTTTCTTAGATACTTCAAAGTCTTCTATATTTACACTAATATCTTTTCCATATAAATCTTTAACAGCTTTTTCTAGTGTTTCTTTCTTAACAAAAGTAGTTAATCCACTACAAGTATATCCTTCTTTATTAACATTTATTACTTCACAATTAATAGAGTCTTTATTTTCTATATTATTATAAGCATAATATAGTATCGCTTTATTCTCCATTACATCTAGTATTTCTAAATCCTCATGAGCTATTTTCTTATATAGAGTAGTAACAGTTTTATCTTTGATAGATAGATCACCTTTATCATCAATGTTTATTTTTTTATAACCATAATAAATAGCCCCTACTAATATTTCTAAAGTAATAATTACTATTACTATCTTAGTCCATAAACCATTTTTCATTTTACACCTTCTTTTTCTTAATAAAGAATTTAATTATATATGACTCAAAGATAATCATAATTACAACAAAAGCCCAAGCTAGTATTGTATACAAAAGTCCACTAGTATAACTACCTATAATAGCTAAAATACTCTTTGGAATATATTTATTTATCACAGCAGACACATCTTCAAGTGGAATATTCTCCCCAATAAAGGTTAATATTCTAAGAAATATATCCGCTATAGCTATAAAATAGACAAAACTAGAAAACTGTCTAAAAAACATAATAACTAATAATATTAATACTATAAGTACAATCAAATCAATATACATAATAACCACCTTTCTCTTCTTCAACTAAATTATATCATAGATATTATAGATATGGATTATTTTTTCTTTCTTCCTCTAAAGTAGTCAAATCACCATGTCCAGAATATATTTTTGTATCATTACTAAATTCTTCTAATCTTGCTAACGAATTTTTCATATCAGTTTCATTTCCTGTTGGAAGATCCGTTCTACCTATTGTATTTTTAAAGATAAAGTCTCCTACAAACAGTGTATTAACTTCATCAAAATAAAAACTTACAGAGTCATTACTATGTCCCGGAGTATAATAGCATTTAAATTTAAATGGTCCTATTTCTTTTTCTTCCAAGTCACTTAAATTACTTTTCTTATATACCATTAATTTTCTATTATGTTTTAAAAAGTCTCTTAACGCTCCTACATGATCAAAATGAGAATGGGTTACAAGTATCCCTATTAGTTTACTATCTCCCATAGCAGTTTTAATCTTATCACTATCAGATCCCGGATCTATTAATAAACACTTATCATCTTTCTTTAATACATAACAATTCTCATCTAAAGTACCAGTTATCACTCTTTCAATTTCCATCATCTTTCCTCCTCATTCTACTTATTAGAATAATTAAATCTATAGATATTTGTCAAGAGTATTTTTCTAATTTTTACTAATCATTTAAAAAGAAAAGAAGTCTATTTCTAGACTCTATTCTATCTTATTTATTTTAAACAACAGTTACATGGTCTGTTCCACAATCAGTAAACATAATTCTTGTACTAGTAGATGAACCAATTACCCATTTGTTGCTAACATTTATTGTTTTTAAATTACCACTATTGTAAAACATTTGTGACATATTAGTTACATTTGAAGTGTCAAAGCTGGTCAAATCTAAACTTGTTAAATTTATTTCTTGAAACATTCCATTCATATCTGTTACATTTGATGTATTAAAATTTTTCAAATCTAAATTTGTTAAACCACTACATTTATAAAACATAAATTCCATAGTAGTTACATTCAATGTATCAAAGCTATTTATATTTAAGCTTGTTAGGCCACTACATCCACTAAACATAGAGTCCATATCTGTCACATTTTTTGTATTAAAATTGCTTACATCTAAATTTGTTAAATTACTACAATCACCAAACATAAAACTCATATTTGTTACCTTTGAAGTATCAAAATTACTTAAATCTAAATTAGTTAAACTGGCACAATGATAAAACATACCATTCATATTAGTTACCATTGAAGTATTAAAACTACTCAAATCTAAACCAGTTAAATTACTACAACCATAAAACAGGTTAGACATATTAGTTACATTCGAAGTGTCAAAGCTAGTCAAATCTAAACTTGTTAAATTTATTCCTTGAAACATTCCATTCATATCTGTTACATTTGATGTGTTAAAGTTACTTACATTTAAACTTATTAAACTACTACAACTACTAAACATACCAGACATATTAGTTACATTTGAAGTGTTAAAGTTACTTACATTTAAACTTATTAAACTACTACAACTACTAAACATAGCAGACATATTAGTTACATTTGAAGTGTCAAAGTTACTTACGTCTAAACTTGTTAAGCTGTTACCAGCGAACATAGCACTCATATCTGTTGTTTTTGATGTATCAAGTGCTGATAAATCTATTGAGGTCATATTACTAAATTCAAAAAAATATGCTACCATACTTTCATTTGCAATGATTCCATCTTTTCCACCTATTGTTACTTTGTAAGTACCATTTCCTGTTCCATCATCTTCAGAATAAGCCATTACTGAACCGTCTCCTGCCTCTGATAAGTCCCAACTTTCTATAGCAGTTGTTGGTACTTCATTATCATTCTTTGTTACTATTGATGTAGTTTTTAGCCAATAATCACTTATATGAAAATCTGTTTCTAGAGGTTTACCAGCTCCCATATCGGCTTGTGTCATATAAGCTTTCAACTTACTCCCCTTTGGTTCTTCTTTTACTTTTCCATAAGCATTTATCTTAACACTAAATGATAAACCTCCTCCATCTCCTTGCGGATTATATGACTCATCTACATACATTCTAAGACGATATTTTGTTGTTTCACTTGCACTCATTGTACCTGTTGCTAGACTCATCATTCCAGATGGTCTTCCAGTCTTAGTATTTTCACTTGTCTTTGCTGTAAATACTTTAGGTGCCATTACTTGCGACTCATTATTACTATCATCTAACTTAGTTAAATAAAGCTTTATATTTTTACCAGCCATCTTTTTAGCTGATGATGGAGTTATATCCTCGGCTGCTATTTCCCAGTTGATATTAGCATTTCCTTGAATATTACTTTTAATAGTAAAATCAAAGTATTCTCCAGCTGTTAATCTTACCTTTCCTGTCGTATCAGTTGTTGGTAAAGCTCCTGTCATACTGATAACATTGGTTGACTCTTCATAACTCATTGTTATCGCTCCTGTTGTAATAGTATTTTCTTTCTTACCTAGTCCTGTAAACTGAAAAGCCGCATAACTAATTCCTACTATCATTAAAACTAGTATTAAAGCTAGTCCGATTGATAGAATTAATTGTTTTTTGTTATTCATTTTTCTTCTTTCACTCCTTATATTTTATTTGTACTAAAAAACAAGATAAGACTGATTTATCCTGTTATTAGTGCATGATAAAAGAAAGTAATTAAGCTATATAAATGCCCCCCCCATGTTAACTATATGTAAACTGGATATGCTCATGGTTGGCCACCTCTACTTTCCCTTATCTTATAACTAAATTTTATCATGTAAGAGATGGTTATTCAACTATTATTTTATAAAATTAACCTCAATTCGAATGAAATTCTAAATGAACCATAATAATTAATGCTGGAGTATTTAGTCTTTCACTTACCACACTTGATATTT
>CAKOZV010000026.1 GCA_934131695.1 uncultured Bacilli bacterium | reverse complement strand
TATTCAACTTGTAGAAGAATGGATATTATTTTATAACACCACAAGATTAAAGTCAAAAATTAAGAAAAAGAGAAAAATAGTTTTCTCTTTTTAATATACTGCTTTTTTATGATGTCTACTAAATGGGGTTCACATCATTTATGCTACTTTTTCCTTTTTGATAATGTTGGACCTTTATCTGTTTGAACAGATTGTACTACTTCCTTTTCCATTAATAATTCACTTTTTAAGCTTTCTAATGTTTGTTTTTGCTCACTAATGCTTAATTCTTGTGGTATTGGCAAAGTAGTTGTAGTTTCTTCATCTTTTTTGTCGTCTTCTTTACTATCACCTAAATTTATACTTTTATTACTTTTTAAGGTATTAATAAATGTTTCTGTATTTCCATATTTTTTCTTTCCTTCTTTAACAACTGTTTTCCATGCTTCAATTACCTTTTTCTTTTGTTCTTCAACAGTTAAGTTAGATACTGAACCACTAACTTTTAAAATAGTAATATCATCTAATGATTTACCCATTTCATAATAAATCTCACTATGTTCATTATCATCATTGATTACAATTGTGGTTGCTTTTGACAATCTTATTTCTGTTTTTAATGGTACAATTAAAGCATTTAATCCTGTTGGATTTTTTAAATATTCTGCTTTTTCGATTTCAGACATTTCTTCTAAGGAATCAATTATACTTAATTGATCTAGAATCATTGGTCTAACATTATTGTATTGTTCTTTGGAATACTTGCATTACATTAAATATTGGTATTAACATTGATATAAGCGTAGTCTTTGTTGCATTTGGATTTAATTGTTTTCCTAACTCTGATAGTCTTTTTACATCAATTTTATATCCAGCATCTGCAGTATCTTTAAACATTCTCAATTCATTTGCTATTTCCATACCAAAACTTGCAATGCTTGTTCCTAACCATAAAATTAAAAACTCCATAATAGATTCCTCCTTTTTAGTTGGTTGTTATTCTAGTGTATTTACTCACTATTGTCAAGTTCAACTTGTCATAAAATTTTAGTATTCCTATCAATCTGGTGCGATTGTAGTGGACATGTACAACTTTTACATAATACATTTTGCTTTTCATATAAATATTCTGCTTCTTTAAATGTCATAACTATATGCCATAAGAATTACATATTTTAGAAATTTCATATATTTCTGTATCTTTTAAATCCTCTAAACCTACTAATACTCTATAAAAGTTGGAAATATCTATAAATCTACATATTTGTCTTTCAATTGGTAAATACCTATAAGGTTCTTTCCTAAAAACGCATTTTTCAATAATAGATGATTTAAATTTTATTGCAATTTTAGGTTTAACATAGCGATAAAATGATTAATCAAGTCCAAAATTATTACTTGTAAATTCATCATTCGATGGATTATCAGTACAAATAGAAATATAATCATAGCCATTAAAGTTTAATTTCTTATTATGATACGGTATTCCATATTTATCTAAACTGTTATGACAATAAATTTCACCAAGTGTAAATATTGATTTTAATGTTATTAAACTTTCATCTAAAACTTCTTGTTCTTCAAAAGATGGAACATCACCTGGAATTTTTATTACAAAAAAATCAGTCATATTTCAGACTGAAAATGTATTTAAAGTTCAAATGATTTGAACAAATTCACCACTGGTGCACATGAAGGGAATCGAACCCATACGAAGAATTAACTTCTGCAGATTTTGAGTCTGCCGCGTCTACCAATTTCGCCACATGTGCATGAATAGATTATAGCATAATAATATAAAAAAAATAAAGTGTTTTAAGAAAAAAGTATTGACATTTATTCAGTTTATGAATAAAATATACTGGTATACCAAATTGGTATATTGGTGTAGTGAGGCGAAATAAGATGAAAAAGGATGATATAGTAAATGCTGCTAGAAGCTTATTTACAGATTATGGATATAAAAAAGTATCAATGGAAGAGATAGCTATTAAAGCAGGGGTTACTAAAAAAACAATTTATAATTATTTTCATGATAAAGAAGAATTGTTTGAATATTTTATCAAAGAAGAATTGGAGAAAATGACAGAAGTTTTTGAAGAAAACTTAAAAGAAAAGAAATCTTTTTCAGAAAGAATAACAAAGGGACTAAAAGAAATATTAATTTTTAGAAAGAATAGTGATTTCATTAGAACCATTATGAAAGATATTAGTGGTAATACAAACTTCATAAGTCAGTATGATGAAGCGGTAATAAACTATTTGGAAGAAAAGATTAATATAGCTATTTCTAAGAAAGAAATAAAAAAGTGTGATAGTCATTTAGCGGCATTCATTATTTATAAAGTATGTTTTTCTATTTTCTTTGAATATGATGAAAAGTTAGATGAGGATCGGGTAGTTAAAGAAATAACTACTATCTTAAAAGATGGTTTATTTGTAGAGGGGGAAAAATAAAATGAAAGATAAAAAGAAAAAAAGTTTATTTAATTATGTTATTTTATTAGCAGTATTAATAATTCCTTTTATGTATAGTTTCTTTTATCTAAAAGCATATTGGAATCCATATGGAAAAGGTAATCTTGATAATTTACCTGTTGCTATTGTAAATGAAGATGAAGGGGAAAAAGGTAAGGAGTTAGTTAATAGCTTAAAAGAAAAAAACACTTTAAAATTAAGTGTAGTAGATGAAGATAAAGCAAGTGATGGACTTACTAATCAAAAGTATTATGCTGTAATAACTATTCCAAAAGATTTTACTAGTAGTTTAGAAAGTGCTAGTAGTAGTAAGAAAAAACATCCCACAATTACTTATTCACCAAATCAAAAGACTAATTATTTAGCAAGTCAAATAATTGATAAGGTAGTAACTACTGTAGAAGCTAATCTAGATAATACAGCTAATGCTACAATAATAGCAGGTCTTGCTAGTAGTTTAGAGAAAGTACCAAGTTCACTAGATACCGTAGTAGATGGGTTTAGTCAGTTAAGTGATGGTACTGATAAGTTAGTTGATGGTAGTAAAAGTGTTAGTGATGGAACCGATACTTTAGCAAATGGTTATCAAGAGTTTCATCAAGGCTTAGAACAAGTAAGTGAAGGATCAAATACCTTTACTACTAACTTTAATGAACTAAATAAAGGATTAAATAAGTTAAGTGTAGAAACATCAAAACTAGATGAGTTAAAGATGAGCGCTCCAATATTAACAATTAGTATTGCTAACTTGACACTTGGATCAAACAATCTTACTGCTAGTCTTAGTGGCTATGTAGAAGGTAGTAAAAAAATAGCAACTTATGCAAATAATGCTGCTAATACTATCGTTAGTATGCTAAGTAGTAGTTGTGAAGGAAGAGAAAGGTGTCTTGGTGATACAACTGGAGATATGACTAACTTATATAAGACAAGTGTTGCCTTACTAACTAAGAATGAGAAAGGACTTAATAGTTTTGAAACTATTAGTTATGGTAGTGATGCTATAGTAGATGGTAATAACAAGATAAATGCTGGCTTAAACGAGTTAAATGAGAAAACATCATCACTTGCGACCTTACCTAGTTCAATAGAGGCCTTACAAACTGCTATAAATAGTGCTAAAGTAGGTAGTGATAAATTAAAAGAGGGTAATGATACGCTTAATCAAGGAGTTAATAAATTACTAACTAATTCTACTACTATTAAAAATGGTTTATTAACTTTATCATCTGGTTCTAAGACTTTAAATAATGGTTTAATAACACTAGATAATAGTGTTAAAGATGCTAAGAATCAAGTTAAGAGTAAGAAAGATGCAACAGAAGAAGAGGTATCCCCATTAAAAGATATAAGTAAATATAGTGAAAATGTCGTTAAAGTAGATAAAAAGATAGTTAATGAAGTACCATCATATGGAACAGCTTTCTCACCATTCTTTATTTCTATTGCTTTATGGGTAGGAGCTTTAATGCTATATATTATCTTATATTTTGATAAAGAAAATAGATTTGAAAAATTATCTATTGATAATCCAAATCACTTAAAAAGAACATTATATTATCATGTACTTGGAACTATGGCTGGTATCATTTTAGCCTTCTTATTACAAATATTATTAGATTTTGAAATTACATCTATTCCACTTTATTATTTTTCAATAGTATTAATTGCTAATACTTTTGTAGCTCTTATTGAATTCTTAATTCTAAACTTTAAAGATGTTGGTAAGTTTATTGCTTTAATTCTACTTGTTTTACAACTTGCTGCTGCAGGAGGAACATTCCCAATTGAGACAGTAACTAAATCATTTAGATTTTTACATCCATTATTACCAATGACTTATACAATTGGTTTATTAAGAGAATCACTAATGACAATTGAAGGAAGCTTATTAAGTAAAAACTTAATTATTGTTATTTCAATATGTTTAGTATTTGTAGTACTTAATCTTGTAAAAGACTTAAGATATGAAAAGAAAAGAAGAGGATAATACTTCTGAACTGGTAACTAATTATCAGTTCTTTTTCTTTCACTTTTTCTCTAAATAGCTTATAATCAAATAAGAATTATATATTTAGGGAGGAAAAGAAATGAATGTTGTATTATTAGGATCAAACACAAAGGAAGAGATAGAAAACAATTTACGAATAGTAGCATCGGCTGGAGCTTTATCTAGAAGTGAAGGTACGGTTATGGATGTATATGAAAGTAAAAATGATTATCAGAAAAATCTAAGTCTTGCAAAGGCCGTAGTAGGATATGGACATCGTTCAATATCAGAACATGATTATCTAGTCTTTGCTTTAGAAGATGTAACACCAGTTATAGAACAAACAATAATTGAGTATAGATTAACATCATTTACTATTAAATCAAGAAGAAATGTTGATTTTAGAAATGTTGGCTTTTATGTTCCTGATTTTAAAACAGTTAAAGGAGATAGGTTAGATTCTAGAGAATTAAAGCTAGATTATAATAATTATATGAAAAGCTTATTTACTAAATATGGTGAATTAGTAGATAAAGGGTTACCAATAGAAGATTGTAGATATATTCTACCTTATTCTTATCATAGTAATATAATTATGGGGTGCGATGCTAATGAACTTTTTAGAATTACTTCAGACCTATTATATGGAAAGATAGCCAAGATAGATGAAGCTAAAGAGTTAGGAGAAAAACTTGCTAATATGATGGAAGAAGCTTGTCCTTATTTAGTAAGTTCTTTAAAAAGGGAAGAAAAGAAAGACTATTATAATGATCAATTTACTTATTTAGATAAGTTAGTAAAACAAGAAGATGAATTACTTACTAAACCAAAATTAACTGATTATCTAGAAAGGGCTGATGATAAAGTACTTTGTAGTATTTTAATGAATCGTTATCAACTAAGTAGTGAGAAAGCTTCTAAAGTATTAGATGAATTAGTTAAAGAAGATAAAGATATTAAAAAGAAAATGTTTACTAGCCTTTTACATAGTAAGAATCAAAGAGAATTAGAGCAGGTAATGTACTCTTTTGAACTTCCTATATCATTAGCGGTACTTACTCATATATCAAGACATAGAATGCAATCTTTATTAGTACCTGATTTTGTCCCTCTTTGGAATATGGAAAACTATGTAATGCCTAATAGTATCAAAGATAGTCATGAAGAAGAATATAAAGATATTTTTAAGAAGAATAATTTAAAAGTAGAAGAATATAAAGACAAAGGAATAAGAGATGAAGATTTAGTATATTTCTATTTATCAGGTAATGCTTGTAATATAACTACTACTATGAATGCTAGAAACTTTGAGTGGATTACTAGAATGAGATGTTGTAATAAAGCTCAGTGGGAGATAAGAGAGTTAATAACTGATCTTAAAGACCAAGTAAAAGAGGTTAATCCATTGATAGGAACTATGTTAGGAGCAAACTGTGAGGTAAATAATTATTGTCCTGAAGGAAAAGATAGTTGTAAGAATAGGGGAGTAGTAGTTAAACAAAAGATAAAGTAAAGGAGGAAGTTTATGATAGAAGAATATAACTTAAAACTATTATGTGATAAATATGGTGTTTCATCAGAAAGTATTGTTAATAAGAATAATAATATTCTATCTAAGGGTGAATATGAAGGTATTGATAAAACACTAGACTATTTAATAAATGAATTAAAAGTTAGTAAGAAAAATATAGAAAAATGTCCTAGTATTTTATATAGAAATGTTGCTGCTATAAAAGATAATATTAATTTTTTAAACCAGAAGAACGTATCATTTTCAACAATTGAATCATGTTTACACGTCTTATCATCAGAATCTAATAGTTTGAAAGATACATATGATTATGTAGAAGAAAATTACGGAGTAGAATCCATTAATAAGAATACATCAGTTTTATCTTGTAATAAAGATTTAGTAATTGCAGTTGAAAAGTTAGGATTAGATAAAACTTGGAATTTAGTGATAGCTTCTAGTATCGGATTTGGCTTTACAACTTTAGAAGAAGTTGAAAATATTGTTAATAGTATAGAATTTAGAACTTATCCTGAGTTATTTACGTCACAGACACTAGCTCATGCTAAAATAGAAGATATTCAGAAAATAATAAATAGCGAAGAATTCAAAGAACATTCAGAATTATTCACATCAGAAACATTGGCTCATAGTAATGTAAAAGAAATTCAGAAAATGATAAATAGCGAAGAATTTAAAGAACATTCAGAATTATTTACGTCACAGACACTGGCTCATGGTAATGTAAAAGAAATTCAGAAAATGATAAATAGCGAAGAATTTAAAGAACATTCAGAATTATTTACGTCACAGACACTGGCTCATGGTAATATAAAAGAAATTCAGAAAATGATAAATAGCGAAGAATTTGAAGAACATCCTGAATTATTTACGTCACAGACACTGGCTCATGGTAATATAAAAGAAATTCAGAAAATGATAAATAGTAAAGAGTTCAAGGAACATCCTGAATTATTTACTTCAACAACCTTAGCTAATGGTAAGATAAAGGAGATTCAAGAAATAATACGTAGTAATGAGTTTAAAGAACATCCGGAGTTATTTACATCAACAACATTAGCTCTAGCTAAGAAAGAAGATATTAAAAAACTATTAGAAATGCCATATTGGAATGATGTCAGATATAAAAAATTGTTAACATCTTCAGTTGCAACAAAGTCTAAACAAATGGTTACTAAATTACCTGTTTTAATTAGAATGGCTGAGTATTATAGAATTGATGGATATCTTACTACTACGTTTTTGATACTTTCACCAAGTCAAAATTTCGCTTTAATAAATTATTTAAATGATAATAATATTCCCTTAATAGAAAATGATAAATTAAATAGTGTATTTGGAAAACAACCAGGATTGTTAAAGAAAAAATATGGAATAGATATAAAAGAACAGATGTTAAAATATGATTTTAGTAAATTTAATTTTGATGAAGCTGTTAAGAAAGGTGGTAGTAAGAATGCAACTAGATAATCTAGATATTAAAGTATTGAAAGAGAATTTTTCTGATGAGGAGATAGCAAGAATGGATGTTTTGGATGTATCTAAAATATTTAGATATTTACAGGAAAATAACGTTTACTATGCTAAAGATTTGTTATTATCATCTCTTGATTTGTTTTTATTACCAGTAGAAGATTTTATAAGACAATTTGAAAAGTTAAAAAATAGATTAGGTGCTGATTTTGTAGATAAACTTGGTGAAGATTCATCTCTTATTGAAATAATGTATGAATAAAGATAGTAGTATCTAAGCAAAAGATAAAGTAAAGGAGGAGGTTTATGATAGAAGAATATAACTTAAAACAATTATGTGATAAATATGATATTTCATCTAATAGTATTGTTAATAAGAATAATAATATTCTATCTAAGGGTGAATATGAAGGTATTGATAAAACACTAGACTATTTAATAAATGAATTAAAAGTTAGTAAGAAAAATATAGAAAAATGTCCTAGTATTTTATATAGAAATGTTGCTGCTATAAAAGATAATATTAATTTTTTAAACCAGAAGAACGTATCATTTTCAACAATTGAATCATGTTTACATGTCTTATCAACAGAACCTAATAGTTTGAAAGACACATATGATTATGTAGAAGAAAATTACGGAGTAGAGTCTATTAATAAGAATACATCAGTTTTATCTTGTGATAAAAATTTAGTAATTGCAGTTGAAAAGTTAGGATTAGATAAAACTTGGAATTTAGCTATAGCTTCCAGTATTGGGTTTGGCTCTACAACTTTAGAAGAAGTTGAAAATATTGTTAATAGTATAGAATTTAGAACTTATCCTGAATTATTCACACCGGAAACATTGACTCATGGTAATATAAAAGAAATTCAAGAAATGATAAATAGTAAAGAATTCAAAGAGCATCCTGAATTATTTACATCAACAACATTAGCTCGTAGTAATATAAAAGAAGTTCAAGAAATAATAAATAGCAAAGAATTTAAAGAACATCCTGAATTATTTACATCAGAGACACTGGCTCATGGTAAAATAGAGGATATTCAAGAAATGATAAATAGTAAAGAATATGAAGAACATCCTGAATTGTTTACATCAACAACATTGGCTCGTGCTAAAATAGAAGAAATTCAAGAAATGATAAATAGTAAAGAATATGAAGAACATCCTGAATTATTTACATCAACAACATTAGCTTGTAGTAATATAAAAGAAATTCAAGAAATGATAAATAGTGATGAGTTTAAAAAATATCCAGAGTTATTTACGTCGCAGACACTAGCTCATGCTAAGATAGAAGATATTCAAAAACTATTAGAAATGTCATATTGGAATGATATAAGATATAAAAAATTGTTAACATCTTCAGTTGCAGCAAAAGCAAAACAAATGATTACTAAATTACCTGTTTTAATCAGAATGGCTGAGTATTATAGAATTGATGGATATCTTAATACATCATTTTTGTTGTTTTCACCAAGTCAAAATTTTGCTTTAATAAATTATTTAAATGATAATAATATTCCTTTAATAGAAAATGATAAATTAAATATGGTATTTGGAAAACAACCAGGATTGTTAAAGAAAAAATATGGAATAGATATAAAAGAACAGATGTTAAAATATGATTTTAGTAAATTTAGTTTTGATGAAGATACAAAGAAAGGTGGTAGTAAGAATGCAGTTAGATAGTCTTGATATTAAAGTATTAAGAGAGAATTTTTCTGATGAGGAAATAGCAAAGATGGATGCTTTAAATATCTCTAAAATATTTAGATATTTACAAGAGAATAATGTTTATTATGCTAAGGATTTATTATTATCATCTCTTGATTTGTTTCTGTTACCAGTAGAAGATTTTATAAACAAGTTTGAAAAATTAAAAACTAGATTAGGTACTGATTTTGTAGATAAACTAGGAGAAGATTCATCTCTTATCGAAATAATGTATGAATAAAGTAGAGGAGAAAGTTTATGATAGAAGAATATAGTTTAAAATTATTATGTGATAAATATGGTGTTTCAAAAGAAAATATTGTTAACAAAAATAATAATATTTTATCTAAAGGTGAATATGAAGATATTGATAAAACACTAGACTATTTAATAAATGAATTAAAAGTTAATAAGAAAAATATAGAAAAGTGTCCTAGTATCTTATATAGGAATGTTAATGCTATAAAAGATAATATTGATTTTCTAAAACAAAAGGATGTTTCATTTTCATCAATTGAGTCATGTTTACATGTCTTATCATCAGAGCCTGATAGTTTAAAAGATACCTATTATTATGTAGAAGAAAATTATGGAAAAGAATCTATTAATAAAAATACATCAGTTTTAACTTGTCCTAAAGATTTAGTAATTGCAGTTGAAGAGTTAGGGTTAAATAAAGATTGGAATTTATTGATAACTTCTTGTATCGAATTTGGCACTACAACTTTAGAAGAAGTTGAAAATATTGTTAATAGTATAGAATTTAAAAAATATCCTGAGTTATTCACCTCAACAACATTGGCTCATGCTAAAATAGAAGAAATTCAGGAAATGACAAATAGTAAAGAATTCAAAGAACATCCTGAATTATTTACGTCACAGACTCTGGCTCACGCTAAAATAAAAGAAATTCAAAAAATGATAAATAGTCAAGAATTTAAAAAATATCCTGAATTATTTACATCTGAAACACTAGCACATGGTAATATAAAAGAAATTCAAGAAATGATAAATAGCCAAGAATTTAAAAAATATCCTGAGTTATTCACCTCAACAACATTGGCTCATGCTAAAATAAAAGAAATTCAAAAAATGATAAATAGTCAAGAATTTAAAAAATATCCTGAGTTATTCACCTCGACAACATTGGCTCACGCTAAAATAAAAGAAATTCAAAAAATGATAAATAGTCAAGAATTTAAAAAATATCCTGAATTATTTACATCTGAAACACTAGCACATGGTAATATAAAAGAAATTCAAGAAATGATAAATAGCCAAGAATTTAAAAAATATCCTGAGTTATTCACCTCAACAACATTGGCTCATGCTAAAATAAAAGAAATTCAAAAAATGATAAATAGTCAAGAATTTAAAAAATATCCTGAGTTATTCACCTCGACAACATTGGCTCACGCTAAAATAAAA
>CAKOZV010000025.1 GCA_934131695.1 uncultured Bacilli bacterium | reverse complement strand
AATAAAACAGTAATGGCAAGATTAGTACCTAATACCGATGATACTGCTACTAATACTTTATACATACAATCAAATGGGGAAGTGTATGCTAATTATAATTGCAATGTATTTCAATACTTTAATTCGATAAAATCGATAGAAAACATAGAATTATTAAATACATCTAATGTAACAAGCATGGCTTTTATGTTTTCTGGTTGTAAAAGTTTAGAGTCAATTGATATAACTAACTTTAATACTTCAACCGTTAAAAATATGAGGTGGATGTTTGCTAATTGTCAAAAATTAACGACAATTAATTTAAAAGAAATTGATACATCACAAGTGACAGATATGTCCTTTATGTTTCAAAAATGTAGTAGCTTGGCAAATTTAGATGTTAGTAGTTTTGATACATCACAAGTAACAAATATGATGAATATGTTTGCTGGTTGCAAACAATTAACTGAAATTAATCTTAACAATTTTGATACATCACAAGTGACAAGTATGTATAGTATGTTTTCTAACTGCTCTAGTTTAACGAATCTAGATTTAAGTGGTTTTGATACTGCTAATGTTGTCAATATGCAATTAATGTTTAGCAACTGTAATAATTTAACAAGTTTAAATGTACGCAGTTTTGATACTTCAAATGTAATAAATATGGGTAATATGTTTTCTGGCTGTAGTAATCTTACAACTATAGATGTAAGTAATTTTAACACGTCAAAAGTGACAGATATGAGTAGTATGTTTTCTTCATGTGCCAATTTAATATCTTTAAATCTTAACAATTTTGATACTTCTAGTGTAACAAATATGGGCAGCATGTTTCTAAAATGTAATAATCTAATTATGATAAATTTAAGTAGCTTTGATACGTCAAATGTTACTAATATGAGTTCAATGTTTCATTCATGTAAAAATTTACAAGAGTTGAACTTGAGTAATTTTGATACGTCCAGTGTAACAAATATGTCTTATATGTTTCAGGAATGTCACGGTTTAAAACAGTTAGATTTTAGAAACGCCATTTTTGATAATGTTATTAATTATAGAGATGTATTTGCTGCTATATCAACAGATATAAAAATAATAACTAAGAATGAAAGTACTAAGGCTTGGTTAACAGATAAACTAGGTAGTGGGGCAACTATTACTATTGCTTAAATTCCAAAAAATGTTTGCTTTCTTAATAACAATATAGTAAAATTATGTTGAAGAGAGGGATATATAATGAATCAAGAAATAGATAATGCAGTAGAAAAAATGAAGTCTACTGTAAATAACTTAGAAAAGAAATTTGGAATTGTTAGAGCAGGAAGAGCTAATCCTTCTAGTTTAGATGGGGTTATGGTTGAATATTATGGACAAATGACACCTTTAAAACAACTTGGAACTATCTCTGTTCCTGAAGGTAATCAGTTACTTATTAAACCATTTGATAAGAGTTGCCTAAAGAATATGGAAAAAGCTATTATCGCTGCTAATTTAGGATATAATCCTAGTAATGATGGGGAAACTATTAGAATAGTAGTACCAGCTCTTACAGAAGAAAGAAGAAAAGAACTTGTTAAGCAAGTTAAGGCTTTAGCAGAAGAAGCAAAAGTTGCTATTAGAAATATTAGACGTGATGCTAATGAAAAAATAGAAAAAGAAGATTTAGCAGAAGATGAAGAAAAAGCTCTTAAGAATGACATTCAAGATTTAGTTAATGAATATAATAAAGATATTGATAGACTAATGAAAGAAAAAGAACAAGAATTAATGACAATTTAATAAATTTGTGATAATATATGCATTAAATCAATGAGAAGGAAGTAGTAAAAGAGTAATAAAAGTAAAAGAGAGATTATGGTTGGTGAGAATAATCCTTTTATCCTTTGAATTCGTCCTTTGAGTCTTAAAGCAAAACTTTAGGCGTTACTCGCGTTAAGAGATTAGAGTGTATAGAAAACTATAAAATAAGGTGGTACCACGGAGATGTTTCGTCCTTAGTTTATAGTTTTTTTCTATTAGAAAGAAGGTATAAAATGAATATAGAAGAAATTAAGAAAAATATAGAAAATGAATTAAATAGTTGTAAAGATATGAAAAGTCTTAATGATTTAAAAGTTAAGTACTTAGGAAAGAAAGGTATTATTACAGAACTTAGTAGTAAGATTAAAGAAATACCAAATGAAGAGAAGAAAGAGTTTGGTATGAAGATGAATGAATTGAAGACTAGTTTTAATTCATTATATGATAGTAAGAAAACTTTATTTGAAGAAGAAGCTCTTAATGAGAAGTTAGCTAAAGAAAGTATTGATGTAACACTTCCTGCTACTCATATAGAAATAGGTAGTCCTAATATCTTAGAGAAATTAGTAGAAGATATGGAAGAGTTATTTATGTCTATGGGGTATGATGTTGTAGATGGACCAGAGATAGAAGAAGATAGATATAACTTTGAACTTTTAAATATTCCTAAAGGTCATCCGGCAAGAGATGCTCAAGATACATTCTATTTAAAAGATAATGAAATCTTATTACGTAGTCAAACCTCTCCCGTTCAAGTTAGAACTATGTTAGAGTGTAAGGGAGAAAAACCAGTTAGAATGATCTGTCCTGGTAAGACTTACCGAAGAGATGATGATGATGCAACGCACTCTCATCAGTTTATGCAGATAGAAGGATTGCTAGTAGATAAGAATATTCATCTAACGGATTTAAAGGGTACTTTTGAACTAGTTGCTAAAAGACTATTTGGTAATGATACCGAGGTTAGATTAAAACCTAGTTATTATCAGTTTACAGAACCATCAGTAGAGTTAGATATTAGTTGCTTTAATTGTAAAGGAAAAGGTTGTTCATTATGTAAGAATAGTGGTTATATAACAGTAGCAGGTGCTGGAATGGTTCATCCTAATGTCTTAAGAAATTGTGGTTATGATCCTGCTATTTGGAGTGGTTTTGCCTTTGGCTTTGGAGCAGAACGTCTTGCTATGTTAAAGTATGGTATTACAGATATTAGAACTTTTTATATGACTGATTTAAGATGCAGTAAAACATTTGATAGAAAGGAAGATAATAATGATTAATTTAGAGTGGGTAAGTGATTATATTGATATTTCTGATTTAACACCTAAAGAACTTGCTAAGAGAGTGACAGAAAGTGATATTAATGTCGAAAAAGTAATTACTAATCATATCGATAATTTAGTAATCGGAGAAGTAGTAGAATGCGTTAATCATCCAGATAGTGATCATTTACATATTTGTAAAGTAGATGTTGGAAGTGAAGTGTTACAAATAGTATGTGGTGCTCCTAATGTTAGAGTCGGTTTAAAAGCGATAGTTGCCCTTGTAGGTGCAGTTTTACCAGGTGACTTTGTAATTAAAAAAAGTAAGATTAGAGGAGTAGAATCTAATGGTATGCTTTGTGCTTTATATGAGTTAGGATTAGAAGAGAAGAATGACGTGACTTATAGTAAAGGTATTTATGAAGGAGCTAGTAACTTAAAAGTAGGAGAGGATGCCTTAAAAGCCTTAGACTTAGAGTCAACTGTCTTAGAGCTTGATATTCATAAACATCGTAATAATGATTGTTACTCTCATATTGGTTTTGCTTATATCGTAAGTGCTGTTTTAAATAGAAAAGTAACTCTACCTGATACTAGTTTTACAGAAATAGATGATAGTATAGATAAACATTTTAGTTTGGAAGTAGCAACTAATAAGTGTAGTTATTACCTAGCTAGAATGGTTAAAGATGTAAAGATTAAAGAGTCACCAGACTTTATCAAAAAAAGATTAGTAGCAGCTGGTATGCGTCCTATTAACAATGTAGTAGATATTTCTAATTATGTAATGTTAGAATTTGGTCAACCACTTCATTTCTTTGATTATGATAAGTTAGGTTCTAAAGTTTTAGTAAGAGATGCTAAAGATAAGGAAGAAATTACTACTCTTGATAATAAGGAAAGAGTTTTAACTAGTAATGATATTGTAATAACTGATACTTTTAAACCTGTTTGTATTGCTGGTGTAATGGGTGGAATTGATACTGAAGTAACGGATAATACTAAAACAATTCTAATAGAAAGTGCTATCTTTGATTCTGTTAGTATTAGAAATACAGCTGCTAGATTAAACCTTCGCAGTGAAGCATCTATTCGTTATGGAAAAGGATTAAACTATGAATATACAGAAATGGCTATTAAAAGAGCTTGTCATCTATTAGAAAAGTATGCTGATGCTAAAATTCTAACAGGTATAGTTAAATACGATAAAGTTGATAAAACACCAAAAGAAGTAGAGTTTAGAGCAAGTGAAGTTAATAATCTATTAGGAATAGAAATTAGTGAAAATGATATGGAAAAAGAAATGGATAGATTAGGCTTTAGTTATACACTAAATAATGGAGTATTTAAAGTAGTGATTCCTAATAGAAGACTTGATATTGAACCTAATGTAAATGATATAGCAGAAGAGATTGTAAGACTTTATGGTTATCATAATTTAACCTCATCTCTTCCTGTGGTATCTATCAAGAAAGGTGAATATAAAGGAGATATTAAGTATCGTAAGTTTATCTCTAAAAGACTAAGAATGAAAGGACTAACTGAGACTAAGACTTATACTTTAACATCACCTAGTATGGCTTCTATGTTTGATTATGAACATAAAGAAAAGGCAGTTCTTCCTAATCCGATGAGTGTAGATAAGTCTGTTGTTAGAACTTCTATTATTCCATCCTTAATAAATGTTTATAACTATAATAAAGCAAGAAAAGTAGAAGATATATTCTTATATGAGATAAGTAAAACATATGATAAAGATTATAAGGAAGAGTCTAAGATAGCTGGTCTATTAAAAGGAAATATTGTTAAATCAGCTTGGAATGGTAATACTAAGTGTGACTTCTATGTCGTTAAAGGAATAGTAGAAGATATTCTTAATTCACTAGGATTTAATAGTCGTTATACTTTTGTTCCTAAAGAGTTACCTAATATTCATAAAGGAATATCTGCTAGTATTTTACTAGATGGAGAAATGTTAGGTATCATTGGAAGAGTTCATCCTAATACTTTAAAAGATGAAGTATATGTTTTTGAACTTTCTTTAAATAAATTAATGCGTAAAGTAAAACCAATTAAGTTTAAGGAACCATCTAAGTATCCTAGTATTGAAAAAGATGTCGCTTTCTTAATAAATAAAGAGATAACTGCTAGTGATATTTCTAAAATGATCAAGAAATCATCTTCTAGATTACTAAAGAGTATAGATGTATTTGATGTTTATAGTGGGGATAATATAGATAAAGATAAAAAGTCTATTGCCTTTAAGCTTATTTATCAAGATGAGGCTAAGACTTTAACTGATGATGAAGTTATGACTGATTTTCATAAGATGATAGAGAAAGTTACTAAGGAATTTAATTGTGAGATTAGAGATAATTAGTTATATAAGAGGTGATTAGTTTGCAAAAAAAAGAAACATTACTTGATCAGTTTAAAACTTATGTTGGTGCTTACTATGGAGTTAATAGTATGGATGAGTATGACTTAAAAGTATATGTTTTAAAAGAGATAGAAAAAGAGATAATTAACTTTATAGAGGTAAATGAGTTAGATAAAGAAAACTGTTTAAGAGTTGCTAAAGAAGTAGAGGATAATGTTTCTCTTAAAACAAAACTACAAGATAGTTTATTAATCCTTTATAAAATGAATGATTATATGGAACTTATCTTTATGATTAAAAGTAAATTAAAAAAATTAAAAGCTTAGCAAATATTACCAGGAAAGAAAATCTAAAATCGAGACATTTTATTAATGGAGGTGTCGAATTTTGAAAAAGATTTTCTTTTTTGTGTTAGTTATTTTTATGTTGCTATTAATTACTAATACAAAAGCTTTAAATAGATATAGAGGTAATAGAGAGACAAAAGTAATTATTTCTTTTACTAATAATAGTGTAACTACTAATAATATTGGAGAAAAACTATCATTTAACTATAAAATTATTTCTTATAAACCTAAATTAGTACTTTCTTATTATGATGAGTCAATATTAAAGAAACTTAATGATTTTACTTTTACAGATATAGAAGAAGGAAGAAAAAGATATTTAGAAATACTTAGACAATATGGATTATATAGCGATATAGAAAAAATAGAATGTTTTGGTATACCACTTGCTAGTGTTACTATTTATACTAATATTAATAATCTTAACAAGATAAAGTATGAGAGTAAAATAATTTAAAAAAAATTAAGTGATGCCAATTTTGTAAATTTAGGACTTAAACTAGTTAATATTGAAATTAATAATCAAATAGAATAACTTCTTGCAAACAAATGTTTTTCTTGTTATACTTATAGTGGAAAACGTGGTGGAAGTATGAATAAAAAAGAACTATTTATAGATGAAATTAATTATTTAAAGAATGATGATATTAAGAAAAGTGTAGCTATTCTTATTGAAATGTTACCAGATTATTTCTTTCATGAAGCAGCATCATCTACTGGAAAGTATCATCCTAAGTATGCTCTTGGTGATGGTGGTTTATTAAGACATACTAAAGCTGCTTGTTATATAGCTCATGAATTACTAAATGATCCAGCAATTGGGGAGAAATATACTTCAAGAGAAAAGGATTTAATGATAGTTGGACTTATCATGCATGATGGATTAAAAAGAGGATTACAAGAAGAAAAATATACTAGATTTGATCATCCATTGTTAGCTGCTAACTTTGTCTATGATAATAGAGAAAAAGTAGGTATTAGTGAGGATGAGGCATTATTTTTGAAAGAAGTAATTTCATCACATATGGGACCTTGGACTAAAGATTATAATGGTAATGAAGTATTACCATATCCAAAAAATAAATATCAAAATTTTGTCCATATGTGTGACTATTTAGCTAGTAGAAAAGGATTACTTGTTCCTTTTGATAGCAATAACAATATAATATTATAAGAGGAAAGATTATGGGAAAGATAATAGTAATTGAAGGAGTAAATGATTCAGGAAAAGAAACCCAAAGTAAATTACTTGCTAAGACTTTAAAAGAAGAAGGGTATAAAGTAGTAGAATTCTCTTTTCCAATGTATAAAAGTCCAACAGGGAAAATATTTAAAAATTGTGTTTTAGGGAAAGATGGTAATGGTTATTTTGAAGAAGGATATGAAAATTTAGATCCTTATGTTGTTTGTTTATATACAGCGGCTGATAGAAAATACCATAAAGAAAAAATAGAAAAGTATTTAAGGGATGACTATATAGTAATTTTGAATAGATATACTAGTTCTAATATGGCTCATCAAGGTAGTAGGTATAGTGATAGTGAAGAAAGGTTTTATATGTATCAGTGGATAGATAAACTAGAATACTGGTTATTAAAACTTCCTAAACCAGACTGTACTATTCTTCTAAAAGTACCTGCTAAATATCTAAATCAATTAGATGAGAAACAAGTAGCATTTAACTTTCAAGAAGATATCTTTGACCAAGACTCAGTCTTAAAAGCTTATATTGAATTATCAGAGTTATATAATTGGGATACTATCGATTGTGTTTCTAATAATAAGATGAAATCAGTAGAGGAAATTCATGAAGAAATAATGAAAATAGTAAGAATAAATTTAAATGATTAAGTAAATAATAGTGTTAGGTGATGAAAATGGATTTTATTATCGTTCTTGTTAAAACACTGTTTTTTTATTGGATTATTGTACTTGTTTATCGTTTTATGGGAAAAAGAGAAGTGGGTGAATTAAGTATAGTAGATTTAATTGTTTCTATTTTAATTGCAGAGCTAGCTGCTATGTCTATTGAACAATATGATAAGAGTATTTTCCTTAGTTTAATTCCAATACTAGTATTAGTCTTATTACAAATAATACTTGCTAAACTTTCTCTTAAATATCCTAAACTTAGAACCTTACTAGATGGAGAGCCATCGTTTATTGTAGAAAAAGGAAAAGTTAATTATAAAGAATTAGTAAAGCAACGTTATAACTTGGAAGACTTATTAACCCAGTTAAGAGCAAGAGAGATAAAAAGTCTAGAAGATGTTGACTATGCTATTTTAGAAACATCAGGAAAACTATCTGTTTTTCAAAAACAAAAGGGAAAGAGTGTTTATCCACTGGCAGTGATATTAGATGGTGTTATTCAAGAAGATACTTTAAAAGCCATTAAAAGAGATAAGAAATGGTTAGAAGATATGTTAAACTTTAAAAACGTTAATCTAGAAGATGTATTTTATGGCTTTTATAAGAATCATCAGTTATTTTTAATTAAAAATAGTGATTGTATCACGTAAACGACAAAATAAGTATAATATATTATATAGAATAGAATAAGGTGATTAGATTGAGGCGATACTTTATTCTTATTTTTGTATTCATTTTAACACTATTTTTATTATTCTTTCCGAAAGAAGAAAAAGAGGTAAGTAAGATGGATGAGAAAAGATTTATATTTATATCATATATTGAAATAGCTAAATACTTAAAAGGAAAAGATGAAACTGCTCTTAAAAATACGATTGATGATATGATAAGTCAATGTAGTGAGTTTGGTTTTACAGATATTATTTTACAAGTAAGAAGCTTTTCTGATGCTATATATTACTCTAATATTTATCCCAGTAGTTCTATGATAGTAGCAAAAGAGGGGGATAAATTGCCTTTTGATATCTTAGAATATTTTATTAAGAAAAGTCATGAAAGTAATTTAAAGCTTCATGCTTGGATTAACCCTTATCGTATTAGAAGTAATTTATCTAAAGAAGAAATAACTGATAAGAATCCAGCTTTTAAATATTTAAATACTAATAAAGTAGAAGAAAGTGACAAAGGAATATTTTATAATCCAGCTGATAGTGAGATTAGGGCTTTAATAATTAGTGGAGTAGAAGAAATACTTGATAATTATGATGTGGATGGAGTTCATTATGATGATTATTTTTATCCTAGTAAAACAATAGATTTGGAAAACTATCAGGAAGAATTATTAAAAAGAGAAAATCTTACTACTACTGAATATAGACTTGAAAATACTACTAAACTAATTAAAAAGACTTATGAGGTAGTAAAGAAGAAAGATAAAAATATTTTATTTGGAATTAGTCCTGAAGGAAATATTGATAATAATTATACTAGTAATTATATAGATACTAAGAAATTTGCGAGTGAAAGTGGTTATGTTGATTATTTGATGCCACAGATTTATTTTGGCTTCTTTAACTCTGTTAAACCATTTTATGAAACGGTTAAAGAATGGAATAGTTATATTAAAACAGATACGGTTAAGTTAATACCAGCTCTTGCTTTTTATAAAGTGGGAGAAGAAGATTTGTATGCTAAAGATGGACAGTATGAATGGATAGAATACAACAATATAATAGCAAGAGAAGTCTTGGCTAGTAGACCTCTATCTAATTACCTGGGCTTTGCTATATTTAGATATGATTCTATCTTTAATGATAATTTAACTACCTTTGCTTTTAAAGAGAAAGAAAACTTAAAAAAGATACTTAAATAGTTTTTAATATGTTATACTTAAATAGTAGAGGAGGTAAGTAATGAATAAGAAAGGCTTTACTTTAATAGAACTTTTAGCAACAATTACTATTTTAGCTATGATTATGTTAGTAGCAGTACCAAATATTATGAGTACTCTTGATAAGAGTAAGAGAAGAACTTATGTAGAAGATGCTAAAAAGATGATTTCTTTAGCAGAGTATAAAGTTAGAAGTGATACTACTATTGGGGTTCCGTATGATCAAACTGTGGCGGTGGCATTTACTCTTAATTCAATGGATTTAACAGATTTTAGTGAAGGTCCAGAAGGAGGAACATATGATTTAAATAGATCCTATGTTTTGCTAATTAGAAAAGATAATGAGTATTTATACTTTGTGACACTAGTAGAGAAGTATGGTTCTGGTTCTGATATAAGGTATCGTGGTGTTGATACAATGGATTATAATTCTTTATTAAGAGAGGATGCAGTAAATAATGTCATAGACTTTACAGATACAAATTTACCAACCACTCCGGTTGAAGGTAATAATAAATTGATAAATGATAAAACGTATACTATTGTTAAAGTGATAAGCTAAAAAAATGGTAAAAAAAATAAACTAGAAATTGACATCTAATAGATTAATGTGTTATCATCAATATAGAAAGATATGGAGGATGTAGAATATGAAGAAAAATAAAATGAATCAAAAAGGTTTTACCCTAATCGAATTATTGGCAGTTATTGTTATCTTAGCAATATTAATGACTCTAGCAGTTACTAGTATGCAAAGATACATTAATAATGCAAAGAAAGATACTTACATTACAACTGCTCAACAATTCTTGGACAGTGTTCGTTTAGGAGTTACCAATGGTGACTATGAAACACCAGATATTGGTTCTTGTACTGTTGTTGCTATTAAAAATATTGAAACAACTACTGGAACTAAACAAAGTCCTTATGGAAAACCATATAATGATGCAAAAAGTTATGTAGTAGTTTACAATAAGGCTCAAGCAGCTCAAGAAACTAGTTTAGAGTATTACATGGCTATGGATGATAGTCTTGATAATGGATTTGTTCTTACTAAAGAGTCTGGATTAAAGAGAAACATAGTGTTCTCAAGAGATTCTACTACAGCTGGTAATATAACTGAGGTTTCAGCAACTGGTGCAACTTTAACATTAGATTCATCAGGAGGAACTGCTACTACTTGTACAGTTAGTTCTTTTGAAGGATAGTTTGTAATTAAAAAGCCTACAATTTGAACTGCACCCCGTAAAGTAGACATCAAAAAAAAGCAGTTCAACAAAAGTGTTATAATACACTTCCGAAAGGAGGTGTATTTTTTATGGCTTCAAAAGGTCAAA
>CAKOZV010000024.1 GCA_934131695.1 uncultured Bacilli bacterium | reverse complement strand
ATTAACGTATAATCACTAAGATCTATACCAGTTGCCAAATAAATAAGCCTATAGATGATATACCTTGTATCAGTACTTTTTACTAAATACTTTATAGTAGTATCATATAATGGTTTTATAAATTTTTTTGTCTTGGCCATATGCCCTCCTCTCTCCTGAACAAGTAAAGAAAGGATAACAGATATGTATATCACTTTGCAAACAGCCGATTTTCAAAATTCACCCTTTAAAATTAGGTGTTTTATTAAATTCACCCCCTCAATTTAGTAAATTCAGAGTATATTTTCACCTAGATTTGCAAAATTGGCATCTGACAAAAAAATTTTCAATTATTTTATATCATAGATACTTATCTATTACTATAATTAAAGAATAATTTATTAATATTTTAACTTTTCCCGTAGTAAAAAAGATAAAACCTGTTTATCCTTTACTCATCACTATAATTATAAAAACCAAGAGAAGTCATTTTTTGTTTTACCTTATATCCTAATTCCCTACCTTCATACTTTCTACCAAGTTTAATTAATAACTTTTCATAAGTTCTTTTTGCAATCTCACTATCATCACTAAAATCAGCTTCACTTAAAGCCTTGCTAATTAGTTCTTTAGAAAAGCCTTCACTAACTAAATCACTTTCAAGTCTCATTTTTAAAACTCTATTACTCTTATCATGATTAGACCTTATCTTCTTATTTATTCTTTTAACTAATTTTTCTAGTTCTATATCTTTAGAATATGACTCTAAGGCATTATCACAATCATTTTCACTAACACCTTTTTGTAATAACTGTTTCTTAATCTTTCCCTTTCCCCAAGAGGTAGTTAATACTTTATTATTTACATAACTAGAAGCATAATTACTATCATTTAAATAGCCTTGACTTTCTAACTTTTCCGTAACAAATTCTATCTCACTATCAGTATATCCCTTACTTAATAAATATCTTGCTAGACTATCTCTTGTTTCAGCTTTCTTATTTAATCTTTCTAATCCTTTATAATAACACTCATACTTTTTATTTTCTTCTAATAAACTAGGTAGTAGTTTATCTTCTATCTTCTTAGATAACAATAATTCATATTTTAAAATAATTTCTTCATAAAAAGAATAAACTTTTCCATTATCCATCACTAATTCATATAAACCTTTTTGTTTCATCTTAAACATCTTTATTGTCATTTTAACACCTCAATATTATTATACTTAAAAGGAAAGCTTTTTTAATCGCTTTCCACTACTGTTAATTTTCCCTCTAGAACTTCTTCTAAAGCTCTACCAATGTTTTTACTGCACTTATACTCATTTTCTCGTAGTTGATAATGTTCATTTCTTGACATTTCTTTACTACGTCTTGCTGCAATATGGACAAGTTCATACTTAGAACTTACAATATTTAAAAGCTTATCAATAGAAGGATAAATCATATAGTATCACACTCCTTAGTATTATAATAATATGAATAAAAATAAATTACAAGCAAGATGACACTTTTAGACAAAAAGAAAGAGTAGTCCTTAACTACTCCATACAAAGTTCTTTGATATATCTTTTAATTTCTCTATCTGTTAAGACAGCACCTTTAGAAACTATATTTCCATCAATAATAAGTGCTGGTATAACATCTATTTTATATCTATCTTTAAGATTTTTTTCTATCTTTTCTATATTTAGTTTTAAATCCATCTCTCTTTCGACTTTAGATAAATTCTTTAGTAATTTCATTCCATTACTACAATCTGTTCCAACTACTTTTATATCAACGATAGGCCTCACTTCCTTTCCATAACTACACTATACTAGATAATTATGTGTAAATTATGGGATAAAAGTGAAAACTTATTTCACAATCAAATCTTGATAGGCTTTTTTGTCTAATATCCACTTATTAACGTAAGAGCATTCTATTACCACTTTATAATTATTTTCCTTAAAGTAGTTAAATACTTCTTCTAACATCTTACTAGCTATACCTTTCCCTCTTTCTTCAGGATTTACTATAGTACTAGTTAATGTAATTAGATTATTATCTTTAGTAAATAAGATATTACCAACTACTCTTCCATCTAGAAGATAATCTATCTTATTATCACTTATCTTAATCACTTATTAACATCCTTTATCTAAATCACAAGTATTATTTTTATCACTTACTTGTTTTAATACTTTTTTAATCTTATTATAAGTTTCTTTTTTCATCTCTTTAGTAAGTTTCATATAACCATCAGTTTGTTTATCACTAATACCTGTTGTTAACTCTTTAGCTTTACCATCTATAACACTAATAATACTTGGAGCATAGATTCTTTTCTCTCCTACTTCTATCTCATTATTATCACTATCTGTTAGCGTATAGTCTTCTAAAACTGGTTCTAATTTTTCTAATAACTTACTATAGTCTTTACTACCTTCTTTAACTAGTTTTGGTTTATTATCATCATCTAGTTCAAAAGTATCTCTAATATCCTTTACATCTATATAGTATACTTCTTGATTTAATTCTTTAGAAATAGATGCAAGCGTTGGTACTACACTACGACACCATGGACATGTATCAAAGCCAAAGTATAAAACAAAAGATTTCTTTTTATCAATTAAATCTAATACTTCTTCAGTAGTTTTATAAACTATTTTATTTTTACTATCAATGGTTATCTCACGGTATTTCTTACCCTGGTCATTCTTTTTACCATTTAACTTTTCATATTCTTCTTTAAACTTTATACCATCAGTTTGACTATTATTAGTAATTACTTTTTGTATATTAAGAACTAGTACTATAGCTGCTAGTATAGTTACTATTATCATAAATAATTTATTATCTTTCATTTCTTATCCCTCCATTTATATTAATTTTATCATGCAAAAAGAGATAAGTCATCATTTTTTTATCTCTAGTATTTTACCTTCTACCTTTTCTTTTAATATATAATAGGTAAACTCTTCATTTATCTTTTTTCCTAATAAAGACTTCCCTAAGGGACTATTTACTGTTATATGTAATGTTTCATTATCTAAATCGCTTTTAGTACTACCACTAATCTTATACCGATCTCTTTCTACTTCATTATCACTGAATGTTAACTCAACTAAGACTATATCTTCTATTCCAATTTTATCACTATCATCTCTTTCAATAATTTCTATTTCATTAAGACCTTTTAATTTATTTTCATATTCTAAGAATAACTGATATTCATATCTTCTAGCTTCTTCATAAGCGAAATTATCATGCCAACCATCACCATAGGAATCATCTGAGACATATTCTGTTATATCAATATTGTTTTTTTCTATCTTCTTCTTGATATTTTCTAATTCTTCAAGATACTTCTGATATCCTTCTTTACTTAAATATATCTTATCCATAACTCCTCCTATAAATAATATAAATGTAGTTCATGTTGACATCTAGTACAAGCGATATAGTATAAATACTTATCTACTTCTTTAAAGGGATTATCTAAATTATTGTAGACAATAACACTATCAAACTCTAATCCTTTAGCTAAATAACTAGGGGCAATAACAAAATCTTTTCTAAAGTTTTTACTATCTATAGTAAGTAGTGATAAATCATAAATTGACTCTAACTTCTTATAAAGTTTTTCTGCCATTTCCATATCTTTAGTAATGATAGCAAGTGATTTATATTTACTTCTTAGTTTAGGTATAAGGTCTAGTAAATCATCTCTTTGGTGTTTAGTAACGGGAATATTATTATCTCTTCTAATAGCACAAACATGAGATAGACCTAGTATCTTATTAGTATATTCAATAATTTCTTTACTTGATCTATAAGTCTTTAAAAGTTCTAGATAAATACTTGAATCAAAGATATCTTTTAACTCTTCTAAAGATTTATAGTTTATATAAGGATTCATATTCTGATTAATATCTCCTAAGATGGTAAATGATGCCTTCTTAAATATCTTCTTCATCATTTGATATTGTAAATAATTATAGTCTTGAGCTTCATCTACTACTACTTGTTTAATATCTCCTTCATAAGGGAAACCTTCTAGTGTTCCTTTTAAGTAAGCGAATAGTAAGGCATCTTCATAAGAAAGTTCTTTAGTCTTTAATATTTCTTTTTCTTCCTCTTCTAGTAGTTGATACTTACTATACTTACTTTTATAGAAGTTAACATATAATGATTTATAATCTTTCTTAAAGTTTGCGTTATCTATAATTAGTTTTTCAATAGTAGCTCTTTTCCTACCTTCACTACCATAATAGCTTAGTGACAACTTCTTAGCTATTTCTCTAATTCTTTCAAAGAAAGGGAAACGACTATATTTATTATGTAAGAGATAGTTTATTTCTTCTTTACTAACAGTATTAACTTTATCAAGCTCTAAATCTCTTATAACTTTAGCATCTGATATATAGTCATTTAGATAATTATCTAAATCTATTACTATTTCTCTTGATTGTTTATATGTTATAAGATCTTTTCTTTTGTTACTACCTTCATAAAATTTTGCTACAAAGTTAGTAAATGGCTCTACACTTTTATATTCTTTTATAAAGTAAGATAGATAATCACTAAAGGTTGTTTCTTTAGTATTTTCTTCTCCTAACTCTGGTAAAACATTAGATATATAAGATGAGAATACTTCATTTGGTGAGAATATTAAGATGTCTTTTGATGATAAATTATCTATTCTATATAAGAGAAAAGCTATACGATGAAGAGCTACTGATGTTTTTCCAGATCCTGCTATTCCTTGTACTATTAGATTCTTATCTTCTAGATTTCTTATTACTAAGTTCTGTTCTTTTTGAATAGTATTAACAACATTTTTCATCTTATCACTACTATTATTAGCTAGTACTTCTTGTAATACTTCATCATCAATATTTAATGAATTATCAAAGACTGCTAGTAGTTTATTATCTTTTATTTGGTACTGTCTTTTAGAATACAAGGTACCTGATATTATTCCTTCTGGTGCTAAATACTTACAGGGTCCTGTCTCATAGTCATAGAATACACTACAGATAGGACTACGCCAATCATATAAAATATTGTTATAGTTATCATCTTTTAGATAAGTAAGAGACATATAAATATTATAGTTTTTACCATCCTCATCTTGATATTTAAAGGATGCAAAATAAGGCTTAGAAGCAATTAAACATATTCTTTTAAAATACATTCTCTTAGCAAGTATTCTTCTAGCTTCCATTTCATTATTTGATAAAACTTGATTAAATTCAGCTCTATCGAAAGAGCTTTTATCTTGCCAAGCTAGTTTTTGAAACTCTCTAAACTCTTCTAAGTCTCCTACTACTTCTTTAGCAAGATTATCTCTTACTAGTTTTACCTCTTTACTAATAGTTTTTAATTTTCTTTGTTCTTTTTGAAATTCATCTTTTGTTATCATTTATTATTACACCTCCCTTTAATAAACGCCAAAAAGCTGCATATCAATTTATGCAGTTCCTTTTGTAATTTCTTGCAAGTTGTAAGCAAACGTCACATTAAATATAACATATAAATATTATAAAGGAAAGAGTTTTCATCTTTAAATTCAAGTTAGTAAAATATTATCCATATTATTTCTACCTAATACAAAATATTGTAATTCTTACCAATTTTTTCTTTAAATGTATATATATAATCACTTTATTTTTTATAGCCAGTCTCATTTCAAATTTTTTTATATAATGTACTTTTATTTTGAAAGAACAACTGTTTAATATAAAATAATTGACGAATGACAAAAAACCTTAACTAAAAACTAATTAAGGTTTTTAATATTTTGATGAACTTTCTTTATCTTTTTAGTAGATTTAATATGTTCACCAATTACTTCTGATACTTCTAAGATAGTAATAAATGCTCTATCATCCATCTCTTCTACTATTTTCTTAAGTTCAAATATTTCAATTCTAGTTAGAACACAGTATAGTACTTCTTTATCACCACTAATTAAACCTTGTCCTTTGATAAATGTTACTGTTCTACCTAGTCTTTTATATATTTCTTCAGCAAGAGCTGTTCCATTACTAGTAACAATTAAAGCTGCTTTGGCTTGTTCTAATCCTTCTGATACAAAGTCTATTACTTTAAAAGTTATGAAATAAGTAAGCAGTGAGTATAAGGCTCTATCTAGTCCAAAGATAAATCCTGCTACTGTATAAATAATAAGGTTAAAGCATAATACTACTTGTCCTACTGATAAAGATGTCCTCTTACTAATTACGATAGCTACTGATTCAGTTCCATCAACACAACCACCAAAGTGAATGATTAGACCAACTCCTACTCCTAGTAAGACTCCACCAAAGACTGTGGCTAGTAATATTTGTTCTGTTAACGGTTCTACATCATGAAATAGATTTAAACATAAAGAGAACAAACCCATCGTATAAATAGTTCTTATTAAGAAACCCTTGCCCAGATTTCTAAATCCAATATAGACAAATGGTATATTAATTAATAAGACTAGAACACTAAGTGGTATATTAGTTAGTTTGGAAACTATAATTGATATACCAGTAACACCACCATCTAAGATAGTATTAGGTATTAAAAATGATTCTAAGGCATACGCTGCTATTACTGTTCCTACTGTTAACATAATAAAAGAAATAATAAATTGTAAATACTTATTTTTAGTTTTATTCATTCAATCACCCTCCTCATTTTAATTATATCAAACTATAGTTTATTTTTATAGAATATTTACTAAATAATTTATCCTATGTTGCTATATGAAAAAATATGTTATAATTTTTATGAAAGGAAATTACTTATAGTAATTAGTGGTGATTATTATGAATTTATATTTAAGAGAAATTGAAAAAGATGATAAAAACGAAATAGAAAAAATGGCATTAGAATTTCAGAAAGCAAATGATGAATATCCATTTGAAGGAGTAAGTGATTTAAAAAAGGTCATAGATAAATCTTTTGAAGAATACTTTAATGGTCTAGAAATAAATAAACATATTGATGAAATTTACCCAGCTTACGCAAATCAAACAACCTATGTTTTAGCAGATGATAGTAATCATATTTACGGATTAATAAATTTAAGACATGAGTTAAAAGGTAAGTTAACAGAAATTGGTGGTCACATCGGATATGGAATTAGACCATCTGAAAGAAAAAAAGGATATGCCACATTGCAATTAAAACTTGTATTAGATAAATTAAAAGAATTAAATATTGATCAAGCTTTAATCACATGTAGAGAAAATAATATAGCTTCTAAAAAAACAATGGAAAAATTTATTGGAAAAGCAGATACATTAGTTCCATCTAATCATGAAGGAATTATGGAGTATAGATACTGGATTGATGTAAATAAAAATTTATGTATGTTAAATATGAAAAAAGATAATACAAAATAAAATTATTAGTTATATCAAGGTAAAAATAAATGATTAAAAATATTGTTTTTGACTTAGGTAATGTAATTTTGGAAGGTAATCCTTCAATAGTTTTAGATAAATTTAATTTGGATAAAGAACTATATAATGATATTGAAAAAAACTTCTTTTCCAATTGGAATAATTTAGATTTAGGATTAATATCATTAGAAGAGTTTTTTAATCAGTGTAAATTTAAATATAAAATATCGGAAAATATTAAGAATAAACTTATTAAATATTATGAGTATAGACCTATGAATAATAATGTTTTAGTACTTATCCATAGGTTAAAAATTAATAATTATAAGATATACTTATTATCAAATAATAACAAAGAAACTGTAAATCACTTAAGAAAATTACCATTCTATAAAGATATTGAAGGTGAAGTTTTTTCTTGTGATTATCATATTACAAAACCTAATAAAGATATTTATAAAATATTACTTGATAAATATAATCTTCTAGCAAATGAATGTTTATTTATTGATGATAATCAAAATAATATTGATGCAGCTAGTGACTTAGGATTTAAAGTAATAAAGTTTAATTCAGTAGATGAATTAAATAAGACTTTATTTACTAAATAATTTATCATATGTTATCATATAAATGGTGAAGATAGAAATGGAAATACTAATTAGAGATTATAATAAAGAAGATAAGAAAAGTTTAGAAGAATTACTTAGTGAACATTATAAAAATGTTAATATTGATAAGTTAGAAAATAATGATAAGTCATTTAGTATTGTAGCAGTTAATGATAAGGAAGTAGTTGGACATTTACATATAGATATAATTAATGATTACTTTAGAAATATTAAATTTGGTTATATAACCTATGTCTGTGTAAAAAAGGCTTATCAAAATAGAAGAATTGGTACTTATCTTTTAGAAAGAGCTGACTTTCTTGCTAAAGAAAATAATCTTTCTTATTATGAGTTAACATCTAGAAGAGAAAGAAGAGCTGCTCATCACTTATATTTAAAGAATGGTTTTGTAATTAGAGAATCTACTATCTTTAAAAAGATTTATAGGTGATGCGATGAATCAAGAAAGAATTGGAAAACTTATCAAAAAGATTAGAAAAGATAATAATCTTACTCAACAGGAACTAGCAAAGAAATATGGTATTACTTATCAAGCAGTTAGTAAATGGGAAAATGGGAAAGCTATCCCCGATATAGCTCTATTAACAGAAATATGTCATGATTTTAATCTAGATATAAATGATTTATTGGATAGTAATTATAAAAAGAAAAGTATTAATAAAAAGTATATACTAATTACTACCATTATCATTATCTTAATTACTATATCCTTTATAATTTTCTATAATACCAGAAAAGAATACTTTCACTTTAAAAGTCTCTCATCTAGTTGTAGTGCTTTTACAATTAAAGGAACAGTCGCTTATAATAATAATCAGTCAGCTATTTATATATCAAATATAGATTATTGTGGTGGAAATGATAATACTGTATATAAGAAATTAGAATGTACCCTTTATGAGAAGGATAAAAATAATATATCTAAAGAAATAGAAAAGAAGAAAAGTAATAAGAACTCTACTATTGAAAATTATTTAAAAGATATTACTTTTAAAGTGAATAACTATGAGAGAATGTGTAAAAAGTTTACTAAGCATAGTCTTTATCTAACTATAAAAGCAACTACTAATGATAATAAAGTTACTACTTATGAAGTACCTCTATCTATTAATGATGATTGTTTTATGAACTAGACTCAACTACGAGTTTAGTTTTTTCAACTACTATTTTATTTATCTTTTATTAATTATTCTATATGATTAATTTGTAAGGGAGATGTTAGTTATGAAAAAAATTATATTTTATTTATTAACTTGTATTTTATTAGTAATAGGAATAAGTATTGTTAATAATAATCAAAAAGATAGGAAACTTCTTAAGACTAAAGAAAGTTTAATAATGATGCAAAGTAAAGAGGAAGCTAAGTTTAAGATAGATGGTTATACAATTGATAAGCCTAATATCATAGTAGACCCTTATAAGTCCTCTCCCCTAACTGCTCTTATTCTTTTTGAAACAAAAGAAAGTGTTAGTCCTAAAGTCACTATTGTGGGAAAAGATGAAAATACTACTCTTTCTCATACTTTTCCTAAAGATAAGAAACATTATTTAGCTATTTATGGATTATATCCCGATATGGAAAATGAAGTTATTGTAGAATATAAAGATATTAAGAAAGTATTTAAGATTAAGACAGATAAGTTACCTGATGATTTTATAATTCCTACTAGTGTAAAAGCTGATAAAGAAAAGCTTGCTAATGATTTTTATTTCTACTCACCATCATCTACTGGTTATACCGCCGCTTATGATGTTAATAGTGATGTTAGATGGTATTTATCTTATGATGCCATTTGGGATATAGAAAGATTAAAGAATGGCCACTTATTAGTAGGTACGGAAAGATTAATTAATTCACCCTATTATGTTACTGGACTTTATGAAATTGATATGTTTGGTAAGATTTATAAAGAATATAGTCTAAAAGGTGGATATCATCATGATTATTATGAGATGCCAAACGGTAACTTATTAGTTGCTTCTGATAATTTTTTAAATAGTGATGGAACGGTGGAAGACTATATAGTAGAACTTGATCGAAAAACAGGTAAAGAAGTTAGAAAATTTGATTTAAGAAAGATACTTAATATGACTGATGGTAAAAGTGAAAACTGGACTAGTTATGACTGGTTCCATAATAACTCTGCCTGGTACGATAAGAAGACTAATTCAATTACTCTATCGGGAAGACATCAAGATGCTGTTATTAATATTGATTATAAGAGTGGTAAATTAAACTGGATTATTGGAGACTCTACTAACTGGAGTAAGGAATATCAGAAATATTTCTTCAAACCAATCGGTAAAGATTTTGAATGGCAATGGTCACAACATGCGGCGATGATTACTCCTAAAGGTGATGTTTTCTTATTTGATAATGGTAATAATAAATCTAAAGATAATGATAGTTATGTAGAAGCTAGTAATTCTTATTCAAGAGGAGTCATTTATAAAATAGATACTAAAAAGATGACTATTAAGCAGATATATCAATATGGTAAAGAAAGAGGATCAAGTTTTTATTCACCTTATATTTCTGATGTTGATTATTTAAGTGATAATCATTATATTATTCACTCTGGAGGAATTGTATCAGTTGATGGAAAAGCTTCTAACAAACCAGCCGGTCTAACAGAAGGAAAGGTTTCCTTAAAATCTGATACAGTTGAACTACTTGATAATGATGTTATCTTTGAATTAGTACTACCTAGTAATTTCTACCGAGTAGAAAAGATGAATATTTATAATGATACGGAATTAAAACTAGGTAATGCTACAAGAGTTGGTAGTCTTGGTAAGACAAGTATTACTAAGAAAAAAATTAGTTTAGCTAGTAATAGTAATAAGATAGATAAAGATTATACTAAACATAATATTAAGTTTACTAAAGAAATAGATAGATTAGTCTTTACTGGTCAATTTAAAAGAGAAGATAAAGTTAATATTATTTTAAAGAAGAATACTATTTCTAATTATTATGAAATAAAAGTCAGTAAAAAGCCATATACAGCATTATGTGTTGATATATTTAGTGAAGAAGAAAATAAAAATGGTATAGTTATTAATAGATATATTAATGCTGAAGGATTATCAGGTACCTACTCTATTTATCTTGAAATAAATGGTAAAATATACGATACTAAAGAATCAGTTAAATTTTAAATATATAAAAACTCAAAGATGAATTAAATATCTTTGAGTTATTTCTTTTTGGACTCATAAAGGATAAAGGTTGAAGTCGGACAACCTCTAATTATCTAAATTATAGGTAGTAATAAACTACTAACTGATAAAAGTATACCATGAAAATATATGGATTTATATATATAATATTTTATTTCAGTAAATCTCGGCAAAATATTGACTTTTACCGAGATTTACTTTAAAATTATACTAGGTGATGAAAAATGATTTATAGTTATGAAGATGTGATTTCTAAATATAAAAATAATTATCAATTAAATAAAGCTTTAAAAGATAAAAAAATATTTAAAATTGAATCAGGAATATATTCAAGTCAAGAATTTGTTAATTATTTATTAGTTATTAGCAAAAAATATCCTAACACTGTTTTTACTTCTGATAGTGCTTTTTATTATTACAACTTAACTGATGTAATTCCTCAAAAATACTACCTTGCCACGAATAGAAAAGCAAGTAAAATAATGGATAATAAAGTAAAACAAATATATGTATCAGAAGATAAGTTTAATATTGGGGTTACTACAATAAAAGTTGATGGAATTAAAATTAAGATATATGACAAAGAAAAATTATTGATAGAACTGGTAAAAAACAGTAAAAATATTCCTTTTGATTATTATAAAGAGATTATAAATAATTATAGAAGTATTAGTGATAAACTCGATATGAATAAATTATCGGATTATTTGAACTGTTATAAAAATGGCATTGATTTATTTTTAAAAATACAAAAGGAAGTGTTTTAATGAATTTACAAGGAATGATACAAAAGTACATAAAAAATGGTTATTCAGATGAATTTGCTTCCTCAAAAGTGTCCCAAGATTTAATACTAACAGCTATAGCAAATAGTAAATATAATCAAAATATTACTATTAAAGGTGGAGTTGTTATGCATAATCTATCAGATGATAAGCGTAGAGCAACTCGCGATTTAGATTTAGATTTTATAAAATATTCTCTAGATGATAATTCTATTAAAAACTTTATTAATGAATTAAATAAGTCTATTAATTATATTAATTTTGAAATAATAGATGAAATTATTCCATTACACCATCAGGATTATAAAGGTAAAAGAGTATTTTTAAAGATTAAAGATAACTATAAAAATGAAATTAATACAAAGTTAGATATTGGAGTTCATAAATTATTTGAACTTGAACAAGAACAATATATGTTTGATTTTAGTATTATTAATCTTAGTGCTAATTTATTAATTAATTCTCCAGAACAAATTTTTACTGAAAAAATGAAATCTCTTTTAAAATTTAATATTAGATCAACTAGATATAAAGATATATTTGATTTTTATTATTTAATAGATAATAAACTACTTAATAAAGAAAAACTCGAAAAATGTTTTAAAATTTTGATTTATGATGATAAATCAATAAATGTTAATAATGTAAAGGATTTGATTAATCAATTTGAAAAAATTACTAGTTCAAGATTATATAAAATAAATCTTAATAATCCAAAATATAATTGGTTAGATAAAAATATAGATGATGTAATTGATAAAATTAAAAATTATTTAATAACCATGGAAATAGTAACCATTTAATGATAAAGCATACTAATAATTAAGCATATTTTTATTACTATATTATTAAGCAGGATAAAGGAATTGATAGCACTACACTAATTTACATTTTATAAATAAAGGTTTATAGTGCTATCATTTCTTATTTTTCACTTGCAAAAATGTGTTAAAAATATGAAAGAGCTCTACCATACTTTTGATTTATCACTTTTAATTAAAGTGTTTGCACAGTGTAAATCTACCAATTATTTCAATTTTTTATTTATCACTTATTTTTAATTCTTTTGTTTCTATATTAACATTTATATAACAAAAAAAACTGTAAAATCGTAATTTTTGATCGGTTCTATAATAAATAGTGTTGGTGGGTAAAATCACTAGCACTATTTTTAGTTAATAAAAAAGAGTCATAACCAGA
>CAKOZV010000023.1 GCA_934131695.1 uncultured Bacilli bacterium | reverse complement strand
TTTTTCATAATAAAATCTCTCCATTTCTACTATTGTATCATGGAGAGATTTATTTACACAGATTTATTTACAGACTCTATAGAATAGTTTCTAATTTACCTATTATCTTCTTCTTAAACTAATAGTTTCTTTTTCTTCATTAGTTTGTTTCATATCATCTAATAACACTGCATCTTTTTCTTGTAATGTTTCTCTTATTAATTCCTGAGTATTATCTTTTCGTTTAGGAAGATGCAATATTTCTAAACTTCCATTGAAGATAGTAGCATTTGGAAACAAATTTGCAATCGACTCTATATATTCACTATCATAATTCTCGCTTTTGGTACAAATCCCATTTACTAAACTTGAAGGAATTCCTCCCGGAATTGCAGACCAATCACACTGTGGTAACATACCTTCTACATGAAAAACTTTGCCATAAGGAGAAAAGGGCTCAATTACTTGATCAAATAATTCTATCTCTTCTTCTGAATACATTTCTGTAATTTTCTCAGGACTTTGCTGCTTAACTTTTTCATATTCAAAATAGTCTAAATGCAATAATTGTTTAAAAATAGGATTTGTACTATCAAAGAATAATAGAACTTTTCCATTTTCGAATTTCAAATCTCTAAGATTTAATTTTTTAGCAATACTTTGTTTTTTTAAATCATCCAAACCATCTTCTTGATGTATTTTACTAACAAAAGCACAAAAAACGCCTTCTTTTTCGCTCTCTATTTTTCCAAACCATTCACTAGCTAGAATTCCATACTGAGATATTCCTTTCAACGATTCTAAAGAATTAGAGCATTTGTGACTAATCATACCAGGAAGTATTTCTACCTTTCCATCATTTTGTGGAAAAGGTTTCACATCTATTTTTTTACTCTTTTCTTGAAGCTCTAAATATAACTTTTCAAGTTTTTTAACAATATTTTGTCGTCTTTCATCACCAAAAAAATGGTATTCTGATAGCAACTTATATTCTACTTCTACTTCTTTCAAATTACCACCTCTTAATTTCATTATTCATCAATCCCCTCTTTTACTTTTTTCTTTTTAGTATAAACCTTTTTGTAATAACAGGCTCCACATAAAGGAACATATTCTATTTTTTTATTAGCACCATCTATTTCAATTTCTTCTCCATTAAAGGTAAATTCACCATCTATTTTTCTAGCATTAAACTTAGCTTTTTCGCCACAAAGACATAAAGAATTAGTCTCAAGCTCTACAATATTATCAGCAAGAGCCATTAATCTAGCACTACCATCAAACAACTCCCCTTTAAAGTTAGTTTTCAATCCATAACAAGAGACTTTAACACTTGCTCTTTTATTTATCATCCACAATTCTTCTATTTGTTCTCTAGTTAAAAACTGTACTTCATCAACAATTATATGATCACAAAGCAATATATTATCTATATTATCGGTTGTTAATATTCTGTTGTCTCTGCCAAGCAATATATCGACCTTCCTACTTTCACCTTTCCTATTAATAATATAATCATCACCTTTAGTATCAACCTTAGGTTTAATTAATAATACTGTTTGCCCATTCTCTTCCAAATCATGAATTTTTTGAAAGATTCTAGTTGTTTTGCCACCTTTCATAGCACTGTAATAAAATGATAAATCCTCTTGCATTTTCAATCCTTCTTTCTAAAATGATGATAACAATGTATCCATCTCTTCTTTTTCCTTACTATCCATTGAATTAGTTTTTAAATCCTCATTAAACCAATCAGGAAGTATTTCTTTTTGTTTACTAGCCACTTTACTATTCTTATTAGTATTAGTAGAAATAGCTATCTTCTTCATCTTCTTATATTCTTTTTCAGTAAGACGCATCGCTTCTTCAACTGTTTCAATATTAAGTCTTTTCCACTGACCAGCTATAGTTTCTAAATAGCTTCTATTTAGTTTTTGATTATTAAGTTTTAAAGCATATGATATCAACACATTAACTACTCCTGATGATAGTTTCTGTTCTATCATCAAGTCTTCGATAAGTTTTAAATCTCGTTTAGTAGGTTCTGCTCCTTTTTGTTTACTCTTTAAATAGTCATAAGGAGAAGTATTTTCAAAGGTATAAGCCATCTTAGCCCATTTAGAATTATCTCCTTCTGGTTTCTTTAAAAATTCCGGTTGTCTTTGATAAATAAGTGTTGGAAGACTACCAGCATGATCAAACTGATAGTAGTTTCTACAACTCTTTCTTAGTAAAGTTCTATCAACCAGTCCCTTTTCATTGATAGATGACTGTACTAGTCCTGCCATATTAGTAGTATCAAAGTTATAAACTAAGGCTAGCGAGTTAATTAATTCTTTTACATCTTCTGTAAAACATCTACTAGATATAATCGATCCTGGAATAGAACTTATTAATAGATTGAAATCAATCACTCTTTTAGATGTAATCTTAGCTTCTTTTCTCTCTTCGATAATATCCAAAACTTCAAATGGTTTTAAATTACTACTTTCAAACACTTCATCAAAAGAAGAACTAACATCTTCATAGTCTTTTAAACTAATCTTTGGAACTTGAAATATTTCCTGTCTTTTAGCATATTCTTTTTTACCTATGTTATTATATAGGACAATATTTAGTATGGGGTGATGAAAAAACTCACTAGCAGAAATAGGAGAAAACAAAAGATAAACATAATGATTAACATTTCCTTTTTTAATATAAGTCTTAATAAGACCAACTGCCTCTAGTTTTTCTCTAGCAATCATAATATCTTCAAGTTTTAATTGCATAGTAGCCATCAAATGATGATGATTTAAGTCCTCACTCATTTGGTTTAGAGAATCAAGATCATCTACTAAGGCAAAATACAAACTAACAGCAGTATAACCAATAATTGGTTGATAAAGCATTGTTAAAAGTTTACGGTCTTCACTATGAAGAACTGTTTTATTAATAACGATATATTGATCAGCCGGTAAGATAGTTAAATTCTTCATAATAAGACCTCCCTTAAAAAGTATAAACTAAAAAAAGAACTTATTCAAGTTCTAAATTAAACTAATATGGATAGTCAGTTCCTTTTGGTATACCTGTAATTACATTATATAAACCTACACACTTACCATCTTTAAAATTAAATTTAAAGGAATAATAAAAAGGTGGATTAGTAGTATCAGGAATAGTAGTAGGTGATTTAAAATTTTTAAAGACATCATCGGCAATTTTATAACGACTAGAAGTATCATAACCAATAGTAACAGGAGTATTAGAAGAAACAACAATTTCTTTATGTATGTTTGTCTTTTTCCACACATTATCTACTTGTGCCTGTGATTCCATATAATAATAACTACCAACTTTAACTATTTTATACATTTGATAATTGTCTTTTTCCTCATATAATCCATAACTATTATCTTTCTTATTATATTTAACAGTAAAAGTTTTATTATTAACAGTATAAGTACCGTTTTTCACCATATCATTTACTTCCTGATCAGTCAAAGTATAAGCTGTGTAGATAACACCTTTTAAAGTATAATAATCATCTTTCTTAATAGCATCAGTTACATAAAGTACATCCATACCACTTAGCTCCTCAGTAATTAATTGTCCCTTATCATTATTTACAGTAACATTACACGTGCTATTACAAGTACTACATTTGTCATTATCATTAACCTGTTTTTCTAAATTGCTAGCTTCCTTTTCTAAATCACTCACCGTATTTTTTAATTTTTTTATTTGTTTATTTAAATTAGCGGTTTTTTTAGTTGTTGATGACTTATAACTATAAAAACCATAAACACCACCACCAAATATTAGTAAAACTATTAAAAATATTATTAAATTTTTTTTCATAGAAATATCTCCTTCATATATACCTTAACTACCCCATCACTTAAATAGCAATAAATCTTTCTATCTTAATCTAACTTTTTTTGTAATACACCTACTTAATAGAAGTCTCTCTTATAACTATATCTTGATTTTCAATTTTATTAGGTTGACTACTTTTTTCATTTATATATGATTGTAACGAACTGTAGTAAGAAACCAAATCCTTACTTTGATTTTGATTAACCCATAATAACTCTTGATTGACTATTTCAGCTAAATTAGAAGGAACATGATAATTTTTACCTTTTATCTTATTCTCTTTATCCATTTCCAAATAAGTTTCTACAATTTTTCTTCTTACATTATTTTTCTTTTCTTCAGAACTTAAAGAACCTCTTTCCAAAATAATAGGAATATTTTTACCAAAACGACCATTAGCTGCATCCAAAGTTTCAGGTGAAATAGAACCAGTAACAGCATCTGGAATTATCTTACCACCATACTTTTCATTTTCAATTGCATCATGATTCCTTTTTCTTCGATAAAAAGCTATTTCTCCACCTATACTCCCGTCTGGAATATTTTGAAACTCATTTAATGAACAATTCGAATTGCCACCAGAGACAATTCGTTTTGGTTGCCAACTAACAACACCGTCTCTACCAGCAGAATTTTCAGATCTAGCAAATAGATTCATAACAATATTATCATTAAAGTCCCAAAAAATATATCTATTACTACTAAAATCTGTATTTGCACCAACAACTGGATAAGCTGATATTGTAGAAATACTAGATTTTGAATCATAAGTTAAATACTCTTTTTGCATTTTTAAAAAATTTTCTTTTGAAACCGAATTATTCATATCATAATTATGACTAGCAAAGTTGACCTTCATTTTACCTAAATCATATACCTCTAAACCATAAATTGACATACTTTCTACATCATCTGAATGAGTAGCAATTTTATTATCAATATATTCTTTATCAGTAACAACATGATTTCTAAAATATTCCATTGAGTATTCTCTAGCGTCATTTAATAATTCATATAAATTTTCAAAACAATTAGTTAAATTTCCGTCATGATTTTTATATTCTATTAAAAACCAATATAAATTACTATCAATTTTATTTAAAATATTACTCAACAATATACTATCTTTTTTAAGATTATCATTATTTTCAGCAACATACCCTTTTATATTGTACAATTCATCCATGGTGAATCTATAGAAGACTTGAGAGTCATAAGGATTTTTGAATTCAAAAACTTCATTAACTTCTGGTGACCATTCTGCATACTTTTCCATAAAGGAAGAGAATTTTCCTTCCAAACCATCTAATTCTGAAACATGTTTAACATTTAAAATATTTTTAGGCCACATACATAAAGCATCAATTTTTTCAAGAGTTGAAGCATCTTTAATATCCGTAGTCGTAGCCTCTTGTAAAATTTCTTTATACTCATCATATCTTGAAAAAGTAAGCAACATGGTTTCAACATTTTCTCCTAGTTTTGTCGAAAATCTATCATATAATAACTTAAAAGATTTTAACTCTTCAGGATTATTACAGATTTCTATTAATTCATTTGTATAACCACCAAAATTATAGCTTAATAAGTCATCTATAAATCCTTTTCTGAAATTATTTAAAACGTTAGGATTAAAAATTTCAATATTACTAATATCAGAATAATTAAGTCCCGGTCTTTCTTTTAAAAAGTATAACGCTTCTTTACCATATGTATTAGCAACCAAATCGTAAAATTCATTATATAAAGCAGCATTATCATAATCTGATTTATTACTCTTACCCATCAGCTTAAAAAAATCAACAACTTTCTTCGAATCATTTTTCAAAACAATTGAATTTTTTCCATTAATAATAGAAAATAAAATATCATCGGTATTAACAAAATTCTTATCATTGAATAATGATGAATATTCACTCCATTTTCCTTCACCATATAATTCTTTAAACTTTGTTTCAATAAAAGGTATACTAAAGTTGATTGAGTGGGTATAATTACTCATGTCACCATATGATAAATTTTCTAAAAATATATCATTTCTAAGTTTGTAGACACGTTCTTGATGTGATATATCTGCATAGTGAGTATCAGTAGTAGTACTATGTTTTAAAAACTCTAACAGTTCATTATCTGTTTTATCACTTGCATATTTAGAAAAAGCCAGCATATACTCCTTTGGATTATTATAGTCATATTTTAATTGCATCAGACGCAAATACTTATCTAATTCTAAATTTTTCATTTTAGCATATGAAAAAACAGTCTCAACTGAGATATCTTTAATATTTTCTTTTATTGTTATTTCGTCACACAAAGATATTAATTCAGCATTATCTTTGATTAAAGCAATCTTCTCAGCAGTAGATAACTTTTTAAATAATTCATTATCCCTTAAAACTAGTTTTTTTCTATCTTCAGGTGATAATAATGAAAAATACCTATTATTTTCCTCTACCAGTTTATATTGCATACTTTGAGAAAGATATTTTATACCTATCCCATATGTCCAACTAGTAAAATTTCTTTGAATTTCATCAGAACAATTACTAATATTTTCATGTAAAAAGTCTTCTGAAAACAGATTAAAGTCTTTTTCATCTTTTACACATTGTAAGGCTAATAACTGAATTTCCTTATCCTTTTTTAAAGTACTGTCTAAATTACTATAAATATTTATATCTTGCTTAGAAGCTAGTTTTTTTAAGACTCGATTTTTCTTGATATTATACAATAATCCTGTTTTTTCATTATTCATATAAATCACCCATATTAAATCTTTTAATTATCTAACTTTTTTTGTAATTCTTTAAGTTTTGATAAGAATTCATTAGTTTTTCTAATCTCGGCATCAAGCTTATCATAATTTGCCGTATTTTCTAGTTTAAGAGAATTATCACTAGATATTTTATCTTCTTCTATTCCAAAGATAGGACTAATAACTGGTGTTGGTTTGTAAGGTGTCTTAGATTTAGAGAACAACTCATCCATAGTTGGTATCTTTACCTTAGGAGCTTCTACTTTAATATCTTCATAACTAAATGGTGCTTCCTCTTTCTTTGTCTCTAATACCTCTATATCACCATCATTTTTAAGTGCTACTACTTCTTGGTCTTTCTTCCACTTAGCTTCTAACTCCTGTAAAGTGATAGGTTCATTTCCATCATCTTCATGTTTTATTATCTCATCTTGAGTAATAGTCTTACCTCTTTTTAATAACTCATCTAAACTGATAATAGCATTTTGCTCTTGATCTTCTTCAAAATTAGTTAAACTGATATTCTCTTGTTTAACCTCATCCTCTTTAGTATCAAGTATTTCATCTAATACAGGAATAACTTCATCATTAGTAACTTCCTTAAATGGTTTAACCTCAATTGGTTCAAAGATAGGTTTTTCTTCTTTCTTATCTTGTTCAATTAATTGTCTTTCAAGCCTCTTTAACTCTTCCTTAGCTTCTTCCTTAGTATATACTTCATTCTTATAAGTAATTTCACTAGGATTAGCATCTAGTATTTCAACTTCAGACATGGAATCATCATTTAATTTAATCTCTTTAGTAATAACATTCTCCTCCTTTTTTGGTTCAATAACTTCTGTTACAACTGGCTCTATAGCAATAGGAGAAGTAAAAGTCTCTTTAACTACTACCTTAGGTGGTTCTTTCTTCTCTTCCATTACTAAAGGAGTAATTGCTTCTCTTACCTTTTCTTGTTCTATTCTAAAGACAGGTGGTAAAGCTGCTTCTTGTTGTTCTTTTTCTAAGATCTTTACTTTTTCTGCTAATTTTGTCAATTCTTGAGTGTTTGTTTTTAACTTTTTTTTCTCATCTTTCTTCTTTATGAAAGATATAACCCATAGAATTATATATAGTAAAATAGCTGCTAATAAAATAATAAACAGTATAAGTACTTCCTTCTTAGCTAAAAAATCAATTATCTCTTGCACTATCATTCACCTCTTACACTTCTATACTAACTATATCATAATTCTTAGAAAGAAGAAAAGTAATTTATTAGTTTTAAATATTTTTTACATCTTATTTACAAGGAGGCTTCATGAAAAAAGAAACGTTTATTAAGTCTACTATTATCTTAATGATAGGTGGTTTTCTAACTAAAATACTAGGTATGATTATAAAAATAGTCATGAGTAGATTAATGGGAAGTGAAGGTATTGGTCTATATATGTTAGTGTTACCAACTTTTTCTTTATTTATTGGACTAGGTCAGTTTGGTCTACCTATCGCTTTATCTAAGATGGTAGCAGAAGATAAGAAAAATAATAGAAATCTAATGTCCTCTTTAATGGTTACATCTATGGCTATTAATTTTTTCTTAATTATCTTTTTAATTATCTTTGCCCCATTCCTTGCCAATAAATTATTACAAGAAGAAAGATCATACTTACCAATCCTTGCTATGGCAGTAGTAATACCTCTTACCTCAACTTCATCCATTGTAAGAAGTTATTTCTTTGGTAAACAACAGATGTTTCCCCATGTCTTTTCTAACTGTTTAGAAGATGTAGTTAGACTCTTTCTAATGTTTACCTTAATCCCTTTATTTCTTCCTAAAGGTTTAGAGATAACAGTTACTGTAGTAATATTATCTAATGTTATTAGTGAATTAGTATCTATTCTTGTTTTATTCTTCTTTCTTCCTAAAAACATTACTTATAGAAAAGAAGACTTTCACATTAGAAAATCTTATATTAAAGATGCCCTAGATATCAGTATACCTACTACTCTTTCTAGATTAATCGGGAGTATTGGCTATTTCCTAGAACCTATTATCTTAACTACTACCCTAAAGTATAGTGGCTACACTTCTAGCTTTATTATCAATCAGTATGGAATACTCCAAGGTTATGTAATGCCACTAGTCCTTCTACCCTCTTTCTTTACCCTTGCTATATCACAAGCTCTACTACCTGTCATTGCCAAAGCAATTAGTGATAAGAAACTAGACTATACTAAGAAAAAGATTAAACAAGCAATATTTTTCTCTTTATTAATAGGAATACCTGCTACTATCTTATTTATCATTATGCCAAAGTTCTTCTTAGGGATAATGTATCATACTAATCAAGGTAGTACTTATCTAAAGATATTAGCACCTATTTGTCTATTTCAGTATATCCAAGCTCCTCTTGCCTTCTCACTTGATGCCATGGGTAGAAGTAAAGACAATTTAAAAGCTACTATTCTAGGTACCATTATTAGAACTATTACCCTTTTCCTTTTCTCCTTATTAAAAATTGGTTTATATGGTTATATCATTTCTACTAGTATTCACGTTATCTTTGTAACTACTTATAATTACTATCAAGTAAAGAAATACTTAGCAAATTTCACCACATTTTCACAGAAATAAAGTATACTATACATGAGGTGATTTAATTGATTAAAATATTAGTTGTAGATGATGAAGAATATATAAGAGATGTAATAGTAACCTATCTAAATAATGAAGGTTATCAGACTTATCAAGCAGAAGATGGCTATGAAGCTTTAGACATGCTTGAAAAAGATAAATATGACTTAATGGTACTAGACATAATGATGCCAGAGATGGATGGATTTACCCTTCTTGAGAAGTTAGATGCTAACAAGAAAGTTCCTACTATTATTTTATCAGCACGAGGGGAAGAAATAGATAAGCTAACTGGTTTTGATAAAGGAATAGATGACTATCTTTGTAAGCCCTTCTCCCCCAAAGAATTAGTAGCAAGATGTAAAGCTATACTAAATAGAGTCTCAACAAAGATGGATAATTATCGTTATAAAGATTTATTTATAAACTTTCTAGAACACAGTATTACTATTGATGATGAAGAAGTTAATCTAACTCCTAAAGAATTTGAAATACTAGAATATTTTATCAGAAATAAGAAAGTTGCTATTAAAAGAGAAAGCCTATTAAAGTATATTTGGGGTTATGACTTTTATGGTGATGATCGAACAGTAGATACCCATATCAAAATGCTTAGAAATCATCTAGGAAAGTATCGAGACTTAATAGAGACTGTTAGAGGGATAGGATACCGTTTTAATGATGAAAAATAGTTTAAAAAGAAAGATATGGCAATATCTAATAATATTTTCTTTAGTAATTATTTCTTTTCTTTGGTTATTCCAAGTAATCTTTATTAATAAATATTATGAATATACTAAGACTAAAGATATAAAACAGATTGCTAATAAGTTATTAACTGGTTACAATAGTGAAAACATTTATAATACTTTAGATGAAATATCTTATCAAGAAAATCTTTGTATCGAAATAACTTCTAGCAATTCCACTTTATATCGATCAAGTACTACTTCTAACTGTCTATTTAGTAAAGGTATATTAAAGGAAAGATTTATTAATAGTGGTAATAAAGAAAAAACCTATAATTTACAAAATCCCCAATTTGCTAATAAGACTATTTTAGAAGCGATTAAGTTAGATAATAATCTCTATGCTTTTTTATCAACTTCTCTTGAACCACTTGACTCTACCGCTAAGATTTTAAAGGAACAGTTAATAATTATCAGTATTTTAATACTATCACTATCTCTACTTATCGGTTATTTTATTTCGAAAAGATTATCAAAACCAATAGTAGATATATCTAAAAAAGCTAATCTAATCGCTAAAGGTAAGATAAAGAAAGAGTTTACTAGTGATAGTGATATTCTAGAGATAGAAGACTTAAATAACTCTTTAAATGAGATGATGGTTGAGTTAGGAAAGACAGAAGAGTTAGAAAAAGATTTACTAGCTAATGTCTCCCATGACTTAAAAACTCCTCTTACTATGATAAAAGCATATGCAGAAATGGTTAGAGATCTAACTTATAATGATAAAGAAAAAAGAGATAGTAATTTAAATATCATCATTGAAGAAACTGATAGACTAGCCCTACTTGTCAATGATATATTAACACTATCTAAACTACAACAATCAATGGATAGTCTAACCTTAAGTGAATTTGATTTAATCATTCTTATAAAGAATATTCTAAAGAGATTTACTATTTATGAAGAAAAGTATGGTTACAATATTATCTTTAAACATACTAATATTAGGAAACTAATGATAAAAGCTGATCAAAAGAAGATTGAACAAGTCTTATATAATTTAATTATAAATGCTATTAATTATACTGGAAGTGATATGACAGTAGTTATTAATATCAGTAAGGTTAATAATCTTTATAAGATTGAAGTTATTGATAGTGGTAAAGGAATAGATGCTAAAGACTTAGACAACATCTTTGATAAATATTATAAATCTGAGAAAAAACACAAAAGAAATCTATACGGTACCGGTCTTGGTCTATCCATTGTCAAAAGTATTTTTATTCTTCATGATTATAAATATGGTGTAGATACAAAAAAAGGAAAAGGTTCTAGTTTCTACTTTTACATTTCTAAAGTAGAAGATTAACCTCTTCCTTTTATTTTACTAAAAAAGTCATCACTTTTAGTTGCCTCAACTTGTTAAACTATGGGCGATGTAAAACAAGGTGGTAAAGAGACGCTGCGATGACTAGAAGCTGTAAACAACTTCCATTAATAATATATAACATATTTAGAAAATTTACAAGTACGAGTTTTCGTAAATTTTTATCTTTAGTTAAATATCATTATTTAAGAGCTATCTGGAAAGGTTCTTTTTTCGTACCTTTTCCACCTGTTATTACTGCATTAGATTTTAGATTCATTGCTGGGCGAAAACCGTTCGAACTCGTCGTTTTATAGGTACCACCATACGCAGCGCTAAGATTTACGCAAAAAACATTCGATGTATTGGCCGGAGTTAATGTCCAATAATTTGTATTATCATAAATTATGTCAAACACTCCCGTCATTAATTCTCCATACCTCAATAATCCTACTTTTGCAGTAGTTATAGCTGTTGTCAAAACTTTACCTGTTGTATCCTGATATTTTGCTAACTTATAATTAGCACCAGAACCAGCAGTTCCTAAATACCATGTTGTATCATCTTCTATCATATTTACTTGGTCACTAGTTAGATAGGTACCACTTGTTAAATAATCACTATTTAAGAATGTTCCTATGGTATTATTTTTGGAATAATTTGCATTATCTCCAAATGCTATCTTTTTATAACTACCACTATCCTTTAGAGGCAGAGCACTTGTTATTTTAGTACCTGTTCCATTTTCATGACTTACTATTCGATAAAGATTGTTTTCTCCTGTTCCAAAGCTTATATATTCACCACTATATCTTGTTGACAACAATGCTCCTGTTGAACTATCATTATCACCCTGAAGTCTATATGGATTATCACTAGTTCCATTACCATCTACAATTTTCGCTATTGATTTTAGATTTACAGATGGACGAGAGCAACGCATAGCTACCTGGGTCATATTATTCAAGCCTGAAGAAGCTTGCACATAATTTACACTCGATGTATCATGTGGGGTCAATGTCCACCAAATCAACCCATTATTTAAGTATCCGGTTGAAGAGGTAGCATTTTTATAACTCATTGTATACTCATACACATTTAGTAATCCTACTGCATCTGTTACCATCGCAGTCTTCTCTGGTTTAGTAGTCTCTGTGGTCATAGTTGCATTCCAAACACTATCAGTTTTTATAAATTTTTCTGGTTCTCTTAGATTTCCTAAGAAACCATCTACACTAGTATCATTCAACCATTGCTCCATATAACTACCTTGAAAAGCAGAATTACCACTAGCATTATATGGTACAGTTGAAATATTCCACTGCGTAACTAATTTTACAGAATTGTCAGATGGATCAATTGATACTGCTCTCCATAGTTTTCCACTATACCAGATATAGTTATTAGGATCAGTTCCAGTTATAAAAGTTTGTTCAGAATCAGTTGTATCTATAGTACCGTTGTCACCCACTCCTGCTAATAATACATCTGCTACTGGTCCAGTTGTTATTGGCATAACATTGCCTGTCTTACCATAGGCACTTATCTTTATACTAAATGATAAGTCTCCCCCATCTCCTTGTGGATTATAACTTTCATCTACATACATTCTAAGACGATACTTTGTAGAAAAACTTGTAGATGTTGAACCTTTTGCTAGACTCATTATTCCAGTTGGTCTTCCCGTATATGTATTTTCTGATGATTCAGTTGTATATACAGTTGGTTCCATTACTTCAGTTTCATTACCAGTATCATTCAGACTAGTTAAATATAACTTGATATATTTACCATCTATCTTCTTAGATGAGGTTGTTACATCCTCTGCTGCTATTTCCCAGTTGATATTTTCTGTACCTTGGATCGTACCCTCTAAGGTAAAATCAAAGTATTCTCCTTCAGTTAATCTTACTTTTCCAGTTGCATCCGTAGTTGGTAAAGCTCCTGTCATATTAATAACATTAGTAGACTCCGTATACTTCATCGTAATTGCACCAGTTGTAATTGAGTTTTCTTTACTACCAGGTCCTACGAACTGAAAAGCTGCATAACTGATTCCTACTATCATTAGAACTAGTACTAATACTAACCCTATTGATAGTAGTAATTGTTTCTTGTTATTCATTTTTCTTCTTTCACTCCTTCTTTTTTTTATACTAAAAAACAAGATACATATTACTACCTTGTTATTAGTACACAATAAAAGAAAGCAACCGGACTATATAATGCCCCCCCCCATGTTAACTAAATGTAAACTAGGAGTATTGTTTGACATATACATAGTTGGTCACCTCTCTTATCTGTTGATTTGCGAATTAAAATGTACAGTATAGTTGCGAATTAAAATGTACACTTTTCTTCACTAATAGCTAACTCTC
>CAKOZV010000022.1 GCA_934131695.1 uncultured Bacilli bacterium | reverse complement strand
ACAAAAAAGGAACCTATAGTGGTTCCGAATATCATGGATAGATTACCATTTACACAAAATTCTTTACACTCCCTAATATAGAAACATTTTATCATTTTATCTTTTTAAACCTTACATATAAAACATTTTATTCTTAATAAAAAGTACTATATTATTTTTTTAGGTATTCTTTTGCCAAGAGTTTTTTGTGACTCAGTATTTTCTTCATCAAAACCTGAAGTATGTTTATTTTTCTCACTTTTAAAATTTTTGTTTGTAACACCGTTCATTTTCAATATAAAGAAGTTTTTTACTTCTTCTCTTTCTTCATTAGACAAAAACGCATTTAAGAAATTATTATCATTCAATTTATTTAAGACGGATTCTGTTTTTTCAATTGGCACATAAATCATTAGTCCTTCCTTCATTGAATTCAATATTTTTGTACATTTATAATAATATTCCATTTCTAGAAGTGATATCCAACCATTTTTTGACCGCTTTTCCATTTCATTATGTATTTGCATAAATATATTTATGGATTCTTCATCTTTTTCTTCCCGAAATTTCTTAACTCCACATTTGAATATATAGTGGTAATCATTTGGTGAGATAGTGCCGATTTTTTTATATAACTCCCATCCCCTAGTCCAATCATGGTTGTTTACTTCAAAGTGACGACCAAGTTTGTATAGCAAAAATGTACTATGCTTTTGCAGATTTTCATGCTTTATTGCTTGATACAAACATCTTTCAGCTTCTAGTTCCTGCTCAGAATCTATAATTCCGGATAGTCCAGCCAAGGCATTACCCATAGAAAACTTCGCATCTTTTTTGTTCAGTAATTTTGCTTCTCTCATTATTGCTTCCACGTTTAGACATAACATTTGTCGATTTGCTTGGCAGATTTTATTTATCTTGCGTCCACAATTTAAATAAGCAAATTTTTTATAAACACTTCCTTCAAATTTTTCTCCAGGTTTGAACATATCATTTAAGCACTGTATATAGTTTTCCATTATTTGTTCTTTTTTATTTTTTTCAAACCTCTTATCATCTAAATCAAACTGATATAAATACAAATGGCAGATATAGTTAATATATGCCATATCATTATTCACAAATACGTCATACACTTTCAAAATATCACTTTGCATATCATTAAATTTGCCTAACAATTGTTGTTTTATTTGTTTTCCAAAATTTTTTCTTTTTTCCATTCCTGAACCGACGCAATCATCATATCTCACATTTACTTTTATATCTTTCTTTGCACGAAATTTATTTATAGTCCTCTGGCTTCCGATAGCATCTGTTCCAGCTAAAAAAATATTACAGTCAACTTCTTGGATATCAGATGTCTCATTTTCATATTCCAATATAAATTCTCTTACATAGACACCACAAAACATCCAGAATTGTTTTATGTACTCTCCTTCAATAGCCTGGTTTTGATTGCGGATGATTCTAACAGAATATATTTTTGGCATTTCTCTTTTTCTTTTAGCATTATCTGTTAATTCTTTTTTAAGATTGCTCATTTTTCTCACTCTTTTCTAAATCAAAATCAAGTAGTTCATCGCAAATTTTCTCATATATATCTTGTTCATTTTTAATAGTATCAATTAGAAACATTTTATCATTTTTATATTTTTTTAATCCTCGCATATAAAACGGTTTATCTTTATCTAGAATAATAAAAGGTACTATATTATTCTTTAGACATTCTTTAAACATAATCATTCTACCAACACGTCCATTACCATCACCGAAAGGATGGATTCTTTCAAATCTAACATGAAATTCTATAATATCTTCTAATGATACTTTAGAAAGAGAATTATACCAATCTAGCAAAATAGTAATATCACTACCTACATCCTTTGGCGAAGATGTCTCTATTACGTTAATTAGTCCTATTTTATTCGGTACTATTTTAAAACCACCCACATTATATCTAGGATTATCTTCATCAGAAGTACCCCTTTTTAAAATCTTATTCATCTCTATTATATTTTCTTTTGAAATTTTAGTATCAATATTATCAAGCATATAATCAAATAGTCTAAAGTGGTTTTTCATTTCTATTAAATCATCCATTTTAATAGCATCGCCTGTTTTAGGTATAAAAGAATTAGTAGAAAATATTTCTTCTGTCTCATCTTCAGTTAACATTCCGCCTTCTATTTTATTTGAGTTATAAGCGAAAGCAACTTCTGAAAAATGATAAATATTACCCTTAAATTTTGAATTTTTTTGTTCTATTAATTCTCTTTTTAGTTTAGCTAAGTCCATATTTCAACCACCTCTATCTAGAATAAAAGTAAATTTTATATTATTATTTTCATTACTAAATGTATTTAATATTATTATTAATCTTTATATTAGGCATTCTTTTAACAAAAGTTTTTTGTAACTCATTCTTTTCTTCATAAAACTCCAAAGTATGTTTATTATTTTCATCTTCAAAATCCTTATTTGTTAGACCATAATCTTCTAATAACAATTCGTGAAATATGCCTGTCACTTCTATTTCTCTTTTATCATCATCTGTTAGTTCTTTTTTAGAATCTAATAAATTAAATTTTTCTTCAAATGCCTTTATTTTCTTGTCATGTTCAAAAGACCAGTGTGGAGCTGGTCCACCATAAGTATGTGATTTAGAACGATATGGATTTTTTTGATCATATAATTTATGTAATTCGCTTATTACTCGCATCAATTCTGCTTCTCTTTGTTCTTTACTTTCTATTATCTGAAATAAAGAGATATCTCCAATTCTCATTGTCTTATAACCATTTGGTATTTTGGATTTGAATCCAATAGGTCCCTCTTGATAATCAAAGTCAAATAATCTACATCTTTTTTTCATTTAATAAAGTATATACATCTAATCCTTCAATTCCATCATTATTGCCAGACATTGTAATTCCTGTACTACTTTGTTTAAATATGTTTAATGCTCTATTATAAATATTATACATTGCTATTCTTTTGTATACCTCTAATTCTGACAAAGCAGTTCTATCCTTATCACTAATATAATCTCTAATAACTGAAAATTCCAAATTTACTAGAGAATTTAAATAATCAGTCATTGAATTATTTAATATTTCATTATAATTTTTTAATAAGTTAATCAATTCTTCCTTAGTATTTATTTTATTCCAATCATCATTCATTCTTAATATTTTCATATGAAACCCCATGTTTTTATATATTATAGCACGTATAATTTAAGATGTAAATTGATGGAATTTCTACAATCATCAATTTATGGTAGAATAAGCATTACTCATTTTATAAAATGAGTAATGCAGCGATTGAGTTTAGGCAAATTATAACAAGGGTCTTAAGTATCCATAAATGTGACGGTCTAGCTCTTTCTTTTTATTATCCTAGTTTAAGAATGTGAGGTTTTAAATTTATTATTTAACTACTTATATAACAAGCGTGATGAGGAGTAAGAAGTACGAAGAGTCCAATCGCTAAAGAAAGGAGTTCATTATGAAAGAACATTATGTACTGGCAATAGATGTTGCTAAAAGTAAAAGTATGGTTTCTTTAATTGGTTCTTGTGGAGAAGTTCTAATTAGTCCATATGAAATTAATCATAACTTAAATGATTTTAAAAATTTAGATGAAAGAATTAAAAAATTAAATGTATTTAATGATACTGCTGTTATTATGGAATCAACTGGTATTTATCAAATGCCTGTAAAAAGATTTTTTAAAGAAAATAATTATAACTTATATGTCATTAATCCAATATACTCTAAAATGTATAAACAAAATCTAAGAAAGACTAAAACAGATAAAGAAGATTGTTTAAAATTAGCTGAATTATTTTTTATTAAAGATTTTAAAGAATATATTGAACAAGAACAATTTTATTTAAATCTTAATGCTATTAGTAGAAAATATAATACTTTGATTGAAACTCAAACTAGACTTAAAAACGAATTTAGAAATGGAATCTATGAAGTATTTCCTGAGTATGAAAAATTGTTTAAAGGAAGTCTTATATTCTCTAATACTTCTTTAGAATTTATTAAAAAATACCCTCATGCTGATATTATTTCAAATACTAGAATTGATGCTCTTGCCAATACTATGGCTAAATTAAATGGTAGACATGAAAATTATTATTTAAAGAAAGCTAAATTAATAAAAGAATATGCATCTAACTCATATCCATCGGTATCTAAAGATGATGAGAAGGTTAACAACTTAATCATTACGATTGAATTACTATTAAGTTATATAAAACAGATTGAAAATTTAAAATCAAAACTAATTAGCAATGCCAAAAGAAGTTATATGTTTAATCTAATTAATTCCATAGATGGAGTTGGAGAATTTACTACTTCCTTAATTATTGCTGAATTAGGAGATATTTCTAGATTCGATAATATCAAACAATTAACTGCTTATTGTGGGTTAGATCCATCTATTAAACAATCCGGAAGTTCTATTAATATTGGAGGACCCATTTCTAAATCTGGTAACAGATATATCAGAAGAATTTTATTTGTTACTGTTCAAAATATAATTCCGATTGCCTCAAGAAATTTTCCTGATAATGATATTTTACTTTATTACAGAAAAAAACGTAATGAAGGTAAACATCATTACGTTGCTGTAGTAGATTCTACCACAAAACTACTACGAAAAATCTTTGCTTTAATTAAGCAATATCAAAATAATATATAATTATCTCCACATAATTATATATTCATAACCAACTACTCAACACATTATATTCAATTTTTTAAAAAATTGAATATTTCGTGTTTTTTCATCGTGTATTAATATATCACAAAAATTTATACTTGACAAATATTAGAATGTCACATTTTTAATATTCACCCCTATTTATTTTGTAAGTATAACAAAAGGAAAGTATTTCTAGTCTTTTATAACAATTAATTTATAGCAACTACATTTTTAATACAATTTAAGATTGATTCTTCATTTTTTTTAACAAGGTTATATCTTTTTCTAAAACTTTAAAACCATTACTAATTACATTGGGATTAGTTAAATCTATATTTAATAAATTTAACAATTCTAAAGAATATAGGGAACTCCCAGCTGCTAAAAATTTCATATACTTTTCATTAGTTAAAGTATGTTCTATTGTTAAAGAATTAACTACATTACTTGCTATTAATAATCCTGTAGCATATTTATAAGAATAATAACTCCATCTCCATAACCGTCCTAATCTAGTCCATTCTGTTTTGCATTCCTCATCATATATTACATCTTTACCATAATACTTCCTTACTATTTCAAAATATTTGTCCGATAAGACTGGAACTGTTAGCTTTTTTGATTGACAATAATTATATAACTCATCTTCGTATTCTGTATGCATCGTCTGTTTAAAAACAGAAGTAAAATAGTTTTCTATTTCTAAACTTAAGTAATATATTTTCTCCTCATCAGTTTGAGAATTGTTAATAAGATATTGAGTTAATAATATCTCATTTACAATCGAAGCTGTCTCACCTACAAAAACAGTACTATCTTCATACATAAAAGGAAGATTTTTCTTTGATAAATAGTAATTAACACTATGTCCAAGTTCATGAATTAGATTTTTAACGTCTACATATCTACCTCTAAAGTTTAAAAAAGAATAATCTTGCCAAGAAAAAACAATTGATTGATTTTTATTTTCTGATGGTGTTGCATCTATATGTCCATCAAGCAGTATGTCTATTGTTTTTAAGTATTCTTCTCCTAATGGAGCCAGTGCTTTTTTGATAATGTCAATTGCCTCTTCAAGAGTAAATTTTCTCTTTATCCCATTATCCAAAGGAACATTAAAATCATATAAGTGTGGTTCATCAGTATTGACTGCAGTTGCTTTAATTTTTAAGTATTCTTGAATCAATGGTAGATTTTCATTAACTGATTTAATTAATGAAGTAAGTATTTTAGAATCTATATTTTCTGTAAACAGTGTCTTTTCTAACACATTATTATAACCTTCTAATCGTGCATTCTCTATTCTATAACTAAATACCTCATTCAAACTACTGGCAAGAGTCTCTAAAATATCTTTAGAACTTCTATTAAGTGCCAAAAATGCTTGTCTTCTAGTTTTTCTATCACGAGCAGCTAAATACTTATTAATGTTATTTGTAGTTAAAGTTATTATAGAACCATTTTCTTCTATCTCACCATAGTCAATATCTTTTAGCAACTCATTATAATTGCTTTTTTGTTTATTAATGGCATCATTATTCTCCTTTATTCTATTATTAGTTTCTTCATTTTGAACATGCTTTTGCATCCTAAATAGATTATTTAAATATTGTTTATAAGTTTTGAATCTATCATTTGTTCTACATAATTCAAAAACTTTTTCTTCACCATATTTTAATACTACAGCATCTACCTTTTTAAGTTCACTACTAACAATATTATTAAATTCTTCCGCTTCTTTTTTTAAAGCTATACATTTATCATCATCAATGTTTTTATAATACATTAATGAGCCATATACTAAAATATAATTAATTGATTTTTTAATTTTCCATTCTTCATCTAATAAAGTTAATAATTTTACTGAATTAAGTTCATCTTTGCAAGTATCTTTTAATTTATCTAGTGTTGCTTTCACATTTTTGATTTCTTGGTAAAAATCCTCATTACTGGCAAACAAATCATTCAAATTCCACTCTAGTCTCATTTTTCCTCCAAGTTTAGCTTCAACTTTTTTATAAAAGAAAAGTCATATTTTGAGATGGTTGATAAACAACTAACTACTAAATAGATAATATCATATTTTACCTTATAATGACTAATATTTTTATTATTTTCCATATTATTGAATTACATTTTATTTTTTTGTTTCAAAATAAATCATAGATTACAAAAAAAGGTTTTCAAACGAAAACCTTTATTATTTTTCATTGGTAGCGAGAGGGGGAGTCGAACCCTCGACCTTTCGGGTATGAACCGAGCGCTCTAGCCAACTGAGCTATCTCGCCAAATCAAGAACAATTTAATATTATCATAGTTTTAAGTGTTTGACAACCTTTTTTTGATAAATTTTAACTATATGATAAAATCTTGATTTTTTCTTCACTAAGTTTATAACTATCATCAAGTGATTTATGAATATCTACTAACTCTTTTCTTCTTGAATTTAGTAAAGTAGTAACATTATCTAAATCTCTAAATAATTCTTTAAAAGGATTAGTATCTATATAATCTTTATATTTACTTGTTAATTCCTTTTTCATCTTAGAAATAGTATCAAAGTTAGTATCTATCTTATTAATAAAAGACTCTATATTATCAATACCTTTTAATATTTCTTTTTGAAAATCTATACAAAGAGACTGATAATCAGTATTATCACTATAAGTATTTTCTAATACTTTAGATATTAAATAGCTCTCTACTAAGATAAAAGATAAAGAAGCTTTCTTAGGAGTCTTTCTATATAGTTCCATCGCTAACATTAGATAAAATAATTTCTTAGCCATGTCCCCTTTCTTCTTAGAAACATTAACTTTATCTAGCTTATCTTTCATATCCTTACTAAAAGAACTAAATAAATCAGTTTCTCTTATTATCTCATCATTTAACTGATAGAAAAGTTTTATTTCTTTTTCCTTTTCATCTTTTGTATCATCTACTTCTTTTAACTCTTCTTCCTTCTCTTCTAACTTCTTAATAATATCAGAAGATAAATCTAAAGTATCTATAACTTTCTTTTCCATATTTAATCACACCATACCTGATATTATACTTATATTTTAGATAAATAGCAACCACCTTAAGAAAAGATATAGCTTAGTAAATATAAACTGATCATATGGTAAAGATATAATACGTTTAAGATGTTTCTTAGTAATTTCCTTACTCACCTTCTCAGAAAAGTTAGTTAAGTCTTTCTTCTCTAATAGATTAAATAGTAAATGCTGATACTTAGTCATATTAATAGCCTTTTTTCTCAAGACAAAGTCAGATTTATCTTTATTATCAATCATTACTTGATTAAAACCCGTATAATAGGCTCCTGGTAAGATGGTAGATACTTCTATATCAAGTCCTTGATAAAGACATTCTAATCTTAAGGTATTTGCTAAATGATAAAGACTAAGTTTAGTATAAGTATAACTATATAGATATGGAAGTGGTAGAAAGCCAGCTAGAGAGGATGTAATTACTATTTTACCTTTCTTCTTAGTAGCATATCTATTTTTTAAGTACTTCTTAATTAGATTAACATTTCCTAAGATATTTGTAGTAAAGGTATCTTTTAAATAATTATCATTCATCTCTAAGATACTACCACCTTTTCCAATAGAAGCATTTAAATATAATAAATCTATATCATCAGTAAAAGTAAAAGAATCACTATCAAGATCAAGTACTAAAGGAAACATTATTAGCTTCTCTTTCTTCAGCTTATCATTGATATATACTTCTTCTTCCTTAGTTCTAACACCAAGATAGACAATATGTCCTTTAAGAGCTAGTTCTTTAGCTACACTATATCCTAGTCCTGATATACCACCAGTAATTAATATTTTCATTTTTATCACCATTAATAAGTATAACCAAAAAGACTCCTATTTATTAGAAGTCTTAAATATATGAAAGGAAACACCTTTCTTTTCGTTTTTAATTGTAATGTCATAATCCATAAGTAGTAATGTCTTTTTAACTATGGATAGACCTAGTCCAAACTCCCCTTTAATACCTTTTCGGAACGGAGTAAAGATTCCATCAAGTAAAGACGAGTCAATATTTGGACCATCATTATATAAGGTTAAACGATTATTCTTGGCAGTTATCTTAATCGTTTTATCAGCATACCGTAAAAAGTTTGCTAAGAGGTTATCAATTATTGTTTCAAAATATTCTTCAGTTCCATAGAATTTACTATTCTTATCAAAAGAAACAATAAACTTAACATCGCGTCTTCTAAACTTGAATTCACGAATTGCAGCATCTACTATTTTTTTCATATCTACTACGGTATACTCTTTTTTCATATTATTTTTTAAATAGTCTAGTTTATTTAAATATAGAAGTGAATGTACTTTTAACTCTAGTTTTTCTGTTTGTTCACTAATAACAGTCAAAACAGTTGAAGCATCTTCCATATCATCATGATAGGCTTCTATATATGACTTTATAACGGTGAGAGGTGTCTTAAAGTCATGTGATATATTTTGATACATTTGATTACGATATTCCTCTTGATCTTTTAGAGAAATTCGCATATCTTCTATTGCCATTTCTAAAGATTTAATTTCATCTTCTACTGCAAATGATAGGGAGTGGTCGTAAGTATCATCATCTATATGATCAATCTTTTGTTTTAACTTTTCTATTTTTTTAACAATGATACTACCCCACAATATTAGCAAAAAGGCAATTATTAAAAAGGTTATTAATACTACTGGTAGGATTGAGTTTAGTATATCTGTCTTTGTCTTTAATATATAACTATCGTTTGTAACAGCAATCTTAGTAACGTTATCATTATGGAGTGTGTAATAATAATATACTTGATTACGATAGACAAATCTACCATAATCATCTTTTATATAAGATAAAATATCACTTACATTTTTGAATTTCATCAAGTCATGTAAATTTTCACTATAAGCTGAGGTTTCCCCAAACTTATAGATATAGGCAATTTCACTATCACCTAAGTTTTTATCAATATCAGACTGGATAAATTCTAACGGTTCTTTTAAATAATTATAAATATTTTTCTCAGTTATGGGTACTACAACTTGGGGTAAAATTATTCCTAACATTAAGAAGGTAATTGCAAATACCACGAGGATTAATAAGAATAACTGATGACTTAGTTTACCTGATATTTTCATAAGCTTAACCTATATCCGTAACCATAAACAGTTAATATATTTAAATCCTTACATTTTTTCCTTAGCCTTCTAACGAGATCATCGACTGCTCTATCGCTTCCAAAGTAGTCATCTCCCCATACTGACTCTAGTATTTCTTCTCTTGAAAAACTTTTATTAATATTTTTTGAGAGTAAAACTAATAAATCAAATTCAAGAGTTGTTAATTTTATTTCTTTATCTTTCTTACTTACAACTCTTCGGTCTAAGTCAACTTGATAAGAGGCTATTTCTAATATATGACTTTCCGTTTGTTTGTAAGCTCGTTTTATTAAGTTATTAACTCGTAAAACTAATTCTTTACTCGAATAAGGCTTTGTTATGTAATCATCGCTCCCTAACTCTAGGCCTAAAATTCGGTCCAAATCCTGATCTCTTGCCGATGTGAATAAAACCGGAACATCAGGATATTTTTCTCGAATTGCTTTGATTACATCATAACCATTGACATCATCTCCTAACATAATATCTAGTATCCAAGCATCTACTTTATTTCCTATATAATTAATAGCATCATTTCCTTTTTCAAAGCAAATAACTTCATAGCCTGCTTTTTCTAGATATAATTTAACAACCGTCTGTAAATCAACTTCATCTTCTACAAAACATATTTTATACATTTTTCAAATCACCACCACTAGTATATCATATTTGTTTCTCTATTTATCACCTTCTTTTTCTATATTTATTAAGATAAATTAAAGTATCAGATTTTATTCTAATTATTCATCTATCACTTCCTTTCATGAGTTAAGTATAGCTAATAAGTTTGGTAAAAATATCTAGAAATTATGGGAAATTATGGGACTTTTCTAATAATTTTATTTTTCTTGGTCATACTACTTTTAGAGGTGAATAACTAAATGTATGAAAAACTATATAATAAATTAAAAGCTAATACCGATTTAGTAACTCATGAGTTTTATCTTGATAATAAAAAGATTAATCTAATTCATAATGAGGTGCTATGTAGTAGTGACTTTATCAATCATTATATTCTAATTAAGATTACTAATTTATCTTATAGTGGTAATGATATTATTACCTTTCTTTATAATAATCTACCTGATAATACGGTTAAGGTCTTAACTAAAGAAAGTGAGACGTTAGACTATATCTATAAAGGTTTCGCTCTTATTATTTATCAAGATGAAGCTTTAGCAATTGAAGCAAAGGCAACACTTGATAGAGGGATTAATGAAGCTAGTAGTGAAATTACTATTAGAGGTAGTAAGGATTCTTTTAATGAAAACTTTAATACTAATATTGGTCTTATTAGAAGAAGATTAAGGACTGAAAACTGTTATGTCGAGTCTTTATTTATTGGTAAGGAATCAAGATGTAAGACGGGTATTATTTATATGAAAAATATCGCTTCTTTAAATACCGTTAAAAAGGTAAAAGATATTCTTTCTAATGTTAAGATAGACGGTGTTATTGATAGTGGTATGTTAAAAAGTTATTTAGAAGATGATAAGAATTTTCTTTTTCCTACTGTTTTGATGAGTGAGCGACCTGATAGAGTTAGTCAAGCTCTTCTTGAAGGAAAAGTTTGTATTGTAGTTGATAATTCCCCTTATGTTTTAATTACTCCTTCTTTCTTTGTTGATTTTTTACATACTCCAGATGATTATTACCAAAAAGCAATTAATGTTAGTTTCATTAGAATAATTAGACTACTAGCTTTTATTATTTCTATTTTTACACCAGCTTTGTATATTGCTCTTACTACTCATAATCAAGAAGCACTTCCCCTATCTTTTCTTCTTAACTTTATGGCTCAAAGAGAAAGTGTTCCTTTCTCTGCTCTAACGGAAGCTTTATTTATGAGTATTTCCTTTGAAATATTAAGAGAAAGTGATATCAGAAAACAATCATCTACCGGTAGTGCCGTGTCTATTTTAGGTGGTTTGATTCTAGGTGATGCTGCTGTCTCTGCAGGAATCATCTCTCCTATTATGATTATAGTTATTTCGATATCAGCTATTTCTGGGCTTGCTTTCTCTTCTCAAGAGATGATTGCTTCTCTTCGCTGGCTTCGTTTCTTAATGATGTTTCTTGCTATGTTCTTTGGTATCTTTGGTATCTATATTGGTTTTCTATTCTTACTTTCCTCACTAGTTACTACTAAGGCATTAGATTACCCTTACTTTGCTCCCTTCTCACCTCTAGTCAAAGAAGAATTAGGAGATGCCATTATCAAACTTAGAAGTAGCAAAAGACTAAAAAGAAATCCCCTACTAACTAAAAATAAGAAAAGAGGTAATTAAATGAAAAAGATGATTATACCTATCTTAGTACTATTACTACTTACTGGATATACGCCTTATGTTGAGGTTAATGACTTAGTTATTGTAGATATGATAGGTCTTGAAAAAGTTAATGATAAATATCTTCTAACAGTTAATACCATTAAGGAAGAAAAGACTGATAATGCTACTAAGTCAATTTATCAAGTCTATACTTTTGAAGGTAATAGTCTAGGTAGCATCTTTCTTAAAGCTAAAAAGATTAATAATAAGAAGGCTTACTATGGTCATTTAAAGTTAGTAGTATTTCAAAGTGGGTTATTGGATAAAGAAATAATTAATTATTTTCAAAAACAATTTACACAAATGAATTATTTAATAGTAGATACTAATAGTGATATTAAAAGTTTATTTAAAAAGTATGATAGTAGCAGTAAAATCATTAAGGAAATAAATAAAAAAAGAATAGATGATGCTAATATCTATCTTAGTACTTTTGAAGATTATCTAAAGGATATTGTCAATAAAAAAAGAGAAAGTACTCTTCCCATTATCTCTTTAGATAAGAATTTGACAACTACCGGATTAGAAGTTTATAAGAAGAATATTTTAATAGACGCTAAACAGGCAAAGATTAATTACCTTTTAAATAATAAGTTAACATCTTTTCATCAAGAAATAACTATTGATAATAAGTCTTATGAAGTGGAATTTAATGATGTTAAGTCTATGTTAATAAAAGATACTGTTACTATAGCAATGGATATATCTTCTAGTGATATTAAAAATAAAGATAAGGAAAGGTTAATTAGTCCTATTAAAAAGTTATTTAAAAAAGAGATTAATGAATTTTTAACATATCAGAAAGATAATGATATCAAGACAACCTTAGTGGATCCTAATAAAAAGATTAATATTAAAATTAAGATAGGAGAAAACAATTATGATCAAGAATAAAAATAATCAATTATACATCTTTAGTCTAGCTTTCTTCTTTACCCACTTTTTCTTTCTCTTATATGGACATAATATAATAATGATAAGTGGTAATGATACTTTAATTTCTTGTTTACTAGGAATCATTATTGATGTACTTTTATTTACTATTACTAAAAATATTATCTATAAAAAGACTAATCCTAGTTATTTACTAATACCAGTTGTTATTATCTTTACTATTATTCTTTTAAAAGATACAGCTATCTTTATTAATAGAAATTTCTTAAGAGAATGTAATATTTTCTATTTAATTATTTTACTTATCTTGACTTCCTTATTAATTTCTAAAAGAGAACTAGATCAAATAGCCCATCTTGCCTTCATCTCTTTAATAATCTTTATTATTTTATTTGTAATTCAAATAGTAGGTGCTACTCATTCACTTGATATAGCTTATTTATCTAGTAGTTTTAACTCTACCAGTATTATTAAAGGTGCCTTACTATTTAGCGGTTATACCTACCTACCCTTTCTTTTATTTAGTATCTTTGCTACTGATAAAACTAAAAAAATGAGAAAAGCATATCTTTTAGGATTTCTCTTCTCATTATTAATCATTATCTTAGAATATTTTCTAATAGCCTTACTACCTTCCCTACTACTTAGTAAATATTATGATTATCCTTATATGTTAGTGATGAATAAAATATCATCATTCTTAATCTTTAATAGATTCTATGCTATATTTAATATATTTTTAATTCTTGACCAAACTATTGTCTTAGCTTGTTTATTTTCTTTTCTAAAAGGTTTTATAGTAAGGTTAAAGTCTTCTATTAGAATATCAAATTAATATAAATTTCGTACAAAATGTACATATTTCACTAGTATTTTTCGTACAATATGTACGTTTTTTTCAAAAGAAAGAAGAAGATTAGAATCTTCCTCCACCTCCGCCTCCACCGAAGCTTCCTCCTCCACCGATTGATCCACCAGAGAATCCATCACCTGAAGATGAGCTTGAAGCTGCTATTGAACTTCTTGATGAAGATATAGCTTGATTTACTGAATTTGAAATACTATTACTTACTGAGTAACCTATATATGTAAAATCATTACCATACATATAATATGGGTATGGATTAGTACCGTTTTCACTCATAGTAGCCATTTTTATCTTCATCTGTTTAGATAACTTATCAGCACAACCTAGTACAGTAGCATATACTAAATATTTATCCCAGAAAGGTACTTCTAATAATTCTTTCTCATCAAATCTTGAAAAATCTTCTAAGAATTTCTTATGAGCCATCCACATCTTATATTCCTTGGCTCCTTTTTTAGTATAAGTTTTTTGAAATAGTAAAACTATCATATTAAATATTCCAACAATTCCCGCTATTGTAGCTGGTAAGAAATCAACTTCTAATTGTATTCCTAAAAGCATTATTAAAAATCCTAATAAAGATACTATAATAGCAATAACTTGTACTTTAGGCATCTTATCATAATAGCCTTCCGCTTTTCCAAGATTTACTCCTTCTTTAACAAAATCATTATAAAGATTCATAATATTTCTAGCATTATACTCTTTAGAACAATATGATTTAATCTTAGAAAGTTCAACACTTTCCCCATTTCCTATTCTATCAATAAACATCTTTTTAGCTACTTCTTCAGCTTTAGTTAGTACTACATTGCTATCTTTTTGAAAAATAAGTCGATAGTTTTTCTTATCCATATCAGTAGGTTCTACTTTTAAAACTTTTTTATAAATAAGATTTAAGATAGTAGCAGATAAACTCTTTTCCGTTACATTTTTAGATAAAAGATACTCTAATACTTCTGGTCCATAGTCTCCTGGAAAGTCACGATAATACTCCATGGCAAAATCTGTTTTCTTAGAGTCTTTTGTTTTCTTAATCGTCAGTATAGAAAGTAGTAAAGTAACTACATACCAAATTACAGTTATAATTTTAACGGTATTGTTTTCTCTTGCTATTTCTTCTCTAGTAGCATTCGCTTCATCAGCAAGTTTAGTTTGATATTTAATAATATCTTCTTTAGCAGTCATTCCACTAAACTTAGTCGCATTAGGTACTAAATCTTTATTAAATAGGATTCTAATACTTACTGGATTATAAGCTCCAACAAAGTCTGAAGTAGCAACTGCTGTTTTATTATCAGTTCTATCCATATAACCATTAAGGGGTCCATGTAACCAAGCTCTAAAGTCACTATCTTCTCCAGGTAAATTAACTTGTACCCTAAAGTCTTTAATATTTTCTTCATACTCGCTACCAAAGATATTAAAGGCATATTCTGCTATATCATTATGTACTACAATGACATTAGGAATCGTATAAGAAAGATAAAAAGCTTCATTTTTAGATGATGGATTGTAAACAAGTAGACTTACGCCATTATTGGTATCTTCCCTTGTATAAACTCCACTTTCTCCTTTATTAGCATAATTAACTAAAGTAAAGTAATTTACTGCCTCTTTTAAACTATTAAAAGTTAAGTTACTATTGCTAACACTTGATACTTGTAAATCAGTAATACCGCTTCCATTATAAATACTACTGCCTTCTAAATCACTAACACTACCGCTAAACTCTTTAGCATTACTATTTCGATAATTTATAATTCTTCTTAATCCATTATAATTCCCACTAAGTTCAAACAACTCCTTGACTTTAACACTACCATCTGTTTCTATATCAATATTGCTATAGAATTTCTTAGTTGTTTCAACTGCTCTCACCTGTTGTGGATTAAGTAAAAAGAAACAAGCGATAATAATAAGTAAATATCGTTTTTTCATTTATTCTCCTCCTAAAAAGACTTGCATAAATTAGCAAGTCTATTCAAATGATACTTTTGGTGTTTCTCTATCTTTTTCATCTACTTTGAAGAATGTCTCTTCTTTAAAATGACAAAGATTAGCAACTATATTACTTGGTATAGTTTGTACTTTATTATTATAAGAAAGTACTGTATCATTATAAAATTGTCTCATCATGCTAATCTTATCTTCGCTTTCTTTTAAGTCATTTTGTAAACTTACAAAGTTTTCATTAGCTTTTAGTTCTGGATAAGCTTCAGCTAAAGCAAATAATCTGTTTAATACTCCAGATAATTCTCCATTTGCTTTCATTTCTTCTTCCTTAGTAGAAGCATTTGCTACAGCATTTCTTGCTTTTACAACATCTTCAAAAGTACTTTTCTCATGCTTTGCATATCCTTTTACTGTTTCTACTAAATTAGGAATAAGATCAGCTCTTCTTTTTAATTGAACATCGATTTGACTCCATTGATCTTTTACTCTATTTCTTAGTCCTACTAATGAATTATATGTACCAATAAACCATAGAGCAATAATAACAACGATAACGATAACTACAATTAACCATACTGGCATCTTTATCTCCTCCTTACATCTTAAGTATAACTTAATTTTTTTAAAAGCAAAAGCTTTTTTAGTATAATATTCATTATTTTGGTAAAAATATGTCTAGGAGATGATAAAAAATGGATTTAAGTATAAGAAACCATATTATTAATAATTTTAAAGGTGATGATTTTGATGAGCTTAAAAGAGCAATAGATGAATCAATTGCTGAAAATGATGAAGAAACATTACCTGGTATGGGTGTCTTTCTAGAACTTATTTGGCAAGGAGCTGATGATAAATTAAAACAAGAGATGTTAGAGATTATTAAAAAGCAAATAAGTGATAAACAGTAAAAGATGGATTACAACAAACCCATCTTTTTGATTTTTTCTAAGGGTATGCCTGTCATTTCTGTGATTTTTATTGGTGTTATACCGTTATTAAGCATATTAGTGATAATAGAAGATTGCTCCTCTTCACGACCTTCCTCACGGCCATCTTTTCTGGCTAACTTATTATAATATGCTATTTTAGCTTCTTCTTTCCACTTTCTATCAAGTTCAGCATCATATAACCCAATAGTATTGATATCAAAAGTAGCATCTTTGATTCTTTCAACCGCTTCCATTAAGTCATCATCTCCTTTTAATTATTA
>CAKOZV010000021.1 GCA_934131695.1 uncultured Bacilli bacterium | reverse complement strand
GGGCCTACTGGACCCGCTGGTGCTGCTACTATTACGGTAGGAACTACTACTACAACTGATGCTGGTAGTAATGCTTCAGTTACTAATAGTGGTACTAATGAGAATGTCATCTTAGACTTTTCTATTCCAAGAGGAAGTATAGGGCCCACTGGACCTACTGGACCGCAAGGTAATATTGGTCCTATTGGTTTAACTGGTGCTACAGGAGCAACTGGTCCTACTGGGCCAACAGGGCCCACTGGACCAACAGGACCTACTGGAGGAGTAGCAGCATACGGTGAAAGATACACAGAAGGTGCTGAAACAGTAACGCTTACTCCTAATCAAGATGGACAAATTCCTTTGCAAACAAATGGTCCTAGTTTAAATACTACTTATACTACTTCTAATGCTATTACTGTAGGAGATGCTGGTACTTACCAAATCTACTATTTATTAGATGCTTCTAGTTCCCAACAAGCAGATATAACCGTATTTGTTAGAAAAAACAATACAGAAATTGATGGCAGCTCTATTACTTTAAATGCTCCTGCTAATGAAAATAAATTATTCACAGGAAGTATCATTACTACTCTAGCTACAGGAGATGTTATAGATTTTGTAGCTAATTCAGCAACTGGTCTTACCTTAACACTTGATAGCAACACAGGAGCAAGGGTTAGTATTATTAAATTAGGATAATATGCATAAATACAAAGTTATTGTCTATGCCATTAGTAAAAACGAAGAAAAGCATGTTAAAAGATGGGTAGAATCTATGAAAGAAGCGGATGAAATTATTGTTCTTGATACTGGTAGTACTGATAAGACTGTAAAATTATTAAAAGATTTAGGTGTTACTGTTAAAAGTAAAAAGATTAAACCTTTTAGATTTGATATAGCAAGGAATTTATCCTTAGACTTAGTTCCTAAAGATACTGATATTTGTGTTTGTACTGATTTAGATGAAGTTTTTCTTAAAGGTTGGCGAAATAGTCTTGAAGAAGTATGGCAAGAAAATACTACTCGACTTGCTTATAACTATAACTGGAGTCTAGATAAAAATAATAAACCTATTATAAACTTCTATACAGAAAAAATACATTCTAGGAATGATTATACTTGGACTCATCCTGTTCATGAAGTTCTTTCCTATATAGGTGATAAGAAAGAGATTAAACTTACTACTGACTTAATCACTCTAAATCATTACCCTGATAAGACTAAAAGTAGAAGTAGTTATCTTCCCCTCCTTGAATTATCAATCAAGGAAGACCCAACAGATGATAGAAATATGCATTATCTTGGAAGAGAATATATGTATCATGGTTACTTTAATAAAGCGATTGATACACTAATTAAACATCTATCGTTAAAATCTGCTACTTGGCGTGATGAGCGAGCTGCTTCTATGCGTTTTATTGCTAGATGTTATACTAATCTAGAAAGGTATAGGGAAGCTAAAATGTGGTATAAAGAAGCCATAAAAGAAGCACCTTATTTAAGGGATGCTTTTGTCGAACTTGCTCTTTTAGAATATAATCTAGAAAACTATCAAGAAGTAGAAAAAAATTGTTTGGAAGCCTTAAAGATAACAACTCATCAAAAGACTTATATAAATGAACCATTTAGTTTTGATCATACTATCTATGATTTATTATCAATCAGTTGTTTTTATCAAGGAAAATATCAAGAATCTTTAGACTATATTAATAAAGCCTTAGAAATATCACCTGATAATGAAAGACTAAAAAGTAATAAATTACTAATAGAAAAAGCAAAAGATTAATTACTTTCTCTTGCTTTTTTCTTTTAACTTTTTATATTCTTCTCTTTGTTTTGCTAAATAATTCTTTATTCTACCTAATGGATCATGATTAGATAATTTTATCTTTGGAAAGGCATTTAACATATGAAGCATTAAGCCTTTATTCTTGATAATTTCGTTTCTTACTTTTCTACTTATCTCTTCTGTAGCATCCTTTGCTGTAAACTTTGTAGTAGCTATTTTAACTTGACACATAGTAGTTACTGTAATAATTACATCAATCATAAAAATAACAAATAAAACGATAGATAATATTATTAAAACATTATGTGGAATCATTGATACTAATCCATCTAGAAAAGGATGGAGGATACTTACAATAAATACTCCTCCTAAACCAAATAAGCAAGAGTTTTCTAAACATACTCTACCTGATAAATTAAATTTCTTCTCAGTATAATCCCACCATCTAGCATGGAATATTTTTTCTAAGATTAAACTAGTCATATATTCCATTAAAGTACAAACAAAAGCAGACATAACAAATAAAGTAATTATATCTTTACTATACTTAGCTAGAAAGATATTCATTATAACACTACTAAATCCGTAAATTGGTAAGTATGGTCCTAGACAAAACCCTCTATTTACTATTAACTTTTTATTATTTATAGAACAACAAGTAATCTCAGTTAAATAGCCAATAAAAGAATATATCATAAAAAAGAAAAACCAATAACATATTTTATACATCTAAAACCTCCTAATCAAACAATAAGGTAAGTAAAAATATTAATACTCCACTTATTAAACCATAGATAGTCATATTTTTATTCTTAGTATCTTTAACTTTAGGTAGTAATTCAAAGAATACCAAGTAAAATAACATACCAAGTACTAGAGATAGTAGTATTCCCATAAAAGTATTACTAGCACTAGTTAGACCAAACATATAAGGAATTAAGCCTCCTAGGAATGTTGAAATACTTAAAAGAAACATGGGAAGGCGAAGTGATTTTTTTGCATCACTTTGATAATACACACTACCTATCATCACTCCTAAAGGAAGATTATGAATACCAACACCAATACTCATCATCACTCCTAAAGACATATTAGAAAGTGTTACAAAATAAATAGCCATTCCTTCTATTATATTATGGATAATTAATACTATTATAGAAAGTAGACCAATATGATGAATATTTTCTCTAACTTCTTTATTAGTTTTTAAATGATCATGATGATCTGGAATAAAGTGATCAAGTACTTTAAATATTAAGAAACCTATTAAAGAAAAGATTATAAATAGATAAAGTTTTCCAAAGCCAAATACTTCTAATGCTTCCTTTAAAAGATCAAACAGCATTAACATGATTAATAGTGAAAAAGCTAGTGAAAATATATAGTCTAGAACTTTTCTTTTCTTTTTAAGAAAGAAAGAAAAGATTATTCCAACTACTAAGAATAATCCTAATAGAAAAGTAATAAATAATGAAAGTGTATTGCTCATACTATCTACCCCCTAAATGTTACTAATAAAATAACGATAAGTGCTAATAAGATACGGTAAATCATAAAAGCTTTAAAGTCATGTTTTTTTAAGTATTGTAATAAAAACTTAATACAGATAATTCCTGTTACAAAAGCTATAACTATTCCTACTAAGAATATAGCTAAATTACTAGCAATTAAAGTAACAGCTTCTCCTTTTAGAAATTGTAATAGACAAGCTCCTAGAACAACTGGTGCTGATAGGTAGAAAGAAAACTTAGCAGCATCTTCTCTATTTACTTTTAAAGCTCTAGCACAAGCAATCGTAGTACCGCTTCTACTAAATCCTGGAATTAAAGCGAATACCTGACTACAACCTATTAAAAGTGCATCTTTAAATGATAAATCACTCACCTTTTTAGCTTGTTTAGAATTCTTATCAACTAAATAAATAATTATTCCCATAACAATTAAAGCAATAGCTATTAAGTAGTAATTAGTTCTAATAGCGTTTTCTATAACATCTTCAAATAATACTCCAGCAATAGCAGCCGGAATAGTTGCTACAATTATCTCAAAGAAAAGTTTTCCTTCCTTATCTTTTACACCTTTAGTAAAACCTTTTACTACCATATTTAAAAAGTCTTTAAAGAAAAATACAGCAATAGCAAGTAAAGTTCCAAGATGAAGTGCAAGATCGAAACATAACGCAAGTTCACTACCCATCCCTTCTCCAATACCAAATACATCCCTAAAAATAATTAAATGTGCACTTGATGAAATTGGTAAGAACTCAGCAATACCTTGAACTATACCTAATATAACAACTGCAATAATATGATTCATAATTAATACCCTCTTTTCTAAATAAGATTATAACAAAATACCAAAGAAAAAGAAAGTCTAACTTCTGAAACTTTCTTGATAGTTATTATTCTTTTTCTAATTTTATACCTAAATCTTCAAGTTGTTTTTTAGCAACTTTATTAGGTGCTTCACTCATCAAACAACTAGCACTAGCAGTCTTTGGAAAAGCTATTACATCACGAATGTTATCAGTCTCAGTTAATAGCATAGTAAGACGATCTAGTCCAATAGCAAGTCCACCATGAGGAGGTGTTCCATATTTCAAAGCTTCAACAAAGAAACCAAACTTCTCATCAATATCTTCTTTAGTTAATTCTAAAGCTTCAAACATTTTCTCTTGAACTTCTTCATTATGGATACGAATAGATCCACCACCTGCTTCATAGCCATTAATAACAATATCATAAGCTTTAGAATAGCAATGAGCTTTATCCGTTAAAAGTTTATCTACATCACTATCAAGGGGTGCCGTAAATGGATGATGACAAGCCACAAATCTATTTTCTTCTTCACTCCACTCAAATGATGGAAACTTAGTAACCCATAATAACTTATAATCACCTTTTTTGATAAGGTCTAAGTCACGAGCCAATTTACATCTTAAAGCACCTAATGTCTGATAAACTATCATCTTGGTATCAGCTCCAAAGAATAAGATATCATTATCTTTAAGTTCTAGTTTTTTAACTAACTCTTCTTTTTCTTTATCACTTAAGAATTTACTAATACCACCAGTAAACTCTTTATTTTCATATTTTACAAACGGAAGACCTTTTGCTTTATAAATTTTTACAAATTCAGTTAACTCATCAGTTTTCTTTCTAGAAAAATACGTTGCATTATCATCTACTTTTATACAAGCGATAGTACTTTTCTCATCAAGTGCATTTGAAAATACTTTAAATTCACTATCTTTAAATATATCTTTAACGTCAGTTATTTTCATATCAAATCTTAAGTCTGGTTTATCAGAGCCATAATACTTCATAGCATCATCATATTCCATTCTCTTAAGTGGTAATTCAATTTCTATTCCTTTAATTTCTTTAAAGACATGAGCAATTAACTTTTCAGTCATACTCATTACATCTTCTTCATTAACGAAACTCATTTCCATATCGACTTGCGTAAACTCTGGTTGTCTATCACTTCTTAAGTCTTCATCACGAAAACACTTTGCTATTTGAAAGTATTTTTCCATACCACCTACCATTAATAATTGTTTAAATAATTGGGGTGATTGAGGAAGAGCATAAAACTTCCCTTTATTTACTCTACTAGGTACTAAATAGTCTCTTGCTCCTTCTGGAGTTGATTTACAAAGTACTGGAGTTTCTACTTCAATAAAACCTTTACTATCTAAGAAGTTTCTAATAGCAAGCATAATCTTATGACGAGTTATTAAATTGTCTTTTAAATTGCTTCTTCTAAGATCAAGATAACGATACTTTAGTCTAGTATCTTCTAAAGCAGTTGTATCATTTGCTATTTCAAAAGGTAAATCTCTTGAAGAATTTAGTAGTTCAATATTAGTTAATTCAACTTCAATATCCCCTGTAGCTATATTTTTATTTTTAGATTCTCTTTCTTTAACAATACCTTCTACTTTCAAGACAGATTCATTCTTTAGATTACTAGCAAGAGTATAGGTATCTCCTTCACGAGCTACTAATTGGACTATACCACTTCTATCACGAAGGTCAATAAAACATACTCCTCCTAAGTCTCTTTTCTTTTGTACCCAACCATATAGAGTTACTTCTTTATCTTTATCAGTTAATCTTAAACTATTATTTTCTATTGTTTTCATATTTAACACTTCCTATTCATCCTTACAGTGACATCCATCATGACCACATTCACCGTTGCATTCATGATCACAGTCACAATCATCACTATCAATAGTTAATTTTTCATCTAAATAATAAATTAAAGCATCTAAACTAATTATTTCTTCTTCTTTAGTCTTATTATTTTTAACTTTTACTTCATTATTATTTAAATCTTCACTATTAAGTATTACTAAGAATTTACTATTTAATCTATCAGCTTGCTTAAATTGTCCTTTCAAACTTCTTCCAGTGTACTCAGTCTCAACAATAAAGCCAGCCATTCTTAACTCTTGTGCTAGATAAACAGCATACTTTTTCTCATCTTCATTAACATACATTAAGAATAAGTCAATACTATCTACAATTGGTAATTTAGCTTGTTCAAGCTCTAGAGCCATTACTAAACGACCAATACCTGAAGCAAAACCAATACATGGTGTTTCTGGTCCTCCTAATTCTTTAACTAGACCATTATATCTTCCCCCTGCTCCTATAACATTATTAGCTCCAAAACCTTTTACTTTTGCTTCTATTTCAAAGACTGTATGATTGTAATAATCAAGTCCTCTAACAATACTTGGATTAACTTCATAATCTATTTGCATAATATCAAGGTAATCTTTTACTTTTTCAAATCTTTCTTTTGATTCTTCATTTAAATAATCGATTGTCTTAGGAGCATTCTTTAATATTTCATTATCAGCATCTACTTTACAATCTAATATTCTAAGTGGATTCTTTAAAAATCTTTCCTTACAGTCATCACAAAACTCATCAATATGTGGTCTAAAGTATTCAACTAAAGCTTCACGATAAGTATTACGAGAAGCAGTATCTCCTAAACTATTAATATTAACTTTTATTTCTTTTAGTCCTAATAGTTTGTAGATATTTACCGCTGCTGATATTATTTCTGCATCACTTAGTGGATCATCACTTCCAAGTATCTCCATACCAAACTGAGTTAATTCTCTATCTCTTCCAGATTGTGGTCTTTCATAACGATACATTGTTCCATTATAATAAACTTTTACTGGTTGATTAGCATCACCATACATTTTATTTTCTATATAACTTCTACAAACTCCTGCTGTACCTTCTGGTCTTAAAGAAAGATGTCTATCTCCTCTATCTACAAAGTCATAGGTCTCTTTGGTAACAATATCAGTAGTTTCTCCTATTCCTCTATGAAATAATTCACTAGACTCAAAGATAGGTGTTCTTATATAGTTATAGTTATACTTTTCCATAACTTGATCAATTACTGCTTCTACGCATTTCCAAATCTTAGCTTCCCTTCCATAAATATCATTAGTTCCTTTTGGTCTTTGTATCATAATATTTCCTCCTTAAAATAAAAAGATGACACTTATTAAGGACAGGATTTCCTGTGGTGCCACCTTAGTTTATACTCTAAATAACCGTATCGAGGTCGAACGCTTCTTTTGTTAACTGGATGTCTTCTATTTTAACTTCTATAAGTATTTACACCAACCATACTCTCTCTAATTAGAACTTAAAATATACTCTTTCCAAAGAAGATAAGCTTATTATATAACATTTTTTTACTGTTAGCAATTTATTTTTGAAATAATTATCAGTATATAATGTAGCGTTACAATTGATGTGACACCATTTATATATACAAAAAGCGATAGATACCTTAAAATAGTTATTGTAAACACACATTTTAAAGAAAGGAACTATCGCCTATGACAAGTATATTATTTACCACATGAATTAAACACAAAATATTATGCTGTAAAATTATATAGAACAGGAACTTCTGTACATTTTGTATGCAGAAGATATAAAATTTCTAAATCATCTTTAATGAGATGGAATAAAAAGTTTGATGGTACAAAAGAATCATTAATTGACAAATCACACAAGCCAATAAGAAAGCATCCTAATGCTCATACAGATGAAGAAATAAAATGGATTAATGATTATCTAAGAAGAAATCATAATATTTCTCTATGTGAATTATATGGAAAATTAAGAGCCGATAAAGGATATTCAAGACACGCAGCTTCTTTATTTAGAGTTATGAGGAAAATGGGTATTTATGTTAATAAAGAAAGCAAAAAGAAGTATGTCCTTAAACCATATGATACTCCAACTGATATCGGGATAAAATGGCAAATGGATGTTAAATATGTACCTAAATCTTGTTATACTGGTACGGATGGACAGAAATTTTATCAATATACTATGATTGATGAAGCATCAAGAGAAAGATTTATTTATCCATATAAAGAACAATCGTCATTTTCAACTATAGATTTTGTTAAAAGAGCAATAGTTTATTTTGGATACCAACCTAAAAAATTCAAACCGATAATGGTTCTGAATTCACTTATACTAAGGAAACTGCAAGAATACATCCTCTTGATAACCTACTAAACAAATTACAAATCGCTCATCAATTAATTAGACCTAGAACTCCAAGACATAATGGGAAAGTTGAACGAAGTCATCGTAATGATCAAAATAGATTTTATAATTTTTTATCATTTTATTCATATGAAGATTTGAAAGTACAAATGAAAGCTTACTTAAAAAGAAGTAATAACATACCAATGCAAGTACTTAATTGGATTTCTCCACTAAAAAAAGAAAGCAAATTATAGAAGCTAAAGTTTCTATTGATACTTCTAAATAATTAAATAAATTTAACTATTTAGAAGTACCTAAAAAAACAATATTTAACAATAACAAAATCATTGTATCATATTGCTTTATTTTTTTATAAACTTGGTCTCACATCATTTACAACTACACATAACGAAAGAAAGTTCTATATCTTAAAATATTTATTCATTCTCTTAACCATTGATTTAGCAATCACTTCATCTGTAAAACCAGCTTTATCTAATTTTTCTTTATGAAGAAATGGCTCTTGCAACTTTTCAAATTTATCGTATAAATTCGGATTTTCTAGCATTGAAAAACTTAACATCATTCCATAACTATAAGTTAAAGCATCATCAAAAGTAATCTCATCTTCCATTTCTTTTAAATAGGGAGTAACTTCTGGTATGTTAATAGAACTTTTTCGTAAATCTTCTCTATAGACGATAAGATTGTTTTTTTTCAAAAAGTCTGATGGTATATAACCAATAAGAGAAGCATAATCCAAATTTCTAAAATATTCATTAGTAACTAAGGCAAGAGCAGTTAAAGTATCAGTAGAATATATATTATTTTTTAACAAATAATCATAAAATTTATATTCATTATAAGTAGATTTTACTTCACTATATAAAGATGCAATATTTTTAGCATAAATACTAGTACTCTTTCTAGAATGAAGTTTTCTAAAAGAAAACCAATCTTCAGTATGACCTAATTCATGAATTAAAGCTCCCATCTTACTAACTTTATTATCTAGATTACAAACAGTAATAATACCTTCATCTGTTAATGGTAAATATATCGAAATACTATCATTTGCTTCTTGATTTAAATCTAATTTAGATGGATTAAAAAAATGTATCTTACCTTTAGTTTTGCTATATAAATTCTTTCCCTCCGTATGAAAATATTCCGTTAATATTTCTTTTTCTTCTTGAACTGATATCTTACTATTACTAGCAAGAGTTGTATTTTCTAAATAATTATCAAAGATTGTATTAGCATCATCTATAAAGCTTTTAATTAGAATACTATGTTCATATTTACTATCTATTATATTTTTAACTGTTTTATTTATTAATAAATCGCCTTTCCTTATTGCTAGAAAGTTAATAATAAAATCATCAGTAATACCTTTAGCAATATCTTTTCCCAGTAACTCTTTCAAGATGTTATAAGATGTTAAATAATCATAACAATCAAGGTATCCAGTAAAAGGTGGAGATTTAAATTTATTTTCTAATTCTTGCATTTTCTTTAAAAGAAAAAGTTGTTCTTTTGTTAATTTAGTCATTTTGCTTCTCCAAAATATTTATTCATTCTTTTAACCATTGACTTAGCAATTACTTTATCAGTAAAACCAGCGTTATCTAACTTTTCTTTAGCAAAAAGTGGCTCACGTATTCTTTGAAAATTATCATACAAATCAGGATTTTCTAGCATAGTTATTGTTAACATAAAGCCATAACCATAACGAACAGAATCATAACCATCAAAAGTATCTTTTACAATGTTATAATCAATAAAATCTTCATCATTTAGATTATTAATAACTCTATTAATTTCTTGTTTTTCAATTATTAATTTATTCTTTCTTAAATACTCATCACTAATTAATTTTAATGGGAGCATTTCACCTAGATAAGTAAGATTACTATTTACACTTGTTAAAAAGTTTTCCATTGTGTCATTAAGATAGATATTATTTTTTAACAAATATTCATAAAATTTATATTGATGATAAATAGATGCCACTTCACAATATGGTGAATTATTATTATAAGCTGCTGTATCTCTCAAAATATGATTATTAGCATAAGTAGTAAAGTCATAGACATGTCCTAATTCATGGATTGCTGTTACCAACTCTCCTATTTTATTATTCTGCTCAGCTAAGAATACGAAGTTAGTACCATCATCAGGAGTCCAAATAGTTACTCCGGTTGTTCCATTTAATATTTCACTAAATTCTTCTGACATTAAACATAATTTATTTTCTTTTCTGTGTTTTAAATACACATCTTGTAAGTCTTTACCATCTGTTAAGAGAAAATCATCTAGTATTTCTTCTTGTTCTTTTGCAGATATTTTAGCATTTTTAGAATATCCATTCCAATTATTATCTATATAGTCTTTAAATAAGGTAAAACAATCCAAATAAAAGTTTGCTATCAAGGTGCTATGTAACTCTTTATTAGAAATAAAATCTTTCATTCTTTTCTTATCAATAATATGACTGGCAATCGCCTGAGTATTTCTTAAATAGACATTTTTCTTACATTTCTTATCATGTGAAAAAGTAAAACAATGACTAGCATAAATCATTATTAATACTTGATAAATTCTAACATAATTAGCACAATCTGCTGGTGTTTTACAATTTATAAAGTGTTCTTCTAATTCTTTAATTTTATCTGCAATTATTTTATAATCATCATTTAATTTAATCATTTATCTTCTCCTATAATATTCATTTATTTTTTTTACCATTGTTTTAGAAATCACTTCATCAGTGAAACCTTCCCTATCTAGTTTCTTTTTATCTAACCGTGTTTCTCTAAGTAGTTGAAACTTTTCATACAAATCAGGATTATCTAGCATAGTAAGTGCAAACATAAAACCATAACCATAAGTCATTAAGTTGACGGCTTCTTATTTGATACTTGCTAGTTCTATAAACTCATCATTAGTATAATCTTCAAAGAAATGTAACTCATCTTTTTTCTTCTTAGAGGTCATAAACCTAAAAGGTAACAGGTGAAGATTAACAATATTCTCTTTAATTGTTTCTATTGCTTCTTTTTGATAAATATTATTTTTAAGTAAATACTCTATAAATGCTAGTTCTTGATAAGTAGAATTAGTTTCTGAATAAGGAGAAGTAAAGAAATACTTCATTGTTTCTTTACTGGTATGTGTATCCCTAAAAGTAATATTATCTAGCACATGACCAAATTCATGAGTAATCGCTAACACTGTATCAATAGAAGAAAGCTTGTCATTTATTAGAATAACTGATTTATTACTTAATGGATTAATAAAATTAGTTCCAAAAGCCTCTTCTTCATTATCACTTGACATAGCAAAGATTCTACTTTTTTCAGTATATTCTAGAAATAACTTTTCCAATCTTTTATCGGTAGTTTGATAATAACCTTTAAGTATTTCTAGTTGTTCTTTAAAAGAAATATCAATTGGTAAAAACTCTTGTTGTCTAGATTTCATTTCCCTAGCAATTATTTTATATATTTCTTCATAAAAAGTATCAACTGTAACCTGATAATTTTTTCTATTGCGATAAGTAGCATTTATTTCCTTTTCACAGATAGAATTAAATAACTCTTCTAATTTCATTTCATTACTATCATAAATCATTTCTTTAGAGGGCAATATGTCTGTTAAAGAGTCATAACTAGCATAGCAACTAAGTCTTGTGAATTTATCATTAGCATTATCTCTAGCATATTCTCGTAAATTCTTAATAAGAGTATATAACTCTTTATAATTTTTATTTAGTTTTAACTCATCTTGCATAAACTTCACCCCTATAGTTGCTTATTATAAGTTATTTTCTTCTAATTGGAAAGTTTTTTTAAGTTTTTCATAGACTTAAATGAAAAGTAATATGTCAAGGGATAAGTAAATTTAGAAAAAAAGCTTAAAAGAATATATCTAGTATGTTATAATACAAAGGAAGAAACGGGAGAGTGATAAAAAAGTGTTATTATTAACAAAGGCAGTCTTTGCTGTCATGATTGGCTTTTTATTTAGCGTCTGTCTAGGTCTTATTTTAGTACCTATTCTAAAAAAGCTACATGTAGGCCAAACAATTAGTGTTTATGTTGGAGAAAGTCATAGGAAGAAAGCTGGTACTCCAACGATGGGTGGAATTATTTTTATCTTACCAACAGTTCTTATTATGCTAGCTTTATTATTTTTAGGAAAGGTCTCCTATACCGATAACTTAGCTATTGTTTTATTAGTATTTTGTGGCTTTGCTATTATTGGTTTCTTAGATGACTTTTTATCACTTAGAAAACATAATAATGAAGGATTAACAACTTATCAAAAACTATTTGGACAAATTATTATTTCTACTATATTCTTCTATATCTATATGAAAAATGGTGGACAAACATCATGGGTTGTGGGAACGCTTCGTATCGATATTGAAATGAAATGGCTCTATGGTCTATTTATTCTTTTAATCTTAATCGGTTCTAGTAATGCGGTTAATTTAACAGATGGATTAGACGGACTAGCTGGTAGCTTATCTGCCATTGCTTTTATAGCTTTCGCTTTAATTTCATTCATGGTTGGATTTGAAGATATTGGAATATTTTGTTTAGTACTAGTTGGTTCACTTATTGGTTTTTTAGTCTACAATACCCATCCTGCTAAAATATTTATGGGAGACACTGGAAGCTTAGCTTTAGGTGGTGTTATGGGAGCAGTTGCTATTTTAACACATCGAGAATTAACTTTACTTGTCGTAGCTTTAGTATTTGTAATTGAAACATTATCTGTTATTTTACAAGTTATTTGGGTAAAATTATTTCATCATAAGTTATTTTTAATGACGCCACTTCATCACCATTTTGAAAAGCTTGGTTGGAGTGAAACAGATATAGTTAAGTTATTCTGTACATTTGGTCTTATTCTTGCTATGTTAGGTATCTTATTTGGAGTTTGGTTATAGAAAGGAGATAATTTTCTTTTGAAAAAACGGTTTGATTTGCCTTTACTAATCACCGTAATACTCTTACTAATATTTGGACTCGTAATGATTTATTCTGCTAGTAATATTTGGGCAGAATATAAGTTTCATGATAGTTTCCACTATGTGAAACAACAAGCATTATTTACAGTAGCAGGACTTATACTAATGAATTTTATTTCTAAGATAGATTATAAAATCTATTACAAAAAGGCAAATATCATTTTAGGTATTTGCTTTTTATTATTAATTTTAGTTTTAGTACCTTTTATTGGTAGTGTTAGAAATGGTAGTAGAAGTTGGTTTGGAATTGGTCCTTTTGGTATACAACCTAGTGAAGCGGCTAAACTTGGTCTTATTATTTTCACTAGTAAATATTTAAATAATTCTGATAAGTACTTAAAGGATTTAAGAAAAGGCATCTTACCAATTCTCGGTGTTACTTTTCTAGCTTTTGGTCTTATTATGTTACAACCAGATCTTGGTACTGGTCTTGTCTTAATGGTTAGTATTATCGCTCTTTTATTTATTGCTGGTCTTGATATGAAATTTTTCTATGGGGCTTTTGTTTTAGGAGTTATTGGTACTTGTCTTTTGATTGCTATTGCCCCTTATCGAATGAATAGAATAACTTCATTTATTAATCCCTGGAAAGATCCTTTAGGAACTGGTTTTCAAATGATTCAGTCAATGTATGCTATTGGCCCAGGTGGACTTCTTGGACAAGGATTCTTAAACTCTAGACAAAAGCACTTTTATCTGCCTGAACCACAAACAGACTTTATCTTTTCAATTGTCTGTGAAGAGTTTGGGGTTGTTGGTTGTATATTTGTCTGTACTCTATTTTTTCTTCTATTTTATTTTGCCTTAAAAATTTCTTTAAATGCTAAAAATCTATTTGCTAAATATTTATCGTTTGGTATAGCCTTTCAAATGTTATTTCAAGCTTCGATGAACCTAGCAGTGGTCGTTGGATTAATTCCTGTAACTGGAGTTACTCTGCCCTTCTTATCTTACGGTGGTAGTAGTTTATTAATAAGTATGATTAGTATTGGAATATTAATTTCTATTGCCAAAGATAAATGATATTTCTTTGCAAATTACATTATTTAGTATATAATAAAAAACAGAGGTGAAAAAAATGGTAAGTATTGACTACAAAGACATATATTCAAAGACTCTATTAAATGACATAAAGTCTAGAATAATACAAAACAGAATGAAACTGAAAGGAAATAAGGAAAAGAAAACTGACGCCAAAATGTTAGAAGTAATAAAGGATTTATGCATTGGAGATAAAATTAAAATAAGTAATTCCGAAAAATGTATTTTTAAAATCCTACAAACTAGTAGTGAAGAGGAAACAGAGAGGATCTTTTGCACTTTAATGCTATATTATGCAGCACTTTATAATGATAACATTGAGCTTTTAAATAAACTTTTGGATAGAGGTTATTTCTTTGGTAATGAAAGATATGAATTAGATTTATTTGCATTAGATAAAAGAATATCATCAAAGTTTAATGAAGAATTATATTTTGATTTACTTGAAAAACAAAGTCCTTTATTTAAAAATTTTTATTATAGTTTGGATGATAATATAAATGTAACTGATGAAGAAAGTATTACTGACTTTTGTAGTATTTTAAATAAAGATCCAAATGTTGCTTGTTTTAAATCAGGTATAAGAAAAGAATTATTAACTAAACGTTCTATAGCTTATTTTGGACAAGATACTATTTTAAATGCAACTGATGAACAAAAGAAAAATATTATTAGTGATGATATATCTTTAAGACATATTACTAGTGATGAGCTAGAAAGAATAATAAATCTTATGAAAAATAAAACATTTACCGAGTTAGGATATAAATGGCATGAAACTTTACAGGTATTTTCTAATGAAGAAATACTTAAAATTAATGCACAAGAAGAAGATCTATTCCATAAATATTTTAATGTTAATACTGTAAAGATTGATTATGATGGAATCAGAAAAGAAATTAATCCACAATCCCAAAAAGCAAAGAAAACTAGCATAAAGAAAAAAATTTTAACTTTATTTAATAATAGAAAGAACAATTAATATTTTTCATAGCAAAAACCATTTTCTTAACGAAAATGGTTTTTTAATAAATGATATTATCTTTTTAATTTACTAATAGATTTTTTATAGATTTCAATTAAATCTGGATCATTCTGATTTTTTGGTAAATTATCTAAATCAAAGAATTTCATTTCTTTAGATTCACTATCCCATTTCAAGTTTCCAGAATAGTTTCTAATACAATATAAGGCTGTATTATTTATAACAACATCTCCATTTGGATATTCATTTCTTCTACTTGCTCCCGAAACTATATCTATTAATTCTAAATCGGTTTCATTTACGTCAAGATTAGTTTCTTCCTTTACCTCTCTAATAATAGTATCTTGGAATCTTTCACCTAATTCCTGACATCCACCAGGTAATCCCCACTTATCTCTATCTGCCCTACTCTGTAATAATATTTGTCCTTGGTCGTTTACTATTACTGCTGCTGCACCATCTTGTAATAAAACAAATTTGTGCTTAAGTACTCCCATACAAAGTCTTGTAAACACAGGATACCCAATAATATTACTTAATTCAATTATTTCATCAGGTGTAAGCTTATTAATAATACCTACCAACTCCTCATAAGATAAATTTCTTTGTTCATTAGTAGATAAACTTTTGATTTTCTTTAATATATCTTTATTCTTCATCGATTAACTTCCTCCGAACTAAGTATAACATACTTTCAATACTTTTTATAATGTCATCCATCAAATCATTATACATATTAACATTGTCACTAATAATTGAGTCTAATCTATTTTCAAATAGTCTTTTAAATTTTCAACAATTCTATTATTATGTAATCCAGAAGAAAAATTATTAACCATCTCTTTTATCTGTTAAAATCAATTCAATATTTAGCATAATAATATCTTTTTTCTTTTTTAATATTTCTTGGACCTTTTGCTATTATTCATAAGTTTTTCCATAACCATTAGGTCCAATAAAAATTTTTAATTCTTATATTCTTACTTTTTTGTTTGATACTAATTTCTTTGAATACCCTTTTTTCTTCATATTATCAATAGTAATTGTAGAAGCCAATTCGGTTGCTTTTACTAACTCATCAGAAACAAATGTCATTTGTTCAGAAGTAATTGGCATTTTATCCTCATCAGTTTTACTAGCTAATCCAAGGGTGATATTATATCTTAAATCAATTTCTTGTTTAGAATTTTCTCCAAAATAATTTATATAAATATGTTCTCCTTTATCAGATTCTTTATCTCCTTTATTATCAAAATAATGCAACACATTCAGGTACTCTTCAGGTCCTAAAACATACATCAATTGATAAGAAAAACCATTTGGACTTCTATAATATCTAACTTCACTTTCTCCATCTTTTGCTTTAATTGTAATTCTACAACAATTTTTTCGATACTTTCCATATTTTTGATCGTAAGTATTAGCATCAATATTCACTTTTTTCAAATAATTATCAATAGAATCCAATTCTATATCTTCATTTATATAAGGGTTAACTGTTCTATCAAATTGATCAATGATTTTTCTAAAAGCACGTCCAAAAGGAATTTGTTTATCACGAGCAAAATGGTATTTAGAAAAATTTCACCATATTGTTCATCTGCTCTCATCCAATCATAATTAGTAATACTTGGGTTCACTTGCTTTAAAATCTCACTACTGACAGTTGATATTATCTCATCATACCTTTGAACTTCTGTTTCACGTAGTCCTTGTTTTCTTGCATAATAATCTTTTAATTCTGTTAAAAAAATAATAAGTCCTTCTTTAGAATCGATATGATATGTTTCAATATACTTATTATCATTTTTTCTTCTTAACATATTTCTTCTAGACTTTTTACATCTTACAAGATATTCGTCTATTTCAAGAGATTGTTCTATATGTTCTTGAATTTCTTTTTTATACTGATCATCAATTGCATGCTCAATTGGAGTATAATCACTACAGCCACCATCAATTCTTATTTCATGGGGATTGTTAGGATATTTCTCATAAATAATATTAGCAACTTCTAAAGGGACTTTACCTCTAATTATAGTATAATAACTGCCACCAAAATATATTACGATATTATTCCAAAAATGTACTTCTTCAATTGAATCATATATATTAGTTGTATTTATTAAACAATTATTAATACCAAGTGTTTTTAAAATCGTGTTAAACTCTAATCTATTCATATATTAAACCTCCCTTTGTCAGTTATATATTATATCATGTATACTTAATTAATGAAAAGAAAAATCATTATTTTATAGCATACAAAGAATTTAATCGGAGTAATTTTGAGAGTAAAAAAACAAAAAAGCCCATAAAATCAAGGCTTTTAAATCAATAATGGTGTCCCAGAGGGGATTCGAACCCATGACACTCGCCTTAGAAGGGCGATGCTCTATCCAGCTGAGCT
>CAKOZV010000020.1 GCA_934131695.1 uncultured Bacilli bacterium | reverse complement strand
CTAATTTTAGTTAGTAGTTATTACTGCCTATAATTATTGCTTATAATGGTTGCTTTACCAGAACCATAAGGGCTCCATTTAAAATAACAACTGATTCAGTAATGAATTGGTTTTTTTGTGTTTAACCTCCCGTAGTTAGCTTGGAAGTTCACTGATAATCAGTTATATAATAACGACGTTAGTATAAATTTATCTAAAAGTATTTTCTATATTATCTAATATGTTTTTATTTTTAATTTCCATAATATCATCAAATATACTATACCATTTAATTTGTACACAGAATCTTTTTTTCTCATATTTTGGATTATAATTTAGATTTCTAGTCATCGGTTGACAAAATAAATTTCCAAAATGTACCCCAGTTGAGTAGATATTTTGTTTTGACATCAAGATATTCATAACATCATCACTAGAAATAAATAGAAAATCATTAACTGTACCATAAATAATACCATCTACTTTAATAGCTGAATTTTTACCTTGTAAAACAAATCTATTGATAGCTCTTCTTAAAACATATGGGTTATTAATTTGTTCATTAATATAATCTATTTTATCTTGATTTTGTTCTTTATACTCATGTCCACTTATTCTGTTAATTCCCCTACCGTTTTGCGTTCCATCGGCATAATGATAACGTAAATACTCTATAACCGCTTCTCTAGATACATTTGAATCAATTAGAAAATGAATAAAGCTAGAGATTCCTTCGGCATGGACTGAATTATTAATACCTTTTTTGATACTAATTCTCTTAATAATACCATTTACAATTATCTCAATATCAAACTTTTTCTTTTCATAATCCTTTCTGCAGTAAACCACACTGTCATTATCAAGATTCCCATAAAGATTAAGAAGTAAACCCTGAAAATTAGGTAATAACGAAGAAAATTTCTTTCTATTTAAACTCCTAACAAATTCGTTTTCATTTTGATATCCATCAATTTCATAATTCATAATTACATTCCTCCCATAATTATGATAAACAGTAAATCAATTTTTTTTACTGAAAAGACCATATAAAATTCTAATTACTTACAATATCCATCTATATTTTCACTGTTATATAATTAATTTTTTATAATCTTATATTTATTAATCTTTTCTTCAACCAAGACAAAAAAAATAATAGTTTATCACAACTATTATCTAACTAATAAATAACCTACATAGGAAAAGTATAATAGCAACATAAATATTCCTCTAGTTTTAGTAATCTTTTGGTCCTTTAAAACAAATCCATATACTAAGATACCTGCTATAACCATTACTATCATATCAATCAAAGAATTATAACTTATTGTTAATGGATTAACTATTGAAGAAAAGCCTAAAATCATAAGAATATTAAAGATATTAGAACCAATTACATTTCCAATAGCAATATCATCTTCACCCTTTTTAGCAGCTACGACACTAGTTACTAATTCTGGAAGTGATGTTCCAACAGCTACTACTGTAAGAGCAATAACACTATCACTTATACCAATTATTTTAGCAATAGCAGTAGCACTATTAACAACTAACTCTCCACCACCTACTATTGCAATTAGTCCTATGATAATAAATAGTATCTCCTTGAAAGTTACTTTTTCTCTAGAGTTCTCTTCCTTTTTCATATTACCTTTAGCATCACCTAGTAAAGAATACATATAAATTCCTAGAAAACAAACAAGTAATAAACCATTTACTCTATTAATCGTTCCAACTTTACCACTTTCTATATAAGTACCTACACTTATTATAAATAAAGCAACATAAGATAGGAATAAGTAAACAAAATCTCTTGTAACTAGCTTTCTTTTACAATTTAAAGTAGCAAATAAACTAGTAGCACCAAGTACCAATAACATATTACAAATATTAGAACCTACTACATTACCAACTGATATAGCACTATTTCCTTTAAATGAAGCAATTAAACTAACAGCTAACTCTGGGGCACTAGTACCAAAAGCTACAATTGTTAAACCAATGATAAGACTAGGTATACCAAGAGCTTTAGCAACATTACTACATCCATCTACAAAAGCATCTGCTCCTTTAACTAATAAAACAAATCCTATAACTAATAATAAAATTTCTAAAAATATCATCTTCTACTCCTTCCTTTTCTAATATAAAAAGAGACTTAGTCTGCTTTCTATATCTTGCAAACAAGTCTCATTGTCTATAATAAAGCCAGATAAAAATCATGATGTTGACTTTATTACATGCTAGATTCTAACATGCCAATTACTCCCTTATTAACAGTATAAGTGTAACCTTTTAATAGGTATTAGTCAAGTGATTCTTTATGAAGTTTTGCCATCATATTGTAAACTAAACCTACTCCCAAGATAACAATTACAAAACTATATAATCCCCCAATAACAGGAATTAACTTTACTAGTCTAGTAATTACTACACCAATTAATATTTGTAAATAAACATTATTTAATTTTAAGACTTTATTACCTATTAATCTACCAAAATAAACTGATGAAATAATACTTGATAGATAAATAATTATTCCATATAAGATTAAAGCTATAATAGCAATTGGCATACAAACAATACTAATCATTAATATTATAGAAATAACTGGTACTGCTATCAAGAAAAGAAAACCATTTCCAAAAGTTTTAAATACTTTATCTTTCTTAACCTCATCAAGTACCTTATAGCTAGCTGGTAATAGTAAATATATTGCTAAAGCTACTAAGAAACTAGTTACTATTCCTAATAGAATACTACTAATTGATGGTATAACCTCATCCTTACTCTTTTCATCAACATGATATGTTTTAATCTCTTTAATACTAGCATTAGTCTTAGAATACTCTATATTATCATTATATTTTAAAGTACCATTTATCTTAGTATTATCAGATATTGTTAACTTACCACTATTTAGAGTGACATCACCACTTATTTCTTTAGAATTAATGATAACCTCTCTGGCTGCTAAAAAGATGTTTCCTTTAATATCTGCTGATATCGTTACAGAGTTACCTGCTACATATAAATCCCTTGCTATATTAGCACTACTATCAATTACAATATTATTACCTGCAACAAATAAATCTCTAGTAACCATACCTTTAAAGTTAATACTATTACCAGCAAACATTCCATATTCTGAACTACCATTTATATTCAGATTATTACCAGCTGTAAAGTCAATTCCTTTAACCATATTATTAGTAGAGACATCATCACCTGCTGTAAACATACTATGATTTACTGTCTTAACAGTATTATTACTTATATTTAGATAGTTACTATCTTCAGCATAAACATTAGGTAAGATTAGAAAACTACTAATTATAAGTAAAATAAACAATTTTTTTATATTTTCCATATTCACCTCTCCTACTATAAGGATAGCATATTATTATTTAAAAATGAACATTTTTTTACTTCTTACCACTCCAAATTTCATACCAGTTTTTAATACTTTCTTTAGAGTCACCTGCTACTTCTTTTATAACTGACCAAGTAAGTCCAAAGTTCTTCTTTAAATTTTGAAAGTCTTCCTTAGCACTATCACAAATAGAACTATCTTTACTACAAATAGCTGATGTAATATTTAAATAGCTACTAACCACTTTATCTTTAACAGTAGTATATGCTCTACCGGTTTTACTACTAATTTCTTCTTTATAATTAGGAAAGTATTTTTCCACCTTTGAGTCTAGATAAAGCATTGCTTCTAGTACTTTTAATTTAGCTTCATTAGTTAATTCTTTAAAAGTATGTCCTTTAATAGTACCATCATAGAAGATAAAATCAACTAAAGTAACAAAGTTAGTTTTTAAACTACTAGTAGTACTATCATCCTTCAGCGTATTAACATAAGTTACTACTGCATCATCAATATTAGTATCAGTACTAGAACTATTTACTTGATTATTATTAGTAGTTACAGTACTACTATTATCAGTAGATTGATAATCATTACTAGATTCACTTTTCTCTACTGTTTTTTCTTCTTCTTTAGCTTTATAATCAACTATTAAGTCTTCATCACTTACTTTAATATTAGTTAATCCATCTTTTTCTTTCTTATCTTTATTTTTATAAGTAAACTTAATCTTATCTTTTTCCTTATAGTCACCTTTATAATTAGTAATTAAATAATCTTTGTTTTTACTACTACCTAGTAAATATTTCTTTCCTACTGCTTCTACAGTAACAGTTACCTCATTACTTTTATTTTCATCTTTCTTAGAAATAATAAATAGAGTTGTTACTAAAACTAACAAACATATTAAAATGATAATTATTATATTTTTAATCTTTTCTTTATTCATATATTCCTCACTTCTTGCCTGTATTATAACACAGGTTGCTAAAAAAGAATATTAAAAGAATCCTAAAGATTCCTTAATTTTAATAAAATATAAATACTTTCTATTAGACTAGCTACCTCTGCTATTATCAAGAAAGATCCAGCAAGAGTTGTTAAGGCTATTAATGAACTAAATGGATTAGTAATCAACACTACTCCTAGAATAATCATTAATATTTGAGTGATTAGTAATAAAAACCAATTACTTCCTGCAATAGCACTTAAATTAATCGATAACTGCATCTTTATTAAATTACTAACTATTATCCATATACCTAAAACAACTGGAAAAACATTAATTAAATCCATTCTATAAAGATAGATAAGACTACCAGTTAGTGTTGTTACTATTCCTGTTACTAAATCAAGACTAAATAGTCTTTCTTCATTAGGTAACATAAAGTAAGAGATAAAACTACTAATACCATTAACAATCATAATAGCAGCAAAGAATATAACTGCTACTTCTAGTGACTTCATAGGACTAACTAATAAGAATATTCCTAAAATAACTAACAAGCTAGATATCAAAATAGAATACTTTTCAAAATTCTTTAAATAATTTTTAATCATTATTAAACCTCCATCATTTTATTATTCTACTTTTCATCTATTATTATACTACTTAAGATTTAATAATTAAATAAGTAAAAAAAATTTAGTGTCAACTATTGTTAGGTGTAGTAGCTATTAAAAAATTATATTTATTAGCATGCTTCATCTCATCAGTCATAATAGCCATTAACAAGGTATAAGCCTTACCACTAGGCATTTTAGAAAGAATCTTTCGATACTTTTCCACTGCCTCTAACTCTCCAAATAAAGCTTTTTCTAGTGAATCCTTAAAATTCATATTTAGATTCATATTATTATACTGATTATTATTATCATTTATACTATTACCTGTAAAAGAATAATATAAATTCTTTAGTATCTCATGATGTTTCTTCTCATCATCTCTAATACTTGCAATTATTTCCTTAGATTTATTATTAGGTGCCATATTTATTAATTGTTCATAAAATAACTCATCACTTTTCTCATCTCCTACTGACTTTCTAATTAGATTAATCGCCTCATTTAAAGTAATAAGTTCTAAAGACTCCATCTGATTATCATTTCTATAATTTAGATAAGGATTATAATTATAATAATTTGAATACATCTTAATTTCTCCTTTCTTTTTATAATATGTATTTCTAAATAATTTGTTAGTCAATATCACAACCACATTATAGCTAGTAAACATAGACTGTATTAGGTGATATAAATGTCTTATGATGATAAAACTAAAGAGATTATAGAAAATATTAAAATTAGAGATAAGCTTTTAAAGTCAGGACTTTATCCTTCTGCAATAACAGGACCAACAGGCCTAAAGGGGAAGCTGGTAAAGGATTAGATATTAAAGGAACCTACCCTTCTTTAGAAGAATTAAAAAAGTATCATCCAACAGGGGAAGAAGAAGATACTTACATAGTAATAAATGACTTATATATCTGGGATTCATCTAAAAATGACTGGGTTGATATTGGAAACATCAAAGGGGAAAAAGGAGACACTGGTCCTAAAGGTGACAAAGGAGAAAAAGGTGACAAAGGTGATACTGGTCCTCAAGGAAATGATGGATTAATGGGACCAACCAGACCTAAAGGAGATATAGGACCAACGGGACCCAGTTTTATATCTCCTACTAGTTATGAAACTGTTTTATTTGTAAGTTTTGCTCAAGCTCACTACTCTAAAATTATGACTTTTCAAGAAACACTAGTTCTTCCTGATGATAACGAAACTTTTGAGTTAATTAGTGGCTCTGCTATTTTCCTATTAAAATCTGGTATCTATGAAATAACTTTATGTGGTCAAATATCAGGAGTAGATCAAAGTCATGGTGCCATCTTTCATCTTACTAATAGTGAAGGTAGTGTTATTCAAGACTTATCTTTTGAATTAAAAGCTGGTCAAACAAATAGAATGGATTGTTCAGAAACAGTTATTACTAAAATAGAAAAACCAACCTCTCTATACGTTCATTGTGGAATAATTGGTGATAGTACCTCTGCCAATATAGACTTTGCTAATGTAAATCTAATTATTAAAAGGTATAACACTGCGGTCTAAGAAATCACTATTTCGATAAGGGATTAACACTTTAAAGCTACCTGATGAATAAGGAGCAATTTGATACTGTGGAAAGAAAAGAAGAATACCTCTAGGAGTAAAAGCAAATACTTGATAATTGTCTATAACTGGTTTAGTCCCTTCTAATAACATATTTCTATCTACTATTCGTTTATTATTTAAAAGTTTACTCCTAGTCTCTTTTGATAAATAATTTAAAATAAATGGATCTTTTTTCATTAAATCAGCAATAGTAACAAGTTTATTATTAATAGTATCATAAGTAAAAGATACTATTCTATTATCAGGATGAGCCCCAAAAACAAAACTAGATATATAAAATACATAACTATCATAACCATTATAGCTATAATACTCATAAGTGATAGTTAAATTACAAGGAAGTTCTATCTGATACTTTTCTTTAGCAAAGTCTAAAAAATTATCCACTTCATTTTTAATAAACATAGTTAATTTCTCTTTTAAGTTTTCATATGGTACTTGTGGAAAAGCAATATTTATTTCATTTTTCAAAATAATCACCCATTAAAATATATGTTGTTTTTAAATTTATAGAATAATACTTTCTAGATTTTGAAATACTAATACTGGTGATTAACATGAGAATTCATCTTGGCTATGTAGCAAGTCCCCTATCTTTAGATAATATTACTTATTCTCATACTATGACTTACAAAACTTACTCTAGTCTAGCCTTAGAGGAAAGTGATAGAAGATTAAGAGAAATTATTAATAGAAATTTATATATCTTTGATAATGTTATTGATTATAACCATATAAATGAAGTTTACTTTTATAGAATGTCTCCTAATATTATTCCCCTAGCCACTCATGAGAAAGTTAATTTTGATTATTTATTACCATTTAGAGAAAAGTTTAATGATATAGGAAGAAAGATTAAAAAGTATAGAATGCGAGTTGATACCCATTTAGATCAATATTGTGTTTTAAATAGTATTAATGAAAGAGTTGTAAAAATATCTATAAAACAAATTGAATACCATTATAATCTTTTTAAGTTGCTAGGGATAAATGGTAAAGCAATTATTCATGTTGGAAGTGGTAAGGATAACAAAGAAGAAAGTATTAAAAGATTTATTACTAATTTTAGAAAGTTACCTAATCATCTAAAAGAAATTATCATTTTAGAAAACGATGACAAAATATTCACTTTTGAAGATACCTTATCTATTTGTAAAGAATTAAATATTCCAATGGTTTTAGACTATCATCATTATAAGTGTAATAATAAAAAGAAATTAACAGTTAATGATTTAGAAAATATTTTCTCAACATGGAAAGATACCAAATTAAAACCAAAGATACACTTTTCTTCTCCCAAAGGTAGAAAGGATAAGAGAAGTCATCATGATTATATTGATGAAAAAGAGTTTATTAAATTTCTTGATTTACTAAAGAAAATTGATGAAGATGTAGATATTATGTTAGAGTGTAAAATGCGTGATATAGCCTTATTCAAGTTAGTAAGACAGCTAAAATGTCATAGTGAATATACATTTATTAATGAAACTACCTTTAAATTGTAAAAAAATGCTTGACTGGAGTTTATTAATGTGCTAAGATAAATTTGTCTTTCGAATGGGAGAGCATGCGCTCGTAGCTCAGTTGGATAGAGCGTTTGGCTACGAACCAAAAGGTCAGGGGTTCGAATCCCTTCGAGCGCACCACTTCGGGAAGTAGTTCAACTTGGTAGAGCACTTGGTTTGGGACCAAGCTGTTGCAGGTTCAAATCCTGTCTTCCCGACCAGTTAGAATTTTAAAGGGCTGTTGAGAAATTAAACAAGTAACTTTCTTAACAGTTCTTTTTTATATCTAAATATTCATTTTTAAAGTAATAGAACTTAATGTAAACACTCCTAATAACTTAAACCAATATAAGATAAACATGTAGAAAATATTTTATATACAATATAATCGCTAGAATACTTATCAGTGTATAAGAATTAATAAAAAAAATCAAAAAGCTTGCAATTTATTTTGACCGGGTATACAATTAATATGTAAATGAGCTCTGGATCCCGTGTGGACCAGAGATTTTTTTAGAAATGATATAGTATAGTGTTAGTATAGACATATAGGCACGAAATTTCCAACACCATATATAAAATATATATATTAATTACTGATTATAAATCATCCAAAGGAATTGTTGATTTATAATCAGTTCTTTTTGTTTATATATTTACTATTTCACTATTAACAACATAATCTAGATATTCTTTAGCATCTATATGTTCTTTTGGTCTTTCAAACTTTCTAAGTATAACTCTAGATAATTCTAAATCACTAATATTAAAAGGTTTTAAGTAAGAGATATAATTATTCATTTGAAACCTTAATAATTCTTCTTTACTAGCAAATTCATATATACCTTTATTTTCATAATCAGCATGTTCAAATAAATACCAGTTATTATTATTTTTATATATTAAAAATGAGTGTGTTGGATAAATATTTTCATAATCTAGATTAACCATTTCAAAGTATGTTTCTACACAATAATTATTCTTAATAAACCAATCTCTTTCCAGTTCTGTTTGATCAAAACAGTTACCAGTCATAGTAGTTAAAATATCACTAGTATTTTCTAAGATATACTCTAAATACCAATCGCCATCATTATTTAAATACACCTTGCCATTCTTAGATAGATATCCATAATTAATCTTATCCATAAATATTAATAGCCCATCTGCTGTTTTAATCTTTTGATACTCTTCTTTCACTTTATCTTATTTACCTTTCTATCTCTTAAGTAACTATCCAAATTAATATCTTGATAATGATTACCAAAAGAATCTAAATATCTATTGAAACTTGTATCATCTACCTCTACTACTCCATCTGTTAAAAGTTTATCTCTAAAGTTTACATCTAAATTCTCACTAGGCCAGCTTGCTAAACCTACTAGTTTTTTATCACTAGACTTAGTAAATTGTGAAAAAGTTGGATCTATAAGTAATCTTTTCATCTCATCATTATTACGATATTCAGTAAGTAATACTACATGATCAACTTGTACTAATTCATTTAAATCAATACTACTTACCCAAACACCACTAAGCTTAGTCTTAATTTCATATTCTATTTGATTAGCCAAATACTTACAAAAACCATCTAGTGAATCTGTACTCTCTAATAGTTTAGCTTTTTCTTCTTTCACTATTTTTACTATATCATTATATTTATCTTTATTACCTATATTTAATATAGAGTTATAAAATGAATCTAAATCCATATTAATCACCTACTTTTCATAATTCCAAAGACCAAGCTTTCCCTTTACTTTGATAGGTTGGTCATACTTCTTTATATTTTCTAATTTCCAAGCATAAGTCTCAACATGATTACTTCTTCCATAAACAAGAGGATTAATATCACGTAATTTTTTGTTAAACTCTTCATCTACTAAAATACAATCTACTAATGTCGCTTCCCCAATGATTTCTCCTTTATAATAATTAAGATTATAAGATTTAAATCTTTCAGCCATATCTTTTTCTAAAGTCATACCAGCATGAATTAAAATCTTACCACGATACTTAGTTTTCCAGCTTCTAAATTCATACATCTTATAACCATTGATAATTAAAGAAGCCCATGGTTCTTTTATTGTTAATGCTTTAATAACTATCACCTCTATCTCCATGATAGCACATATTAACCATATCCCAAAGAAAAAGATGAGATAACCTCATCTTAACGGAAATTACAACAAGAACCTTGATTAATATTACTTACTACATTCTCTTCACAACAAGAATATTCTGGACAATAAGTATGTTTATAAATGTGATGATTAATTATTCTTGTTCTAATAGGACAAACATGGGGAACTTGATGAATTATAGTTCTATTAACTTGTCTTTCTTGCATAGGTTCGATAATAGGACTCTGGGTAATTCCTTGCATATAACCACCCTGATTCATTCCCATACCATTAATATTAACATCAATATCCATATCTTGATCAATTATATTTCCATCCCCTACAATACTAGCAGATTGATTCATATCAAAATCTTGATTATTATATAACATTATATTTCCTCCTCTAATATAGAGTATGACATTACACCATTAAAGCATCTTTATTTTGCCTAAGAAAAGTGGTATAATATGTCCTAATTAGGAAGAGGGGTAACTATGTTAGAGAAAATTAAACAAATAGAAGATTTAGAAACTATTTTTAATATATTAAATAATATTGATGACTTTAATCTATCAGAAGATGAATATGCAAGAGTTATTAACTATTTAGCAAGAAAATATATAGAAGTAGAAAGATATCTAACTGATAATTATCCTTTATTATATTTATTAAATAAAAAGATGAAAGAAAAGAATGCTCCCTTACAACTATATTTTAAATCTAAGATAATCTATAAAATAATGAAAAATAATCTATATCCTTATTTTGAAAAACTAGATAGTAACTTTAACTTCACTAATCTAGAATATAAAAGATCAGGTTCATCTAATTTTACTTTCTTTTTTGCAGATAAAGTATTAAAAATCGGTGATAAAAAAGAAACTTTTGACTTTCCTACTTTCTATCGTTTTAATGATTTGATTGTTCAAAAAAAGTTTCCATTAGAAAAGAATAATCTATATATTGAAATAAGTCCTAAAGGCGAGGCTATTAAACTAACTAAAGATGATATCACTGATATAAAGAAAGATTTGGAAAGAGCTAATCTAGTTATTGGTGATAATAATTTTGAATCTAATTTCGCTTTATTTACTAATGATATGAATTATCAAGGATTTAAAGATGTAGATGGTAATCACAAAGTAATTGATATTACTCAAAGTAAAAGTTATCAAAAGAAAAAGATCAAATTAATTGATCTCGACTATATTTATCATAAAGATGATAAAAGGATTAGTATACCTAAACTCTAGAAAGGTAATTGCATATTATCTTTCTTAAAGCCTTTCATCATCTTTTTCATTTGTTCAAATTGAATAAGTAATTGATTTACCTCTTGAACTGATCTTCCACTACCTTTAGCTATTCTTGTCTTTCTACTAGCTTTTATTAGTTTTGGATCGCGTCTTTCTTCTGGTGTCATAGAAAGAATAATCGCTTCTACATGAGCTAGTTGTTTTTCAGGTATTTGGATATTAGAAAGTCCCATCTTTTTAGCACCTGGTATTAACTTAATTAAATTCTCAAGTGGTCCTAACTTCTTTATTTGTTTCATAGAAGTTAAAAAGTCTTCTAAATCAAACTTACCTTGTTGTAATCTTTTAGCTGCCTTAGTAGCTGCTTTTTCATCAATTGCTTCTTCTGCTTGTTCAACTAAAGAGATAATATCTCCCATATCAAGGATTCTACCAGCCATTCTTTCTGGATCAAAACTAGATAGACCATCTAACTTCTCACTAGTACCAATAAACTTAATAGGAAGATTAGTTAAATGACGAACAGAAAGGGCAACTCCTCCTCTAGTATCACCATCTAACTTAGTTAAGATAACACCAGTTAAATTTAACTTCTCATTAAAACCATTAATTACATGAATAGCATCTTGTCCCATCATAGAGTCAAGTACTAATAAAGTCTCTTGTGGTTTAATTGCCTCTTCTACTTCTTGTAATTCTTCCATTAACTGTTCATCAATTTGTAAACGTCCAGCAGTATCAATTAAGACATAATCAAAACCATTTTCTTTAGCATAATTATAAGCTCTTTGACATAAAGAAACAGGATTAGTTATACCTTCTTCATATACTTCGATACTTAACTGTTTACCCAACTGTTTTAACTGATCAATTGCAGCTGGTCTATAGATATCACCAGCTACTAGTAATGGTTTCTTTTTATATTTTTTTCTTAGATAATTAGCAAGCTTACCAATAGTAGTAGTCTTACCAGATCCTTGAAGACCAACCAACATCAAAGTAGCAGGATTACCTTCCATATTTAAAGGAGCTGCCTCTCCTCCTAGTAGTTCAGTTAATTCATCTTTTACTATTTTGACGAATAAGTCACCAGGTTTAATACTTCTTTTAACCTCTTCACCTAAAGCCTTTTCCTTTACCTTAGTAGTAAATTCTTTTACTACTTTATAGTTAACATCAGCTTCCAATAAAGAAAGTCTGATTTCTCTCATCATCTCATCAATATTTTCTTCAGTTATTTTTCCATAACCTTTCGCTTTATGGAGAACTTCTTGTAAACGATCTCCTAGACTTTCAAACATATTTTCATCTCCACTTCCTTATCTATTATATCTAACTTTGACTTACTTTGTCTATTCATTTTGCTACTAAAAGAAAAAGAACTACGCAGGTATTTCTAGTTCCTTAACTTTACCATAATCACTATAATCTACTTTTATAGTAAGAGCTTCTACTACATTATAACTATAACTATGATAACTATCTAATTGATAAATAATTTCTATTACATTTTTATTCTCATCCATTGTTAAATTAATTAGATTAACCTGATCATCTAAATCCACTTTCCTATTATCTATAATAGACAAAAGAGAGGTTGAACTTATCTCATATTGATAAATAGTATTACCATTTTCATAAGTAGTTTTTGCTTTCAAATGAGAAGTATCAAGTATCTTCTTTATCGTAGAATAATCATTAAGTCTAGGATATAAATAAGGATTAACTGATACTTTATAACTATTATTTTCTTTTTCTAAATAAATATCATTATAAGAGAAAAAGTTTTTAATACCATTATCATTAGTCATTAGAAAAGAACTTCTTCCACTATTAGCTTCACCAGTAAAAATAGTTTTAACACCATTCCTTGTTTCTTCTCTTGTAAAATGATAATTACCTTCCTCTAGTTTCTTTAAATCATAATCAACCTTTATATTGGTAGTAGAATTTCCATTAACAGTATCCTTTTTATTATTGTTAAGATTTGTTCTAAGCATTAGAATTAGAATCAGAAAGAAAACAAAATAGAAAAGAAAAAACAAGATAGCTCTTCCCCTTTCTGACTTTAATAAGTTTTTAATAACCTTCTTAGTATCTTCCTTCTCTTTCTTTTCCATTTATCTCAATACTTTTCCTTTCAATTCTTCTTTTGATACCCCATTTAAAAAGTCTTTAGCTGCACATCTTCTCTTACCTTCAAGGGCAAGATCAGTTATTACTAACTCTTTACCACCACAAACAACACCAAAACCATCATGATGAAAATCAACAATCATACCATTTTCAGTATTTGGATAATACTTATCACCAAAACGAACATCATAGACCTTTAATCTTTTACCATCAAGAGTTGTATAACAAGCTGGTACGGGATTTAATCCTCTCACTTGTCTATCTATCTCTTCACAAGTTTTATTAAAATCTATTTTTTCTTCTTCTCTTGAAATATTATAACCATAAGTTGCTTCTTCTTCCTTTTGTTTTAGAGGAACTATTTTTCCATCAATTAATAGTGGAATAGTAGCTTTTAACAAATCTTTAGCCATTTCACTTAGTTTATATTGTAATGTACCTAAAGTATCATCATCTTTTATTTCTGTTTTAACTTGAGTTAAGATATCACCTTGATCCATCTTTTTAGACATATACATAATAGTAATACCAGTTTCTTTATAACCATCAATTATAGCATGATGAATTGGGGCTCCTCCTCTTAGTTTAGGTAAAAGAGAAGCATGAACATTAATACAACCATACTTAGGATAATTAAGAATTTCTTCTGGTAATATTTGTCCATAAGCACAAGTTACTATTAAGTCTGGTTTTAAATCTAAAATAGGTTGATACTCTTCTTTTATATGTCTTGGTTGAAAAACTTTTAATCCTAGCTCTTCACTAACAACTTTAACAGGAGGAGGTGTCATAACTTTTTTTCTACCTACCATCTTATCAGGTTGTGTGACTACTCCTACTACTTTATAACTATCATTTAGTAATTTAACTATAGGAACAGCAAACTCAGGTGTTCCCATAAATACTACTTTTAAACTCATCTAAACTCCTCCAATTCCATAATACTTAAATATAATAAATAGTGTACATCCTAAAGAAATAAATAGCAATCCTAATAATGAAAGAATAGAAGCATAACCATAACTTTCACTTCTCTTAGGAACTATTACTGGTTCTTCTTTTTTTCTCTCTACTACTTCTTCCTTTTTTTTTACGATAAACTTATTAGCTTTTATCTCTCTATAACTAGGAAAAGTTTTAACTGTAAAACTAAGAGGAAATAAAGGAGAATATCTTCTAATATGTGAATATTTACTATCAGTAATTCTAGCAATAGAAACAACTAAATCTTCATACCTTGATTTCTTAATTATTTCATCTATATCATCTAAACTATTTTTTCCTACATCTTTTCTAGATATAAAAGCTATTTCTGGTAATGAGTTACTAGCATCTAATAAACTCCATTGTTTCTCGAATGCTGTTATCACTGTGTCTTTTTCTTTATCAGTCATATTTAAGTGTTTTGCTAAAAGTAATAAATTATTTCTACAAGCATCCATATCTTTACGATAATAAGCCTCATAATCATAATTAATATTATCTTTATAATACTTAGAAGTAGCTACTAAATTACAAAAATATTGAGGACTTCTAAAAGCATAATAATAAGTCATCGCTGGTGAATCCGTTATAGAAATAGAAGAAATTCCTTCAAGTAAATATTTAGGAATCATCTCATCATACTTATGATTTTTAAAAATATAGTAAAGTTTTTTCATATAAAATACCGGATAAGAATAATCTCTAGCATCTATTCCCTTTTCCTCTACTAACTCCTTAAAAGCACTTGGAAAACTATGAAACATATAACCATTAACAATATACTCTTCATATAAATATGATAGAATTTTCCTTTTATTCTCACTAGATGTCTTATCAGTTAAATTAAGTTTTAATCTTATTAATTCTCCTAATAATTCATTAGACCACAAAACTAGTTCCTTATGATCACTATAGTTACTAATCATTTTCTTTAACTCTTCTATACAGTAAGAAAAGTTATTAGTATCTTTTATAACAATACAATATTTTACTAAAAAGTCCATTATTATCATTAATGAGTATTGATTATAGCCATACTTCTCACCATTAGGTGAAAAAACCGATACTTTATTAATAGTCTTTTCAGCCTCTAGTGTATCATGAAGAAGATTTAATACTTCAGGCAATTTAAATATTTCTAAAGGCATGATATCAACCCCAATCTTATCTAAATTATACAAGAAAAAGGCATCTTTTACAAGAGCCTTTAAATTTTAAATTTACATAAAAGTTGGTGTAGTATTTCCATCATTATTACCAGGCATTACTTCTGGAATAGGACTTATTGTATCATTTGCTGGCATTGGTGTAATTGATTGATTAACACCAAAAGTAATAGTATTTGTTTGTTGTTGAACTTCTTGATTATTAGAAGATGATTCAGTACCAACACTATTATTAACTTCTTCTATATTTTGCGGAGTTATAAAAGTTGGTTTAGCCTCTTCAGTAACATTTTGTTGAACACTAGGAGTTTGACTCATATTAATACTGTTATTTGGTAAACCATTAACCTCAGGTATACCACCCTGAGAAGTAACAAAACTTGGTCTAGGTGTTTCCATCTGTTGTGGTTGTACACTAACACTAGGTGTAGGAGCTATATTTCCTTTACCATTCCAAATATTAACAACATCACAGTTACCACTCTTAGGCATAGGATCAGGCATCTTTAACTTAACAATAAGTGGTATTTTAAAAGCACTACCAAATCCTAGACAAGTACCTGATTGTAAAGTTTTTTGTTTCTCTACTACATCATCTGAAATATTTGGTACCATTTTTCTAATATAGTCAACATCAACCGGATGGTTCATCTTAAAGATTAGGAAGTTAGAACATTGAGAAATAACTGTATCAGATAATTCTACCGGTCTTTGCGAAATAAGTCCTAGAATTAATCCATACTTTCTTCCTTCCTTAGCAATACGTTCAAATATATTATATCCAATTAAGAATCTATCAGTATCATTTTGAATATATCTATGAGCTTCTTCAACTAGAATATGGAATGGAATACTTGCTCTATTCTTTAATCCCTTAGTAAATTCAAATAAAAGTCTTGAATATACTTTAGTTATTACCTTAGCAAAATCATCATCAACATCATCTAGATTAATATTAATAATTTGATATTTTGTTCCATTAGAAATTATTAAGTTAGATAAATATGTTTCTAAAGTTTCATATCTACCACTAGGACTAGAAAAATACTTAGCATTATCAGATGTTATTAAAGAATGAAGTCTAACTCGAAGTGTTACTGAATCAGCATAAGTCTTTTCATTTCGCAACCATCCTTCACTAATTAGAGTAAAGTTCAAAGCCTTTTCTAAATCTTCAAGAGTATAATAACAATCTTTAGGAGGTTCATAATCATCAAATTCATCATGGATAAAACTAGAAACATACTCAGTTAATAAAACGCTTTCTGAGAACTGTCCATGTGAATCAATTAAGAAACACTCTCTAAACTTTCTAACATAACCAATACCTTGTACTGGAGACTCTAAGCTAAACTCTGGTGTTGAACAACTAGCAAGGATTGAAAATACTTCATTTCTCTTATGTGGAGAAGTTTCATTACTATATAATATAGTCATTATAGCTTTAGCAATTAAATGGTTTTTATACTTATTAGCATCACTACTCTGCGCAAAAATTCTAGCTAATTTTAGCATTCTTTCAATGATTGGTAACTGTGAATGACTAGATGCTTGCAAAAGCAAAGCAATATCTGTTTCATTAAGTAAAAATATAGGAAGTCTTAATGGCTCTCCCACTCCATCAACCTCATTAGTAGTAAGAAATCTATAATGATAATTACTATCTATTCTATTTAAGTCCTTAAAAGCGTTATAATATTCTCCTGATGCATCAAAAATTAAGATATTCGATTTGTATGGAAATAATCTCTTATCCATAAACATATTTTGCATAATTCTAGAAATACCACAACTCTTACCACTACCACTATTACCAAATATAGCAAAGTGATTACTAAAGAAGTTATTAACATCTAAATATACTGGATGGTCATTATAGAATGGACTAACTCCAAGTAACATGTATCCTGCTTCATCACGCCCTACTATCATTGGTATTTCGTTTTGTTCAATTACTCTAATACTAGCATCAATCTTAGGTTTTCTTAAAACACCACCTACTAGTCTACCATCTACTATCTCACCTAAAAAGCGTACCTTTACAATATCATCTTGTAAGTCATCAACCTCAGCTAATATTTTCTTATTTTCATCTTCAATCACAAGATGTAGATTCATTAAGTTCATAGCAAGATGTTCTTTATCTTTTAGTTTAATTTGAGCACCTTGATCACCTATATAAATAATTCTATCAAACATACAATAAGCCAACTCCTATCTTGTAATAATTGTATCACAAAAATATTTAAATACAAAGAAAAAGAGGTTACTAAGTAAGATTTTTTTAAGTTCTATAGTTTCAAAAATGACATAATGGAGAAAATGGGTTATTTTTTCTTATTTTTATATCATAATTGAAATACAAAACTTTAAATTAAGAAAAGAAATAAAAAGATTATCATATGTACTATCAAAGGCAAATGATAGAATAAAATGCTTAGAAAATATCGAAGAAAAAACATAAAGCAATAATTACTAAAACAGTAAAACAAGTGACAATCAAACTAGAAAAAGAACATAAAAAAGAGATAGACATATTAAATAAGAAAATAGCGAAATTAGATTACTTTAAAGACGATGAGATAGATGAAACTATTGAACATACACTTGATAAATGCTCTGAATGTGGTGGAAGTTTAAATGTGAAAGAAACTAATATAGTGAAATCAAAATTAAAAGAACTAGAAATAATATTCATAACATGTAAATGCAACAATTTTATCAATGATTAATAATACAAACGTACCACTACTATTATAGTTAGTAAACACTTCTCCGTCCGATTGTATGTATAAGGTATTATTAGTAGTATTTTCGGTATTAGGTAGTAATCTTGCCATTACTGTTTTATTCTTAGCTGCAAAAGTATCCCAGACTTTTGACTCATTATCAATACTTTTTATCGAATCTTGAAATACTATTTTAGTAATAATATTTTTCTCATCATTAGTTAATCCTAACTCTTGAGCCATCATCTTACCTACTATATTAACTGACTGTGATATATCATTTGCAAACCATAACCTCATTTTATAATTAATCTTTTGATTTTTATTAATTATTCTTTATCTATCACCTGTTTTCCTTCTAAAGAAGCCAGCTATAAAACACTATCATCTTTTCTAGATTATATCTAACATAATTAGAATTTACTCTAGTATCGCCTTCATCTGCTTATTTCATAGCCTCACTATCATACATTGATGTTCCATCTTCCATTGTTATATCATCACCTGATGTTTCATCTAAGATTAATGGCAAATTTTCTACTTTTAAGACACTAGTTTTATTTGTAAAGAAATTTGTCTTTAAAAAGACATAACTCATCCCACTAAACAAAATAATACTTTCTTTTTTAGATTCCATATTTTTACCTCCAAACACAAAAAGAATAAAACAACTTTTACTGCTTTACTCCACTATAAAAGAAAGTAGTTAGATTACTTAACACCTTACGTTCTCATAAAATAAGAAAAAGCCTTATATTTCAAGGCTTTTATTGTCGATGAAAATATAAGGCAAATTACACTTGTTAACTAAATATAAATTTAAATTATTCATGAGTCAGGCACCTACTTTCCTTATCTTTCTGAATTTGTTTTATCAAATATTAAAAATTTATTCAAATATTTTCTTATAAAGTACAAAAATTAAGTATCATAATTATTTTTTATAAATCACTAATATTAATTCCCTGATAAAATATAAGGTTTTTCCTTAGTACCATCTCCACTTTTAACAATAGCATCTTTACTAACATTTATTACAGGTCGATAGTATCCTCTGCTATTAGGGGCTACTCCACCAGTACCTACACTAACTGTCACATAGACATTAAAAGTATTCCCCGCTCCATTATCGTAATAATATGACGGAGTCATTGTCCAATAACTTCTAGCATTATATAAATAAAAATTCTCATTACTGTAAAAGGAGTCCGTTGTACCTGCTAGAGTTAATTCATCACCTGTTATCAATCCTGCTTTTAGTCTATAACTTCCACCAAAAATTTCGTTAGTTGTTGGACATTTTAATGTTGGAGCATTATCCTTAGCAAAATTCAACTCATCTTGAAATAGTCTATCATAACTAGCAAACCAATAAGTACTAGTATCAGAAGAACCATATTCACTGGCTAACTTATAACCACTACTGTCGCTACAAAAACGACCTTTTACAACCATTTTATCATATACACTGTTTCCAAAAGCAAGACTATACCAGTTATCTATAACTTTTTTAGCTTCACTGTCCGTTCCATTATCATATGTGTAACCTGTATATTTAGGATTATCCCTTGAAGAATTGTAATCTCCATTTCCAATAAATGGTCCAGTTAAACCAGAATTAGTAGATTGTGGTCCTTCATAAATAAGTCTTACACTTCCGTCTCCATTTACTCTTAATATTCGCCAAAGCATAGCATCCCCTTTATTGGCCACTGTTATATTTCCAGTAGAAGAATAACTATAATACCCATCCCCATTAACCTTATAATCACTTTGATATTCACCAAATTGTACATAATTATTTGTTACATTACCTCTAAAGTAGTAACTAGTACCATCGTCATCTTCGGCACTATATAACCCATTAGTTATATAATTAGTATCTGTTTCATCATTACTTGATACTCCTTCACTTGTATAATTAAACATATGAGCTTTTGTTTCTTGAACAGTATTATCTACTAATACTTGGTTAGCTAGTGATGGTCGTTGAGCTTCTGCCTTACCATAAACATTTACTTTAGTACCAAACTCAAAGTTACCTCCATCTCCTTGAGGATTATATGATTCATCTACCCATATTCTAAGTCTATATTTTTTACTAAAACTCTTATTGGTAGAAGTTGAATATAAAGTAAGGATTGGTATTTCTATTGTATCTTCTATTCCTTCCACAGTTCCTTTTACACGAGCTGGTTTTCCAGTATATTCGTTAGCATCCATATCAAGATTCGTAAATATTGTTGGTTCAACTACCTGTGTTTCATTTCCAGCATCGTCTAGTTCAGTTAAATATACTTTAACGAAATCTGGATTAAACATTTTTTTAAAAAGCATTGGCTCTAGAGCTATCTCCCAGTTGATATTAGCATTACCTTGAATTGTACTTGATACTGTAAAATCAAAGTATTCTCCTTCGTTTAATCTTTTCTTTCCAGTTTCATCTGTTGTTGGTAAGGCTCCTTGTAGATTGATAATATTATCACTCTCAGTATAACTCATTTTCATAATACCTGAGGTAATAGTTGATACTTTACTACCAGGTCCTGCAAACTGAAAAGCTGCATAACTGATTCCTACTATCATTAGAACTAATACTAAAACAA
>CAKOZV010000019.1 GCA_934131695.1 uncultured Bacilli bacterium | reverse complement strand
AGAGTTAGCTATTAGTGAAGAAAAGTGTACATTTTAATTCGCAACTATACTGTACATTTTAATTCGCAAATCAACATCAAGTTAGGGAATACTAGTTGAAATTATAAATTACTTTTGATATAATTTGGTTGAAGATAAGGAAAGTAGGTGCCTGACTCGTGAATAAATTAAATTTACACTTAGTTAACATGGGGGGGGGGCATTAAGTAATATAACTACTTTCTTTTATCATGCACTAATAACAAGGTAGTAATATGTATCTTGTTTTTTGGTGTAAATAAAAATAGAAGGAGTGAATAAAAAAATGAACAACAAGAAACAATTAATTCTATCAATAGGACTTGTTTTAGTATTAGTTCTAATGATAGTAGGAATCAGTTATGCAGCATTTCAGTTTACAGGACCTGGTAGTAAATTAAATACTATTACAACAGGTGCTATAACGATGGAGTATACTGAGTCAGATAATATTATCAATATGACAGGAGCATTACCAACAACTGATGCCACTGGAAAAGTAAGATTAACAGAAGGAGAGTATTTAGATTTTACAGTTAAATCAGCAATTACTGGTACTACTAATATCAACTGGGAAATAGCAGCCGAAGATGTAACAAGTGCATCTAAGAAGATAGATGGAAAGTATATTAAACTTTATCTAACTAAATTAGATGATAGTAATAATGAATCACAAGTAATGGCACCTAAAGTATTTACAGCTAAGACAAGTAAAAATACAAAGACGGGAAGACCATCTGGAATGATGAGTCTAGCAACAGGAACAATGAGTACAAGTGAAACAAACAAATATCGTCTTAGAATGTATGTAGATGAGTCATATAATCCGCAAGGAGATGGAGGAGATTTATCATTCAGTGTTAAAGTAAATGTCTATGGAAAAGTTAAAGAAGAACCAAAAGGTAGTAAGTTGAAAGCTTATACTACTGATGTTAGTTGGCCATCAACTGATTTTCATACAAGAGATTATAAGTCAAAAACTACATCAATAGTAACAAAAGCTGATAATGAAGTGCCAACTACTGCTATAGAGAGTTGGGATTTATCAGAAGCAGGAGATGGTTCATTAATGGCTTATGCTGAAGACGATGGAACAGGTAATGGAACTTATAAAGTAACAATAGGCGGAAAAGAAGGAATCATTGCAAATGAAAGTATGGTAAACTACTTTAGTAACTTTGATGCTATAACTTCTATCAATTTGTCAGCACTTGATACTTCAAAAACAACAGATATGAGTGGTATGTTTTCAGGATGTAGCAGTTTAACAAGTTTAGACGTAAGTAATTTTGACACTTCCAATGTAATTGATATGAATACTATGTTTTATAATATTAGTAGTGTTAAAACATTGGATTTAACTAATTTTAACACTTCAAAGGTAACAGATATGAGTTCTATGTTTGGTGGGTATGAATCTACTGGACTAAATAGTTTTGAAAGTATAGATTTAAGTAGTTTTGATACGTCAAATGTAACAGATATGCACTGGATGTTTGCTTATTGTTGGAAATTAAAAACATTGGATCTTAGTAATTTTAATACATCAAAGGTGACTGATATGAGTGATATGTTTGATACTTGTATTAGTTTAACAAATCTAAATTTAACAAGTTTTGATACTTCAGAGGTAACTGATATGAGTTATATGTTTAAGATATGTAAAAATATAAATAATTTAGATTTAAGTAACTTTGATACGTCAAAAGTGACTAACATGAGTTCTATGTTTTGTTATTGTAGTCATTTAACAAACATTGATGTAAGTAGTTTTAATACGTCAAATGTGACAAGTATGAGTGCTATGTTTAATGGATGTTCTAGTTTGACAACTTTAGATGTAAGTAGATTTGATACCTCTAAGGTAACTAACATGCGTTATATGTTTTGTGCTGTTAATAATATTAAAGAATTAGATTTAACAAGCTTTGATACATCAAAGGTAACTGATATGAGCGTGATGTTTAATGGATGTTCAAACTTAACTAAAATAACAGTTTCCAATAAATGGGTAATCGGTTCATCTACTGATGTATCAAGGATGTTTACTGATTGTGGAACAGACCATGTAACTACTATTTAAAGTAAATAAGGATACTTAGGTATTCTTTTTCTTTAGTTTATTCCAAAGATAATTTATAAGTAGAAGAATAAGGAGAACAATAATGGGAAGTTTTAATTTCTTTACAAAATTATTTAATATTATCCAGTTATTACCTAGAGCATATCCTACATAGATAAAGGCAAAGGTCCAGGGAATAGAACCTAGAGTGGTAAATAAAATAAATCTTGGAAAATTAACTTTACTTATTCCCATAGGTAGAGAGATAAGTGTTCTAACGATTGGAAAATTTCTTGCTAAAAAGGCGGCAAGTGGTCCATACTTTTCAAACCAGATATCACACTTTTCTATATCTTCTTCCTTCATAAAAAAGTATTTGCCATATTTTTTAACAAAACTTCTTCCACCAAAATATCCAATTAGATAAATAATAATAGCACAAAATACACTACCTAGTAGTCCAACTAGAAAGGCCATCCAGAAAGAAAAGATTCCTCTACCTGCTAGTATTCCTCCAGTCGCTAGTATTACTTCACTAGGTATAATTATAATAACAGCTTCTAATACCATTCCAAGAAACATACCAAAATAACCAAAGTTAGTCATTAGAAAAGTAACATATCCTTCCACTTATCCCACCTCTTTTTTAATTATATGAGAATAAAATATTGTCTATTAAAAATTATTGTCTTTATAACTAGTTCTTTATATAATGAAGATAGGAGAAATGTATATGAAAAAGATAATTATTGGTAGTGCATTAATACTTGGAATGAGTCTATTATTACTTGGTTATTTATATCAGAATAGACTTGATATAGAAAAACATAATAAATTAGAAAAAGAAAAGGCTTTAAAAGAAAATATTCTTAAGAGAAAGATTGTAGATGCTTATCATGAAAAAGTAGTTACTAATAAAGAGACTAATTTATATAAATTAGAAAGTAAGAAATACTATAAGAGTGGTAAAGTATTAAAAGATGTAATATTTTACCTTGATAATAATGATAATTTAGATGGATACTATAAAATAAGAAATAGTGATTATTATCTATATTATACTGATTTTATAGAAAGTAATGATAGTATTGATGCTAGGTATTTGAATTATATTTACTTTCCAATAGAAATTACTATAAAAAAGAATAGTACTTTCTATGATAGTGATAATAAAGAACTATTTAATTTAAAAGATAATATTAAATTACAAGTATTAGAGAATTTATCTGATTCTTATGGAGTGGTATTATTTGATAGATTAGTATTTATTAAAAAAGATAGAGTAGAGTCTAGTAATGAGACAGAAGATAATATGGAAATAGCAGATAAAGTACCAGTATTAAATTATCATTTTATTTATTTGGAAGGGGAAGAATGTAATGAAATGATATGCCATCCTGAAAGTCAAATTAACGAAGAGTTTGCTTATCTTTCTCTTAATAAAGTATTTACTTTAACTACTAAAGAGTTAGGCCAGTTTATAAATGGAGAGATTAGATTACCTAGGAAATCTATACTACTTACTATTGATGATGGGGCAAGGGCAGAGAAGTTTATTCCTTTCTTAGAAAAATATAAGGTTAATGCTACTTTGTTTTTAGTATCATCTTGGTATCCTAAAGAAACATTTTCATCCACCTATTTAGAATTAGCAAGTCATACGCACGATATGCATACTAATGGAGTTTGTAGTGGTGGACAAGGTGGTGGTATTAGATGTTTAAGTGAAGATTTAGTTCAAACTGATTTAAAGAATAGTAGGGAGACACTTAATAATACAGAAGCTTTTTGCTATCCTTTTTATGAATATAATGATTATGCTATAGAACAAGTTAAGAAAGCAGGTTTTAAACTAGCTTTTATTGGTGGTAATAAGATGGTTACTAAAGATACTAATCCTTATTTAATTCCAAGATATGTTATTTATAAGAATACCAGTCTTAATTACTTTAAAAATTTATTGTTATAAATAATACAAAAACTATATAAAAAAAGAAAATTTTTGTATTGTAGTACAAAAAATTGCTTGATAAGTGATTTATCCCAAATTATTAAAATAAAATACCCCAAATTATTGTAACGAAATGCCTCAAATTATTAAAATAGAATTGCTAATTACTAAAAAAACTGTGTTATAATCTAGCTAGGAGGGGATACTATGGAATATTTGAATCGTGTAGTAGATGACGAAATTAAAGAAAAACTATCAATAGTAGGAGCTGTTCAAATTAAAGGACCAAAGTGGTGTGGAAAAACAACTAGTGCTAAACAAATAGCTAAAAGTATTCTTGAAATGCAAAATCCAGATTTACAAGACAATTATATAGAATTAGCTAATACTAAACCATCCTTACTGTTAGAAGGAGAAAAACCAAGACTAATAGATGAATGGCAAATTGCTCCGAAATTATGGAATGCAGTAAGATATTCTGTGGATAATAGTGGATTAACTAATCAATATATTTTAACTGGATCAGCTACGCCAGTTGATGATGATACACTACATAGTGGAGTAGGAAGGTTTGCTATTGTAAATATGAAACCCATGTCTTTATTTGAATCAAAAGACTCTAATGGAAAAATATCACTATTAGATTTAAAAAATGGAAAAAGAGATATAGATGGAATTAAAACTGATTTAGATTATGAAAAGATAGCCTTTGTGTTATGTAGAGGTGGTTGGCCTAATGCTATAAATTTATCTGAAAACAATGCTTTACAAATAGCAAAAAATTATCTTGATGTTTTATGCAATTCTGACATATCAAAAGTAGATGGGGTAAAAAGGAACCCACAATTAGCAAGAACAATTTTAAGATCTTATGCTAGACAAGTATCTACAATAGATTCTGATAGTGCTATGTATAAAGATATAAAAGCTAATTATGCTGATGTTAGTGATACTACAATAATTAATTATTTAAAGGTACTAAAAAGACTTTATATAATAGAAGAGATAGAGGCTTGGAATCCAAATATTAGAAGTAAAACATCAATTAGGACAGCCCCTAAAAAGAGTTTTGTTGATCCTTCATTAGCAGTAGCAGCCTTGGGGTATTCTAAAAAAGAACTTATGCTTGATATAAATACATTTGGACTATTATTTGAAAACTTAGTAAATCGTGATTTAAGTATCTATGCTAGTAAAATTGGTGGAACACTTAGTCATTATCGGGATAGATATGATTTAGAATGTGATAACATTATTCATTTTGAAGATGGCACTTATGCTTTGGTAGAAATTAAACTTAGTGGTTCTAGAATTAGTGAAGGGGAAAATCATTTATTACAATTAAAAAAATTAATAGATGAAAGTGATAATATTAAAGTAAAACCTAGTTTATTAATGATAATTACGGGAACTGATATGGCTTATGTAACAGAAAATGATGTTTTAGTTGTACCAATAGGTTGTTTAAAAGATTAAAAATTAAGAGTAATCGGTTATTGATTACTCTTTAATTATATCTTTTAGTGAGTTTTTATATTCACTAATCTTATCTTTATATTCTTCAATTTTATCTTTTAAAGCTTGATTTTCTTCTTCAAGATTATCATTTTTATTTTCTAATTCAGTAATAGTATCTTCATAAGATGCGATTGTATTTTGGTATTCCTTTTCCGTATTACTAGCTTCTATCATTCTATTTTTTAACTCTTCAATATTTTTACTACTACCATAGATAGTAATGCTATAAGAATAAAGTTTATCATAATTATGAAGAGTTTTTTTACTAATGTCTTTAAGTATTATTTCTTTTAACTTTTTAACATTGTTCTTATTAACAGAATTTATAAATAAGGAATCATTATCTTGAAATTCTATCTTACTAAAATCACTATAATATTTAACCTCCACTTTAAAAGTATCACTAAGAGATTCATCTACTATATAGTTAGTATTGTAATGATTAAGATAGGATAGATTACTAGATGCATTAATTTCTTTAACAATAGTACTTTCTTTAATATTATCAGGTACTTTATTAACATAACTAGTATTAGAAATATCAACCATAAGTAGTCCAAAGGATAGACCAAGTCCAGCGATAGAGATAATAAAACTTAAACCTAGTCTTTTAAAAGCTAGTTGTCTATTAAAGATAAAATCTAAAACCATTTCTATTATTACTAAACATAATAAAATAGAAAAGATTAGTCCTAGAGTAATACTACTATAGAATATTCCTCTTAATATTAATAAAAAGTTGATAAGAAGTCCTGTACATAGGAAGAAGAAAAATATTAAGATGGGTAAGGCACAACATATTACCATAAACTTAATAAAATAAATAATTATCTTTCCTAAAATAGTAAAGAATACATTGGAGTTGTTACTATATATTACTACTTTTTCATCAGGTATTTCCTCTTTAATATTACTAGTCTTTTTAATAACTGTTTTATCTAGATAAATTATTTTAAATAGATAGATAAATAAAAAGATAAAAATAACTAAATAGATTAGTTCAAGGATTAAATCAAATAAACCTTTGATAGTATTAACAACGAAAGTATTACTAAAATTACTAACGACATTAGTAATACTATTTTGAATAAGCATAAATGGTACTTTTAATAATAGTAGTAGTATAAAGATTAATCCCATAACAAGTATACATTTAATAGTATCTTTAAAGGACATAGCTCTAAACATTTGATAGGTTTTATTAATTAATTCTAAAGTGTTATCAATAAAATTATCAAAGTTTAATTTCTTTTTGTTAGCAAGACCTATCTCTTTAATATCATCATTAGTTAACTCTTCTAAACTACATTTAAATATTTTACAAAGAGATAGTAGTTTGTCCATTTCTGGATAAGTAATACCACTTTCCCATTTAGAGACAGATTGTCTTGTAACATCTAACATATTAGCTAGTTCTTCTTGTGAAAGATTATTTTTCTTTCTTAACATTTGGAGTTTTTCATTGAAACTCATTTTTATCACCTCGAGATAATTTTATAATAGAACTCTAGTTGCTATCTACCAACTATTAGTTGTTTTTTGTAAATTTTTGGTTGCACCTATATTTTAACATAGAAAAAAACTCTTTTTTAGAGCTAATTATTTTTTTAATTTAACTTTGTTTTTATCTTCATTTTCCAATTTTTTATCTAAGTTAAACATCATATTGTCAACTGCTGCTAAAGGATATATACATTCTTCGATTATTTCCTGATAGCTTTTATCAAAATTGTCTCTTGCTTTTTCAAAATGTTTATCAAGCTCTTGCTTTAGTTCTATATCATGTTCTTGAACTAATGCATAATATTCAAATTTTAACTTATCACTTACTTTTAGAAGACCGATGTGTTTTGGATAAAAAGCAACTAGAGTATTAATTATTTTTTTATACTCATTACTATTTTCAAAAATATTAAATTCATTAAACTCGTCCTCATCATACATTATAGGTATTTTTCTTTCTGTTATTAATTCAAATACTTCATCATTTCCCATGTATCTAAATATTATTGGTAGTAATCCATTATTGCAAATTTCTGTGTTATAACTCTTTTCTAATACAATCTCACTAAGTTCAATAGTTTTACTTTCAGTATCTAACTCTAATTTGACTAGTGGGTTATATCGGTCATAATCATCACTTATAATTGCTATAAAATAATCTCCCTCTTTTATTGGCGTTTTATCATCATATTTTAAATTTCCCATATTTATAAGTTCCTTTCTTTTGGCCTTACTATAACATAAACTAATATAAATATCAAAAGAAAAAAGCTCCTTTTTTGAAGCTTATTTACAAGTAGCACCAAGTTGTTCATATAGACTTTTGACACTACTTAATTTTACTTTACCATCATTTATTAACTGACTATTAGCTGAATCAATTTCTAATAGTTTGTCAGTATCAATCTTAGCATAGTTAATATCAACAGTAGAAACTAATTTGTTACCATCAACAGTAACATTATAAGTATAATACTCAATATCTTTATATGGTTTGTAAATGTTTTCAATTTGTTCCTTATAAGTATTAAGGGTAGTAGTATCATCAGTTTCAATAGATTCTTCACTTTGAACTCTATTTACGTAATCACCACTATAAGTAACCTTATAATTTAGATTGGTTTTCATTCCACTTTGATTCATAGTTCTAGTACAAGTCATAGTTTTTTCTTCGCTAGATGAACATCCTGTTACTAAAAATACTACTAACATAGTAACTGCCAAAAATAAATATTTTCTTTTCATATCTTTTTCCTCCTAGTATTACTTTATCATAAAAATATTAGCTTTACCACCACTTTTCACATCTTTCGACAAATTAATACCATAGTTATTGTTATGGTAGTATTGGTGATGATAATGAGTAAGAAATTTATATTTTCTTTAATAGTAGCAATAGTTAGTGGAGCGGTGATTGGACATACTATGTTTGAAAAATTTACTAAAGAAGAACAAGCTGTTTTTAATTATAAGAGTCCTATCTATTTTTTAAGAGAGGGAGTCTATGATAATTTGGAGTATGCCCTAGATAGTGCTAATAAGTTTGATACTAAAATTATAGTAAAAGATAAAGCTAAATATTACCTTTATCTAGCTATTTCTAAAAGTGAAGATAATTTAGCTAGTATTAAAAAGATTTATAATGATAAAAACTTAGTAGTAGAGACTAAAAATATTAATAATGAAAGTTTTGTAACTGCTCTTGAACAGATGGAAAACTTGTTTAAGAAGGCTTCTAGTGATGAAGAAAAATTAACTATTGAAAAAGTAATCCTAGCTAATTATGAAGAGTTAGTTTTAAAGAATTAGAGGATAAAACTAATATTTACTGTTTATAATTAAAGTAGGAGGGAAAAGGATGAAAGTTAAAGAAATACCAAGTAATGAAAGACCAAGAGAAAAGTTAGAGTCTTATGGACCTAGTAATTTATCAACATCTGATTTATTATCTATCATTTTAGCTAGTGGACTAAAGGGAAAGAATGTAACAGAACTTTCTTTTGAGTTATTATCTAAAGTAGATAGTGTTAAAGATTTAGCGAGTCTTGACTTAAAAGAGATATGTAAGATAAAAGGAATAGGAAAAGCTAAAGCAACTACTTTATTAGCAGCTATAGAACTTGGTAAGAGAATATATTTATTACCGGATACTAAGAAAGTTAGACTAGTAACAGCAGAGGATGTTTTTTCTTATAGTAAGTATTTGTTTTATGGTAAAAAGCAAGAGTGTTTTTATTGTCTATATGTTGATAAACTTAGAAACTTGATTACTGCTAAACTTTTGTTTATGGGAACAATGGAGAGAAGTAGTGTTCATCCAAGAGAAATATTTAAGGAAGCTTATAAAGTGTCTGCTACTGGTATTATTTGTATTCATAATCATCCATCAGGGATATTACTACCTAGTAAGAAAGATATAGAGTTTACTAATGATTTAATAAAGTTAGGTAACTTTCATGGGATATATATACTTGATCATTTAATTGTAAATGAGAATAAATATTTTAGTTTTGTCGAAAATAGAAATAAGAATAATTGAAAAAAAGAAGAGATTTAGGTATACTAGATAAGGAAAGAAAGGAAGATAGGTATGTATCAGAAGAAGAAAAAAAGAAAAAAACTAATAATTGTTTTTTGTGCTATATTCATATCATTTTTCCTTCTATTTTATTCATTATCATCTAATAGAAAAATAGGGGTTATAGAAGGATTCTTTAAGGATGGAGCAGTTACAATATCTAAGATTGTAATGATGCCATTTACTACTTTAAATAAAGAAAAAGATAAAAATGCTAGTAAGAGTTATTTAATTCAAAAGAATATTAATGTTCACTTAGAAGAGGAAATAGAACAGTTAAGGGATACACTTGCCTTAAATCAAACTTTAACTGGTTATGAGATTGTTAATGCTACGGTTGTAAATAGGAATAAGAGTTATTGGTATCAAACTCTTACTATAGATAAAGGTAAGTCTGATGGTTTAGCTGAAAACATGGTTGTTATTACTAAAGATGGTTTAATTGGTAAGCTAGAGAAAGTAACTAATAAGTCAGCTACTGTTAAACTTATTACGGCTAATGATGTTAATAATAAAGTATCTGTATCTATTGCTACTTCAAATGGAGAAACTAATGCTATCTTAAGTGGTTATGATAAGAAGAAAAATGAGATATTAGTTAGTGGTGTAGATAGTAATATTGATATTAAGAAAGATGATGTAGTAACAACTAGTGGCTTAGGTGGGATGTTTCCAAGAGGCATTTATATTGGTAAAGTAGAAGCTATTTCCACTGACAAATATGGTCTTAGCAAAACATTAGCTATTAAGACTAACCAAAACTTTAATAGTATTCATTATGTAACAGTGTTAAAAGGAGAAAAGTAGTTATGTTCTTTGTTTATTTAACCTTAATTATTTCTTTTCTTTTAGATGGTGTTTTATCAAATTATCTAGATTACATGTTAGGAGATATTACCTTATTTAATCCTTTATTAACAATAGTTGCCTTACTAGTTATTTATCCTTTTTTTAAAAAAGATGAGAATAAGTATTTAATTTTAGCTTTTATAGTTGGTTTTTTATATGATTTATTTTATACTAACTTACTATTTACGAATGCTATTCTTTTCTTACTACTAGCAATTATTTATAAATATTTATATAAGAAGTTAGAGGTTAATATTTTAACAATGTCTTTTTCTATCTGTTTAGTTATTGCTATTTATGAGATTACTTTATCTTTCTTATTGTTTATCTTTAATATAGTACCAATCACTACTAATGAAGTTTTTTATTTAATAGTACATAGTCTAATCTTAAATGTTATTTATGGTGATATATTGTATTTAATTTCTAGAAGGACTAAACGCAAAAGACGTCTAAATTAGTCTTTTCTTTTTTTTATCTTTCATACATATACTTTACTAGGTGACGATAATGGTTGAATCAAAGTTTTATAAAGATAATAAATCTAGTAAAAGTAAAAATAATCTTTTTAAAAATATAGTTCTAAGAGTCTTAATAACAATTATAGTAACACTTATCTTACTTATAGGTTTTAAGATGAATAATAATTTCAAGAAGACTTTTTATCATTATGTTTATGAAGAAAATTTCCCTTTTTCCGTAGTTAAGAATTTCTTGCAGGAGAAGTTTGGAACTAGTCTAACCTTTGATAAAATAGTAACTGATGAAGAGGTTTTTAATGAAAAGTTATCTTATAAAGATAAGAGTTTATATCATGATGGGGTTAAGCTAACGGTTAGTAGTGAGTATATGATTCCATCACTTGAAAGTGGAATAGTAGTATATATTGGTGAAAAAGAAAATTATAAGCAGGTAGTTATTGTTCAACAGATGAATGGAGTAGATGTTTGGTATGGAAATATTAAGCAAGTAAATGTTAAACTTTATGATTATGTAGAGAAGGGTTCTTTAATAGGACAAGTTGATAATAAAACTTTATATTTAGTATTTCAAAAGGAAGGGAAATTTGTAGATTATCAAAGCTATCTTGCAAAAAGTTAAGTTTCATAAGTCTTGTTTATTATTCCTTTTCCTAGCTGTTATAACAGGACAGTTTTATTTAATCTTACTTTCTTTTTTATTGTTATTTGTCCATGAGTGTGGGCATTTCTTTACCGCTTGTCTTTTTAAATGGGATGCTAAGGAGATAACTTTTTATCCTTTTGGAGGAATAGCTAAGTTTTCCTCTTCTATTAATTGTCCTATAATAGAAGAATTATTAGTCCTTATTATGGGACCAGTTACACAGTGTGCTTTCTACCTGCTTTTTAAGAATTTTCTAACTACACCTTATCAGTTAAAACTACTTACTCTTGTTCATTATAATATTTTAGTTTTTAATCTATTACCGATTTATCCTTTAGATGGTGGGAGAATAATAGAGGTATTTCTTTGCTATTTTATCGCTTATCAAGATAGTTATAAGGTTACCTTCTTTATCTCTTATTTAACTTTAGCAGGAATCTTTTTGTTCTTTTTAATTTATCCTAGTACTTATTTTTTATTAATGTTTATTTTAATACTATTAAGGCTTGTAAAAGAAAAAAAGTACTTAAAGTATTACTATGAAAGATTTTTCTTAGAAAGATATTTAAAAAGATTAGTTTATAAAAAAAGAAGAATTGTTAAAAGTGATAAGAAATTTAGAAGAGAGTACTCACATATTATTAAAAGAGGTAACTGGTATCAAGATGAACAGGACTATTTAAAAGATAAATATGTTAATAGAAAAAACACTAAGTCTAATCTTTAGAAATAGTGTTTTTCTTTCAACATTTGTTGAATTCAGGTGCTACTCAAAACACGTGAAACATCTGACTGTCTAAATCAAATGTGCCCTTCAGATGAGTTTTTCTCATCTGTTTATAAGTTACCATTTAATTTAATTGATAGCAATAGACTTAATTTTATTAAATAAAATTTATACTTTTCTCGTACTACATTTTTAGCTTGTTCTATTGATATATACTAATTAGTCTGTTACTATTAATTTGGATACATTTGAAATATCAGATGCTTTCCCTTCTAATTTAATAAATAGAAGGGAGTGATGATTATGACAAAAAGAGAATTTTTTCTATATGTTATAATTTTTCTATTAATAATAGAAAACCTAATATTCTTATTTAATTAAGAAAAAAGCATCTGATTCAACAGTTGTTGAATTCAGGTGCGTATACATTAACTTGGAAAGCATCTGATGAGCAAAATCAAATGTATCCTTTTTATTGTATGAAGTTTCCTTCATCTATATACATATTACCATAAAATTAGCTAGATAACAATTCTTAATAAAAGTTTTAATTTTTCTCGTACTATATTTTTAGCTTGTTCTATTGATATATACTAATTAGTCTGTTACTATTAATTCGGATACATTTGAAATATCAGATGCTTTCCCTTCTAATTAATAAATAGAAGGGAGTGATGCTTATGACAAAAAGAGAATTTTTTCTATATGTCATAATCTTTCTATTAATAATAGAAAACTTAATATTCTTATTTCATTAAGAAAAAAAGCATCTGATTTCAACTTTGGTTGATTTCAGGTGCAACACCTTAATAAGGAAAGCATCTGATCCGCAAAATCAAATGTATCCTTTTTATTATATGAAGTTTCCTTCATCTATATACATATTACCATAAAATTAGTTAGATAACAATTCTTAATAAAAGTTTCCATTTTTCTCGTACTATATTTTTAGCTTGTTCTATTGATATATACTAATTAGTTTGTTACTATTAATTCGGATACATTTGAAATATCAGATGCTTTCCCTTCTAATTTAATAAATAGAAGGGAGTGGTATTTATGACAAAAAGAGAATTTTTTCTATATGTTATAATTTTTCTATTAATAATAGAAAACCTAATATTCTTATTTAATTAAGAAAAAAGCATCTGATTCAACATTTGTTGAATTCAGGTGCAAAAACCCAAATATGGGATAGCATCTGATTTGCAGAATCAAATGTATCCTTTTTATTGTATGAAGTTTCCTTCATCTATATACATATTACCATAAAATTAGTTAGATAACAATTCTTAATGAAAATTTGCATTTTTTTCGTGCTATATTTTTAGCCTGTTCTATTGATATATACTAATTAGTTACTATAATTTTGATACATTTGAAATGTCAGATGCTTTCTCTTCTAATTTATAAATAAAAGAGTGTTGATATTTATAACAAAAAGAAAATACTTTTTATGTCTAGTTATACTAATATTATTTATAGAAGCATTTATACTTTTGTTTAAATAAGAAAAAAGCATCTGACTTAACAAATCAAATGTATCATTTTGTTAGATGAAACTTTTTTCATCTATATACATATTATCATAAAATTAGTTAGATAATAATATTTGATAAAAATTTATACTTTTCTCGTAGTAATAATTCTTACAAAAATGTAATAAACCTTTCTTTAAATAAATGCTATAATTAAGACGGTGAAGAAAAATGGATAAAAAAATACTAATAGTAGAAGATGATAGTAGTATGCAAGAAGAATTAAAAGATTTGTTAAAAAATGCTTCTTATGACACTTTAATTCTTAATGACTTTTTGCATGCTAAAGAATATATTTTAAAGACTAATCCTGATTTGGTATTACTTGATGTAAATATACCATACCTAAATGGTGAACTTTTACTAAAAGAACTTAGAAAAGAAAGTAGTGTACCAGTTATTATTTTAACTAGTAGAGCAAGTGAAATAGATGAGGTGTTATCAATATCTTATGGAGCAGATGACTTTATCACTAAGCCATATAATCCGACTATCTTACTTCTTAGAATTCAAAATGTTTTTAAAAGAGTAAATCAAGTGAAAGATAAACTTAAATACAGAGATTTAGATGTCTATCAAAATAGAGGAGTCTTAACTAAAGATAATCTAAGTATAGAATTAACTAAAAATGAAATGATAATCTTTCTATACTTGCTTAATAATCAAAATAGAATAGTAAGTCGCGATGAGTTGATGAGTGAATTGTGGAATAATGAAGAGTATGTAAATGATAATGCTTTAACAGTAAATATTAGTAGATTAAGAACTAAACTAAAAGACTTTGGTTATAGCAATGTAATTGAAACTAGAAAAGGACAAGGATACATTTTATTATGAAATTAACTAGTTACTTTAAAGATAAAATATTAATCATTTTAATAAATTTATTTGCTATTTTATTAATCATCTTCTTACTACTAGCTTTTAAAGTATCTATCTTTTTAACTTTGATGGTTTCTTTTATTCTTATAATAAATAGTATTACTATCTTCTTTTATGACTACTTTAGAAAGAAAACCTTCTACTGGAATCTAATTAATAATCTAGATAGACTTGATAAAAAATACTTGGTTATGGAAACGATAGATAATCCTAGTTTCTATGAAGGAAAACTAATTAAACAAATACTATATGAAACTGATAAGTCAATGCTTGAAGAAATTGATAAGTATAAACTTAATTTAGAAGACTTTAAAGATTATATTGAAATGTGGATTCATGAAGTTAAAATGCCACTAGCTACTCTTATGTTGATGACGCATAATCATAAAGAGGTGGATAACAAGTATTTATTTCAACTTAAAAGATTAGATAACTATCTTGATCAAATACTATATTATGTAAGAAGTAATTACTTAGAAGAAGACTTTACTTTTCAAACAGTTAGTTTAGATAAAGTAATTAGTAGAGTAGCTTTAAAAAATAAAGATGATTTATTAGAAAACAATATTGATTTTATAGTAAATACTAACTCTTTAAAAGTAGTTACTGATTATAAATGGCTAGAGTTTATTTTAAATCAAGTTATTAATAATAGTATTAAGTATAAAAGAAATATAAAGAATAGTTATATTAAAATAGATGCTTTCTTAGAAAAAGATAAGATTAAACTTACTGTTCTTGATAATGGCTGGGGTATTTCTAAAAACGATTTACCTAAAGTCTTTAATAAATCTTTTACTGGTAGTAATGGTATTTATAATAGTAAGTCAACAGGAATGGGATTATATATTGCTAAGAAGCTTTGTGATAAATTAGGTCATAAGTTAGAGATAGAATCTACTATTAACTCATATACTTTAGTTACTATTACCTTTGGAATTAATGATTTCTATAATAATTATAGTAGTATTACAAAATTGTAAGATACTGTAATATTAGAAATACGACAAAATGAATAATATCTATTAATATGGTAAGTGAGGTGATTTAAAAGTGAATGAATTATTAAAAATCGATAATATTCAAAAATATTATGGAGCAAGATCTAGTTTAACAAAAGCTTTAGATGGCTTATCATTTTCAGTAGCTAAACAAGAATTTGTAGCTATTATGGGAGCAAGTGGTAGTGGTAAGACTACTTTGTTAAACTGTATTTCAACTATTGATAGAGTAACAGCAGGACATATTTATCTAGGAGATATAGATATTACTAAACTTAAGGGTAATAAGCTAGATAGGTTTAGAAGGGAAGAGTTAGGTTTTATCTTTCAAGACTTTAATCTTTTAGATACCTTAACTGGTTATGAGAATATAGCCCTTGCTTTATCTATTCAAAATGTACCTTATAAAGAGATAGAAAAAAGAGTTAGTAAATTAGCTAAGGAGTTAGATATTACTAATATCTTAAATAAATATCCTTATGAGATGAGTGGCGGACAAAAGCAAAGAATTGCATCTATTAGAGCTATAATTACTAATCCTAAGTTAGTCTTAGCAGATGAGCCAACAGGAGCACTTGACTCTAAGTCTAGTAGAATGTTATTAGAAAAGTTTAATTATTTAAATCAAGAATTAGCAGCTACTATTCTTATGGTTACCCATGATGCTTTTACGGCAAGTTATGCTAGTAGAGTAATCTTTATTAAAGATGGAAAGATATTTAGTGAATTACATAAAGGTGATTCAACAAGAAAAGAGTTCTTTGATAAGATAATAGATGTTGTAACAGTACTTGGTGGTGATTTAAATGATGCTTTGTAAACTATCAGTTAAGAATATTGCTAAGAGTATAAAAGATTATGCCATTTATTTCTTTACTCTTATGTTAGGAGTTAGTATTTTCTATGTTTTTAACTCTATAGATAGTCAGACTGCTATGATGAATTTATCAAAATCAACTTATGAAATTATTAGACTTATGAATAATATCTTATCAGCGGTTAGTGTCTTTGTATCATTTATCCTAGGATTTTTGATAATCTATGCTTCAAGGTTCTTGATGAAACGAAGAAATAAAGAGTTTGCTATTTACTTAACACTTGGTATGAGTAAAAGAAAAATATCTTTGATTTTATTTATTGAAACGTTACTAATTGGTTTTCTATCTTTAGGAGTTGGTTTATTACTAGGTGTTATCTTATCACAACTGATGAGTGTTTTAGTAGCTAGTATGTTTGAAGTGAATTTAACTAAGTTTAAGTTTGTCTTTTCAAGTAGTGCTTTTATTAAGACAATTATCTATTTTGGTATAATCTATTTAATTGTTATGCTTTTTAATACTATTATTATTAATAAATGCAAACTTATAGATTTAATTAACTCTAGCTCTAAGAGGGAAAAACTAAGACTTAAAAATACGAAAGTAGCTTTCTTTCTATTCTTAATAGCAGTAGGGATACTTATCTATGCTTATTATCTAGTGATTGGTGATGTTGATAAAGTATTAAGAAGTTATACTAGTATTATATTTCCAATTATCCTAGGAACAGTTGGTACTTTCTTAGTATTCTTCTCATTATCAGGTTTTCTTTTAAAAGTGTTAAAGAAAGATAAAAAACTTTACTATAAAGAATTAAATAGTTTTGTTATTAAAGGAATAAGTAGTAAAGCAAGTACAACAGTCTTTTCGGTTACTATTATTTGTTTAATGTTATTTACAACTATTTGTATACTATCTAGTGCTTTATCTCTTAGAAATTCTTTAAACAATTCTTTGATTAAATATGCTCCAAGAGATATCGAAATAAGTAAAAGATATAATCCTGATGGTGATGTTTATGGTTATAGTGAAGAACAAAAGAAAGATTCATTATTAACAATTAATGAGTCACTTGCTAAACTCAACTTTAATTATCATAAGTATTTTACTAATATAACTGATTTTACCTTATATGTAGATGAAGGGATTACTCTAAAGAGTAGTCTTGGCGATTATTATAAGATAGTTAAAAAGAAATATCCTTATCTTCAATATAATAGTGAAATAGAACTTATGAAGATAAGTGATTATAATAAGATGGCTAAGAGTCTTAGATTAAATAGATTAACTCTAGATGATAATCATTATGTAGTAGTTGCTAATTATCCTTCTATGAAAAATATTAAAGATGAAGCTTTAAAAAGAAGAACTGTTATTACTATTAATAATACTAATTATTATCCTAAATATAGTTATTCAATTGATGGTTTTTATGATATGACTAGTAATGCTTCTAATATTGGTTTTATTGTTTTACCAGATGAAGCTTTAGATAAGGCAACTAAGTATATGTATTATAAATTAGCTGATTATAAAGGAGATAGAAAAAATGTAGATAAAGTAATCACTAATCTTATGGACTCTAAAGAATTTTCTAATACTAATTTAACCTTTAATACTAAATCAGATATTTATAACTCTAGTATTGGCATAGGAGCAATGGTTACTTTCATTGGATTATATCTTGGAATAGTTTTTCTAATATCTTGTGCTGCTATTCTAGCTTTAAAAGAGTTATCTGAATCTAATGATAATAAAATAAAGTTTACTATCTTAAGAAAGATAGGAACTAGTGATATGATGATTAATAAAGCTTTGTTTAAACAAATAGGAGTATTCTTCCTATTACCATTAGCTCTTGCTATCATCCATTCTATCTTTGGAATAATCTTTTGTAATAAAATATTAATTATGACTGGAGTTAATATAAAATTATCTTCTATCATAATTACTGCTATATTCATTGTTTTAATCTATGGTAGTTATTTTCTACTAACTTACTATTGCAGTAAGAATATCATTAAAGATAAGAATTAAAAATAAAAATCTGGAATTACTGTTTTCCAGATTTTTGGTTAATATAAATTATAAAATTATCCATTCACTATTTTTCTTTCCATTTTCTCTTGCTATTATTCCTTTTTCCTGCATTTCAAGCATTCTAGTTTTTACTGTTCGTAAAGACTTATTAATTTGTTTAGCAATTTCTGCTTGTTTAATGGTTGGATTGTCTTTTATTATATTTATAATTGCCTGTTCTTCTAAGGTAAGACTATTAGATTTTAAATCTTTTTCGTTTGAATCTTCTAAATAATCAACATGGGTATATCGATTTTTTAGTTCATAATTTGTATTTGCTAAAAGATTATAAAAGAATTTTTCTAAGAAGGATATGTCTTCAAAGATGTTTTTATCAAACTTTTTATAATTTGCTCTTACTAGGGAATTTCTAAAATACCAAGAGTGTTTGGCAAAAACCTCATCATTTATATTAAAACCAAATGTTCTTAAGTATTTAATTATAAATACAGCAGTTGTTCTTGTATTACCTTCACAAAATGGGTGTACTTGCCAAATGTTAGAGGTAAATCTGCATATATGTTTAATTGCTTCATCAAATGATAAATCTTTATAAGAAAAATTTTTTTCTTGTTCAAAATCATATTTTAGAGTTTCCATAATAGTCTGATAAGAGGCATAGATGACAGTATCATTATTTAATATCCATTCTTTTTTTGTGAAATTATAATCTCTAATCTTTCCTGCTTCCTTATATATCCCTTTAAACAATTTTTGATGGATACCTATTAATTCAGTAGGATTAAAATTAAAAGAGTTATCACTTAGTATTTCAGTTATTCTTACTGCTACTTTATCCGCTTCTTCACTATTTTCTGATTCATCTTTTTTTCTATTATCTAAAACTTTATAGTATTTATCTATTCTTTTTTCAACTTCATCTATGTTTATTTTTCCTTCTATGTGTTCTTTAGCAGTATCAATTAAATATTTAGATGGTTTTAGTCCATCTACATCTTGTAATCCTATGGCAGTTTCCCAAGTTTTTGTTTTTTTTACTTTGTTTGGTTCTCCTTCCTTTATGTATTCAGAAAGTTCTAAATTCCAGTTTTCTTTACTCATGGTTCCTCCTAACTATATGCTAATATTATAACATTTTTTTAATAAAATAGCAATTTTAAAGTGCAAAAATTGCACTTTAAAAACTGAAAAATTGCACTTTAAAATGCGTGCATGTAAAGCTTTAAAATTGCTTAGAGTAAAATAACTCATATAAATCCAAAAAAGCAAAAATCTGGAATTTTCTATTTTCCAGTTTTTTTCTGTCGAAATTTACAAAATTCAGCTAAAAAATATTGACAATTTGTTAATTTTTCTTTAGTATAGTGAGCTAATTCAGGGGGATTATTTATCATTTAGATGGGGTTATTCGGTAAGTTATGTTTCCTTGATTAATATCTATTGGGAGGAAGAAAATGGTAGAAAAAATTTCTAAATCATTGATGGTATTATGTGCTGTATTTATTATGATGTTTATACCAAATGTTAAGGCTGCAAGTGCTAGTGTAACAACTGATATGACTAATAAAGAAATACAAAGCATAGTCGATTCAAATGATACAATCGAATTTGCAACAGGTGAATATCATAATTTATCTCTTACTGTTGATGGTAATAAGACTTTTAAAATGACTGGTAAAGTTACTTTTATAAGTGATAATGGTAATAACTTTGGTATTTTATTTAAAGATAATACTAAGTCAAACTTAACTATCGATGGTGATTTGACTATTTCTTCATATAGAGAAGGAATATTTGTTTCTAATGATTGTGATGTTACTTTAGATTTAGTTAATAATAGTAAACTTTCCTTAATTAATTCTTTAGAGACTGAACAAAATCATGGAAGTGGTATGTGGATTGGTTATAGAACAATCTTTAACTTAAATGGTACTAAGGGTTCTAGTTTTATAGCTAGTGATAATACTATGGCTGGTATTAATGTAATGGGAAGTGCAAAAGTTACCCTTAACTTTAATGATATGACTTTAGTAGATATGAGTAATAATAGTAAAGTTAGTGGTTATCATGCTGGAATGGAATCTGGTTCAACAAATATTTTAAACTTTACTAATGTTAATAAAGTTACTATGAATAATAATGGAGTAGATGCGGTTTGTGTTAGTGGTGATAATGATCAAATCAATATAACTGGTTCAAATGTTTCTATGACAAATAATCATAGTTGGGGTACTAATGGAGGAAATATCAAGGTTATTAACTCATACTTAAGTATTAGTAATAACTCTGATGGTCCTTGGGCTAATGTTAAATATACAGCATCTAATATGTATGCTAATAATTTAACAGTAAAAAATTCAACAATTGATGCTAATAACTGTGGAGCAAACTCTGGTATTTGGGTTGAAAATACTGCTGAAATTATAGGCTCTACAATAAATGTAAATAATAATGGTCAAGAAGCTTATGGCAATTATAACTATAGTCAAACAAGACCTTACTATCAAGGTGATTATCCTTGGAATATGGGTAATGGTATAGCTTTCTGTGGAAAGACTTCTATTACATCATCTACTATTAATGCAAATAATAATGGTGGAGCAGGTATAGCTTTCTATGGTGAAAAAAGTGATACTATTACAGAAGTATTAGTTAACTCATCTATATTAAATGCAAATAATAATGGGGTATCTAAAAACTTCACTGTAGAAGGTGACAAGATAAAAAATGATAATTCATTAAAAGATAGAAGTGGTTTTACAGTAGCACTTTACTCTGGAATTGCTGTATTTAATGCTGAAGTTAAAGTAACTGATAGTTCCTTTACTTTACTAGATAATAAAAGACATGGTATTGGTTATCATGAAGCTTATGCTGGTAAGTTTATAGTAGATGGTTATACTATTGGTAAAATAGCTACTACTGATAACGTAATTCAAAAAGAAATAGAAGGATTTAATAGTAATCAACAAACAATTATACTTAGTGGTAGTTTAGAAGCAAATCATGAAAATATGACTGGTGATTTTGGTAATTATAATGACCAAAAGAAGGAAGACGAAAAATATACAGGTCCTATTAATAATGATTCAACTAAATTAGTTGATTTTGAATTAAATAATAATAAAGAAATGACGGAAGATAAGAATAGTTTTACTTATTATGATCCAAATAATTCAACTAAGTATGATTATGTCTTCAGATATGATGATCAAGGGAAAGCTTATGTTTGGACACCAGTATCAATTTTAAGATATGATGCTACAGAAGGATTTATTTCATCTCTTGGAACAGCTGGCATTTTAAATGTAGGATTTAGTAAGACATTACAAGATAACTTATTAAAAGCAGGACTTTATTCTAGATTTACCCAAGATGTTACTATCTATGGTAATAATATGAATCTTGCTGAAAAACTACTTGCTGTAGCAACTCGTGATGGTTATGTATTTAAGGGTTGGTATATAGCAAGTGATAGTGAACTTGCTAAGAAGTATGCTAAAGAAGGCAACTTTGAAGAATTATATAAATTATTAAATACTAAGTTTGATGAGACAACTAAATTAATGATTGATGGTAAACCAGTTAGTGAATTAACAGTTTATGCTAAATGGGATATTGAAGAAAAAGGTATGACAAGAGTAGATGATATTACTCCACCTAATACTTTAGTAGATTCTAATAATAATATTGAACTATTAATTGCTTCTTTAATTACTATTGTAAGTTTAGTTAGTGTATCTAAATTAATAGTTGTAAGAAATAGTAAAATCTAGGAATTTTAAGTTTCTAGATTTTTTTCTTATGAAATTTGCAAAAGCTCAAGTGAAAATTTAAATTGACCAAAATAGAAAAGTATAGTAGTATAATGGTACTGAACGAGTAAATGGTCCGAA
>CAKOZV010000018.1 GCA_934131695.1 uncultured Bacilli bacterium | reverse complement strand
GCGTGGGATAAATTCCAAATTATAACAAACTATTAAAAATTCCAATTTTACTATTGACTTCTAATAGTTAGTCACCTCAACAAAAGAATACCTATTTATCTTCAGGTATTCTAAGAATATATTCTCCATCTTTTGAATAATAATACTTTTCTCTTGCATACCTTGCTACATAGTCTTTATCTTGTAATTTTTCTACATCAGCTTTTAATTCACTTTCTTTATCTTTTAGACTAGCAAGTTCTTTAGTTAATTCTTTCTTTTCTTTATATTTACTATAGATAGTAACCCAGTACTTTCCAACAGTATAGGTTGTGAATATTATCATAGCAAGAGAAAAAACACATAGAAAAAATGGTCCCATCTTCTTTTTCTTCTTTTTTTTAGCCATAATATCACCCACTTTTCCTGATAATATTATAGACTTTTTTTAAGTTTTTTGCAAATTAACTATGGTCTTTTTAGTCTTCTTGACATAAATATTTGTATTTTTCTATATGAAAATATATATCCTAGAAAAATAAGAACATAAAATAAGGGGTGAATCTCACCATAATTAATTTTTTTCATAAGAAGAAAGTAGATAAGTGCCATATCTAATGAAAATATAAAGTTACCAATTATTCTAATGATTTTTTTACTTTCAAATAAAAACTTATACTGAAGAGAAATTAGAAATGATAGAAAGATACCATAAAAAAAGGAAAAAGCAATTGATATTATTTGTAGTTTTAAATTCATTATTTAAATAGTCTTTGAAAGATACTACTTCCATCCTTTTCTTTTTTAGAATTATCATCAATATAGGTAAAACCATTTACAATTCCTTTGATAGAAACATTACCTGATATGGTATCTAGTTTTATTAATTCCAAGCCGTCACCTTTCACCACTAGAAACCCCATAGTAGTTTCTATTAAAAATTCTTCTTTATCAAAGTTTTCTATCTTTTTAACTCCAGTTATTAAGAGATTCTTTCTCTCCGTTAAAGTGATACTATGATTGTAGTTACTTATAATTGATTCTTTAGTTTCCATTTATTCACCTTCTTAGTTAAAGGTATGAATAATTAGTTAAAAAAAGAACAAAAAAAGAAGACTAAGTCTTCTCAAATTTATTCTTCAGAATCCAAAGTATTTTGGTAAGCTTCTAGAATTTTATCTTGAAACATTGCTCTTACTTCAGGATTGATTGGATGAGCGATATCACGATATCCACCAGTTGGTGTTTTTCTACTTGGCATTGCTATAAACAAACCATTTTCTCCTTCAATAATTCGAATATCATGAACTGCAAAACTATCATCCAATAAGACAGATGCAATTCCTCTCATACGAGAGCCTTCTTTGTCAACTTTTCGTACAGTGACTGATGTAATTTCCATAATCTTTCCTCCTTTTAAAGCACTGACACTTTATACTTTAATTCTATCTTATCTCTTTTCTAATTGCAAGAAGTTTATAATGATTTTACAGGTTATACGTCAACTGATAATCTCTACACTTTCTGTTATTAAATCACTATAGCTAAAGGACTTAATTGTGTCATTATCTCCTACTAAACTAACAATAAAAATAGATGGATAAAGTTTAACTATCTTTCCATTAAATTCTTCTATTTGATTACGACTACCGTTAACTTTAAAGTGAAGTGTCTCTCCTTCTTTTTCTCTTACTTTAGCTTTTATTGTATCTATATTCATCTTGGATACCCCACATACATCGTACCATTAGTGATTATTCCACCCATTCCAGCACTACCATAATGGGTTTTATCTATTAATGATATTAAATCTATTTCTTTATTTACAGGAGATAAGGCAACACAAGAAGCTATAATAGCTGGATCTAGAGCATGTATATTTATTCTTTTAGGACTAGAAGCAAAATTACTACCAGCTTTTATTAGTTCTTCATAGTTTGATTGACATGCTCCAGAGATAATTATTAATTTATCCTGATTTTTCTCATAAATTCTAGCTTTTTTAATAGCATTTACAAAGTTTTCAGAGTTTTGATAATTTTCTATCTTAGTTTTATCTTTGGCATGTTTTTTTAAAAAGTCATGGCCAGTTATTACTACTATATCTGGTTTATATTTTTCTAGTGTTTCTGTTATTACTTCTTCTATTTCATTTTCTTTTACTTTTATACCATACGCTTCTAGATGCATATCTTTATAAAATTTAATACATCTATCTAAATAAAATTTATCAGAATCAAATTGAACTATTTTACCCGGAAGATAAAAGTATTCATTTCTATCTAGTGAGATTAAGCTTTCTACTTTTTCAATGTCTGTTCTATCAGTTTCTTTTTTTATGGTTACTTTATTTAAATCATCTAGTTCACTATCAGCATAAAGCCTAACATCTACTCCACGTAAATATGCTATATTGTCTTCTATATCTATTATTTGAAAGACTAAGTCATTATTATATGATTCCCTGGTAACATATTCACCTAGTTTAAAATTCATGTAATCACCCAGTTAAGTTTATGCAACAGGTTTTAATTTTATTTATAAAGATTATTAGCTAAATCAACAAAGATATTATATTCTAACTGTTCAGCTCTAACATTTAAGTCTAGATTATATTTTTCTAAGACTTTACTAACTATATTTAAATCATACTTTTTCAAGTTATTTCTTAATGTTTTTCTTTTAAACTGAAAACTATCATGTATTAATTGTTGAAAAAATTCTTCATTTACTAAGTCTTCTTTATCTTTCCTTGGTTTAAATGATACTACTACACTATCTACATTTGGTTTAGGAATAAATTCTTCTCTACTAACTAGGAATTCTTTTTTCGTCTCAAAGTAATATCTTAATAACACTGTTAAGGCACCATACTCCTTCTTACCTACGGGGGATGTAAATCTCTCTCCTACCTCTTTTTGTACCATCATAACAATTTTATCAAAATAAAGACCTGAATTAATTAATTTAAATAAGATTGGAGTAGTTATATAATAAGGTACATTACTTACAAAATATAAGTGTTTATAGGTAAAATCTTTTAAATCTTCTTTAATATCTTGTTTTAAAAAGTCTCCAAAATATATTGATACGTTACTAGCTTCTCCAAAGTTTCTCATTAAAATATCTTCTAATGTTTTATCTATTTCATAACACAATACTTGTCCTTTTTCTTTTAAATACTTTGTTAAAGCACCTGAACCTGGTCCTACTTCTATAGTTAAAGATTCATCTTTAATATCTGCTACATCTGCTATTCTAGTTAAGACTCTTTCATTTTTTAAAAAGTTTTGACCAAACTTCTTCTTGAACTGAAATTTTTCATCCATATATAATCGCTCCTTAATAATCTGTTATTCCCTTATATGATAACATAAAAAAAAAGAAAAAGTTTATTATTTTGACTTTTCCTTTTTAGAAGTTTTTTCTTTTGGTTGTATCATAAATAGAATATTAGAAGCGACTAGTGCATATAACATAATCTTCATATATGCGATAAATGTATTGAAATAGTTAAAGTCTACTCCATAACCATACTTTTCATTAAGTACCATATTCTTATCAGCAAAGGCTCTATAACCAACTACTATGATAGTAGCAAAAACTATACATGAAGTTAAATTATAGAATATGTTATTATTTACTCCATCTTGTTTAAATATAAGATTTATCACGAATAATAAGAAAACTAATAAAAATGGAATAAATTCAGGAATTACTGTACTAAAACTTTTATTAAGTCTTGCATTCATTCTTACAATGATAAATAATGTTATAGCAAAAGCTCCTAATAGTAGTATATATTTTAAAATAGCAAACATTATATTTAGTATTTTTTTCATTTTAGCCTCCTACCACTTCATTACGATACCATTCTGATATCTCTACTAGAAAGTCTAAAGTGTTTTGATAATTTTTATTGATAGCACTATAACTATCTTTTGCTAAGAAAAAGATACTAGATCTACTTATGTCATTAGTAAAGTAATAATTATCAGCATTCTCTAGACTTGAAGTGATATATCCATTACTCGTTAATAACTGATTAATATTAGTTTTAAGAAAAGGTCTAATTGTTGATAAACTAGCAATTGAGAATGATGAATTTTCTTCTGCTAGACTATTTATTTGCATAACAACGCAATCATTTAATACCTTATTTTGATAAAACTTTCCTAGTTTATAAATATCTTTTAGTTCCACAGTTTCTTTATTGGCTAAATCATTATACTCTTCGCTCTCAAATATTTTTACACAACTATTTAATTTAATTTGTATAGCATTCATATCATATATATTGTTTTTTCCATTATAGGTATTTTGCTGATATAGTGATGCATTATTTTTAATTTTATTTAATTTTTCTGTTGTTTTTTCTTTATTAGTAACAACATCGGTACTTACGTTTATTTTTGTGTTTAATTCTTTATAATGATAAAAGTTTAAAAATAATAAGAAAAAAGAAAAACCAAAAGCAAGTCCAACGATAACATAGGCAAATATATTTATGTATTCAAATAATACTTTTTTCATTAATTCTCCTCCTTAGCATTTATATCTACTTTATAGGCATAAGACTTATTCTGCCATGCCGTATCTTTAGCTGACTCAGAAATATATACTTTTAATTCATATTGATTATTATTATTTGGCATTATGTATCTATCGTCTAAAATATTATTTTTTAATTCTGATAAGTTTCCTTTTTTGATAATTTTCCCATTTAATATTAGTTGATAAGCTAATTGACTTTTAGATAGTTTTTGTTTATCTGAAACTTCTTGTTCTTTATAAACTACTTCATATCTACTTTTAAAGTCGTTAACATTTTTAACACTAAATTTATAATTAGGAACAGATTCCGCTTCTTCTTCTGACATTGGAAACAAGTTTTCTGTAAGAGATACTTCTTCACTTTCTTTTTTGACTTGAAGAGAGCTAACAACTCCAAGATTGTTATAATAGAAAGCCTTATACCATAAAAATGCCGTACTAACAATAAATGCAAATAATAAAATTCCACTGAATACTAGAAATACTTTTTTACCCATTATTTATATCTACTCCTTTCTTTCTTCAGACTAGTTTTTTTTAAAGATTTTGTCTCTTTTTTCTTGCCCTTATCTTTCAAGTTCGGATCATTTTTTATAGTTTTTATTATTTTTATTATGTCTGCTCCTATTATTAATACTGTTGGTACTATAATTAACAATACCCAACCTAGTACGCTACTTAATATGTACTGTATATATCCTAACTTTGGTAAACGAAGTAATACTTTTCCATATATACTACTAAATGGTTGTCTTGTAGCATCTTCAGTATTATTTGCATCTCCTTTAGTTGTAAACAGGTATTTGCCATCACTAGTTTTTTCAATTTTTTTAACTCTATGGGTTACTGTTACACCGGAGCTTCTATAATCAGTTGAGTTGAAAGTTATTACATCACCAACTTTTATTTTAGATGGCTCACTTACTCTTGTAGTTATAATTACATCAAGTACATTGATATTTGGTACCATACTTGGACTTACTATCGTATAAGCTGATACTAGAGCAGGCTTTTGTAGTCCTTTTTTCAAATTGTTCTTTTGATCAATAAAGTTAATAATAATTACTAGAAATACTAAAATCATTATTAGAAAAACAGAATACATAATAACTGTAAAAATATAATGTATTATTCTTTTGGTTTTTTCAAAAAAAGAAAGATCAGAAAAAGGTATTGTTATTTCATTTTCTTTCAATTATATCACCCACTTATCATTCTCACTATTATAAATATATCACACTTTAAGAGGTTTTAAAAGAAAAGTTATTTATTTAGTTTGGCTGTGGCATGGATTGCTACTTGAACTGTAAAAGTTCTTGATATGTTATCAATTTTAGCATTTTCATCTAACCACATTCTTAAACGATAATGATCAGTTTGACTACTTTTTACTATATCTTTGTATAAAATCATTGTTCCTTCTTCACTACCTATGTCTGACTTACTAGCTAATGGAGAAAAAGTAGTTGGTTTCATTACTTCTTTATATACTCCAGATTCTTTTCTCTCTAAGTATAATTTTACATCTTTATCGTCTAAAGTAGATTTAGCTAATTTTAGAGCAGATATTTCATAGGTAATATTAGCTTGCCCAGTTATGGTAGAAATTACACTAAAATCAAAATATTGATCTGCTCCTGATAGTTTTTTACCAGCGGCATCTGTTAATGGCATAGCATTAGTGATAGTTATACCATTAGTATCTTCAGTATAATCAAGAGAAATATTACCAGTAGTTATGGTGTTAACTTTATCACCTTTTTTAGTTACTGTAACAGCTACAGCAGATATTCCTATTGCAAGTAATACTACTAATAATAAAGCTAGTAGTATAAAATAAAGTTTTCCATTCTTTTCTTCTTTTAATTCATCATTTTTTATCTTATCATCGTTCATAACATACCTCTCCTATTCTGTCTAAATTGTAGCATATTTTTATTTTACGGTAAAGAAAAAAGTGTCAGAGATTAGACACTTTTCAATAAGAACAATTAATACTATTGAGCTGCTGCTGCACCATAGACATTTACTTTTATTGAATAAATTTGTTGTTTTGAAGGTGCTTCATAATTTTGATCTACCCACATTCTTAAACGATATGTAGTAGTCTGATCAACTGAAGTATCTGTTGTAGATATAGAATCTGATTTTAAAATACGTTCTCCAGCTGTTGCTCCAGCACTATTTCCTGCTTGAGTTAAAGGTAAAGCAGACACTAAAGTTGGTGCTAATTCTACTTTTGCATCAGTATTACTTGTTAAATATACTTTAACACCTGTGTTAGGTAAACTAGTAGTAACTTCTGTTGCAGTAATTACATAATCAATTTTAGTAGTACCTTTACCTACAATTTTGGCATTTACTGTAAAGTCAAAATATTGGTCTTCACCACTTAGTGCCTTTCCAGCTTCATCTGTCATAGGTAGAGCATTGCTTAACGTAATACCATTAGTATCTTCAGTATAACTCATTGTAATAGTACCAGTTGTAATAGTATTTGTTGTGGTACCTGTTCCAACATAAGTGAATGCTGCGAACGAAATACCTACTACTGCTACTATTAAAATAGCAACACCAAGTATAGAAATAAGTATTTGTTTTGATGAATTAGAATTATTTTCGTTCATCTTTGTCTAACCTCCTTACAATATAAAGATATCACACATCTATACATTTTAACAAGAGTTTTTTTTAACAAAAGAAAAAGTGTCAGAGATTAGACACTTTATTTGTTAAACTATTGTTGAGCTGCTGCTGCACCATAGACATTTACTTTTAAAGTATATTTCTTTTGAGTAATTTGTCCAGATACATCACCGTTAGTTTCAGAATAGTCTTCTGCTACCCACATTCTTAAACGATAATATACAGATTGAGTCTTAGCAGTAGATTCATTAGTAGTAGTAAAAGTACCTTGGTCTAAAAGATATTCACCTTCAATAGCACCAGTATTTGCTTTAACAGCGGCATCTACTTTAGCTAAAGCACTAACTTTAGCAGGATAGCTTGAAACAGCATTTTCTGTCATAGATGAAGTATTATCAGAACGTTTTGTTAAGTAAACTTTTACACCTGTATCTGGAAGAGTACTATCATCTGTTTTAACAGCTGTTACTGCATAGTTAATAGTAGCAGTACCAGACATAGTTGAAGTAACAGTAAAATCAAAATATTGATTTTCATCAGCTAATACTTTTCCCGCTGTATCTGTCATTGGTAATGCATTCTCTAACTTAATACCATTAGTATCTTCACTATAGTTCATTGTAATAGTACCGGTTGTGATTGTATTTTCTTTTTCTCCTGCTCTAGAATAAGTAAATGCAGCGAATGAAATACCTACTACAGCTACTACTAAAATTGCAACTCCTAGTACAGATAACAAAATCTGTTTTGATGAATTGTTATTGTTCATCTTTATCTAACCTCCTTTACAATACAAATATAACACAGTTAAAAACGTAAGGCAAGAAGATTTTTTGCTTTTTATTTCAATTTTGTAAACAATAATTTTACATTTTCCGTAGTGTTTTTTTCTATAATAGTTATATCTTGTTCTAACTCTTTGGCTAAAAACTCTGCTATTATAGGAATATTCTTAGAGGAGTTAGTTTTTCCTCTATATGGAACTGGTGATAAATAAGGACTATCTGTTTCTAAAACAATGTTTTTTAAAGACAATTTCTTTACAGTGTCTTTTAGTTGACAGTTCTTAAAAGTTATTACTCCACCTATTCCTAATAAAAATCCCATATTTATATACTGACAAGCAGTTTCATAACTACCACTAAAGCAATGGATAATTCCTTTTACGTTATATTTCTTTAAGATATTAATAGTATCATTGGTAGCATCTCTTGCATGAATTACGACAGGAAGATTATACTTTTCTGCTAATGATAACTGATATTCAAATAGTTGTTGCTGTTTTTCTTTATTTTCTGATGAATAATGATAATCTAGACCTATTTCTCCTATACCAATTATTTTTTCTAGTGATAATAACTGTTCTAATTTAACTAAATCTTGCTCTTCAATGTTATCTGCTTCTTCTGGATGATACCCAATAGTTGCATAAACATCAGGATAATTAGTAATTATCTCTATAGTTTCATCTAAGTCTTCCCTAGTACAACCTGATATTATTATTCTTAAAACATTAGCATTTCTATTATCTTCTATAACTTTAGAAATATCTTCATAATCTTTTTTACTTAAGTGACAATGTGTATCTATAAACATTTTTATTCCTCCTAAAAGAAAATAGTCTACTTATTTAGCAAACTATTTTTATTTTTTCTCTTATAAATGTAGATTCTTACAAAATAAACTGATAGAAATATTGCATAGAATATATCAAGCATATTACGCCCTGTTACGGCTGTAAAAACAACTCCAAGATAAAGTAATATGAATGCTAGATGACATATTCCTATTCCCGTAGCCTCATCCATAAAAAGTACCCTCTTTCTATACTTCTTACTACTACCACACGATACGAATATATCATATTTTGCTGAAAAATAAATATAGTTTTTTAATTTATTTTTCAACTTGACAATATTTTTACAAATTATTTATATCTAATCTTTCAAATAAAATTGATGGTTTATTAACTTTATAAGTATTATTTTCTTTATATACTAAATCTTTATCAGTAGTATTTAATTGTTCTAATATAGAATTGCTTGTATCTGGCAAATATGGATATAGTAAAGAGCCGCAGATTCTGATTGATTCTAATAAGTTATATATTACAGTTTCTAATCTATCTTTCTTAGTATCATCTTTAGCTAAAACCCAAGGAGTTGTATCATCTATATATTTATTGCTGCTTCTTAATACTTCAAATATTTCACTGATGGCGTTTGATACTTGTAGCTCATCCATTGCTTTTTCAACCTTTTTATCTAGTTCGTTTATTTTGGTAACAAATTCATTATCTAATGATTCTTTAACATTTTTATTAGTTATTTCTCCATCAAAGTATTTAATTGCCATAGTTAATGTTCTATTAACTAGATTACCTAAAATGTTAGCTAAATCAGAGTTATGTTTACTTACTAATAATTCACTCGTGATATTACCATCTTGAGCAAAAGGTATTTCATGAAGCAAATAATAACGAACTGTGTCTACACCAAATTTTTCTACTAAATCATCGGCATATAAAACATTACCTTTACTCTTACTCATCTTATCATTTCCCATTAATAACCAAGGATGACCAAATACTTTATCTGGTAATGGCAAATCTAAAGCCATTAAGATAATAGGCCAATAAATAGTATGGAATCTTAAAATATCTTTACCAATTAAATGAAGATTAGCTGGCCAGTACTTCTTAAAGTTTTCACTTTGGTCTTTAGTATCATAACCTAAGAAAGTTATATAGTTTGTTAAGGCATCAATCCAAACATAAATAACATGTTTTGTATCAAAAGGGACAGGTATTCCCCATTTAAATGTTGTTCTTGAAACACATAAATCTTGTAATCCTGGTTTTAAGAAATTTTGAATCATTTCATTTTTTCTAGATTCAGGTTCTATAAAATGAGGGTGTGTTTCTATATATTCTTCCAATCTCTTTTGATATTTACTCATCTTAAAGAAATAAGCTTCTTCTTTAGACTTTTTAACCTCTCTACCACAATCTGGACAATGACCATCTACTAATTGACTATCAGTAAAAAATGATTCACAAGGAAGACAATACCAACCTTCATATTCACCTAAATAAATATCACCTTGATCATATAACTTTTGAAAAATATTTTGAACTACTCTTTCATGTTCTTTATCAGTAGTTCTTACAAATTTATCATAACTAGTATTCATTAAATCCCAAATTCTTTTTATTTCACTAGCTACTTCATCAGTAAATTTTTGAGGTGTTTTTCCTTCTTTTTTGGCTTTTTCTTCTACTTTTTGACCATGTTCATCTGTACCTGTTTGAAAATAAACATCATATCCTTTAAGTCTTTTATATCTTGCAATTGCATCTGCTAAAACTATTTCATAGGTATTACCTATATGTGGTTTACCTGAAGTATACGTAATTGCTGTACTAATATAATATTTTTCCATAATTTTTTCCTCCTTAAAAATAAAAAAAGCTATTGTTCAAAGGACGAAATATCTCCGCGGTACCACCTTTGTTCACAATAACTTGCACATCTTATTTGAAATAACGCTTCAATAACGATTATACCTACATATCGATATAACAACTCAAGAGCCATAGCAACATAGTCTTTTTTGCTTCTTTTCCACCAACCGAAGTCTCTATTACTAAAAGGTTCTATTTGCCTCTCCATCAATGCTTTTGACAGATCTACTTTACCATAAATTTATTCACTCTTCAAGATATTTTTCTAAAAATTGTGAAATTATCTGAGCCATGTGTTCTTGTTCTTCACTAAACATTTTTCCTGTATGTACATCTATTATTAGTATTAAACCAATAACTTCTCCCTCTGACAGAATAGGATTTACTAAATAATCAAACACTTTATTAGACTTACTATCTGATTCTATTATTTTTTTATATTCAACACTATACTTACTAGTTTTTTCATTATTGAGCAATATATTTTCTAATTCGCTTGAAATATGTTTACTAATAAATTCTTTTTTTAATGGACCACTTCCAGCAATAATATTATCACGATCTGCTACAAGGATACTATTCTTAATAGTATTAGTTATGGTATCAATTAAATTCTGTGATATTTCTTTTAAATCTGATGATGATGTAAATTTTTTTAAAACTATTTCCTCGCCATTAGTATATATTTCTAAGGATTCACCTTCTCTAATGCGTAATGTTTTTCTTATTTCTTTTGGTAATACAATTCTCCCTAAATCATCTATTCTTCTTACTACGCCTGTTGATTTCATAAAATGCTCCCTTCTTTTCTAGTAGTATTCTCTCAAGTTTTGCCCATTTTATACTATTAAAAGCTATATATTATTATTATATACAGTAGAAGATAGTTTTTTATGTGGTAATTATTTCCAAATGAAAACATCTCTAATCAAAGAGATGTGAGTTTTCTTTAGCAAAGATAAAGTGTTCAGTTTGTTCATTAACTCCATTTATCAATGTTGTATTTTTTACAATGACTTTCATATCTATAGTTTCCATTAAATTTCTTGGATAAGTTGTTTTAAAATACTTTGTAGCATCCTTTTGAAGTTTATCTGCTATCTCATTTGTTTGGAAGAAGTTTGGTATATTATTTATTAGTTTTTGCATGTCATTTTCTATTTCAACTTTAATTTCCTTTTTTAGATTTTTATCCAGTGAAGTTAAGTCTTTCTTTAATATTTTAAATGTTCCATCTTTAGTATCTTTTGCTTTTTGTCTTATGTATTTAATCAAATAATCTTCTCGATATTTTTTTAATGACTTTATTTTTTTTTGCATAGAGTTTCTATATTCCTCTAGTGATTTATCTAATTGCTCAGTATTAATTATTACTTGATAGTGTTTTCCTAATGATAACATTCTTTGTTTAATAGTATCCATCGTTTCTAATGGTGGTTTCCTAAACAGTGGTAATAAATCATCTTCCACTAGTGAATAACTGTTATTTTTAATTAATTCTTCTATTGAGTTTAAATAGATTGATAAATGTTGCTCTAATAATTCTTCTTGTTTCATATTTATATACCTTACCTTTTTCTATTTAAGAATAACAATAGTTTCTTAATAAGTCAAGCTGATTAGGCTGATTAGGCTAATTGATCTAACTGTGATAATAACTCTGTAAGATAATATATTGGATGTTTATCTAATTTAATAGTATCTAGTATTATAGTTACTTCAGTACTTGTAGACCTAAATCTAAACATTGGACTTATCTTAAAAGCAGTTCTAAATAAGTTTTCTCCATCTTTTATCTGACTAGCAGAAATAGTAATTTCAATTGTATTTTTGGTCTGATGAACTCTCTTAATACTTAACTTTTTAACTAACTTTTCAAACCATTCTTCATACATATATATAATCATATCTTCATTAAGTTTTCCAAATCTATCTTCTAGCTCTTGTCTAGTTTTCTCTAAAGATTCTTTACTATCTATCTGATTAATTATTCTATGTATTTCTATTTTTAAGTCTTGTTCTTTTACATAGGAATCAGAAATATGTGTTGATACAGAAATTAGTGGTTGCGTATTTTCATCTTCAGCTATTTCTTCACCTTTCAATTTTTTAGTTTCTTCTTCTAGCATTTTTAAATATAAATCTATTCCTACACTATCAATGAATCCTGCTTGTTCACTACCTAAAATATCTCCAGCACCTCTTATTGATAAATCCCTAGTTGCAATTGCGAAGCCACTTCCTAATGAGGTGAAATCTTTTATTACCTTTAGTCTTTTTGTAGCTGTTTCTGTTAAGATTTTACCTTCTTCATACATTAAATAACAATATGCTATTTTATTACTACGACCAACTCTACCTCTTATTTGGTAAAGTTGACTAAGTCCAAAATGGTCGGCATCTAAGATAATTAGTGTATTTACATTTGGAATATCTATACCTGTTTCTATTATAGTAGTACAAACTAAAACATCTGCTTCATGATTTATAAACTGCATCATTTTATCTTCTATTTCGTTTTTATCCATTTGACCATGAGCTGATATTACTCTAGCATTTTCTACTAAGTTACTTATTTCAGTCACTTTATCATCAATATCACTAACATGATTATATAGTACAAAAACTTGTCCATTACGAGCTAGTTCTTTGTTAATTGCTTCTTTAATTAGTATTTTATTAACAGGTAATACATAAGTTTGAACTGGATATCTATTAACTGGTGGCGTTTCTATTAATGACATACTTCTTAAACCTGTAATAGACATTTGTAAGGTTCTTGGTATTGGAGTGGCAGTTAGTGTTAATACATCTATATTGCTCTTATACATTTTAATTTTTTCTTTTTGTCTAACTCCAAAACGTTGTTCCTCATCTATTACAAGTAATCCTAAATCTTTTGGTTTAATATCATTACTTAATAATCTATGAGTACCAATGACTAAGTCTATTGTTCCGTCTTTTAAACCAGTTATTATTCTATTAGTCTCTTTCTTGGACGTAAATCTATTAAGTAGTCCTATTTCTATAGGGAAAGACTCAAATCTTTGCATAGCAGTTTCGTAGTGTTGATTAGACAAAATAGTAGTTGGACATAGAAACAAAACTTGTTTTTGGTCAAGTATTGCTTTAAATATGGCTCTAAAAGCTACCTCTGTTTTACCAAAACCTACATCACCTACTAATAATCTATCCATTGGATGAGGTTGTTCCATATCTTCTTTTATTTGAGAAGTTACTAATAATTGGTCTTTTGTTGGCTGATAAGCAAAGTTAGCTTCAAATTCTTTTTGCATACTATCATCCTTAGAAAAAGCAAATCCTTTTCTACTTTCTCTTTCAGATTGAAGTCTTAATAAGTCAAGAGCCATATCATGTACCTTAGATTTAACTCTGCTTCTAACCTTTTGCCATTGATTTCCACCTAGTTTGTATATTTTAGGAGCTACGCCTTCTTTTGAGGAGTACTTTAACAGTAAGTCTATTTTTTCCACAGGAATATAAAGTTTATCATTATCTTGATATAATACCTCAACATAATCTTTTAATTGATCACCTTGTTTTAAAGTCTTTAAACCATTATATATACCTATACCACAGCTTTGATGAACGACATAATCACCTATTTCAAGTTTATTTATATCAGTAATTTTACTACCATATTTAAAGTTGGTTTTATACTTTTTATTAATAGTTTTCTTTTGAAACAATTCATTTGCAGTTAAAAATATATAATCTTTATAAATAAATCCCTCTTCCATTTCTAGTGATATATAGTTTATTTTTCCTAATTCTATATTGGTTAAATTAGTATCAATAGAAGGAAGATTCAATTTATTCATTAAACTTTTCTTTTGATAATCTTTTAAAGAAATTATTATAGTTTTAGAATGCATCAAAGATTCTGATAAGTACTTTTCAATAGACTCTGTATCCTCATAAAACTGAGGTGGGTTTTTAGTATCAAATGAAATAATCTCTTTTTTAGCTTCTATAGCACTATCAATGGAAAAATAAAGAATAGCATCTTCCTGATACTTTTCCTCATAAGGAAAGAAGAATCTAGTAGTTTTTATATTTTTTTCTTCTGTGTAATCTTTTACGTCCTTTACTATATTTTCATAAACTATTTTTATTGAATTTGGATCCTTATATATAGTTACTGAATCTGTTAAATAGTCTTGTATTGAATCAACTTTTATGTAATTATCTAGTGGCTTTGGCTTTTCATCTTCATCTAATGGTGTATCAACTAAAAATTCAGTACAAGGATAGATAGTTATTTTATCTAGATGCTCCAATGACCTTTGCGTATTTTCATCAAATGTTCTAATGGATTCAATAGTATCTCCAAAAAATTCTAATCTGATAGGATGATTTTCCCCTAGTGGAAATAAATCTATTATAAAACCACGAACTCCTAACTCTCCAGTCTTTGTTACAATAGTTTCTCTTTTATAACCTAATAATTGCAATTTTTCTATTAAGTCTTTATGCGATACTTCCATATCAGTTGATAGTGTTAGTATATTATCTTTGTATATTTTTTTATTTGGTAAAAAATGTAAATATCCCATTAAATGAGTAATTACAATCAGTGGTTTATCATTTTGAATAGCTTTTAAAGTTTCTAGTCTAGTGATAAGTAAATCTGGTGATATAGCAATAGCTTCACTTGTTAAAAAGTCATCCATTGGAAATAAATAAACATCGTTTGTATAAAGACTTATTTTTTGAAATAGTTTATTTGCTTCAATTAAAGTAGAAGTTACTAATAAAATGTTTTTATTCTTTTTATTCAATATTTGCCATACATACATTGCAAAAAGTTCTTCAGACATATTGTCTAAAGAAACTGATTTAATAGATAGATTTGAAAATAAATTATCAATAAGATTCATAACTTCCTACTTTCTGTGATTATACTTATTCATTATTAAATCAAAGTTTTGATTTGCATAATCATTAATTATATTATTAACTATTGGTTCTAATTCTATTAATTTTTTTTCTTCTTCATTAGTAAACTTAGAAAGGACAAAGGAGACCTGATCCATTGTATTTCTTGTTTCTGAATTAATCCCAATTCTCAATCTATTATATTTATTACTTTTTAAACATTCTTCTATATTCTTTAATCCATTGTGACCACCAGCACTTCCTTGAGAACGTAAGCGATAGGTACCAATTGGTAGAGCTAAATCATCACTTATTACTAAAATATCTTCTATCTTTATTTTAAAATAATTTACAAAAAGAAGAACTGATTCACCAGAAAGATTCATATAAGTCTGAGGTTTTAAGAAAATTACTTTTTCATTATTTATAGTTTTTTCACAATATAACCCTTTAAATTTACTTTTCCAAATAACATTAGTTCCTGATAAATAAGCATCTAGGAAACGAAATCCTATATTATGTCTAGTGTTATCATATTCTTTTCCAAAATTTCCTAATCCTACTACTAATTTCATAGTTACTCCTCCTAAAATTATTTCCCGGGAAATAATTTACTTATTTTGATGATATTCTTTATATATAATTGACTTTGGTATTCCTCGCTCTTTTGCTACTTTTTTCATAGCTTCATTTAAACTTAAATTATCTTGCATATATAAATCGACATGCTGATTTATAGATAAATCTTGATAGTCTTGTTTGGCACCTTCTACTACTAAAACAATTTCTCCTTTTAGTTCTTTATAATTACATAATATTTCTTTTATATTACCTCTTATCGTTTCTTCATATTTTTTACTCAATTCTCTAACAATAGCAATTCTTCTATTTCCTAATATTTCCAACATATTTTTTAGTGTTTCTTCAAGTCTCTTAGGAGATTCATAAAAAATAATTGTAAAAGGATAATTCTTTAAGTTATCCAATTCCTTTTTTTGTTTAGTATCTTTTGAATTTAAAAATCCGTAAAAAAGAAAAGGTTGCGGTGCCAAAGCAGACAGTGTTAAAGCTGGCACAAATGCAGTAGGTCCAGGTAAACTTATAACATTATAACCATTTTTTGTCACATATTCAACTACTTTGTAACCTGGATCACTAATAATTGGTGTACCTTGATCTGTTACTAATCCTAGATTAGTACCATTTTTTAAAAATTCTAAAACTTTATCACACATTTTATCTTCATTATGATCATGACAACTTATTAATCTTTTTTTTATATTGTAGTGAGCTAATAGTTTTCCAGTTTCTCTTGTGTCTTCACATAGAATTATATCAACTGTTTCTAAGGTTTTTAAAGCTCTTATTGTTATATCATCATAATTTCCAATTGGTGTTGGAATTAAATAAAGATTATTATTTTTCATATGTTTCTACTCTCTTTCTAAAAAACTGGTGGTTCTACTTTTAAACCTTCTTTTCCATAATATACAGAATCTAAAAGAAATAATGAAGAATTATTATTATTATTTGAATATATAAATTTTATTCTTTTTGGCTCTAATTTATATTTTTTTAGTGTTTCTATTATTTCTATCAATCTATCTGTTCTATGAATAAAATAGAAGTGTCCATTTTGTTTCAATAATTGACTACTACAATATGCTAACTCTTCAAATGTTAATTTTAGCTCGTGACGAGATATAGTCTTTGTTAATAAATCATTTGTTCTTGATTTAGTTTCAATTTTAAAATATGGAGGATTAGAGACTACAATATCTATACTATGGGATGTAAAATATTTTTTATATTCTTGTACTTTGTCATTAATTATTTCAATTTGATTTGACAAATTATTTTTACTTACATTATCTATAGCAATTGATGATAATTCATTTTGAATTTCTATTCCATATATTTTTGTATTTGTTCTAGTGCTTAGTAGTAATGGAATCAATCCTTGTCCGGTTCCTATATCAATAATTACTTTATCTTTTTGTTTTATATCAATAAAATCTGATAATAAAACACTATCACTTGTTATTAAAAAAGAATTAGTAAGTTGACTATAACTAATTTTCTTTCCATTATGTTCTATATATTCTTTGCTAATCATTCTTAAATTCCACTATTTCTTTACTTTTGGTTTCTACTTTATAAGTTCCAGATAAAAGATTGATATCTACTACTTTTCCTTCAATCTTACCATTTTTAATTAACTTGCCAACTTCTGGAAAATTTTCTTTGAGGTTAGTGTATGTTTCATCTTCATATTTCAAGCAACATAAAAGTCTTCCACAAACACCATTTATCTTAGTAGGATTTAGAGCTAAAAACTGATTTTTTGCCATTCCTATTGATACACTGGCAAAATCTGTCAGAAATGTATTACAACACAAAAATAACCCACATGGACCTATTCCACCTATTTTTTGAGCTTTATCACGAACGCCTATTTGTCGTAATTCTATTCTTGTTCTATATTTTTGAGCCAAAATTTTAGCTAGCTCTCTAAAGTCAACTCTGGTATCTGCTACATAACTAATAAATAGTTGCTTTCTATCAAAAGTATAAAATGAATCTACAAAGTGCATATCTAAATTTAACTCATTAGCTTTTTTTTGCGCATAACTATAAACTTCTTCACTATCTTTCTCATTGTTTTCTTGTTGATGTAAATCTCTTTTTGTTGCTATTCTAGTGAAATTGCACACATTTTTGGGAATGTCAGATGTGTTAGTAATTTCGTTAGTTGAATAAATTTCAGCTAATTTCAAATCTCCATTTTTTTCAACTATTATTCTTGTACCTATTTTTAATGATTCTTTTGTCTTTAATTTTACAATATCTAATTCTCTTTTTAAATAAGAATTAATAAATCTAATAGTTAAAAATTTCATTTTTTTACCTCCGTTAGTTTGATTAATAGTGAATCTAACCATAATTTAATATTAACATTATACTGGAGTTTTACAGAAAACTCATCAATTATACTTACCATTTCTAATAGTTGAAATTTATTTAAATTGATATCACTTGACTTTATATTTAAGATGTTTAGGTCATTAGTTTGTATATAATACTGTAAAATTTTGGAAATTTTTTTTAAAGTATCTAAAGATAATTCTTTTGTTTGAAACAGTTTTTCATAATACTCATTAAATCCTATTATTAATGGATCATTATCAATTAATAAATTATTCAATAACTTAATAAGAGTTTGATTATCATTAACATCTATCATACGGCTCTTCTCTTGTTTAAGAGTCATTACTGAGCATCTAGATAAAATGGTAGGCAATACTTTATATCTATGAATTGATAAAAGTATTGCAATTATATTACTTTCTGGTTCTTCTAGAAATTTTAAAATAGTATTGGCAGCACTAAGATTTAACATTTCTGCATGATGAATAACATATATTTGATATGTACCATAAATAGATTTATTGGAAAATTTTTCCATTAATTCCAATAATTGCTCTTTTTTAATAACATTATTTTCTGGTTTTATTTCTACTAAATCAGGATAGCTTTTCTTTTCCAGAAGATTAATTAGCTTTTCTTTTGAAATACCAGCTTCATTCGATTCATTAAGACCAGAAATAAGTAACTGCTTATAAAATTCATTTAAGTATGTATCTACTAAGTCATCTTCATTATTATTTGTTTCTATTAAATAAGCGTGATTAATTTTTCCAGAGTTAAGAGGAACAATAGCCTGTTCATAAAATAATTGCTGATTTTTTTTCAATTGTTCCAACATTAATAACACTCCCTTAAAATAATATTACTTTTAGTAAAACAAAAACAAAAAGAATCGGAAATCCTAGTATACTAATTGAGCCTACTGTCATAAGATTTATCGGTATTATTAAATTAAATCTAGATGCTATTAAATTATAACCATATAATATAATGACACTCAATATAATTCTTTTAATTATCTTAATTATTAGTTTCATATTTTCACCTAATAATAATTATGATATTCTTTTTGTTTTATGCAATTTCTTTTCTATCTTCTAAAGCTTTAGATAATGTTAAACTATCTATATATTCCATATCTGCACCCATAGGTACTCCACTTGCTAATCTTGTGATTTTAATTCCAGTATTTTCCAATACTCTTTTTATATATAAAGATGTTATTTCACCCTCTACACTTGGTTTAAAGGCTAAAATTATCTCTTTATAATCATTTTTATTTAAATGATCTAGTAATTTATCAAGTCCTATGTCTTCAGGATTCACATCATCAAGTGGAGAAATAAGTCCATTTAAAACATGATACTTTCCCTTATACATTCCCATTTTCTCAAACAAGAAAACTATTTTTGAATCTTCAACAATACATAGTACATCATTATCTCTTGTATCATCAGAACATATTGGACATAATTCCAGATCAGTAAGTGTTTGACAAATTGGACATTTATGTATACTTACTTTAGCATTTTTTATACTTTCCTGAATTAAATCTATTCTTTCTTCATCAAAAGCAAGTAGATTGAAAGCCATTCTTTCTGCTGTTTTTTCACCAATTCCTGGAAAAGTTTTAAAACTATCCACTAAATTTTTTATGCTTTCTGGATACATTTTTTCCTCTACATAAGTCCTGGTATACCATTAGCAAGAGGTCCCATTTTGTCTTGGGTTGTTTTATCTATTTTCTTACAATTATTATTTATTGCTATCATTACCATATCTTCTAAAACTTCAATATCTTCTAAGTCGAAGTCTGCATCTAAATTAATTTTTACATCTGTTACTTCCTTTTTACCATTCATTTTAACAGTAACAAATCCTTGATTACTTTCAAATTCCATTTTTTCTATCTCTGCTTGCTTACTTAATAATTCTTTTTGCATTTTTTGAGCTTGTTTCATCATAGCTTGTATATTCATATATTACCATCCTCTTTCTTTATCTAATTTCTACTAAGTCTCCAAAAAGCTCTTTGGCTCTAAGAAAACTTTCATTGCTACTTTCTGTTTTACCTTGTTTTGTTTCTTCTTTAGGTTCATCAACTATTTCCATTTTTTTACCAGATTTTAACAATATTATGTATTCCTTTTTTAAACTTTCCCAATCCGAATCTTCTATAAATGATATTTTTTTATTAAAATTTGATATTTCATTATAAAATGACGTTAACTTTTGAAAATGATCTGACATTCGTTTTAATGTTGAACTGTGCTCATAACTAACAATTAGTGATTTGTTACTTGATGCCCTCGGTGTGCCATCTAATAATTCACATGCTAAATACCCATTATTAACATCAAACGTATAATCGTTTATCTTTTTCCATGTATTTAGCTCAATATTCAGATTACTTTTTGTGGCCTCAGCCAGTGTGTTTTTTGCTCTAATTAACATTGTTTCTTTTAGGTGTGTATAGTTTACGTTATTATCACAATTATTAATAGGTATTATTTCTTTTGTTGGTGTACTATCACTATCAGATGCAGTATCAATAATTTTAGAATTTTTCTCTGAAATTATTTCCCGGGAAATATTTTTTTCAAACGTTTTGTTTTGATTTATAAAATGTAATAAAAGTATTTCCACATAAACTTTTATATCATCAGATTTCTTTATGTCAGATAGTTTTTCATTTAAAAGGCTAACCAACTCGACAATTTCTTTTTCACTATATTCAAGATTTTCACTTTTTATATAATAATTGATTAGTATATCTTTTAAATGATATATAAGTTGTTTTAATATTTGGACTAAATCTTTACCGTCGTTATAATAATTTTCTATTTTTTCTAACATAACATCATTTTTATGAGTTAGAATGGAGTTTTCAAACATTAATAACTCATCCTCTATGATTTGACCATTCATAGTTAAAAAATCATTATAGGTAATTTTTCCCAATTTGTAACTACTTAATTTATCAAGTAAACCTATAGCATCTCTTAACCCACCATCTGAGACAGATGCAATAGCAGTTAATACTTCATCTTCTATTTCTATTTTTTCATTTGAAGCAATTTTTTCTAACAGTTGTTTAATATCTTTTTGGCTTATTTTTTTAAATTGAAATGTTTGACAACGAGAAATAATTGTATTTGGAATTTTCTGTGGATCAGTAGTTGCTAAAATAAAGATAACATGCTCTGGTGGTTCTTCTAAAGTTTTTAATAAAGCATTAAAGGCTCCAATTGAAAGCATGTGTACCTCATCTATTATATAAACTTTATATTTCAGCTCAGAAGGTAAAATTTTTACCTTATTTCTTAATTCTCTTATTTCATCCACACCATTATTGGAAGCTGCATCAATTTCAATAATATCCATACATTCCTTTTGACCTGAATATATGCAATTTTTACACTCATTACAAAGACCATCTTTATAATTAAGACAGTTAACAGCTCGAGCAAATATTTTGGCTGCAGTCGTTTTTCCAGTTCCCCTTGGGCCTGAAAATAAATAAGCATGTCCGACATGAGATGTTTTAATACTATTTTCAAGAGTTTGGATTATAGTAGTTTGACTTACAACATCTTCAAATTTTTTAGGTCTATATTTTCTATATAAAGCTTGATACATACTTTCACTTCCAATCAGATATATTGTACCAAATTTTCAGTAAAAAGTCTTTAACTTTAACTAAATAAAATTAAACAAAATATTGTAAAATATGTTTCTTTGCAATTTTTATAGAACGTTTGTTTTATCTTTTGCTAACAAAAAATTTTTTAAGTAATTCAGTACATTCTAATTGCATTATATTATGATAATAATTTATTTTATTGTTGTTATCAGAACTATTACAAATATCTTGAAAAATTTTATGATTATTATTATCTATTGACTCAGCTCCATAATAAATATTTTTTATTCTACTTTGTTTAATAGCACTGGCACACATTGGACACGGTTCCAATGTTACATATATATCACAATCAATCAATCTCCAATTTTTAACTTTTCTTGCAGCTTTTTCAATAGCAATTATTTCTGCATGAGCAAGTGATAATTGTTTTTTTTCTTTAACATTATGTCCCCTTGATATAATTTTTCCATTTTTAACAATTACCGCACCTACTGGTACTTCATTTATTTCTAGTGATTTGTTAGCTTCTTTAATTGCTTCTATCATAAATTTTTCGTGCATTATTTTATCACCTATTTTTAATCAAAATAAAAGTGCACATAAATAGGATATGTTAAGGCTGCTATGTTTCCATCCTGACCTAGTTCCATAACTATTTATTGCACAACATAATAGTATACTATATTTAAAACTATTGCAAGATTTTTTAAAATAGAAAGCTTGTTATTTTACTATTTTCTTAGAAAAAATATTTCCCGGGAAATATTTTTCCACTGTTTCTGTTTCACGTGAAACATTAGACTCTTTTTTATATTTATATTTCTATTCGGACTTATTTATTTCTTTTAATTCATATATTATCTACTTACTTATTTTGCTAAATTATTTCCCGGGAAATATTTTTTC
>CAKOZV010000017.1 GCA_934131695.1 uncultured Bacilli bacterium | reverse complement strand
CCTTCAATTTAGTAAATTGAGGGTATATTTTTACCGAGATTTACTAAATTAGCATCTGACAAAAAAATTTTCAATTATTTTATATCATATATGCTTACTTATTACTACAACTATAGAATAATTCCCTAATATTTTAACTTTTCCCGTACTAAAAAAGATGACTACATCATCATGTCATCTTCTAAATCATAAATTGATGCGATCATCTTATGTTTTAAACTTTCAAGTTTAGCCGGATTGTTTTTGAAATATAAATACATTCCACCAGCCATTCCGGCCATAACTGATAAAGATATCATCATTTTTTTACTCATAATATTATGCCTCCCTAATCCTATTATGAGTAATTTTTTCTAAAGTATACCATTTTCTAAAAAAAGTTTTAATGATGTTCTTCTTTTCTGTTCTTGATTATTTCTAATAGCTTGTTCTAAAGCATTAATATCTCCTACTAATATTAGTTTTTTCTTACATCTAGTTACACCTGTATAAATTAGCTTTCGATATAGCATCTTTCGGTAGTCAAAGGTAAAAGGAATTAAAACGGTATCAAATTCACTACCTTGACTCTTATGGATAGAAATAGCATATCCTAAAGTAAAGTTTTGTAACATACTTTTAGTATATTTTACTAAATTACCATCATAATCAATATATAATTCTTTATTACCTAAAAGTTTAATTCGATCAATTATACCAATATCACCATTAAAGACTGATTCATCTTTCATATTAGAAAGTTGAATAACTTTATCTTTTTCTCGATAGATACTCTCAGTTCCTTCGATTTCCTTTTTACTAGGACTTTTAGGATTCCATAATCTTTGTAAATGATCATTTATAGCATATATACCATTTCTATTTTTATAAATAGGTGCTAAAACTTGTAAATCATAAGAATTATAATCTTTACAAACATCTTCTATCACCTTAATTATCTCATTATCCCTACAAGGAATAAACTCTAAATCACTTCCACTATTTAATAATTCTTTATCAAGTATTCCTTCATTTATCCTATGAGCGAAAGGTATAATTTTAGAGTCACTTCCCTGACGATGCCAATTTTTTAAAGCATAAACAGGAAGCTCCCTACTTTCTATCATATCATTTAAAACGTCTCCTGCTGCTACTGATGGCAACTGATTAGCATCTCCTACAAAGATAATATGGCAAGATGATTTTAAGCCTTTCAAAAGATTAGCTAAAAGCATGGTATCTATCATACTAGCTTCATCAATAATTACAAAAGAAACACTACTTTTATTATACTCATTTATTTGAAAACGATTGGTATCTTTATTCCATTTTAAAAATCTATGAATAGTAGAAGCTTCAAAATTAGTTACTTCACTCATTCTTTTACTAGCTCTACCAGTTGGTGCTAACAAAGCTATTTGTTCATCTAATCTAACTTTATTAGATGATGATAATACTTTATATAAATCAAGTATACCTTTTAAAATAGTAGTTTTACCAGTACCAGGACCACCTGTTATAATAGCCACTTTTCTTGTAATAGCAAGTTTAATCGCTTCTAACTGTTCATCTGTATAAACTATGCCATAATGAGTCTCTATCTCTTTTATCTTCTTATCAAGATTCTTATAACTAATTTTATCTTCATGAGCTAAAAGTCTTAATCTTCTAGCAATTAAAGTTTCAGCCTCATACATTTCCTTTAGATATAATCTATCACCTTTAATAACTATTCGCTCATCAGTTAACAAACCATTATAAGCATCTTCTACTAGTTTTTCACTAATCTCTACTTTTAATACTCTAAATAAATAAGAATTAACCTCTTCTTTAGAAAAATAAGTATGACCATAAGTCATCGATAAAGTCTTAATTATATAAACGATAGCTCCTGCTACTCTATTAGGTGAATCTTTTTGATACTTTGCCACAAAAATACTATCAACTCTTGGAAACGATATTTCATCAATATCATAATAAATATTATATAAATTACCATCTAACACTTCATTTATTCTATCTTTGTAGTAATGATATATCTTCATACTTTCACTAGTACTAAACCCTAATTTATTAAGCATTAAAATATCTTCATAACTACCTTGATACTGCTTTAAAGCATCTTTTAAAGTCTTAGCTTGTTTCTCACTAATACCTGGTATTAATAATAAATTACTAGTATCATTTAAAATAACATCAAAAGTCTTTTCTTTAAAAACAGATACTAGTTTCTCTGCTGTTTTCTTACCTATCCCTTTAAACAGATTACTAGATAAAATATCAATCATTGCATCAGTCTCTTGCGGCATTATCCTATCAATAGATTTTACTTGAAACTGTTCACCATACTTTTCATGATTAGTTAAATTACCCGTCATTATATAAGTATCTATCTCATTAAGATCTGGTAAAGCTCCGGTAAAAGTTACTGTCTTATTAACTAAATTTTCTATATCAGATTCCTTTACTTTTAAAAGTCCTACTGTATAACCATTTTGACTATTATGAAAAATAATTTTTGATAATTTACCTTTTATCTCTGACATTGTACCTCCCTAGCAAGACAATTTGCCCCATCAACTGCAAAAACTTTTGCCTTAACAAACGTATTTTGTTTATGACTTCCTGCTACTTTTACAGCTAAATAGTTACCAGTATGACCAAAAGAAGCATCAGAATTATCTTTTTCGATTAGCACCTCTACCTCTTTACCAATAAACTTTTCTTGATAAGCCTTTGCTAGTTCATTAGAGACTCTTAATAATCTTCTTGCCCTATCTTTTTTGATATTACCATCTACTTGTTTCATACTAGCTGCTTTTGTTCCTGTTCTAACAGAATAAGGGAAAACATGAATCTTAGAGAAATTAAACTTCTTAGCATTATTAATCGTTTCCATAAAATCACTTTCTTCTTCTAAAGGAAAACCTACTATTATATCTGTAGTAATAGATACATCTTTTCTTATATTTCTTAATTTATTAATTTTATCTTCAAAGTATGCAAGATCATATTTTCTATTCATCAGTTTTAAAACTTTATCACTACCTGCTTGTAAGGGAATATGAAAGTGATTTACAATATTTTCATTTTCCTTAATAATTTCTAACACTTCATCAGTTAGTTCAGTTACTTCAATACTAGATATTCTAAGTCTTTTAAGACCTTCTAGCTTAACTAAGTTTCTTAATAAAGTAGCAAAGTTAGTATTAATATCCACCCCATAATTACCAGTATGAATACCAGTTAACACTATTTCTTGGTAACCCCTACTAAGTAGAGTTTTAACTTCACTTACCACTGTATCTAATGGTTTAGAACAACACTTTCCTCTAGCATAAGGAATTATACAGTAACTGCAAAAGTTTTCACACCCATCTTGCACTTTAACAAAAGCTCTAGTTCTTCCTTCAAAGTTTTCTAAGTACATATTTTCAAAGTGAGACTTATCATTTCCTTTAGCCACTATCTTACTTTTATTAGTAAAAAATTCATCTAATAAATTAACAAGTTCTCCCTTTCTTCTATTACCAATAGCAATATCAATATCAGGATCAATATTTTCTAAATTAGTTTCAATAAAACATCCCATAGCTACAATACAAGCATCAGGATTAGCTTTCCTAAAGCGATGTATCATCTTTCTACTCTTAACATCTGCTTGATTAGTAACTGTACAAGTATTTATTATATAAACATCACATAGATCATCAAAAGAGGCTATCTGGTAGCCACTTTTCTTTAATTCTTGTTCAATATATTCACTTTCATAAGTATTAACTTTACATCCTAAAGTACAAATACCAACCTTCATTTTATCACTTCTTTCGGTTTATTGTATAATAAAGTTTCTTCCTACTAACATCCTTTGTTTTAGTTAAGTAAATTTCTTCAGCTGAATAATCTTTTTCTAAATCAGTAGCTGTAGTCATTTCTGTATTAACAAACTTTTTAAGTTTAGAATCACTTGTATCAATAACTTTACCATCTATTTTTCCTATCTCATAAGTACTAGGTATTGTAGTAGAAGCTACATAATAAGTACCATCATTATCATAAAACAAATAATCATTAAGCATATCCAATGATAGTGGTACATCAAATGATAATGTTCCTCTTTCCTTTTCAAGGAATTCATCAACTGCACTTTCATAACTATAACTGTATCTTAATACCTCACTAATAGATGCTTTTTGTTTTTTAATGATATAAAGCAACTGTTCAGCATCATTCATTGTCTGTTCTGCTTGACGTTTAGTCATAGAAAGAAAGTCTTTAAATTCTAATATTTCATTTCTAGAAGAAATAAGCCTTACATTTTCTTTTCCTTCTACTAAAACAAAATCATTTGAATTAAGTTCTTCTAATTTATCATCATCTACTAAAGAAACAGATAAAACATTTCTTAAATATAAAATATCCTTTTTTTGTAAATAAATTGAGTCTTCTTTTAAATTATTTGATATTTTCATAAATTTCCTCCTAAAGTGTATATTATTGTAACACAGTCTTAATTAATATACTAGCTTAAATTAAGAATTAAATTAATAATATCAGTTTGTGTTACCTTACTAAATAGTATTATTAAAAAAGCTACTAGAAGAAATGGTCCAAAAGGAATAACATGTTCCTTATTCTTTCTATACAGAAAAACAGATACTGGTAAAGCAATAAAACTACCTAAGAAGATATTAACGATACCTAAAAGTGGTTCTAACACTAAGCCTATTACAAATAGTAACTTAACATCCCCTCCACCTAAACTTTCTTTCTTTAGTAAGAAGTCCCCAAACTTCATTAAAGCATACATGATAAGGAAAAGAAAGAAAGCTCCTCCTATCATCTTTAAACTACCCACAAAGCCAAATTTAAAAATATCTAATATTATAAATATTACTGCAAAAAAAGCTAACACTTCATCAGGAATAATTAGATAGATTGTATCACTTGCAAATATTATCATTGTAAGAGAAACAGCTGCTAATACTATTAATAAATCAATACTAAAAGAAAAAGAATAAAATGCTATCATAAACAAAATACCTGTAAATAACTCTATAAAAAAGGATAAAGGATTGATTTTACTCTTACAATACCTACATCTTCCTTTTAAAAATATATATGAAAAGAGTGGTACTAAGTCTTTAGCAGCCAACTCATGGTGACAACTATCGCAATAGCTCCTACCCATCACAAAGTTTTCCCCTTTTGCTAGTCTTAATCCTACAACACAAAAGAAAGAGCCCATTACTAGCCCTAAAAGAAAAAAGCATATTAAATAAACTATTTCCATTTAAATCACCTACTGAATCTTTGAATATATATCAAACATTGGCATCATAACTGATAAAAGAATAATACCTACTATAACAGCTAAGAACACAATCATCATTGGCTCTAACAAACTCTGTAATTGTTTAACCAAATTCTTATGTAATGTTTGATAATAATTAGCAACCTTCTCCATCATTAATCCTAACTGACCAGTAGACTCTCCAGTAACAATCATTTCATAAGCAGCTACTGGAAAAGCCCAAGATCCTTTAAAGGAATCAGAGATATTAGCACCCTTATTTAGATTTATAATTGTTCTATTAATCAATTCTTTATATACTTCATTATTAGTAATCTTAGCAAGTATTTCCATACTATCTGTAATAAAGACACCATGATTTAAAAGTGAAGCAAAAGTCTTAGTAAAATTATAAACCTCATTATAAATAATTATTTTACTTAAAACCGGTACATGCATCATTATAATTTGTGTGTTTTTACGAAAAGCTTGAACATGTTTAAATAAGAAAATAAAGGTACCAATAATTCCAACTATTATAAGGATTAATATAATATAGTGATGCGTTAAAAAATTACTTATACTCATTATCGCTTTAGTAAGAGCAGGAATTTCTGCATCATTTGCACTATACATATCAACAAACTTAGGAACGATTGAAGTTAAGATAAATACTACAACACAAATAGCTATTATTATGACAATAACTGGATAAGTCATAGCAGAAATCATTGTCTTTTTAGTTTCTTCCTTTGAAGTATAATACTCAGCCATATCATCTAAAACTGAAGTTAAGTCTCCCGTTAATTCACTGGTCTTAACCATATTAACTAATAGCTTGGGAAACTTATCTTGTTGTTTTTGCATAGCAACTGATAAACTTTCTCCCTTTAATAATTCATAAACCATCTTTTGATAAACTTTTCTATGTTCTGGTTTCTCTGCTTGTTTTTCAAGTATTCTTACTGAATCTATTAAAGAAATACCAGCTTTTAAATAAGTAGATAATTGGGTTAAGGTAAAAGATAATTCAGCTGAACCAAATTTACCTCCTATATTAATATCAACATCATAAGTCTTACGAGGATTAATCTCAATTACTTCATAACCTTCATTTTTTAAGAAATCTCTAACGTCATCTATATTACTACCTTCCATAGTACCAGAAAAATCTTTTCCATTAACTCCTTTAGCTTTATATCTATAAGAAAATAAAGGTTCTTCCTTAATGACTTCTTCTTCTTTTTTAGCCATTAATTTTTTTACTTCTTCTTCTATTTCTTTACTATCATCATCTTTTTTGGGTTTAATATTAAATAGCGAAAAAACAAAAGCGACACCTTTAAAAGAATATGAAAGAATTGTCTTTGGTAAAGAAAATATATAAGCAACAACATGATATATAAAGATAAATGGTTGCATAGCTTTCTCCATATTAATAACACCCTTTCTATTAAAATAATTATATCATCACTTGATAAATGACACAAGAAGAAACAAGTAACATATATTAAAATAAGGGTGATAAAAATGTATAATCAAATGAATCCTTATCAACTTAATAGTGGTATAAAAAGAATAAATTGGGGTAATATTTTAAATAACACCCAAAAAACACTTAATGTTATTAACCAAGCTATACCTATAATCTATCAAGTAAAACCATTAGTTACCAACGCAAGAACCCTATTTAGAATTGCTGATGCCGTAAAAGATGATGAACCACCAGTAAGAGAAGAAGTAAAAAAGCAAGAAGAAAAAAGTAATCTACAGTTCTTTCTATAGATTACTTTTTCATTTTATAATTAGGACAAACAAGATATGAAGAATAAGTATAGGTATCTTTACTATTTTTAACTACTTTAACATAACTTTTCATACTATCACATTCTCTATTATTAATATCCTTTATTTTCTCTATATACCCTTCTTTAACTAAAAAGGATAATACTACTCTTTTAGACTCACCATTTTCAAGCGGTAAATAGGAAGGATAGTTTTTAAAATAATTAACAGCAGCTAGTCTCATCAACTTTTCTTGTTTCCTATAATATTCAAGATTCTTAGCTTTAACCATTCTTAAAGTACTAACTAATAGAATAACGATTAAGATAATAATTAAAACTAATACTTTTTTTAAATAACTATTTTTTCCTTGGATTATATATTTTCTTATCATCAAAATAAATTAAGAAAATAGAAATAATTACTTGAATAAGAATAGTTACAAAATAAGTTCTCCAGAAACTTGCAAGAATTACTAATCTACTAGCAAAAAGCATACTTACTAAAGTATCAGTTAACATAGCTGCAATATATGATCCTAAATATGATATTTTATCACCTTTAGTATTAATTAATAGATAGTAATAAATTGATAAGTTAATCATTTGACTTAACATATAACCAAACAATTCTCCAGTAAGCGGTACATAGTCTACATCATGTTGTCCAAATAAACTAGCAACTATGGCAAATAACAAAAGTAAGCAAGCTGAATAACTAATACCATTCATTGTTTCTTTATAACCATATTTTTTAGTAATAATATTAGCTATAAAATAACGAAATGGATAAGCAAAGACAGCAATTGTTAATGTTGTTTTACCAATAGAAAAATCAAATTTTCCTAGCACCCAGCCTAAAATAGTAACAGATGTTAGTAGTAAAATATATACCCAAGAACCCACTTCTTCCTTTTTTACGACTCTCTTTTTGGTCATATTCTTTTTCATATCATCTCACCTTTCTATTCTATAAATACTATATCACATGTACATAGTATTCGTCAAAAGAAAACTAATGATTTTTTTAGAATATAAAGGGTACCATTATTTATTAATTCTATATAACTTTTGATAAGCAAAATGGTCAAACTTAGATAAAAATTCCCATTCTAATTTCTTTGAAAAGAAATATTCTTTTACTGTCATACTATCAACTCCTAACTATAATGTACTAAACTTCTTAATCGTTTAATAACTTTTTTCTCTATTCTTGATATATATGATTGACTAATTCCTAGCATATCTGCCACCTCTTTTTGGGTTTTCTCTTCTTGTCCTAAAAGTCCATATCTTAAAATCATAATATCCCTATCTCTTGGTTCTAGTCTTAACACTTCATTTATCATCAGTTTTTTATCATCTTCTGTCTCTACTCCTTTAGTAACAATATCAGCTTCTGTCCCTAAAATATCTTCAAGTCTTAATTCATTACCATCTTGGTCATAACTAAGGGAAGCATCGATTGACACTTCTGTTTTCATCTTTTTAATTTTTCTAAGATGCATAAGTATTTCATTATCAATGCAACGAGAAGCATAAGTAGCTAGTTTTATATTCTTATCCCGATGAAAAGTATTAATTCCTTTTATTAGACCAATAGTACCAATACTTACTAAATCTTCTAAGTCTACTCCTGTATTTTCATACTTCTTAGCAAGAAAGACTACTAATCTTAGATTATGTTCTATTAACTTATCTTTAGCAAAACTATCTCCATCTTCCGCTCTTACTAAATAGCCTTCTTCTTCCTCCCTAGATAAAGGTGGAGGTAGAGCATCACTACTTCCAATATAATAAAGATAACTATAATTTGTTAGTATACTACCAATAAATAATAATAAACTAATCATTCATTTCCTCCTTTAATATTTCTGGCATGATACAATTAGCACCATATAAATTAATCTTTTCCCTACTCTTTCCTACTAAGTATTTACTATTATCTAACTCTTTCCCATCTAATTCTAAATATTCTGGTTTAATACATTTGATTAGTCCATTAGTCCCAAGCGTTTCATATGGTACATAGATAATATCTTCATCTTCTATAGGAAAGTCTAGAAAGTAGATGAAAACACCTCTTTTCTTATATGGATCTTTTATTCTATTACCCGTATCTAAGAAAGCTTTTAAAGTATAAGTCTTTTCTTTATAAGTAAACTTAATATCATGTAGATAGTTTTCTCTAATATATTCTCTTTTTCTACCTTTCAAATAGAAAAAGAGTAATACTGGTCCAATTAATAATAATAGTATGAGGATATAAGTATTTTTATTCTTTATAAAAAGAAAACCTTTTTTATAAGTATTAAACTGTAAATCAAGGGCATAAAGTATTCCTCCTAGGATAATACTACTACCATAAAATGATTTTAAGTTCCTAATAAATGTTTCTCTACTCTTATAACCAAAACTTATAAGAATTAAGATAAGACTAGTTAGTAATTTAAAAATAAGTAAGAAAAAATTATTTAAGGGTAGAAATAAAAGTACTAAGGTAACAGATCCTATAAGACTAGCAAGTAGTAGTCTTTTTATTTTTGGATAAGTTTTATTTTCAATAGTTACTGATAAGAGAAGAAGAAAATCATAACAAAAATTAAGAATAAATACTAAGTCAAGATATACTTTCATTTCTACCACCGTAATAAGCATACAAAAAAGAAAACGATTATTTTGTCGTTTTCTAGTTATTTAGTACTAAACATTTTAAGTGGTTTAGCATAATCATCTATTTTCATATATAAAGCTAGTTCTTTGCCATCTTCTAAGAATAAAAGCATATTTTCATCTATTCTTATCTTACTACCTGATTTAATCTTTTTAGCTAAGTCTTTATCTATCTCTTTAGTCTTAACTTGTAGAGCATCTTTAATAGAGATTAGTTCGACATTTTCATCGATTTCTGCTAGATTCTTAGCATCAGTCAAAGAGAAATCTCCTTGTTTAGTTCGCTTTAAAGATGCCATGGTAAGTGGTACTCCTAAAATCTTTCCCATATCTTCTATCATACTTCTTATATAACAGCCTTTAGATACTGTTGTTTTAAAGGAAAAAGTAGTAGGTGTTACTGATAATAGTTTCAAGTCAAGAATTGACACATCTCTTTTGGGTAGAGTAACACTTTTACCTTCTCTTGCATATTCATATAATTTTTTACCATTAATTTTAACTGCTGAATAGATTGGTACTTCCTGTGAATACTCTTTAGGAAACTCTTTAATCATCTTTAAAATAGCATTTTTTGATAAACTAACATCATCAACTGACTCTAAGACTTTACCAGTAATATCTCCTGTATCGGTTCTGGTACCGATAAGTACTTTCGCCTGATACTCTTTCTGATAAGCGGTTAAAAACTCATTTATCTTAGTAGCATTATTAATAGTTACTACTAATAGTCCGGTAGCCAAGGGATCAAGAGTTCCATTATGTCCTACTTTCTTAGTATCAAATCTTTTACTAATGATATTTACAACATCACGAGATGTCATTCCTTTTTTCTTATTAACTAATAGTATTCCACTTCTTCTATATAGTTTATGATACTCTTCTAGTGTTAATTTCTTATCATAAATAATCTTGGCAGTTCCAATTGTAACATAACGATAATGCCATGGTTCATAAGTATATCCTGTAATACTTTCCTTATCTTTAGGATATCTTAAGATAAGACCACATCTATAAGCTTTCTTCTCTACCTTCTTCCAAAAGTCTATATATTTATCACTCAACATTTCTTTATTTTCTAAGATGTTTTTACCATTATCAATTAGAAACAAATCAAAAGCAAGACCTGTATGATGTTCACTAAAACCACTAGCAGCAGCGTACTCTTTATACAAATTATTTATCTCATCTTGTTTCTCAATAGAACGATAACCACTATCTATATCTAATTTAATATCCGTAGTAAACTCTTTCTGTAAATTAAGGAAAGCTTGTAAAGTTCTTCTTTCTAGGATAATTTTCTTACCCAAAGAATTAGTATAACTAACTAACTTTTCATTTTGAAAGTCTTGTTTTTCATATTTATTATTTTTATTTACTAGTATCTGATAATTCATTCTTCTCATCCTCTAATTTTTCTAATACTTCATCAATTCTAGAGCCATAAGCGATAGAATCATCATATATAAATGTTAATTCTGGAGTATGTCTAATATCTATTCTTTTACTTAACTCCCCTCTTAAGAAACTTTTAGCATCATTTAATGCCTTTAAAGTAGCATTTTTTTCTTCTTCATCTAATACTGTTACATACACTTTACAATATCCTAAATCACTTGATACTTCACAATCTGTTATTGTAACATTTTTAAGTAATTCATCTTTTGCCTCTTTAAATAAAATACTCATTAACTCTTCTTGTACGGCATGATTAATTCTCTCTATTTTTATATTAGCCATAATACTTCCTCCTCTATTCAAAGATAGTATATCATTTGAAAATAAAAAAAGAAAGAGTTTATCTTTCTTTTCTAACTTCTTTTCTTTAATACTCTTGCTGTATAAACAATTCCTGATAGACCAATTAAGCTAACTATTCCATAAATTAAGGCCTTATCAGAAGTATTAGGGTTTTCAATTTGGGTAGTATTTTCTATTTTCTCATCAGTATAAGCTAAAGTAAAGCTTGAAAACTTATCAGTTTTAAATGTTATTTTATTATCTTCTGTTAAATTAGCATTTAAAATATCAGTTTTACCATTATGAACACGAATTATATAATATGTTCTTTTATAACCATTTTCAAGAGCTTTAATAGTAGCAGGAAGTGGTACAGTTACAGCAACTTCCTCATTATTTTCAAGAACTTGTTCCACTTTAACTTGATCATTTAATCCTTTAAATAAATCAATATTAAAGCTTCCAACTACAGTATAATTATTCTTAATAGCATCATTAACTAATTTTTCATCATCAGAAGATAAAGTAGATTCATTAACTACAACTATATCTTTTAAATCTTTCTCATTTACTGCTATTTGTTCTCCATTACTAGAACCGATTACATCATACTTTTTAATTTCAGTATTAAGTTCTCCTCCATCATTTATTCCTAAACTATCTTTTGGTAAGTTATAAACTCCACCATTAATTTTAGCTTCTCCTTTTAAAACCCAAATTGGTTGGTTTTTATTAACCATATTAAATGTTCCACCATTTACAGTTAATTTACATTCAGCACCTACATTAGCTATTAAAGCTGAAGATTTACTATCACCATTAAATGTTCCACCATTAACAACTATTACTCCAAAATCGTCATTTTTGATATACTTATCATTATTAACTATTTCGATAGTACCACCATTAATTGTTAAATTAGCTGGAGTTTTAGAAACATTTTCATTACCATTAACCCAACCATTATCAATAATTGAAGAATTACCATTTTCAAGACGAATAGTTCCTGATTTAACAATCATATCTCCATGATTTACAATTGTATAATATGAATTAGAATCATTATTTATTCGTTCAAAGGTTCCTCCATCAATAATTGTCTTACCACTATTAAATAAGGTTGTTTTATTATTAATGTTATTAGTAACTTTACCATTTCCTGTAATAGTTAAGGTAGCATCTTTTTCTACTACAATAGTATCTCCCTTATCTGTCGAAATATTATGTCCTCCTAAATTAAGAGTTACATCACTTCCACTTTTAACAACAATACCATCTGTAACATCTTCAGATAGTGTTAGATTCTCACTTACTTCTTTAGCATTCGCATTAAATGGTAATAAAACTGTAAGTGCTAGTAGTAAAAATCCAAAAAACTTCTTTTTCATTTTTTCTCCTTTCTTGATATGTCCACTCCATATCTTAAGTAAAATATACCACATAATTTAGGATAAGAAAAGGTGTTTTTTAATTATAAGAGTAAAGAGTATGTATAATATACTATCTTACTTCTTTCTTTATTAATTTAGCATGCATGACTACTCTATTACCAAAATTATCTTTACAAGTTGATAAAGTTAGTATTTTATCATTAGTATTTACAGTACCAGAAAACTCTTCTTCACTCCTATCTTTTATTGTTTTTAAGAAAGTAGCATAATCATCATTACTTTTAAAGTTAGGAGTTATATAATAACTTTCTTTAGGAATTGTATAAGCACTAAATATTTGCCACATAGTATTTTCTTTAGGAGTAGACATTCTAATAATATAATTGTCTTTATTCTTATACCAACTACTAGTAAGAATTGTTTTTAGACTACCAAACATAGTTCCATCATATCTACTATGAGCATAAATAATAGTATTTTGATCAAAGATATTAGCATCATTTCGATAATCCATAAAAACCCATCCAGCTTTATTTTGTGTTTTATCATATGCATGAGATAAGTAGTAGGAATTATCATCTGTTTGTACTACCGGATAATTTATATTAGTGCCACTGACATTTAACCAAGCAACTGTATCTTTATTAATATTAAGTAAATCATTAAAGTCAACTTCTAAAAGACTCATCTTTATATATCTAAAATAATCACTATCTTGCCTTTTATCATAGTTTACATACAGGGTATCTGTAGTATCTTTCTTTTCTGTAATCTTTGTTTTTTCTAAGACAGTCTCTTTTACTTTATTACTTTTCTTAGAATCATTAAACCAACCAAGCATTTTAGAACTAGATAATAAAAATATGGTTAAAAAGACAAGAAAAATAACTACTATTACCCATTTACGTAATCTTAGTCTTTGTCTTCTTTTCATTTTTTGATATTTTACTCTAGTCATTTTCTTTGCCATATCTTTACCTCAATTCAATTATATCAAATTTTTCAAATTTGTGAAAAGGAAAGTAAATTTTCAAAATTGCCAAGTTTTAGGGGTATCTATTTGCTAAATTAAGGGTAGTTTTTAAAGATAATTTTGTTTTTTAGGCTTTAAATACACCATAAATTTGCTACTTTTCACTGTTTGCAATTAAATTTTTATTGTGATAGATTAGGTGGCGAAAGGAGGAAAACTATGCTTAATGATATAACAAAACTAGAAAAACTTAGAGATGATTTAGTAGCAAACGGTAAAGTTATCCCCGCCAACTTTGATCCAGTTTTTAAAATTGTCATGTTAGATTGTCCTAATTATCTAGCTTTTCTAGTTAGCAGTTTCACAAATATTCCTAAAGAAAGAATAAAAGGAAGGATAAGAGTTCAAAATAGTGAACATAAACTTAGTAATGCAAAAGAAAGAAAAAAGACATCTGACCTTATTATTAGGGTAGATAAGATGTTAGCTAACTTTGAGATGAATAATCGTTATTTTGATGGATTATTTATCAGAAATGAAGCTTATCTTGGAAAGATTGAAGGAGAAAGCTTAAATGTTAGTGAAGACTATAGTAATATGAATAGTTTTTTGCAAGTAAACTTTAACAACTTTTCGCACTTTAAAGTTAAAAGTCCTATCTTAAAATTTTATTATACTGATATGAAAAATAGGATAATTGAAACGGGAAAAGTTAAAAAATATCATATCAGTCTTCCCAAACTGAGGAAGAAATACTATAATGGGTATAAGTTAACTAAACTTGAAAAGGCCTTATTAATACTTAGTATTGATAAAATTAAAGACCTAGATGAAATTAGTAAAGGAGATGATGATTTAATGGAAGCGGCAAAAAGAATAAAAGAAGCTACTTTTGATATTAATACTATTGGCTTATATGATGCTGAAGAAAGGCGAAGACAAGAAGATGCTATGTATTTAGCCTATCGTGAGAAAATTGCTACTAGACGAGGTTACCGTAATGGTCGAAAAGCTGGTGTAGAACATGGCTATAGTCAAGGATTTAGTCAAGGAATCAGCGAAGGAATTAGTCAAGGAATTAGTCAAGGAATTAGTCAAGGAATTAGTCAAGGAATTAGTCAAGGAATTAGTCAAGGAATGGAACAAGAAAGAAACTCTATTATTAATGCCATGCTAAGCAAAGGTTTATCCTATGATACGATTGCTGAAATAACAAACATTCCTAATCAAGACATAAAAAGAATGAGAAAATAATAAACTTCTCATTCTTTTTTATCGTTTAATTTCTACTAAATCATACACTTCAATCTGATCATTTTCTCTATAATCTTGACAGTTTTCTAAAGTAAGTCCACAATCCATTCCTTTGCTAACTTCCTTAGCACTATCTTTTCCTCTTTGAAGTGATTTAATTTTTCCTTGATATACAACAATACCATCACGAATAAGTCTTGCATTCTCACCCATCTTAATAGTACCATTAGTAACATGACAACCCGCTATTAACCCAACTTTAGAAAATTTAAATATTTGTCTGATCTCTAGATTACCAGTTACTTGTTCTTCAAATTCAGGTTCTAACATACCTTTCATAGCAGCTTCCATTTCCTCAACTACTTTATAGATAATATCATAAGTCTTAATAGAGACACCATACTCTTTAGCAAGATCCATAACCTTACTACTACCTCTTACATTAAATCCAATGATGATAGCTTGTGATGCTTGAGCAAGGACAATATCACTTTCCGTAATAGCCCCAACACTTGCTCTTATAATATTGACTTTTACTCCTTCAACATCTATTTTTTCAAGAGACTGTCTTACCGCTTCTAAACTACCAGTTACATCAGTCTTTAAAACGATATTGATTTCCTTTAGTCCTTCATTAATTTGGCCAAATAAATCATCAAGAGTCATGCCTGTACGATTAGTATCAGCATCTTTAGCTCTTAAACTTCTCTCTTCAGCAATAGACTTAGCTTGTTTTTCCGTTTCAAAAGCCATAAACTTATCACCTGCTTTTGGAGTTGTTGAAAGACCAGTTATTTCAACAGGCATAGAAGGAGTGGCTAAAACAATATTTTGTCCTAAATCATTTTTTAACGTTCTAACTTTACCACTAGCTGTACCTACAACGATAGGGTCTCCTAATCTTAAAGTACCATTTTGAATTAGTAAAGTTACCACACTTCCCATATGCTTATCAATTTGACTTTCTAGGACTGCTCCTGTTGCATATCTTTTTGGATTGGCTTTTAGCTCTTGCATTTCAGCAATTAATAAAATATTTTCAAGTAAATCTTCAACACCTTCACCAGTAACCGCTGATATCTTATTAACTAAAGTATCGCCGCCCCACTCCTCAGGAGTAAGACCAGCATCTACTAATCCTGTCATTACTTTATCAATATTAGCTTCCGGTTTATCTATCTTATTAATAGCTACAATGATTGGAACCTTTGCTGCTTTAGCATGATCAATTGCTTCTCTAGTTTGTGGTTTAACCCCATCATCTGCTGCTACTATAACGATTACAATATCAGTAACAGAAGCTCCTCTTGCTCGCATTTCTGTAAAAGCTTCATGTCCTGGAGTATCAATGAATGTTATATCTTTACCCTTACATTTAACTTGGTAAGCACCAATTGCTTGGGTAATTCCCCCAGCTTCGCCACTAGCTACACTACTTTTTCTTAAATAATCAAGCAAAGTTGTTTTACCATGATCAACATGTCCCATAATAGTAACTACTGGTGGACGTTCTACTAAGTCATCTTCATTATCAACTAATTCATAATTTTCAAAATTAGAGATATCTTGTGTTTCTTCTTTCTTAACAGATTTGTTAAACTCAAGGGCTAACACTTCAACATCATCAAAACTTAAAGTCTTATTAACATTAGCTAAAATACCAAGTCCCATAAGTTTCTTTATGACTTCACTAGTACCAACACCTAAAGCTTCAGCTACATCACCAACAGTCATACCTTCTTTATAAAGAAGAACAGAATCATCCTTTAAAGTTTCATTACTTTGTAGCTTTTCTCTATGCTTATAAATCTTCTTTCTCTCTTCCTTAAACTTAGATGCTGATTGTTTATTATTCTTATTTTTCTTTACTGCCCTTTTATTTTCCTTATTATAAGAATTATTGTTATAAGCAATTTGTTCAGCTTTCATAGAAAGTTCTATATCTTCTACTACCTCATCATTTACATCTTCACTTGGTACATAATCCTCTTCATCTTGAAAAGCATTATCTAGAAGAATTACCTCATCATCACTTAAAGCTCTATTAGGATCAGTAGTAATTAGTTTTAGACTCTTCATCTTTTCTAAAACTTCATCTTCACTCTTACCAATATCTAAAGCATAATCTTGTATATTCATACACTTCACCTCTTTCTTTATTTTTCTATTATCTTTTCTATTTCCTCATAAATACTATCAGGGATAGTACATTCTAACTTTCTATCTAGACTTTTTCTTTTTCTAGCTTCATTTAAAACATTTATATCTTTTTTAATATATGCACCGCGACCATTTTTCTTTCCTGTTAAATCAACAAAGACCTCTCCTTCTTTATTCCTAACAATTCTAAGTAAGTCCTTTTTCTCTAGTTTTTCTCCGGTAACGGCACAAGTTCTATAAGGTATTTTCTTAACCCTCATGGTTTACTCACCTTCTTTTTTAATATTAATTCCTAACTCTCTTGCTTGTTCACTAGTTTTAATATCTATGTTATATCTGGTTAGTCGACTAGCTAGTTTAGCATTCATTCCTCTTCTACCAATAGCAAGTGAGAAGTTATCACCATCTGCTACTACTATTGCTTCTTGTTTCTTAGGATCAGTTACTAATACTGTTAACTCTTTAGCAGGTGATAAAGCATTACGAATAAATTCTGCTGGATCTTTATCATACCTAACGATATCAATCTTCTCACCATGTAATTCATTAATTATATTAGCAATACGGCTACCCTTTTCTCCAATACAAGCTCCAATTGGATCTACATTACTATTTTCTGAATAAACAGCTACTTTACTACGATTTCCAGCATCTCTTGCTACTCCATACATTAATACTGTTCCATCACGAAATTCTGGTATCTCATGTTCAAATAAACGTTTAACAAAACCATAGTGAGTTCTTGAAAGTAAAACAAGTAAGTTACGTCCATTATTATCAACTTTAGTAACATATACTTTTAATTGACTACCCATTTCTATCTTTTCACCAGGAATAATATCTTTCTTAGGTAAAATACCATTACAACGTCCTAAATCAATATAGTAGTTATCAGTATCTTCTAAAGCAACAGTACCAATTAATAACTCATCTTGTTTATCGCCAAACTCAGCCATAATACTATTTCTTTCTGCTTCTCTAATCTTTTGTACTACTACTTGTTTAGCAGTAGAAGCTGCTACTCTTCCAAAGTCATGAGGAGTAACTTCAGTATCAATAGTATCACCAATATTTAAGCTTTTATCTATCTTTCTAGCATCAGTTAATCTAATTTCACATTCAGGATTAAAGAAACTAATCTTTTCTTTTTCTTCTTCCTCTTCATTAGTATCTTCTACTTCCTCTTCTTCATCTTCATCAGTATAATGCTCAAATAGATAATCTTCATACTCATCTTTAGTCATCTTTTCATCTTCAACAACTGTTAGATAAGAGTATACTTTTATTTCTCCTGTTTTATCATTGATTAATACTTTTACATTACTATTCTTAGTATTATAGTTTTTCTTATAAGCAGAAGTTAATGCTTGTTGCATAGCATCATAGACAACACTTTTATCAATGTTTTTCTCTTTAACAATATTATCAACTGCTCTTAAAAATTCTTTATTATTCATTTTCTTCTCCCTTCTCTTTTGAATGAATATCTAATACATCGATATCATCTAATAAATTTGTCTTATCTAGTATTGGATTAATTATCTTAGTTGCTAAAGTAATCTTTTCTACATCAATAACACTATCACTATCTAGTTCAATATTTCTAGTCTTAACACCTTCTTCATTAGAATCATAAACACTACTAACTCTAAGGTCAAGATCACTAATAGCAGCACTTATTAAGCTTTTAATTTTCTCTTCCATACGTCCTCCTTCAACTAGAAAGAGTGGGATTATTCAATCTCCCACTCCTTTCTTAGTACCAATTATATCTAAATATTTTAATTTTGTCTAGTTTTTTCTTTTCTCTTTTGTTATTATATTTATAGTGAGGTGATTTAACTTGAGTGATACTCTTAAAGAGAAAGTTATTTATATTTTAAAAGCAATTGTTGTTATGTTACTATTCTTTGGTTCTAGTTATATAAAGGTATTCTTCGCTTTAATATTAAATATTAAGTTAAAGAATATATCAGATTTAAATTTTTTAATACTAACTATTTTATCAGATATTGTTTTATTCTTTCTTTTTTATTTAATCTATCGAAAAGAGTTAAAGAAAGATTTTAATACTTTTAAAAACAATTTCAGTAAATGTTTCGATTCAGGTTTGAAATACTGGTTAGTAGGACTTACCATTATGATGATAGCAAACATATTAATTTCTATGTTTACCCCTCTTAGTAATTCTACTAATGAAAAAACTGTTCAAAGTTTAATACCAGCTAGTCCCATCCTAATGTTTATAGCAGCCGGACTATTTGCTCCTATTCTAGAAGAAATTACTTTTAGAAAGACCTTTCAAACTATCTTTAAAAAGAAATGGGTCTTTGCTATAATATCATTCTTAGTCTTTGGCTATATTCATGTAATGAATAGTAATAATCCTTTAGAATTACTTTATATTATTCCCTACGGTTCTTTAGGATTAGTATTTGCCCTAACTGATTATGAAACTGATACAGTATTTACCTCTATCATGATGCATATGATTCATAACAGTATCTTAATAATTTTATCTTTATTATAAAGAATAAACAGTCTAGAGAATTCTCTAGACTGTTTTAGTTTATCCTAATTTAATTTGAAACGGATTATTTTTAGTACCATCACCTAATGTTATTACTACATTTGATTTTAAATTCATTGATGGCAAAATAGTAGTAGAAGAAGCGGTTGTACTACCTAAAGTACCAGAATCATTGAAAAACACACTGCGAATACTAGAACTATCAGATGGAGTTAATAACCAATAAGTTACATTTTTATTATATTTATTGAATTGACCAGCCATTAATTCACCAAATCGCAATAATCCTATTTTTGCAGTAGTTGTGGAAGTTGCCAGACTGTTACCTATTTCATCTTGATACTTTGCCAACTTATAATTAATTCCACGTCCAACAGTTCCTAAATACCACGTTGTATCATCTTCTATCATATTTACTTGGTCACTTGTTAAATATATTTCATTTGCTAAATAATCATTATTTAAAAATGTTCCTATTGTATTACCTTTTGAATAATTTACATTATCTCCAAATGCTATTTTTTTATAACTACCACTATCTTTTAGAGGTATAGCACTCGTTATTTTAGTACCCGTTCCATTTTCATGACTTACTATCCGATAAAGATTATTTTCACCTGTTCCAAAACTAATATATTCACCACTATATCTTGTCGATAGTAAGGTACCATTTAAACTATCATTATCACCTTCTAATCTATATGGATTAGTATCTGTTCCATTCCCATCTATAATTTTCACCGTAGATTTAAGGTTTATTGAAGGGCGCGAACCATAAGAATTTATTTGACCAAAGTTATTAGTGTTTCCATTTATATTTCCAACGTTAATACTAGAGTCATTATATGGAGTTAATAACCACCAAGCTAACCCATTATTTAAGTATCCGGTTGAAGAAGTAGCGTTTTTATAACTCATTGTATACTCATACACATTTAGTAAACCTACTGCATCTGTTACCATCGTAGTTTTCTCTGGTTTAGTAGTCTCTGTAGTCATAGTGGCATTCCAAACACTATCAGTTTTTATAAATTTTTCTGGTTCTCTTAGATTTCCTAAGAAACCATCTACACTTGTATCATTTAGCCACTGTTCCATATAACTACCTTGAAAAGCAGAATTACCACTAGCATTATATGGTACAGTTGAAATATTCCACTGCGTAACTAATTTTACAGAGTTATCAGCTGTATCAATTGATACTGCTCTCCATAATTTTCCACTATACCAGATATAATTGTTAGGATTGCCTCCCGTGATAAATGTTTGTTCAGAGTCTGTTGTATCAAAGCTACCATTTACTCCCAGTCCATTATCCTGTAATGTTTGTGGAACTGTAAATGCCATTACCTCACCTGTCTTACCATAAGCATTTATTTTTACACTAAATGCTAAATCTCCTCCATCTCCTTGCGGATTATATGACTCATCTACATACATTCTAAGACGATATTTCGTAGAAAAACTTTCCGATGTTGTTCCCTTTGCTAGACTCATCATATTAATAGGACGTCCTGTATACTCATTTACATTAGTATTAGTATTATAAGTTCTTGGTGACATAACTTCTGTTTCATTACCAGTATCATCTAGACTAGTTAAATATAGTTTGATATATTTACCGTCTATCTTTTTATCACCTGTTGTTACATCTTCGGCTGCTATTTCCCAGTTGATATTTTCTGTACCTTGAATTGTACCCTCTAAGGTAAAATCAAAGTATTCTCCTTCAGTTAATCTTACTTTTCCAGTGGCATCCGTAGTTGGTAAAGCTCCTGTCATATTAATAACATTAGTAGATTCTGTATATTTCATAGTAATTGCACCTGTTGTAATTGAGTTTTCCTTACTACCTAGTCCTGTAAACTGAAAAGCTGCATAACTGATTCCTACTATCATTAGAACTAGTACTAAGACTAACCCTATTGATAGAATTAATTGTTTCTTACTATTCATTGTCTTTCCTACCCATCTTTTTTTTAATTTACACTAAAAATTACCAACTTTATATTAGTGTATAATAAAAGAAAATAGAATCATTACTTAATACCTCACCTAGTTTAAACAGTAAAATCTATCCTCTCTTATCTATACTTAAATTCTATCAAAATTTAATCAGTTATTCAATAAAATTCAAAATAAAAAAGGTAACAACAAATTCAAAACAAACTATTATAACTACTAAATTCAGTATACTATATCTATTTTTTGACAAAAAAAGTTATCATAAAATATTTCACTTTATGATAACTAACTTGCTTTAAATAGTAGTTACATGGTCTGTTCCACAACCATTAAACATATCTGTTATATTAGTAGATGAACCAATTACCCATTTATTACTGACATTAATAGTAACTAAACTTTTACATAAGTCAAACATACTAATCATATTAGTTACTTTTGAGGTATCAAAGCTTGTCAAATCCAGACTTGTTAAGTTTTCACAATACCAAAACATTTGTTGCATATCAATTACACTTGAAGTATCAAATGAAGAACTTAAATTTACACTTTTTAAGTTATGACATTGATTAAACATCTGTGACATATTTGTTACTTTTGATGTATCAAAACTACCCAAATCAATATTAGCCAAATTTTTACAATTCCAAAACGTACCACACATATCAGTCACATTTGATGTGTTAAATGAACTTAAATCTAACCTTACTAAGTTTTCACAATTGATAAACATAGAACTAATGTCAGTTACCTTTGAAGTGTTAAAATTAGTTAAATCCAATGTTTTAACACTACTAATATTACCAAACATAGTATTCATATCAATTACATTAGAAGTGTCAAAATTACTTACGTCTAAACTTGTTAAACTGCTACATACTGAAAACATACCATTCATATATGTTACACTTGAGGTATCAAAGTTACTTACATCTAAACTTGTTAAACTACTACATCCATCAAACATACTTATCATATTTGTTACTTTTGAAGTATCAAGTGCTGACAAATCTATTGATATCATATTACTAAACCCAGCAAAATAACCTATCATACTTTCATTAGCAATAATTCCACCTTTTCCACCTATTGTTACTTTGTAAGTACCATTTCCTGTTCCATCATCTTCAGAATAAGCCATTACTGAGCCATCTCCTGCTTCTGATAAATCCCAACTTTCTGTGGCTGTTTCTGGTACTATGTTATCTTTCTTAGTAGTAATACTAGTTATTTTTGACCTGTAAGCATCAGTATGAAAGTCTGTTGATGGTAAAGTTTGATTATCATAATCAGCTTGTGTCATATAAGCTTTTATCTTACTACCTGTTGGGGCTTCTTTAATTTTTCCATAGACATTTACTTTAACACTAAACGATAAGTCTCCTCCATCTCCTTGCGGATTATATGACTCATCTACATACATTCTAAGACGATATTTGTTTGTCTCACTTGTACTCATTGTTCCTGTTGCCAGACTCATCATTCCAGTTGGTCTTCCCGTCTTTGTATTTTCACTTGTCTTTGCTGTAAATACTTTAGGTGCCATTACTTGTGATTCATTATTACTATCATCTAATTTAGTTAGATAAAGTTTAATATACTTTCCATCTATCTTCTTAGATGCTGTTGTTATATCTTCTGCTGCTATTTCCCAGTTGATATTAGTAGTACCAGTAATTGCTGATTTAACTGTGAAGTCTAGATACTCTCCTTCTGTTAATCTTACCTTTCCAGTGGCATCAGTTGTTGGTAAAGCCCCTGTCATATTAATAATGTTATCTGACTCAGTATACTCCATCGTTATAGCACCAGTTGTTATGGTATTTAATTTACTACCAGGTCCATTGAACTGAAACGCAGCATAACTGATTCCTACTATCATTAGAACTAATACTAGAGTTAGTCCAATTGATAGAATTAATTGTTTTTTGTTATTCATTTTTTCATCCTCACTCCTTCTATTTTATTTACACTAAAAAAACAAGATAAGACTATCCTACCCTGTTATTAGTGCATGATAAAAGAAAATAACTAAACTATATATATCCCCCCCCCCATGTTAACTAGATGTAAACATAATGTTTTGGTTGACATATACATGGTTAATCACCTTCCTTATCTTA
>CAKOZV010000016.1 GCA_934131695.1 uncultured Bacilli bacterium | reverse complement strand
TATCGAACATATATTTTTACATTTTATTTCGCAAATTTAGGTATAGTATTTGTACATTTTAGAGTGTCAATCAACAACTTGACAACTATATCCTGCTTCTTCTAAATTTTTCTTAATAGCTGCTGCACTTTCATCCAATTGAAACTCAGGATAAAAACCTTTATATTCTGCTATATTAGTTGTAACTGATTCTGCATTAAACTTAGTATAATCAATAGTTTGAATAGTTTTTTGTAAAACCGCTGTTTTTGAACAAGAAACTTCAACTCCACTTACACCAACTAAGGCTGACTTCAACTCTTGACATTCATTTTCAGATTCATCTAAAGTAGCAGTACTAGTTGCATCATCTTTTAACTTATAAGACGTAACCTGTTCACTCTTTTTCAACTTATTTTTAGTATAAGTAAGAGTTGTTTCATAAATAGTACTTAGATTATCTCTATTATCTTTAGTCAATGTACAAGTCATAGTACCACTCTTCATAGAACCATCCTCTATACCACTTTTGGCTTTCTTATAATCTTCAATATACTGACTTATCTCTGGTAAATAATAAACAAAAGCAAATAAGAAAATTATAAATAAGAATAAAATAAATCTTCCAAAGAATCCACCTTTTTCTTTTACTACTACCTCTTTTTGTGGAGTATCATTATTTGGTTGTTCTTTTACTTTATCTTTATTTGAATTATCATCTTTTGGCTTTACTTCTTTTACTACTTCTTTAATATGCTCTACTTTTACTACTTTCGGAGTAGATTTTGATGAAGTTGAACCATTAGTTACCTGTGGTTGTTGTGGAGTTTGTTGTAAAGACTGTTCTTGCTGCATATCATTTTCATTCACCACTGGAATAGTACTAGTATCATTAACAACATTTATGTTTTGAGTAGTATCATTACTAACATTGATATTAGGAACTACATTTTGATTATTAGTTTGATTAGTATTATTTTCATTATTCATAAATTAGCCCTCCTATTCTTCTTCATTATAAACTATTTTTTGTCTATCGTAAAGTATCAATTGTATCTTGTAAATTAGTAGAATTTGCTAGATAACTACCACTTACTACCATATCAGTATAATCCTTTACCTTATCAATAGTATTATTATTTATACCCCCATCTACATTAACTATGAAAGAAAATTTACCTTTATATTCATCTTTTAAGATTTTTAACTCTTTTAATTTGTCAACTGCTTCCTCTTGAAAAGCTTGTCCTCCTGCTCCTGGTGTAACTGACATTACTAAGATTAGATCAATATATGGAAGATAAGAAATAATATCTTTTATCTCATCTTCACTTTTTAGAGCAATACCAGCTTTTATATAGTAACTTTTTATCTCTTTTAAACACTTTAATAAATCATCATCTATATCTTTATGAATAGTAATATACTCTGTATTTAGTGAAGCATAGTCATCTATATACTTAAGAGGACTTTTAACCATCAAGTGAACATCTAATCTTTTACTAGTATAATCACTAATATGTCTCATCTCTCTAAAAGGCATAGTCTTGTTTTTGACATAAGCTCCATCCATTACATCTACATGAATATAATTAATATCAGTATCATTAAGTTCAGTTAAAAACTTAGGTATATCTTTACTACTTAAAAATGATGCACTAACTAACATTTACTTACCTCCTTTAAGTATTGTAAATAGTCATTATATCTACTTTCTAATATATTTCCTAGACTAACTTGTCTTTTAATCTCACATTCACCTTCCTTGGTATGAGAACAATCTTTAAAAGGACAAGAATAGTTAGCAAACTCTCTAAAAGAGTCTTTTATCTCTTCTTTAGTAAATCCTTCAAAGTTAAGTGCTGAAAAACCAGGGGTATCTAGAACTTGACCATCTAGAAAGTCATATAACTTTACTGTTCTAGTTGTATGTTTTCCTCTACCTAAAGCTTTAGATATTTCCCCTGTCTTTAAGTTCCACTCTGGTGATAACTTATTTAAAAGTGTTGACTTACCTGCTCCTGTTTGGCCAATAAAAACACTAGTCTTATTTTCGAGTATCTCTTTTATTTTATCTAACTCATTATTAGTTACTACTTTATATCCTAGTCCCTTATAGTAATCCATTGTCTTGAAGATAGATTCTTTCTCTTCTTTAGTAATTAAATCTAACTTAGTAAGACAAATAACTCCTTCGACTTTATGTAACTCCATTAAAGTTAAAAGTCTATCAAGCAGTGATAAGGAAAAGTCTGGTTCCTTGACACTAGTTACAATTATAGCTTGATCTATATTACTTACTAGTGGTCTTAAGAAACTATTTTTTCTTGGTAATACCTTTTCAATAACTTGTTTATTTTCATCAAACAAAACAAAATCTCCCACGCGTGGAAGAAGTTGTTGTTTATGAATTTTCCCTCTTATTACACAAGAAATTTTTACATCATCACTTTTTACAATGTACTGATTTTTTTGTAGTGTTATAATCTGTCCTTGTTTCATTAAGAAAATTCCCCCTTATTGATTTTTAGTATTACTGCTTGAACTAGTTTGATTTTGTTGATCTTTACTAGATGAACTATTATTATTAGATGATTGATTAGTGTTATCTTTATTAGTATTATCTTTACTACTATCATCTTTAGTAATAATTTCTTTTGGTTTCTTAGCAATTGTTACAGTTATATTAGCATTCTTAATAATTGGACTTCCGGCTGCTCTACTTTGTCTAATTACTTTACCTTCCTCATAAGCGGTTGTTTCTTCTTCTTGGAAAGTTATATTTAAACTATACTTAGTAGCAAAGGCTTCAGCATCTTCTCTTCCCCAACCTTCAGACTGCATATCAGGATAAACCTCACTAATATTTGGAATATAGAGAATAATACTATCTCCTTTAGCAAGCTTTTCCCCTTTATTAACACTTTGACCAACTATTTCTTGTTCATCATACTCACGAGATGTATCAACATCTTTTTTCTCAATAGTAACATCTATACCATGAAGGCTTTCAAGTTCAGTTTGAACAGCTATATAGTTTTGACCAGTATAATCTTTTACCGTATATTTATCTTCTCCTTTAGAACGGTATAAAGTAATAGTTGTTCCTTTCTTAATACTTCTACCAGCTTCCGGATCAGTCTTAACTATTTTTCCTTCTTTTATCTTGTCACTGGCTACTTCTTTTATCTTAGTAGCTACTTCAAAACCTTTATCTTGCAGTTTTTTCTCGGCTTTTGATACTGTTAAATTACTAACATCTGGTACTATTATATCAGGCTCAGTAGTAACAGCTGGTATGATAAAGAAAACAGTTATACAAATAAGAGCAATACCAGCAAGTACTCCTGCTAGAATCTTAATCCATTTATTAGTCTTTTTCTCAGTTTCATCTACTATCGGTGTAGCAATTGGTTCTCCTTCATCAATTGGTTTCATTACTTTAGTAGCATCATCTACTTCATGCTCTTTATAAGGATAAACATAAGGTTCTTCATTCATTCTATCATCGTTTAGTGCTGTTAATAAATCTTGATACATTTCTCTAACGTTTTGATAACGATTCTTAGGATTCTTAGCTGTAGCTTTTAAAATGATATTTTCAATACTCTGCGGTATATCTTTATTCATCTTATGAACATCAGGTAATGGATCTTTCATCTGTTTTAAAGCTATTTCTACCGCACTATCACCTTTAAATGGTAACTCACCCGTTAACAACTCATAGAAAATAATTCCCATAGAATAAATATCACTTTGAATAGTACAACCTTTTCCGGCTGCTTGTTCTGGTGGTAAATAATGAACACTTCCCATTACAGAATTAGTCTGGGTAAGTTGGGTAGCATTTAAAGCCATTGCTATACCAAAATCAGTTATCTTGATTTGTCCATCATCTTTAATCATGATATTTTGTGGTTTTAAATCTCGATGAACAATATAACTATCATGAGCATGTGCCATACCATCAGTTATTTGTAACATGATATCAATCGCTTCACTAAGTGTTAAACTTCCCCTTTTCTTAAGAAGTTGTTTTAAAGTTTTACCATCAATATATTCCATAACGATATAGTATAGTCCATTATCTTCACCAACATCATAAACTTCCACTATATTAGGATGGGAAAGACTAGATGCTGATAAAGCTTCCCTTTGAAATCTTCTTACAAATTTCTCATCACTTGATAAGTCTCCTCTTAATACTTTTATCGCCACATTACGATCTAGTATAGTATCATAACCAAGATAAACATTCGCCATTCCACCTTCACCAATAGTGCGAATTATTTCATAACGATTATTTATTTTTTGCCCCTTTGTTATCACTTTTCTTCACCCTCTTCGTCTAATTGCATGTATGCAACAGAAATATTATCTGTTCCTCCACGATTATTAGCCTTTCTTATTAATTTAATAACTTTATCTTCTATATCTATGTCTTCATTTAAAACATCTTCTATTTGAGTTTGTTCTAACATATTAGTAAGTCCATCACTTGATAGTAATACCTCATCTATATTCATATCACAATCGAATATATCAATATCAACTTTTTCATTGGCTCCAAGTGCTTTCATTAAGACATTTTTCTTAGGATGATCTTTTGCTTCTTCTTCAGTTAATTCTCCAGCGGATACTAATAAGTTTACTAAGGTATGGTCATATGTTACTTTATGAAGTTTTCCCCCTTTCATAACAAATCCTGAGGAGTCTCCTATATTACCAAATAAAATATAATCTTTTGTTACTATTGCTGCTACTAAGGTAGTTCCCATTCCTTTACTCTCTGGATGAGTTTTTTCATGTTCAAAAATCAATCTATTAATGGAATCCACACTATCTCTTAGCCAAGAAGCAGCTTCTAGCTTATCTTTATGTTCAAAGCTTTCTTGGAAATGATTACCTAAATAACTAATAGCAATATTACTAGCTACTTCTCCAGCTGAATGTCCCCCCATTCCATCAGCTATCGCTAACAAAACATCTCCTGACTTTTTATTTATTATTAAAACACTATCTTCGTTATGATCTCTTACTTTACCAGGATCTGTTAAACAAAATGTCTTCATACTTCCTGCTACTCAAAATATGTTTAAGTATGCTAAAACACATCGAGAAATGAAATCCTCACGGATATTTCTTACTGCTTCAATGTGCATGTTTTGGCAATTGAAAACAATATGCTACTCACAAGTTCTTGTACACTCCACAGTCGTTAATTCCCGAAATAGCCTTCGGTACATACTTACGTTTGCCTGATTATGCAACTTCGTAAGTTACAGCATCTCTAAGATTAAGACTTGCATTAAAATCTCTATCTGCTATATAACCACAAACACATCTGTATATTCTATCAGAAAGTTTTAAGTTTTTATTGATATTTCCACAACAGTGACACATTTTAGAAGATGGATACCATCTATCAGCAATTCTTAATTCGATACCATTATAATCACATTTAGTTTTTAGCTTTGCTCTAAATTCATAGAATTTTTGTGATACAACAGCTTTTGCAAGGTGCTTATTTTTCATCAATCCTGACACATTTAAATCCTCAATAGTTATATAAGATGGCTTGGTTTTTACTATCTCAGCTATTGTCTTATTAATATAGTCAGTACGAATATTATTTATCCTTTGATGAAGTATTTGTACTTTAAGCTTTTGTTTTTGTATATTTTTTTGAGTAGACTCTCCTTTCTTTAAATTTTCATATTTTCTAGAGAAACATCTTTGCTCTCTAATTAATTTTTTTTCTAACTTTTTTAATTTTGCTGTCTTATTGATGTTCTTGTAAGTTTTCCCATCAGAGATAATTGCAAAGTCTTTTAATCCTAAATCTATTCCGATACCATCATTACTACTGTTATTAACTTTCTCTTCATTTGGAAACTCTACAAGAACAGACACATAATATCTTCCTGCCTTAATAGATACTGTGCCACTTTTGATTTTCCACCCATCTTTAGTAGTAGGAAGATAGCCTTTTTCTTTAAGGCTTATCCATCCTAAAGACGGTATATTTAGTCTATGTCTTTCGCATTTACAATCATTTGAATTATTTTTCACAAAATACATTTTTACATCAGACTTACCCTTTTTCTTGAAGTTGGGAAAAGCACTTTGATGTTTAAAAAATTTTGTGAAGGCAGTACATCCATCTTCAATAGACTTCTTGACAGCTTTTGAGTATGTTTCTTTAATCCATGCTTTATCAGGATTATCTGGAACATACTCATTATTAAGCCAAACACTAAACTTCTTACCAGTCATAAAACTTTCACCATTATCATATAAAGTTTTATTATGACTAATATAAAAATTATAAACATATCTGCATGTGCCTATTGTCTTGTTAATCTTAACTTTCTGCTCAGTGGTTGGATTTATTTCCGTTTTGTAGCTCTTTAGCAATATTCTCATCTCCTTCTACTTGTTTCTTATATTAACACCAGTCTATATAATTAACAAGAGAAAATAAAGAATATTGAAACATCATTATAATGTTCTAACATAAAGCACCTATTAATTCAGCAAATTTTTTTGATTTGTAATTAGTGATGTTTGATGTTTTCATAACGATATCTCATAAGTATATCTAAACATATTTAATCACATTTATTAATATTGTTGATTACTTAATATTCCCTCCTTCTTGCTTCTTAGTTGCCCACAAGCGGCACTTATTTTTGAACCAAACTCCCGTCTTATGGTAACACAAATATTATTCTTCTTAAGTATATCATAAAATTTAGCAATATTTAAAGTATTTGATCTACTAAACTGTAAATGTTCTGTCGCATTATATGGTATTAAATTAACATAAGCATTCATTCCTTTTATTAGGTTAACTAATTCTTTAGCATTTTCTTCACTATCATTTACATCTTTTAATAATATATATTCAAATGTTACTCTTCTATTAGTCTTTTTAATATAGTAGTTAAGAGCATCCATTAATTCACTAAGAGAATATGCTTTTGCAATCGGCATTATTTCTTTTCTTAGTTTATCGTTTGGTGCATGAAGTGATATGGCAAGATTTACTTGATAAGGAAAATCAGCAAATTCTTTAATCTTAGGTACTATACCACAAGTTGATACTGTTATATGACGAGCTCCAATAGCAAGTCCTTTCGGGTCATTGATTATTTTTATCATGTTGCATAGATTATCATAGTTATCAAATGGTTCTCCGATTCCCATTACTACTACATGACTAATTCGCATACCACAGTTATCTTCTATTAAAAGTATTTGTTCAACCATTTCACCAGTGGTTAAGTTTCTTTGTTTCTTTCTTCTACCAGACTCACAAAACTTACATCCCATATTACACCCTACTTGGGAAGAAATGCATAATGATAAGCCATAATCATGTTTCATTAATACTGCTTCTATATGTTCATTATCTTTTAAGGTAAATAAGTATTTTTCTACATCTTTATCTTTTTCTACTACTGTTAGTTTAACCGTTCCAAAGACAAAGTCTTTACTTATCATTTCTCTAAATTCTTTTTTTAGATTAGTCATATCATCTAAATTAGTAACTCTTTTTTGATATAACCAAGTAAATAGTTCTTCCCCATAAAACTTCTTATATCCTTTATCTAGAACATAACTAATCATCTCTTCTTTTGTTAAATTATATATATTCAAGTTTAATCACCACATTTCTACTATATTATAGCAAAGAAAGACTAAAATTAAAATTAATTTAGCACTATATACGAAAAAAGACATCATCTGTCTTCACTTTCTATTTCTCTCTTAACTAAATCAACAGTATTTTTATAGTCTATCATTTTTTCATCTAATCTTTTTTGACATTTACTAAATACGTCAACTAGAAAAGAAACATCATCTGTTTTTTGAGCTTTATATAAAGCTTCTTTATATTCTTTTTCATACTCATTATCAATTGCAATTAAATCAATATCACTTTCAAGGCACTGTTTTAGTATTATGAATCTTCCTATTCTACCATTGCCATCTTGAAAAGGATGAATTAATTCAAAACGATAATGAAACCTTGCTATATCTTCTATTGTTGGATTCATAAGTTCATTCCAGTCCATTAGTAAATTAAACATAAGATTATCAACTTCATCTGGATAAGCTAACTTTAAATCAATATTTCTTAGTTTATTTTCATACTTTTTCCAGCAACCAGTATTATGTATTTCTTCATCAACTGAATCTTTTTTTAATTCACGATGCCAATCAAACAACATAAATTTATCAAGTTTTTTATCACTATCATTTATAACCTTATCAAAAACATTTAATGAGTTCTTTGTTTCAATCACATCATCTAAGTAATGTTCACCTTCTACCTTTTTTAAAGATAATAACTTCTCTAAATTTTCCTTAGTAAACGTACTACCCTCTAAATGATTAGAATTATACAAAAAATCAATTTTAAAATCATCATATACTAAGTTTTTAATTGCTGATAATCTCTTTATTTCTTTTGCATTAAGTCTCATATTATATTATCTCCATTAGTTACTAATAGTTTATCAAATTTATAGAAAAAAGTCTTAATCTTTTTCATCTATTTTTAACACTAAACCAATAGTTCATCTTTAAAACTCTCGAAAACTTATCAAATCAATTCCTTCAAACAATCCTAATTTTTTACTTTCCTTTAATACTAACAATTCTTTTTCTCTATTTAAATAACTAGTTACTGTTTTAGTGTATTCATCTATAAGACCTGGATGTGTCATTAATTCAACAACCACATTATCATTTTTATACTTTTCTATCATTTGTTTTATACTATCAATACTAACATTATTAATCGTAAAATCTTTATATAAGAAATCAGGACATTTTATATTTTGAACATTATTGCATTTTCTTATTGGAAGATTTAGTTTTTGAGCAATATCTACTATGGCCTGTTTAATATTAGGGTTATCCATTAGATGATGATGCGTATCTAAATGATCTATTTTTAATTTCCCATCACTATAATTTGATATTGCATTAACTTGTGCCATTATCTCATTATAGGCATCTTGATAGGTTAATTTTGGGTTTTCGATTTGCTCCTTATTATAGTAAAAGTAACCATTATTATTTATTAAATTATCATTTTTTAATATTGGCTTCCCAACTGTTAAATTAATATGTAATCCAATACAATCAATATTATATTCAAGTGCTTTTTGAATAGCATATTCTGCCCAAGTCATATTTACCATAATAGATGTACTTGTTATATATCCTTCTCTTATTCCCAATATAATTCCATCACTTATACTCTTACTTAAGCCATAATCATCGGCATTTATTATTAGTTTCATATTTTCCCCCTTAGTCAGAATTATCTTCTAAAAAGTATTTTACCATTCTCTCATAATTATCTTGACTGTTTAAACAAGTATCAATTAAATATCCCTTTTCGTTATTTGTTTGATATTCTTTTATACCTCTTATATAAAAATCTTTATTTCTATCTTCTATGTAAAAAGGCATAATATCATTATACAAACACTCTCTAAACATTATCATTCTGCCAACGCGTCCATTACCATCTTGAAATGGATGAATTTTCTCAAATCGAACATGAAATTCAATAATATCCTCTATTGTTTTATTGGGAATTTTATTATACCAATCTAATAAGTTTTTCATATCATCTGCTACATTGTCAGGACTTGATGTTGTAATATTACCAACAAAATTATTTTTCTTTTTATACTCCCCTACATTAAACCATTCTTTTTCATTATCTGTTAAGGTACCATCTTTTAATATAAAATGAAATTTCTTTATCATATCTATAGATAATTTATCATCAATAGTATCTAGCATATATTTAAATAATGTAAAATGATTTTTAGTTTCAGTAGCATCTTTTAAAATAATAACTTTATCTTTACTTGTTAAAATTGTACCCGTGTCATAAATACTAGCAGTTTCATCTGGTGTTATGGTAGACCCTTCTATATAATTTGTACTATAGGCAAAGTCAAGTTGTGTCTTGTGATATAAATTACCTGATAACCCAATATTTTTCTGTTCAATTAAAGCTTTTTTTATTTTACTTACTTCCATTCTTTTCCTCATTATATTTTAAATTACTGACATACTCTATTCTTAACTTTACTTGTTCTACTATCTTTCCAATTCTTTCATTAGATAATAAATTATTCTTTGAAAGTATTTCTCTAACCTCATCTACAAAACCATCTAATTTATCAATATCAAACCAATCAAAATTCTTAACTAAATTAATCTGATTTTTTTCATATTCATCAAAAGGTTTAGTTAAAAAGAATTCCCCAACATACATATCATTTTCATCAAACCATAATGAACAACCATTATCAAAGATAGGTGCAACTCTTTCAAATTCTAATGTTTCTACATTCCTAATAACACCAAAGTTATTAAAGTGTCTATCTTTATTAGCTAAAATAAAGTCACATACTAACATTTTATCTACTAAAACATTAGCATCCTTGATATGTAGTCCATTTAAACATCTTATATAATGTTCATATTTGTTTTCAGCTTCATTTTTTTCATAATACTCATTTATTTTCCAGGCTGGTATTAGTTCTGTATCAGTTGTGATAAAGTCTTTACATATTGATACAGCTCTTCCATTATCATAGATTATTTCATATTTTACATACTCATTATCATTTAAAAGTCTTTCATATAGCTTGGTAGCGATGACCTCATTAAAAGGTTCTTGATTTATCATCTTTCCCCCAGCTTTAACTAAATATCTATCCTTATTTATAATCTTCCATCTTTTAAGATAGTTACCATTACTAGTCATATCTGGCGTATTTAAGTTTAAATCTACTGAGGATTTTAAACCATCAAACAATAATTTACCAACGTCTTCAGAAAACTCATTATTAAAAAAATTTACATCTTCCCATAAAATATCTTCATCAAGCATCTTAACCCAATATTGATCAGAAAGTGATAAACAATAAGCTTTTGTATCTAACAAATCAAAACCATCTTCATCATAAATATTATTTCTTTCTAACAATTCCTTTAACCCATTTCTTGATGCTGGTATTTGTCTATTCTTCCACCACTTATTAAACTGATTTTTGTCTATATTATCATCTTTAATCAATCCAAAAGGGGCATAAACTTCATTATCAGGATAATTTCTTTCAAACTTAACTATTAAATGTTCTTCATCATTATATTCAAAATCAAATACTTTTTTATTTTTATTCATTAAAGTAAACATGCTCATTCTAACACCTCTTAACTACTAATAGTTTACCAAATTTATCTAAAAAAGTCTTAATCTTTTTTATATTTCCCCTTTCATGTTGCATTGACAATTTTTTTACATACTCAGTAAAGTTCTTTTCCTAACATTTCTAATTTTTCCCAAGCTTCAGGTTATAAGTTACCAAATATAATATTAAATTTTCTCTATATAAATCAAATTTGTGCTTATCCATTCTGATTTTTACTATACATTTCCTTTTTATAATATAATGTTCTAAGTTTATCTAATCCTAAAGATTCATAATTAAAATCAAAACCATAACTATTTAATTCATCAATTAAAGCATTTCTTTGCTCATCAAGTGATAATTCATAATAATCGGGATTATCATAATAAAGTAATAATCCAATATTTTCAATATCTTGTAATTGTATTCTAGATTTCATATTTCCGATAGAATATTGATAATCAACTTTAGAAGTATCAAAAACTTTAAAATACCCATTATTTTCTATTTCTTTAATATACTCATTAACTTCTTCTAAAGTTAGTTCTTTTTGATTATCCTTATCTAAATTTTGAAATCTATAACTAATTTTTGATACACCAGAAAAATCAACTCCCCCAAATGTTTCTGTGATTCTTAATCTAATACAAGAATTTTTTATTTCATTTTCTGTCATATTATCAAGGTTTTTATTAGTCCAATATATATCATGTGTTTTACAATTAAATCTATTAACAGCATTATGTAAAGACAAAATATCTTCATAATATTTTATATTCTTATTTAATTTAAAACCAACTTCTATACAACGACCATATAATTCTTCCTTTCTTCAAGATATGATAAATTGATTTATATACTATTTTTTAATCAATTTCCATAAGACTATTCATTTCTACGCCGATTATATCATTAAGGAAATAATAATGTAAATTGAAATGTTATATTGATATAGCAATCGCATAAAAGATTCTATTGACAAAATAGTATAATACTCTTTATATAAAGTAAAATATCATGTATCCTTATAATCAAAAATAACGAAGAAATTATTAGTTTAATAGTTTTTATAGTCTTTGTGTGTTTGTATTATTTTTTTATTAGTATAATTGTCTAGTATCTGATATAGTTCTGTATAATCAATATTATCATATAGATTTGCTTTTTCGAACGGATTACTTATTTGAGATAATTTTTTATAATAATCATTTGACTTTTTCATCATTCCAGTAGATATTTGTGAATATAATTCACCAACTTCATTACCTAATTTATCTGTTAAAATTTTTACTCTTTCATATTTAGGAATAAATGTTAATTCATCCATTGTTTCTTTTCCTATTATTTCTTGCATTTTTTTAGCCATTTTCACTTCTTTTGAATAACCATATGCTGCAATTTTTATATTATATTTTTGAGCCAATTCACGTGTCTTTAACTCATTAATCCCTTCTTCTAATGGATATCCACCTTGACTGCCACAGATATGCATGGCTTCGTGCAATAAACTTTCTTCAAAATAATCATAGACACTCATGCCACTTTCAATTAAATGTGTTATATATTCTTTATATGTTGTGTTAGTATCTAGATAATCAGCAATATTTCTATTACTATTTAATTTTGTTCCATAATTTTCATATTTTTTTAATAACGGAAAAATTTGATAAGCCACTTTAGGTAATAGTAATACACCATCTTGCACAATAAATGTAATTGTGTTAGATGAATTATATTTAACTATTTCTTTATCATGATTCATTATATTTGCAATCTCTTTCCTATTACAATTAGGATATTCTTTTAAAATTAAATTAATATCTTCTAAAAGTTGCTTTTTTATTTTGATTAAGTCTTCATTCATTAAATCACATCCATTCTCTATACTGTTATATCCTATACTAAAATAACATTTCGCATATGATATAGTAATTTATTTAAGTTATATATATATGCTTTTTCTTAACTAATTTCACTCACATCTTACATAATATAATAAGACTGTAAGGAGGCAGTGCTATGAGAGAATATATACACAAATCACATAATGTGTCAGTCTTATTATATCACGTAATTTTCTCTAGACAAGTCTAGGAGAATGTACACTAAGAGATTCAAATGTAAGTTTAAAGTATTTAATAGTAAACTTAGTATTAGATTCATTTGATTCTACTGCTATAGTTCCCCTATCTTCTTCTATAATAGTTTTTGCTAAAGCAAGACCAATTCCTATACTATTAGATGCGGCATTTTCTCCCTTATAAAATCTTTCAAAAATATGCTTGATATCTCTTTTAGATATTCCATCACCAAAATCAATCACTTCAATCTTAGAATAAACTCTATTATTATCTATATTTATTATTATACTTGAATTATCTTTTGAATGTTCTATAGCATTTTTTATTATATTAGTTATTGCTTCTATTTGCCATTTAGCATCACACACTACTTTAGCATTTTCTAAAGTATTTAATTTTATATTTATATTTCTTAAATCACATAAAGTAGAAACATTCTTAATTGCTTCCTTAACAATCATTTCTAAATCATTTTCTTTTTTTATAAAGTGGACAGTATTAGCATCAAACTTAGATAATTTTAAAAGTGCTTGTACTAAAAAGTTAATATTTATAACATTCCTTTTTATATCAATAATAAAATCATTTCTAATACTAGAATCCATATCTGGTTCATCAATAAGATTATCTAATAGCACTAATATACTAGTAAGAGGTGTTTTTAATTGATGAGAAATATCTTCTAATGACTTCTTTAGATTAAGTTTATCTTTATTAGAATTTAAAGCTGCTTCTTTTAACATTACAGCAGTCTTATATATTTCATTTTTTAATATTGATAATTCATCTTCTGAAATTGTATCTATCTCTAATTCATAATTCCTTCTATTAATTTGTTCTATATATTTAATAATATCTTTTATATCATTTTTTCTTTTATAATTGTATCTAAAATATAATATACATAAACTAGCAATAGTTATTATTAGAAAAAACATATTAATAAGTAAAAAGGTATGATAACTCTTATCATTTTCCAGTAGTACTGCTTTATTATCGATATCAATTCCATATTTAAGAAAGAAAGAATCATCTGATTGTTTGTTACTATTTATTATTTCTATAATCCCTTTATCAGTTATTTCTGGATACTTATCTTTAACTAAGGTTATAATAGCACTAATTTTATTATTAAAGTTTTTAGTATAGGTTTTATATTCATAGATATTTAAAATTAGAAACATAACAAATAAACATATAAAGACAATTAAGGTAGAGGTAATATATTGTTTTAATCTAAGTTTATTCTTCATCTATTCTATACCCCATTCCTTTAATAGTAGTAATTATATTAGTTCCTATCTTTTCTCTTATTCTTTTAAAATAAACGGTTACTGTATGGTCATCAACATAATTACCAGTCCAATCCCAAATCTTATCTAAGATTACATTTCTACTTACAACTTTATTTATATTTACAAATAAGAGATTAACTAGTTTTAACTCTAATGCTGTTAATTCTATAGGAGTATTATTTTTCATTAAAACTAATTTATCCATATCATAAGAAATATCTTTAATCTTAATAATACTTTTCTTTTTACATCTTAATAATATTCGATTAATTCTTGCTATTACCTCCCTAGTAGAAAAAGGTTTAGTTATATAATCTTCTGCTCCTATATCTAGACCTTTAACAATATCATCTTCTTCATCTTTTGCTGTTAAGAAAATAGTCGGTATCTTTAAGTTTTTAATAGTATTTACAAATAAATCAAAGCCATTACCATCAGGTAAAGTAATATCAAGGATAATTAAATCAATATTTGTATTAGAAAGTAAGTATTCTTTAGTATCTTTTATTGTAGTTTTAATAACTAGTTTATAATTACTTTTCTCCAAGGAATATGTAAGTCCTTTAATAATTGATTCTATATCTTCTACTAATAAAATATTCATATTTGTATCTCCCTTCATTAATATTATATCAAAATATAAGGAGCTGACGCTCCCTATCTAGATATTTTCATTTCTAATTGTTTCAATAGTATTTTGTTTATTAATCTTATTAAGAGAATACTTCATAATTAAAGAGATAAGTATAAATACTACTAGTATAGATATTATAATAGCAACTATAGGTAGTTTATAAGGTATATCAGAATCTGAAGATAAGTAAATCAAATAAGATAATATTATTCCAATAAGTATACCAAATAGTAATGATTTAATACCCATAAATAAACTTTCTAATCTTATCATTCTTTTAAATTCTTTTGAAGTCATACCAATAGATTTTAACATAGCAAATTCTTGTTTTCTTAATTCCATATTAGTAGTAATAGTATTAAAGATGTTAGTTATTCCAATTAATGAGATTACAATAATAAATCCATATAGAAATATAGCAATTAAGGTAAATAAGTTATTCATTATTCTTACATTTTCTTCTTTATTATCAATATTATAACTTTCACCATTTAAATAACTATCAAGTTCATCTTGTAACTTATCAGCATTACTTGCTTTATAATAAATATCTAAGTTATTAGTTTTAGCTATCTTATCAAACATTTCATCACTAATTATTAAATAGCTGTTAGCTAGATTCTTTAGAAGATTAGGTCCTATAGAAGATATAGCCCCTATTTCTAAGTTTAATTGGTTGTTAGTAGAGGTAATTACATCACCTTTATTAAAGTCATACACTCTAATATTCTTTGTTATTCTATTATTATTTTTATCATAACTAGTTATATATTGCTTATCAAAAAGTATCCCTTTATCTTTTATATCATCATAGTTTAACCCTAATAATTTAATGTATTTATCATATTGCTTTTTACCTATAGCAAAAATAGTAATATGTTCTTCAGAATCGCTTTCTTTTTTAGTACCAAAATATTCTAAATATTCTTTACTAGAATGAGAACCAGTAAAAGATAATTCACTATTTCTTAATATAGCATAATCTTCTACACCAGATAAGTTAACTGTTTTAATAAACTTACTATATGAATAATCATTAATTGCATTAGTAGTTAACGAGATATTAAAATCAGATACTTTTAATTCATTATTTACATTTTGAAAAGCTAATTCCATAAAGCTATATAAAGCGATAAATACAAAGGTCGAAACTATTATTGATATAATGGTAGTTCTATATTTTTTCTTATTTCTTTTCAAGTTTTTAAAAGATATTACTCCTCCTACACCAAATAATTTTTTTATGTATTTAGGAGATTTTACTTTTTTAGAAGAAATCTTTAAATTAGCACTATTTCTAATAGAATCTATTTCTGATACTTTAGAAGCTCTTGTAGCACTTTTTAATGCTGAGAAATAGATAGTTATTATACCTAATATTATAGCTACTAAAATAGCATAAGTTGAAAATACTAATTCTAGTTTAAAACCGGTTTGAATTACATCAGTTAAATAATAATTACTAATAATGATTAATATATAGGTAGCTAAACATCCTAAGATTATTCCTAAGGGTATACCTATTAAACCAAGGATAGTAGCTTCATAAAAAACATTTCTTTTTATTTGCTTTTTAGTAGCTCCTATACTTCTTAACATACCATACTGTCTTATTTTTTCAGTAATTGATATATCAAAACTATTTTTAATACAAAATATAGAGGTAAATACTATAATAACTATCACAATAGCAAGTACTTTTCCTAAGTCTCCCATACTAGTACTTGAAATAGGATTAGTTTCTAAATCAATAAGATATTTATTCATATCAAACATATAAGTCTTTTTTAATTGTTCAGTTAGTTTTTCTGATTCTATTTCTTGATTATAGACTTTTCTAAATAATACTTGGGATACTCCTAAAATATTAGCAATCGTTTTATCCCAATTTTTTACACCATCTTTTGTAAACTTAGCATAGATATCTACATTTCCAGATAAGTTTTTACTATCTATATAGGTAATAAAGGTATAACCTGGAGCAGTATAATATTCAATATTAGTAGCAGGTCTTTCTATAATACCTACTATTTTATAAGTCTTAGTTTGCGTTTCAACTAACTGTTCGCCAGCAGTATTTTGATACTTATCACTTTGAGATAGTTCGCTACCTTTAGAATCTATTCTTTTACCAACTTCTAGTGTAATACTATCATTAAGTTTTAAATCTAAGCGACCATTTGTTTTTAAATGAGTTGGTATAACTATCTCATTAGTATTTTCTGGTAATCTACCTTTAACTAATCTAACAGATAAATTATTAAGAGCGTCTTTAGTAAATCCTTTTAGATAGGCATAAGGTTTATCTTCATTTTTAGAATCTATTTTAGCATAACCAATTCCTTCCGTTATATTTAATTTTTCAATATTTCTATTATTTATAAATTTATCAATATCACTAGTAGGAACATTATAAAAGGCAGTATGAAAGTCACCTTTGATAAGAGTTTCATATTTTATTAAAGATTTAATTCCACTAGCATACATAGACGCTACTGCTGTAATTAAAGCTACTGATAACATAATGCCAATAATTGTAACAATAGTTCTTTTTTTATTTAATTTAAGATTTTTAATTGTTAATTTATTAAGTAATGTCATAATTATACCTCCGACACAATTTTTCCATCTTCAATTTTTATTATCCTATCAGCAACTTTTGCTATTTCCATATTATGAGTAATCATAATTATTGTTTGATTAAGTTCTTTATTAGATTTTTTTAATAACGCTACTATTTCATCACTTGATTTTGAATCTAAATTACCAGTTGGTTCATCTGCTAAGATAATTGTTGGATTTGTAATTATGGCCCGACCAATACTTGTTCTTTGTTGTTGTCCTCCTGATAATTCATTAGGAAGATGATTTTTTCTATTTTCTAGTCCTAGTAATTTTAATAGACTAGCTAGTCTTTCTTTATCAACTTCACGATTATCTAGGGCAAGGGGTAAGGTAATATTTTCTTCTACGTTTAAGATAGGTATTAAATTATAAAATTGATAAATTAATCCTACTTGTCTTCTTCTAAATATAGCAAGTTTATCATCATTAAATTTAAAGATATCTTTTCCATCTATATATACCTTACCAGAAGTTGGTCGATCAACACCACCTATCAAATGTAATAAAGTTGATTTACCAGATCCTGATGCTCCAACAATAGCGACAAATTCTCCTTTTTCTACTGTAAAAGACACATGGTCTAATGCTACTACTTTAGTTGTATCTTTACCATAAATTTTAGTTAAATTATCTACTCTTAGAATTTCCATAAATTAATTCCTCCATTTCTTATTAGTATTATATTATAGCTAAAGTTACAACTAAGTTACAAAAAGAAAAAAACAAAAAGTTTCTACTTTATTTGTTTTTCTCTAATAATCTTAAATATGTTTTATATAATGAGTTTTCATAACGGTACTTAATACACTCAAAATAATATTTCTTTCTAATATCACTTATTACTCTTATTCCTTCATATTCATTTGGAATATCATTAATAATATCATATATCTTTGAAAGGTCTATTTTAGGTACTATTCTTAATAATGCTTTATTACATTCATCATTTTCTAAACTTTCTATATATTTAAATGGATTTATTATTTTATCATTAACAGAGAAAGCACATATTCTTGAAAGATAAGCACTATTTTTAAACCTTTCCTTATCACTTAATATTTTTTCAATCTTTAAATCATCAGTATTATTTCCAAAAGAAGCACCATTATCAAAAACAGGAGCTATTTCTATTTTCTTAGTATCATTATTTATCAATACTCCCCAGTTTCCATTATTTCTATCATTATTTCCTATCAAAGCATCAACAATAAACATATCCCAGAATCTATCTTTCAAACCTTTAGTATTAATAAATCGTGGATTATTTTCCATAATAATCATTATTTCGTTCAAATCTACTGTATGATTAGAACTTGAGGTAATAGAAGAAAGTTTCTCATCCAACCCAGAAACATAAATATTATAAATGGAATTATAATCTTCAAAGGTAATCTTACTTATATCATTTCTAAAGTCTTTACAAGCAACTACTAGTTTATTATCTCTTATCCCTAGCATTGTCTTATGCACTGGAATATCAATAGATTCATATATATGAGAACCAATATATTCTGATAGTGGTGATGTAGAATAAGACATATCAACCTTTTTTCTTAAAGTCCTAGTCGATTTTGGAAATTTTAAAAACCAATTTTCTCCATCTATAATAATTCCTAGTTTAGCACCAGCATGTCCTCCATAAGTTAACATATTTTCAGTACAATTATTAAAATCTTTTATTTTCATAACTACCCCCTGTATTTTTTTAATATTGTTTCAAATTGACTATTTGTTATTTCACCTGATAATAGAAATGATTTAGAAAATGATTCTAATCCTTCATAAAGTCCATCATACATTTCCATATTACCTTCCTTATCATATTTTTCTAAATCTTTAATTATATTTTGCAAAAGTTTAGGTAATTCTTCTTTATTTATCTTAATAGAATGATCTATCATTTGATAATCTTTATCCATACACATCTCTCATTTCCTAATGGAATTATATCATTTCTACCTATAGATGTAAATTAATTACTCGTTAAACTAACCCTTAATTTTTCTAAAATCTTCTTCTCCTCTCTACTTACTTTTACTTGACTAATGCCAAGACTTTCTGCTACTTCTTGTTGTGTTTTATCAAGATAGTATCTATTATTGATTAAACTTTTCTCATATGAATTAAGCTTATCACAAGCACTTTTTAAATCTAAGATATCAGTATCATAGGCTTTTTCTACATAACTAACTTTATCATATAAAGATAAATTATCTTCATTCCTATCATCTAAATGATAAACTGGCATACTTACTCTATCAACCATCTCTATCTTTTCTATATTCTCATTCATATAATATGCTACTTCATAAGTAGTTGCTTCTCTTCCAAACTCTTGAGTTAAATAATCTCTTGCCTCCTTTACTTTCTTTGAAAAGTTATAAACATCATATCCTACTCTTATTTCCCTACTATTACTGACTTCTTTTAGCATCTCTCCTTTAATATAAAGACAAATATAACTAGTTAAATCACTTCCTTTACTTTTATCATAATGAGTTAATGCTTCTTTTAGTCCAACACATCCTGCTTGATAAAGATCATCTATACTAGCATAATTTTTATATTTGTTAGCCATCATATAGATTAACTTATCATACTTTAAGAGTAACTCGTCCATACCTCCTCCTTTCCCCTAAAGAATACTTATATATTTTTAAAAAGACAATCCATTCGACAAAAGTAGAATTTCTTTTTCTTAAGAACATGTAAAGTCTATATTTTTTAGATAACTAAACGTTTTATATACTAGCTTTAATTTCATTTTCCCACACTCTTTACTCTTATATAGTTTTAATTCTTTCAAAGGTATGGTTGAACTTACTAAAATCTTATCCCAATCTAAATAATCCAGTTTAATATTATCATAGAAAGTAAATACCTCTTTTCGATATATTTTATTTATCTTTTCTACTCTATCTACTTTATATCCATCTAAGACTCTATTACTAGTTAATAATGTATCATTCTTTTTATATTTATATAATTTTCTTCTATATCTATATAGTTTTTCTTTCCTCAGTAATCTATAATAGGGTAAATCATTATAATTAGTAGTAACTTTTACTTTTTTATTCATTTTTAATTTAATTAAATAGTTAATTAATCTTATTTTCTTAGTTACTACTCCTTTTTCTTTTAACTTTATTTTTCCTTTTAGATAAACGTCTTTATTTTCTATTAATAAATAATTATCATTAGAGTTTTCTAATACAATTAATTTTATTTCTAAAATACTATCTTCTATCTTACTTTTATTAAAGTAATAAGTATTATTATTAGATTTAATAATATTATTATTAAGTTTTATATCTAAAATAGTTATATTACTACTAGTTAATACTTTCAGATAATTAATTTTTTCTAGTTCTAAATAATGATAGTACGTTATCTCTTCTTTTAAGTAATCAGGACTATTTCTCTCTTTAGTTGTATATTTACTATACTTACCATAGATAAACATATCTGTTTTAGTATCATAGTCGTCTGGTTTACTACTATAGTAATTATTACTAGTTTCCCCTTCTTTTCTTAAATAGTATAAATCTTCTTCTTTTGTTATTTCTCTTGTCTTATCAGTAGAAGTATCTGCTACTAGATAGGGAGTTTCTACTGTTTCTGCATAAACATTAGTAATAAATAAACATAAAAATAGATAAGTTAGCATAAGTACCTCCTTATCTATATTATTTACAATAAATTAATTTTTTTTAATCTTTAGCTTTAAAAAATAAAGTAAATATAAAGGAAAAGATTATTGCGGATGTTATTCCTGATGCTGTAAGATCAAACATTCCCATTAATAATCCTAAGAATCCAAAGGTTTCTGCTTTTGCTAATGCTCCATGAATAAGAGAATGTCCAAAGGAAGTGATTGGTACTAGTGTTCCTCCTCCACAAGTAGCTATAAAAAAGTCATAGATTCCAAAAGCATCTAAAGCTGCTCCAACAACTACAAAGATACTTGTTATATGTCCTGGTGTTAATTTTGTATTATCAAGGATAAGTTCTGCTATTAAACAGATAGTTCCACAAAATAAGAATGAATATATAAAATACATTTAAATCGCCTCCAAACATACTAAATGTGCTATAGATAAAATTGGTTTCTTTTGATAGACAAAAGTTGGAGAAAATAAAGCACCCGTTGCTACTAACAAGACTCTTTTATAAATCCCTTCATTTAAGTCTTTTAATATTTTAGAATAAGTAACTAAAGCACTACAAACTGGTCCACTACCTCCAGCCATGACATCTTTTTGTTTTTCTAAATCATATAATATTACCCCACAATCATTATAGTTATTACCTAATTCTATCTTATATTCTTCCTTCATAAAGTCTTTTAATATTTCTTTACCATAAATTCCTAAGTCTCCTGTTACAATTAAGTCAAAATCTTTAGGGGAATACTCACTATTTTTGAAGTAGTCATTCAAGGTATGAGCCGCAGCTCCTGCCATAGCAGCTCCCATGTTTAACGGATCTTTTTGATTATAATCAACAATAGTACCAATTACTCCTTCACTTACCCTTACTTTACTAGGTTTATTAGTAAGCAAGATACTAGCTCCTCCTGTTGCAGTAAAAGTAGCCGTCTTTGGTTTAGGAGCCCCATACTCGGTTGGATTTCTAAATTGTTTTTCACTAGACATATTATGTGATGAGGTAGCAGCTATCGCATTATTGATAAAACCACCTTGGATTAGAGAGGATGCAATTAATATTCCTTCCGCACTAGTCGCACAAGCACTATATATTCCAAGGAAAGGACTATTCATGTTTAGACTAGAATAACAAGATGAGGTTATTTGATTTAATAAGTCTCCAGCTATTACTATATCAATATCAGATTCTTTTAGTCCTGATTTTTTTAGTACTAGTTTCAAGCTATCTTCTAGTAACTTAACTTCTGCTTGTTCAAAAGATTTTTCACCACAATACAAATCTTTCTTATAACGTTTGTCAAAGTAATTACTAAGTGGACCTTTCGCTTCATAAGGACCAGCTACTGTAGCAGAATTATCTACATAAACATTCTTAAACTTAAAGATCATTTTAACACCTCTATTCCATAACGAATCATTCCAAATAACCAAGATGATACTATTCCATAAAGAATAACCGAACCTGCTAGTTTAAAAATATTACTACCTATTCCATAGATTGGTCCTTCTTTTTTATAGTCGATAGCAGCACTTGTCATAGAGTGAGCAAAACCAGTTATAGGAATAAGTAATCCACACTTAGCTTTTTTAACAAGATTATCAAACACTCCAAGAGCCGTTAATAAAGAGGCTATAAATATCAATGTTACTATCATATAAGTTGAAGCATCACTTCTAGATATTGATAATATTTTTACATAAAAACAAATTAATCCTTCACCAAGTACACCTACTAATCCTCCAACTATAAAAGCAATTAAAGCAAACTTAGCGCGTTCTTCCTTAGGTTTATGTCTTTCTACTATTCTTTGATATTTCTTTTCTTTCATATTATTCACCAATAATAGTATGAGTAGTTTTTTTTAATATATACATTTTATCAAAAGAAAAAGTCTATCTCTAGACTTTATTCCATATATCATTGATTAAAATAATTATAATAGCATAGTAAGTTCTTTTTTACTTAAACCAGTATACTTCATTATCTTATCTAATGATTCTTTTCCTTGAAGCATTATTTTTGCTATAGTTAGTTTTTCTTTATTTGCTCCTTCAGCTAATCCATCATCTCTGCCACTGGCATATTCAGAGTTTTTTTCTTTTCTGATAACTGCTTCATAGTCATAGTAAGCATTAAATTCATCATTTAATTTTAGTTTTTCAAGTTCGCTCATTAGTATTAATCTCTCCAGTTATAAAATCATATTAAGTTGTTTAATACTTAATCCAGTGTGCCTACTTATTTCCTTTTTAGACATTTTAGTTTTCAGTAAACTTTTTGCTATAGTTAGTTTTTCTTTATTTGCTCCTTCAGCTAATCCATCATCTCTGCCACTAGCATATTCAGAGTTTTTTTCTTTTCTAATAACCGCTTCATAGTCATAGTAAGCATTAAATTCATCATTTAATTTTAGTTTTTCAAGTTCACTCATTAGTATTAATCCCTCCTTATAGTTTCCTACTATTTCTTTTAATTCTTCAATATTCTCACTGGTTAAAATAGAACACAGTGTTGCGAGTTCATTCTTACCATTGTACTTAACACCTTTAAAGTTACTAAGATATATCTCATAACTTTCTACACCATCTATTTTAGTATGATAAACACTATCTCTAAAACAGTA
>CAKOZV010000015.1 GCA_934131695.1 uncultured Bacilli bacterium | reverse complement strand
TAAGATAAGGAAGGTGATTAACCATGTATATGTCAACCAAAACATTATGTTTACATCTAGTTAACATGGGGGGGGGGCATTAGCAATTTAACTACTTTCTTTTATCATGCATTAATAACAAGGTAGTAATATGTATCTTGTTTTTTAGTGTAAATAAAAAAGAAGGAGTGAAAGAAGAAAAAATGAATAACAAGAAACAATTAATTCTATCAATTGGGCTAACCTTAGTACTAGTTCTAATGATAGTAGGTATCAGTTATGCTGCTTTTCAGTTCGCAGGACCAGGTAGTAAAGTATCAACTATCACCTCAGGTATTATGAAAATGAGTTATACTGAAAGTGATAATATTATCAATTTACAAGGAGCTCTACCAACAACAGATGAAACTGGAAAGAAAAGGTTAAACGAGGGAGAATACTTTGATTTTACAGTATCAAGTACTATTCAAGGTAATGCTAATATCAACTGGGAGATAGCTCTAGAGCCAATGCTTTCAAAAAAAATGTTTAATCCAGATTTCGTTAAAGTCTATTTAACAGAACTAGACGATGCTGGAAATGAAACACAGGTAGTAGAACCAACAATATTTATGAATCTTGATAGTCGTGCTAATGAGCATACTGGAAAACCAGATATTGTAGAAGGAACTGTGGAAGGAATAGAAGAGACAATACAAATACCAATCTTTACTTTATATTCAACTTCTACCAATAAGAGTTTTAGTAAGAAATATAGACTTAGAATATGGGTAGATGAATCATATAATCCTCAAGGAGATGGAGGCAGTCTTCAGTTTGGTACTAAAGTAAATGTTTATGGTAAGGTTTATACTCCACCTACTGTAGCTGAAAAACTATTAGCAGGAGTAGGAGGTAATGGTGCTATAGATACAAGTGATTCAGAGCAAACATTTATTACAGGAAGTAATCCAAGAAACTATATTTGGTATAGTGGAAAATTATGGAGGGCAGTATCGATTGATTCATCAGATAATTCTGTGAAGTTAGTAACACAATGGAATATATCATCCTTACCATATAATGCAAATTATACAGCCTTTAAAAATAGTTTTATGGAACAGTGGTTAAATGATACTAGTGTGGATGGATTCCTAGGAAATTTGAGGGAACCAGATAAATTCATCAAAACCGATAGTGTTTGGAATGCTACTATTACTACTGAAAACACTAAGCCAGAGAAAACTACAATGATAACGGATACCGTGGGATTGCTAAATATGTATGAGTATACAATGAGTTATAAAAATGCTACATATTCAACTGGATACTTAAAGAATGGTTTAAATTGGTGGACATTGACGCCATATGATGATACTTCTAACGCTCGTTATGTGTACTATGATGGTAAAGACGGAAAGGAAATGCAGTCTGTTACAAACGGCTCTCGTCCTTCAATAAATCTAAAATCTACAGTAAAGATTATAGATGGTGATGGGACTAGTATTAATCCATACAGACTTCAAGGTGATAATGATGAACCGGTAGGTGTATTGTTATCAACAAGATATAGTGGCGAATATATAAACTTTGGAACAGGAGAAAACAATCTATATCGAATAGTAAGTCATGAAAATGGAACAGGTACAAAGATAACAAGTGCAATATCATTAAAAGATAGTGGTAGTTATAAAAAAATAATTTTTGGAAGTGATAATAAATTTTCTAAAGATAATACAATAGGTATATTCTTAAATAATGATTACTTAACAAGTGGTACATATTTAACTAGTAATCAGATAAGTATGATAGAAGATAATACAACATGGTATTTAGGAACTGTTGAAGGTATTTATTCTCTTGCTAATTATAAACTGGCAAAATATCAAGATGAAGCAAGTAATAATCTGACAACAGCCACAACTACTGCAAAAATAGGACTACTGAGATTAGGAGAATTAATGGCAGGTCAATTCAATAATTGGGGTAGTAATTCTGATTATTGGATACTAACACCATATGATACTTCGCACAGCCGTAATTTAGATTCTTTCAGCAAAGGTTTTGGTCAAGGTACGAAGAATTCAAATGCCATTCGTCCAACTATGAATCTAAAACAAAATGTGGTAATAACTGGGGGAAAAGGTACGAAAGAAGAGCCATTTAGTATAAAACTAGGTAGTTAGATAATTAATAGAGAAAAGCATAAAACTTTATTGCTTTTTTCTTTTTTGTTTACAAATAATATGTAAAGTAGACAAATACTTATGATTTGTGGTATTATGTAGAATATAAGGAGAGTATTTAAATGAAGAAAGTTTTGCAAATATTAGGTGGCATTATAGCAGTTGTTTATGTAGTTATAATTGTAATAGTTACAGCTCTTCTATTAGGTTATAATCAATATAAAGTTACCCAATTTAATAATAAGAGTTTAATAATAATTGATGAGAAAAGTGCTAAGTATCAAAATGGAGATTTAGCTATCTTTACTAAACCTAATAATGATTTAGTAAATATAAATGATGAAGTGTTTTTTTATGATGTTAGTAATGGTGAAGTTACTATTAATTTAGGAGTGGTTACTGAAAAAGAAAAAATAAATGATGCTGAAACTACATTTACTATAAATGGTAGTCATGAAGTATCTAGTAGTATGTTAATTGGTAAATGTAGTGATGCTAAAATATACTCTAAACTAGGAGCTATCTTAAGAGTATTAGAATCTAAGTTTGGTTATTTATTAATTGTTATTTTACCAACATTAATATTATTTTTATATGAAATATATCGTGTTATTATTGAGATAAAAACACCAGTTACGGTTAAGGAAGAATGAAAAAAACTTTAATAGTTTTAAGTCTAGTCTTATTAATATTTACCTTTTATCAAATAAAAACTAGTTTTGGTTTATTTGAAACTAAGATAAATAATGATAATGAACTAGCGATAGCTAAATGGCATATTTATGTCAATGATAATGATCTAACAGGAAAGGAAGAGACATTTACTGTTACTGATATTACCTATTCTAATAATAGTGGCGTAAGTGAGGGTTATTTTGCTCCAGGTACTACTGGTTCTTTTCTCTTAATAATAGATCCAAAAGATACCGAAGTATCTTTTACTTATGAGCTTGCTATCACTCTTGATAAATATCCTAATATAAAAATAGATAGTATAGAAGGTGTTAATGGTACTGAATTAACCCTTGATAATGGTAAATATAAAAGGTTAATGACCTTAAAAGAAATTCAGGGAGGAAAAAAAGATACAATAAAAGTTACTTTTAGTTGGCAAGATGATGAGAAGTATAACGACTTAGATTCAAGAATTGGAAGTAGCGTTGAAGAAATAGAAATACCTATTTCTATTAAATTTAGCCAATATAAGGAGTAGGAGGGGATAAGATGAATAAGCTTATGAAGATAGTTAGTAATGCTTTACAAATTATTCTAACTGTAATAATTATAATTTGTATATACTCATTTATTAGTTTAAACATCTTAGGTAAAGATTATGTTAATTACTTTTCCTATACAGTCTTTAGTATTGGCAGTAATAGTATGGCACCTACCATTACTACTAATGATTTAATTATTGTCAAATTGACGAAAAATGTCGAAAAAGATGATATTATTACCTTTAAAGATGATAAAGTTTTAGTTACTCACCGAATAATAAGTGAAACAGCTAATGGTTATATAACTAAAGGAGATGCTAATAATACAGAAGATAAAAATGTAAGTAGTACTAGTGTTATTGGAAAAGTAGTAAAGATACTTCCTAACTATGGAACTTGGTTTAAAGTAATTACTACTCCTAAAATAATTATTATGATTTGTACAACGGTATTTTTATTTTCCATAGCTTTTTCCTACACCTCTAAAAAACGTCTTAGTAAAAATGATGATTTTGCTATTTACTACTCTGGTATAAAAATGAAGGATGATAAAGATGATAAATAAGAAGAAATTTCTATCTATAAATAGAATAACTATAACCTTAGTAATCATCTTTATTTTATTAGTTCTATTAAAAAGTACCTATGCTTCTTTTGAAACAAATAGTAATGGAGAAGCTTTAAGCAAGGTAGCTTTCTATATTTTAAATACTAAAACAGAAACAGAAAACTTAAAAATTTCTAATATTAAACCAGATGGAAAAGATAATAATTATTTAATTACTGTTTCAAACTTTAATGATACTAAAGTAAGTGATGTAGACTTAGAATATAGTTTAGAAATTAGAACAACTACTAATATTCCGGTAACTTATAAACTATATCTAAATGATAGTACTGATAATATTATGAGTACTAAAGAATTAGTAAAAGATACTGATAATACTTATTTTTATAAATATAAGTCTATTTTACAAAACTTTACACATCAAACAAAAAAGACTGATACTTATAAATTAGTAATCAATTTTCCTAGTGATTACAATGACGAAGTGTATCAAAGTATGATAGATGACGTAGAAATAACTGTCAATGCTAGACAGAAAAACGATTAATGATATTGAACAGTTCGACAAAATATGATAATATTTTTATAGAATAGAGGGAGAAGTGAATTATGAAAAAGAAAAATAAAAAGAAAAAAAGACAAAGACGATTAATGTTACTGTTATTACTATTATTATTCACTGGACTATTTCTAGGAACAGCAACCTATGCATGGTTTACATCTAACCAAACAGTAAAAGTTAATCCAATTGATGTTAATGTAAATGCTCAAGGAGGTTTACAAATATCAGCTGATGGTCAAAACTGGAAATCAATCTTAACTAATACTGATCTTATGGGAGCTGGTGGAGTATACAAAACAGCAGTTAACCAAATCCCAGCAGCAGTAGAACCAGTATCAAGTGTTGGAAAAGTAGATGCTACTGGTAAAATGGAAATGTTCTTAGGAACTGTAAGTGCTAATGATCAAGGTGATTGGATTTTAAGTTCAACTAAATCTACTGAAACACATGGCTCAGGTGAAGCCTCAAATGGAAAATTTGTAGCTTATGATTTATTCTTAAAAACAGATGATGCTATGACTGTTAATTTAACAAATAATTCTACTGTAGAATTTAAAGATCAAGATGATAAGGGAATTAAAAATGCTACTAGAGTTGCTTTTGTAACTTTAGGACATACTAGTGCTGATGATACAATTGCTAATATTCAAGGATTAAATGATGGAGAAACATCACCAGTTAAAATTTGGGAACCAAACTATGATTCACATACATCATATGGTGTAGCAAATGCTCGTGATACTTATGGTATTACAACATTAAATCCAGGAACAGGTAATGCTCTTGTTCCATACGATGGAATTAAGAAAGAGTTTGATGCAGCAGCAGGAATTACTCTTGCTAAAGCTAATGCAACAGATCAAGCTGATAATTTCCAAAAGGTAACACCAGATATTCAAACAACTTACGGATATCAAGATGATCAAGAATTATTTGAACTTGAAAAAGGAGTAACTAAAGTAAGAGTATATATGTGGGTAGAAGGACAAGACGTTGACTGTGAAAATAATGCTTCAGGTGGACAAATTTCTTTCACTCTACAATTTGCTAAGAAGTAAGCCATTTAGTTGGCTTTTTTCTTTTAAATTAAATCTTAGTATGGTACAATTATAATGGTGATAGTAGATGAAGATAATTAAAAGTTTAGGAATGATTTTATATCTAATACTAGTAATAATTTTAACAATATGCTTATTTACAATTAACCCCTTTAAAGGAAGTAAGATAGGTAATAAGACTATAATTGGTTTATCTAATAATGTAAGTAATTATAAGAAAGGTAGCTTACTACTAGTTACTAAAGAAAAAATAAAAGTAGGAGATAATATCTTATACTATGATACTAGTAATGGTAAGAAGAGTTTAGAACTATCCTTGGTAAAGAAAATAATTAATACCAATCAAACTGAAACTACTTATGTTATTAAAGATAATTTATTTCTATCTGATGAATATGTTTTAGGTACTGATAAAACTATTAAAAGTATTCCTTTTCTTGGTTATATTTATAGTATTTTAATCAGTAGTATAGGCTACTTAATAGTAGTAATTATTCCTATTACAACTTACTTTATTATGACTTTAAGGAAAAGAAAAAATGCCTAAGATTAGAGTTAGAAAAATATCTAAGAAACTTAAACTATTTATTATTATATTTACTATACTGATTATGAGTCCTTTAGCAGTATCATTAGCAAAGTATGTATATAGTAATATCTTAGATATATACTTTGCTAGTCAAGACTTTTACTTTGAAAGTGATAAATTAAAAAGAGATGGAACCCTTTACTCATTAGATTACTGGAATGGTGTAGATCCTTACGAGATTGCTATTAATCTAAATAGTTATAAAAATAATACTTTAAAAAGTTCTACTGATATAGATTATTTAGTTAATTATAATTGTCCTAGTAATGTTACTTGTAATGTCACAAAGAGTAAAGGAACTATTTATAAATCTTTAAATAATGATATTTTCTATCTAACAATAACACCTAAAGAAACTTTCAAAGATGGTGAAAGTGTTAGTGTTGATTTATCAGCATCATCTACTAGTCCTTATAAAAAGAGTCTATCTGCTACTTTTAAACTAGTAGTAGGTAAATACGGATTAAGTCATGAGATAAGTGATAGTAGTAATAATATTTATTTAGAAGTAAAAGTTACTAATACCATAGAATCTTATACTATTAAAAAAGCCTTTTCTACTTATAAAGTAGGAGATACTATAAGTATGGATGTTTATAATAGTCTAACTAAAGAAGAGAAAGCTAATTGTGTATCAGCTAGTATAACTATTAGTTTTGATCCAAATGTTGTTTATATAAATAATAATAGTACGACTTTTCTAAATGGTTATGATATAAAAACTACTAAAATAAATAATTATGATTATGTCAATAAATTTACTTTTGATATGGATGCTAATACTAGTAGTACCGTAAAACTTTATAAGAAAGATCCGACAAAAGATTATTCAAATAGTGGTAACAGTATTATAGATGTTACTTATAGTTATTAGGAGTGATGAAGTTTGAGTTGTAATATAGTAAATGAATATGTAGATTTTTCAAGGAAAACAATTAAGAGTTATTTAAAAACAATCTTAGAACAATACTATGATCAAGATATATATGATGATTTAATTAATGCTTATATAAATACTAGATACTATAATATGTATCCTGTAACTAGTAAAAGATTTGAAGTGAATATTGTTTATTATCTAAAGAAATCTATTGCTCATACAAAAGAAGAAAGTTCCAAGAATAAAGCTAAAGCTAAGTATATGTTTCAGATATTTAAATATATCTTATACTTTGACAATGTTAGAGAATGTGACTCTGTAAGAGTATTAATTAAAGAGATAGAAGAGTATAGAAAGAACTTAGGATTAGTAGATGAAGACTTTGAAAGTAAATTTTATAATATGTTAAAGAATGATTTAGTAGCTAAAAAAGAGTTTATTGATAGTTTCAAAGATAAAAACTTTAACATAAATTATTTAAAAGTAAAGAATCAAATATTTGATTGTGAATTAGTTCATAATATTAAGTTTTCTAAATTGTATAGCGAGTATGCTATTAATAAAGTCTTAGAAACTAAAGAGATAGGTGAACAAAAACTATTTGTTACTTATTCAGTAGTTACTACTAAAATATTACAAGATGTTATAAAGGGTAACTTTACTAAGAAGTATTTAGTTGACTATATAATTGATTTAGATAATAAACCAAAGAAGAAGAAAAGATTATTAACTATTATAGATAATGATATAGTAAAAGAGAAAATAGTATTAAAGATAAATTATAATGATTATATAGCTAAGAAAGAAGAAGTATATAATCTAACTAGAGAAGGATATCATATCGCTATTATTATAGATGATAGTAAAGTATTAAATAGTGATACTAAAAAACTATTAAAAGCTTTCACTTATTTAATTGTTAGTGATAATGATATCTATGAAAACTTACAAGATGAATTTGAATTATTATATATACCTAGTTAGGAAGTGGGAAAATGGATACATTATTTAGATTTTTATATGAGTTTTTATCTCAGTTTTTTGGGGGATTTGTTATTGTTATAAAGGCTACTATTGAAGCTTTAAAACAAACATTTAATTTTCCTGCCTATCTAAAAATAATTGATTTTTATAAAGATGATTTTAATGGACCTGAATGGTTATTTGTTGGTTTAGTTATTATTAGTTTAATAGTAATAGTAGTAGGAGCCATACTTTTAATTGTTTTCTTGATAAGAAAATATCTTCGCTTTAGAAAGACAATAGTTGAACAGGAAGAATTACTTAATGAAGTAGCTAAATTAAATGATGAAGTCTCATCTCTTGTTAAAGAAAAAGAAGATATTCTAGCTATGAAAGTATCTCATCTAGGTTTAAAACCCAATGAGAAAGAAACAGTGGAAGAAGAAGAGACTACTGATAGTAAAGAAGCAGGAGATGGATTCCGTTTTGCTAAGTTGAAAGCCTTAGATGATAGTTATGCTACTTATAAGATTAAAAATTATAATGATAACTTTACCTTAGAAGAGTTAGTTGAATTATTTAGAAACTTTGCAGCTAGTCAGTTAAAACTATATTATAAAAGTGAGATGGTAAGAATCTTTTTAGCAGGACTTGCTTCTACTAAATTAATAATCTTACAAGGTATCTCTGGTACTGGTAAAACATCTTTAGCTTATGCTTGGGGGAAGTTTTTAAAACATGACTCTTGTGTTGCTTCTGTTCAGCCTTCTTGGCGTGATCGTACTGAGTTATTTGGTTATTTCAATGAATTTACAAAGAAGTTTAATGAAACTGAAGTGTTAAAAACTATCTATGAAGCTGGTTATACAGATGATGTATTTACAGTAATTCTAGATGAAATGAACATCGCTCGTGTTGAGTATTACTTTGCCGAGATGTTATCTATTCTTGAAATGCCTAATAAAGATGAGTGGTTAGTAGAATTGGTATCTAGTTCATGGGCTAATGATCCAAAGAAACTAATAGATGGTAAGTTAAAGATAAGTCCTAATGTTTGGTATATTGGAACCATCAATAACGATGACTCAACCTTTATGGTAACAGATAAAGTATATGACCGTGCTATGCCAATAGATATTAATGATAAAGGAGAAGTGTTTGAACCAATTGATACACCAGCACAAGATATAAATTATTCTTATATAGATAAATTATTTACCGATGCAATTAGTAATAATCAAATAAGTGAAGATACTCTAAACAAAGTTGAACAAATGGATAATTATGTTATTAAACATTTCCGTATAGCTTTCGGTAACCGTATTGTCGCTCATATGAAGAAGTTTGTTCCTGTTTATGTCGCTTGTGGTGGTGAAGAAGTAAGTGGAGTAGACTACTTTATCGCTCGTAAAATCTTAAGAAAATTTGAACAATTAAATGTTTCTTATATTCGTGATGAGATAGATGGTTTTATTGAATTTCTTGATAAGACCTTTGGTAAAGATCAAATGAGGGAATGTATTGATTACTTAAAACGTCTTAAGAAACTAGCATAATGGGGGTAAATATGAATATTACAGAATTATATAATGAAATAGATGATAAAGAAAAAAATCATTTTGATAATAATCTTACATCAAGCTTACAAGTTACTAGAAAGGAACATAAAACTAGTTATGATGATTCTTGGTTAACTAAGATGGAAGGGACTATTAAGTATATTGATAATATCTTAAGAAATCCTAATAGATTTATTGTTAATGAAGAAGAAATAGTTAAGATAGAATTAGCTAGAAGAATAACAGTAGAAAGTATTAAACACTTATCAAGAAATACTAACTTTATTCAAGAATATGATGCTAAAACAGGAGAGGTAAGACCATCTAAGATATTAAATATTAATAAAGAAGAAAGTTTTAATACATATGAAAATAGATTTATCTATACGCTTATTAATAATATGAAAATGTATGTTGAGCGAAAGAAAAATGAAAATATAAGTGCTAGTAATAGTGATTCTAATATAAGTTTAGTCTATCAAGGTAGTAGTAAGGTTTCTAAAAATAATATTGAAATGAATCTAACTATAAGTGAAAAGTGTAAAGCAAGTGGAGATAGTACAAATGAATTATTAGAGCGAATTACTAAAGTAGAAGAGCAGATTAAGAATCTTACGGGTAGTGATATTTATAAAAATCTTGCTAAGCTTCATGTCGCTCCGGTTATTTCGCCTATTAAGAAAACCAATCTTATCTTAAAGAATGTAAACTTTCAGTATGCCCTAGACTTATGGAATTATTTACAGTCACATATGGAAGCTAGTACTAAACAAGAAAGTATTAATAAAAAGTATAATGATAATAGTAAGTTAAAAGAAATGATGGATGAGTCTTTTATATTGAATTATAAAATTATGGAAACTTTAAAAGAAAATAAAGATTCTAAAGAAGTAAAGGAAGTAGAAAGTAAAGTCATTAATAATGCTATTAATCAGTTAATGACTTTAAAGGATGAATTATCACTAGATGATATTGTTAAATTAATAGGTGATGAGTATGTTAAAGTTAAGACTAAGAAAGTACTAGATACTAGTGAGATATCTAAAGCTTATAAAGAAGCTGTTAGTGATTATATGGAAAAAGAACATGAATTAAAGGTGGTAAGATGAAAAAAATTAATGATATTTTAAATAATGGTTTTATAAAGTTTCTTTTCAATATAGTTAAAACTATAGCATGGATAGTCATCATATTAATAGTATTTGTTATTCTAGTTCAGAGAATCTTTAATAATAAAGTTAGTATAGGAAGCTATAGAATGTTTACAGTAGCTACTGGTTCTATGGTTCCAGTTTATGATGTTTATGATGTTATAATTTCTAAAGAAATACCTCTTGAAAAGATTAATAGAGGTGATGATTTAGTATATCTTGGTGAAAAAGATGATTATAAAGGAAAGATAATTACCCATAGAGTTGTTGATATTAAAGGATCAGGTGGTAACTATAGATTTACTACTAAAGGTGTTGCCAATCCTGATAATGATCCAGAAGTAGATGGTAAACAAGTATATGGTATTGTTGTAAAAAAACTAGTCGTTTTAAGTTTCTTTAGTCATATTTTAAATAATACCTATGGACTATATTTTTTAATAATTCTACCAATTGCTTTCCTTATCTTTTTAGAAATACTAGATAAGATTAAGGAAGTGGAAAATGAATGTGAAGGATAAAATATTATTTCTAAAGAAAAGACTTAGAAGAAGAACTTTATTCTTTTTAATTCTTACTCTAATGGCTAATACTTTTGCTTGGTTTATTTATAGTAATAAAGTATCTAATAATATTACAACAGGTGTTAAGTCTTGGAAGATAAACTTTAAACAAGATGGGGTAGATATAGTTAATAATGTGGAATTTAAAATAGATAGTATTTATCCAGGTATGCCTGATTATACTAATTCTTTAAGTATAACTAATATTGGTGAGACAGCAGCTAATATTAGTTATGAAGTAGAAGAAATTAAGATTTTAGATGAGTTTTATAATAGTGATATGTATTCATCTACTGACTTAATTAATAGATTAAAGGATAATTATCCATTTAAGATGAATTTTTCTATTAATAATCAGGAAGTAGGAACTGGTCAAACTAGTGAGTTTACTTTTTCTCTTGTTTGGCCATATGAATCTGGTCATGATGAAGCGGATACTTATTGGGGAAAGAAGTCAGCATCTTTTAAAGAACAGTATCCTGATAAAGAACAAATTGCTATTAAAGTTAAGATAATTGCAGGACAAAAAGAAAGTTAAGAGTGCTTGACTTTCTTTTTATTACACTATCATCAAATAATGTAACAAAATCACCTTGTCCACCAATGAAGGCTGAACTCATCGCTGCAAAAGCAATGGAAGTATCTATATTAACATCTTTATTAGGATCTATATTATGTTCTTTTAAAGCCCATTCAAAAGTCATTTCTGGCATACCACCTGCACGACCACCAATTACATCTTTTCCTTTTAAGTCATCAAGGGTAAAGTTATCAATTTTCTTTCTTGATACTATAAATGATCCATCTTTTTGGGTTAATTGAGCGAAAGTCTTTAGATAATCCTTTTCACCACCATTATAAACATAAATAGTAGTTTCGCTACCAGCAAAGCCAATATCAGCATCTCCTGATAAAACAGCAGCACTAACTTTATCAGCTCCTGGAGTTAAAATGAGATTAAGATTAATTCCATTATCTTTAAAGTAACCCTTTTCTATAGCCACATACATAGGAGCATAAAAGATAGAGTGAGTAACTTCTGCTACTATCACCTCATGGACAACCCATATAATTTATATAGATATTTTCACCATCAGATTCTATAGTATTTACAAGGGATTTTATCATTAATCTTTTATCAACTATATTTAGACTGTCAAATGAACCCATATATTTATTAATTATATTTAGAGCAAGAACAGTTACTTCATTTTTATCAATCTCTTTTTCTGTTTCTTTAGATAATTCTATTATTCTTTTTTCTATTTCTAAATTTTTAGATTTAATACTTTTTATTTGCACTGTTATATCAGTGATAAGTTCCCCATCAATAATAGCCATTTTGTCTATTAAAGCTTCTACTTTTCTTTTATTTCTTGATAGAATAGTGTTTAAAGTTTGCAGTTCATTTATTCTTTTATCTGACTTCTTTTCTTTATTATTGATGAGTAACTTTATCTTTTTTATTAACATATTAGTAGGAAGTTTTAATTCACTAATTTTTTCAATAACTATCATATCAGTTTCAATACCATTTATGTTTTTACATTTACACAGTCTTTTACGACTTTTTTCTTTAAGTACACAAAGATAAGAGAAATTCCTTTTATTATCAATTGTTACTGTATTTCTAAGTCTAGGTCGCATATAGTTACCACAATGTTTGCATCTTATTATACCTGATAAAATCGAAGTATTTTGTCTTGGCACTCTACATCTTTTGTCTTTATTATTCTCTATTAAATTCCATACCTTAATAAACTGCTTGCTCGGTATTATTCCTTGATGTTTACCAACTGCTATAATCCATTCAGTAATATCCTTATACGATTTAGTTTTGCCCATTAGTTCTTCACGTTTATTATAAGCTAGTAATCCATTTATGCCATTACACTTTTCTATGTCAGTTTCGTATATTGTTACATTCATCTTTTCAAAGAAATCTTTAATTTTGTTATCTGCTACTACATAAACAGGATTTTTTAAAATTGTAATTAAAGAAAACCTAGTGAAGTTATTACCGTTTCTTGTTTTTATCCCTTTCTGTAAAAGATAAGCCTCTAGCTTACTTAAACTTTTTAATTCACACATTTTATTCCAAATAAGTTTTATTATTTCTGCTTCTTCAAAAACTATATCAAGCTTATATAAGTTCTTTCTTTTACCATCTACTGATAAAGTTTCTATTTTCTCAGATTTATATCCAAGAGGGGTATTACCACCTAACCATCTTCCTGTTTTAGCAAGTTCATACATATTATCTCTTATTCTCTCTGCAATTGTGTCTCTTTCTAATTGAGCAAAAACAGACGATATCATAAGCATAGCTCTTCCCATTGGTGTAGAAGTATCAAAGTTTTCAGTAACTGATATAAAGTCTGTATTATATTTTATAAATTCGTTTTTTAAATTACAAAAATCAGTAACATTACGACTTATTCTATCTAGTCTATAAACAATTACACATTTGATTTTTTTATTTCTTATATCTTTTATCATCTCTTGAAATTGTGGCCTATTGGTATTATATCCTGTAAAACCTTCATCTTGATAAATCTTTATATTTTCCTCTTTAATATTATACTTATTAATTAGTTGGTTTTTACATAGTTCTATTTGATTTTCTATACTTTCACCCTTACCAGTAAACTTTGATTTTCTACTATAAATAGCATAAACAAGATAATTAGAAGTATTATTATTCATAACATTATCCTTTCTTATATAGTGTATTAATTTATTTTTATATTATTATTATGAAAGAAATATTAACTATAGGTAATTAAATTATTTGCTTTTAAATCAAGAATAATTTGCATAGAATTAACTATAAAAGTTGGTGATATTGGTTTGCAAGTATATATTAATTATCCTAAAACCGAAAATGAAGAACTATTACTTAATAATTTAGCAATCTTTAAAGCTAAGCTTATATTAAAAAGTATTGAAGATTTAAATGTTGATGATAAGACAAAAGAAATAGTTTTAGAAAAAGTACTTGAAATTTTAGATAATATGTCTAATAATAAGATTAAAGTTTAAAAATGGAAATGATGATTACGATGAGTTATGATGAATATAATGTTTTGTTAAAAAAAAGTAAATATAAGTATAAGAGAAAATTTGATGCATTGAAAGGGTACTATGAAAATTATAATAAAGAAATGACCGATAAAAATTTTTCTAAACTATGTCGGAAATATAGAAAATTGATTATTAGGTTAATTAGAGAAGTATCAAAGAATGTTTTAAAATACTATGACCATGAGGTTATTATCTTGCTAAGTGGAAGTTTAGCAAGGCATAGTAATAATTTATTCAGTGACATAGATTTAAATTTTTTAACAAATGAAAATGATAGTCAATATATAATTGAGTTAGAAGATATAATTGATAATATTCTTTGTAATGTAATGGAATTTAGAGGACGCGATAAAGTTCATACTATGGCTGTATATTTACCATTAAAGTTTAATGATAAAACAATTAAAGATAGAATTATATTTAAAGAACAAACAGTCATGTTTAACTATAGACCTAATTATGAAACTTTAATGTTTGAAAATTATAATTCAACTAGAAACATTGATGAAATAATAAATTACTTAAATAATAATGATACAATAAATAATTTGAATGAGTGGACAAGCTGCTTTGAAATTATATATAGTAAGGGTAACTTAAAAAGAAAATATAAACAAAATAGAAAAGTATGTAAATCAACTATTAATTTGATAGAGTCTATTGATAATTTACTAGATAGAATAGAGAAGATAGAAAAGTTAATTATTAAAAAAAGAAATATCAAAAACAAAGATTTAAAAAAAATATACAAAACAGATGTATTATTTAATACTTACGAGATGTTAGCAATTGTTTTTAGATATGATGATAATATAAAGAAATTCAATTTAGACGAATTTGCTAAAAAAAGTAAAATTATTGATAAAAGAGAAATTGATAAAATATATAAACATCTAAGAAATATACAAAACTTGCAATTAATATTAAATAAAATGGAACTTGATTTAAGTTCACATTCGGACAAATTGATTGATTTGAATATAGTAAATGAATATTATAAAAGTTTAACAAATAAAAATGATATAATGAAGGATTTAGAAATATCAAAATCTAATTTATATGAAACTGATAAAAAAATATTGAAAAATCTAAGGAGAAAACTAAATGAAAAAAGATGAAATGATAATTTCAACATTGCCAATCAAACCACAAAAGAGTACAAATATTGGAATGATGATTGCCCCAACAATTATGGATTATGTTGGTGATGTATTGGGAATTGAAAAAAATATAGGATTTAATATTTTACATACTTATGATGATAAAACAGAAAGCTTAAGTAACTATTTGGAATATGTTAAATATTCTGGTATAAACTATGATAATATTTTTATTGATAAAGATCATGCTGACAAATTATTGGAGATAGTTGCGGACATGGTAAAAAATAAGTACATCATAGAGAGTGAGAAAGAAATAATCAGATGTGAATGTGGAAAAGTAGACATGATAAGCTCAAATACTAAACATGGGAAATTATTTGAGTTGAAAGATGGAAAAACTTTTTGTAAACACTGTGGAAAAGAATGCGTTAAAAAAAAGGAATTATGTCTAACTTATAACACTGGTAAAAAGAAAAATGGTATTTCTATAGCTCCATTATTTTTAAAGAAGGATGTAGATGAACTTGAAAACAATTTTTTAGATGAAGAAATACTTGTTTCAAAAGCTAGAAACACAGGTTATAGTATTCAAATAGAAAATAGAAAATATAATATAGATGTAGATTTTTTATGGAGTAATTATTTCAAATTATATAATAATTCTAGTCAGATTTATATAGCTAGTAACCATCAGCTTTTTAATATGTATTTAATGAATAACATTGCTAAAAATACTTCTTTAATTAACTTATCATTTATTGCAAGTCCATATTTAGATGTAGATTTAAATGAAGCAAAAAGACAATATGAATTAAGAAAACTAAAAGAGTACAAATCATTACTGATATTGTATAACTTGAAATGGAAAAATAAGAACTGTCATTGGGCTGATTCAACTACACAATACTTATCCACACTTAGTGATACAAAATTAGTTAATTTATATAAGAGTATGATAATTTCAAGCAGAGAACAAGATAGTGAAAAATTACTATTAGATTCATATCTTAATCAAATTTTAAACAACAAAACGAACATGCAAAATAATATAAAGACTATGAAGAAGTTGTTTAAGGATGGTAAATTATAGAATAATATGATACTGATAGTTAAAAAGAAAGGAAGAGATATTAAGTATGTATAGTATATTATTTAGTAGAATAGAAATGGGCATGGATTTAGTAAAAGAGGAAATAAAAAAGATGCTACCTGAAAATGCTAGAGTGGCAATTTTTCCATGGGCTTTTCCTGTTGAATTAAATGCTGAAAAATTAGAGACAGAGTTTTTTAAAAAAGGAGAAAGAAGATATAATAGGTATATTAATGAATTGAAAAAATTAGGAATAGATGAAGATTCTATAATCATTTGTAATTGTTATAGTGATTCAAAAGAAAAATTGAAAAAGGTAATAAAGGAAAGTGATGTATTACTACTACCTGGTGGTAATCCAGAAATGTTTTTTCAGAAGGTAGTACATGATACAGATTTACTATATGATATTAAATATTATAATGGAATTATAATAGGGGAAAGTGCTGGAGCTGAGTTACAATTAAAAAGATATTTCATAACTGCCAAAAATAATTATTACAAGTATTTTGCATTTTATGATGGGTTTGGCATATTAGATGATCCATTCTATTTTGATGTACATTCAAGTAATAATAAAATATATCTAAATAAATTAGAAAAAGTTGCCCAGCAAACTAAAAAGACTGTTTATGCAATTTATGAAGATGGGGCAATTATTTATAATAGAAAAACAAAAGAAACTAAAGTATATGGAAATGTAAAGAAACTTGATTAGTAATTAGCACAACACTTTTATAAATGACTATGATGTTATGGTAGCTTCTGCTAAAGTAACATCGGTATATTCCTTCTTTTCCTCTTTCTTATTATTGAAATTAAATAATACTGAACAAGCTAGGACAAAGACAATTAGAATAGAACCGATATACAAAATATTTTTTTTCAAACTAAATCCTCCTTTCAGTTCAAAGTATTATATGTATATTTGTTTTTGTTGTTCCATTAAATGAATTTAGTTATAATAGATTTAGGAGCTGATAAGTATGGTATATGAAGAGTTGAAAAGTAAGTTTGAAGAGTTAAGTGATGATGATAAAAATGCTTTATTAATATATAAATCAAGATTAGGTAGAGCGATTAACTCATTAGATATAGAAGAAAAAGAAGTAGTAGATGTATATAATAAATATAAAAGATTATTAAGTAATCCTGCTAATATGTTTATGTCCTTTACTGTTTTTAAAGATGTGTCCTTTTCCTCCCTTGATAGTTTTAAAGAAAGTCTTATAAATATTAAAAATAAGGTATTAAATATTAATTTAACTTTAGATGAAGATACTACTGTTTACCGAGCTTTTTCTCTAAGTGATGATAGTGAAGAAGAATTATTATCAAAAAGTGAATTAATATCTGCTAGTTTAGATATTGATACTTGTGATGACTTTCTAGTAGCAGGTAACAGTAAACACTATCTATATCAAATAAACTTAAAGAAAGGTTCAAAAGTAGCTATTTGTCCATATGCTATTTTACTAGATGCTAAAAGTGATAGATTAATACTATCAAAAAGTCATGACCAAGAAGAAATACTCTTAAATAGGGAAAACTACTCATTTGATATAGTAAAAACTACTACTAAAGAACTAGATAATAATGAAAAATTAGTAATAAGAGTGCTTGATTCAGAAATATTAGAAAAAACTAATACGAAGAAAGTTTAAATTTTTAAAAAGCTATTGTTTTATTAAAAGATATACTTATATAATACTTTTAGAGGTGATAGAAACATGAATATAGAAGTATTAGAATATTTAATGAAGAGAAGAAAAATTAAGAGTTATTATCAACTTGCTAAAGATGCTTGTTTTCCTTATACGACATTATTAGATTTAGCTCATAATAAGAGTAATAACCTAACTAATATCAAAACTTTGGCAGATTATTTTGATATAGACTATAGATTTTTACTTGAAGGAACTACTTATTGTACATTAGTAGATGAAAAAAATAGAGTAAAAACCTTTCTACCCTTAGATAATTTAGAAAGAAGTAATGTTTTTGCTACTGTTTTAATGGGAAATTACTAAAATGAGGTGTAATCTTCTTTTTTTTATGATAGAATATGGTATGGAGTTGATAACATGGGATTTTTTGACAAGATAAAACAAAAATTAAAAAAAGAAGAAGTAAAGAATGAAAAGGCAGTAGAAGAAAAAAAAGAAGTATATGATAAGGGATTAAGTAAGAGTAGAAAACAAGTAACATCACTTCTTTCTGATTTAACACATAGATATACAAAGATTAATGAAGAGTATTTTAATGAATTAGAAGAAATATTGATAATGGCTGATATTGGTGTTAATACTGTTATGAAGTTTGTAGATAGACTTAAAGAAAGAGTTAATCATGATAAGATTACTGATCCAGAAGAATTAAAGGAAATGATAGTAGATGAGTTATTTATCATTTATGTTGATGGAGAAGTATTAACTACTAAGCTAGAAACTAGAGAAGAAAGACCTACTGTCTATTTATTTGTTGGTGTTAATGGTGTAGGAAAGACTACTACTATTGCTAAACTTGCTAATAGATTTGTAAAAGATGGTAAGAAAGTATTATTAGTAGCAGGAGATACTTTTAGAGCCGGAGCTTATCAACAATTAAAAGAGTGGAGTGAAAGAACAGGAGCATACTTCTATGGTAGAGAAGGAGCAACTGATCCATCTAGTGTTATTTATGAGGGATGTGAACTAGCTCTAAAGGAAAACTATGATTATGTCTTTATTGATACAGCAGGACGTTTACAAAATAAAGCTAATTTAATGAAAGAATTAGAAAAAATGAATAGAGTTATTAATAAATTAATACCAAATTCACCAACAGAAACACTATTAGTTCTTGATGCTTCTACTGGTCAAAATGGTATTAAACAAGCAATTTCCTTTAAAGAAATAACTAATATCACTGGTATTGTCCTTACTAAAATGGATGGAACTGCTAAAGGAGGAATTGTACTAGCTATTAAAGAAGAAGTAGGACTTCCTGTTAAGTTTATCGGTTTTGGTGAGCGAGCAGAAGATTTACAAGAGTTTGATATTGAACAATATATTTATGGATTGTTTAAAGATTTCATGGAGGAAAAATGAAAAAGAGTATCACAAAGATAAATCCTAAAGTAGTGAAAAAGAAAAAAGATAATACAAAGTTATTCCTTACTATTCAGTTTATTCTTACCATATTATTACTGATATTTGGTATATTATCACTTATTTATAAAGATTTATTTTTCTATTTTAAACTACTTCTTGGTATAACTATTATAGATATGGGTATTAATAATCAATTAATTTATAAAAGACTATATGCTACCTATGTTTATTTAGGAGTAGGTGTTATTATTTTATTAATAGCTTTCTTTGGAGCATAATATGGAAGAGATGTTATATTATACAATGCTATTTGATTTATATGGTGAATTATTAACTAGTAAACAACAGGATTATTTTAAAGACTATTACTTTAATAACTTATCATTATCAGAAATAGCAGAAAATTATGAGATAACTAGAAATGCTATTCATAATCAACTAAGGGAAGCCAAAGAAAAACTAGAACATTATGATAAAGTATTACAGTTATCTACCAAACAAGAAAAAATAAAAGAAATATGTGATAAGATAAACGATGATAATATAAAAAAGGAACTAAAAGATCTTTTTAATTTATGAAAAAAGATTGACTTAGTTCTTTTTATTATGCTATATTAAGTATGTACTTATTTGCAGATGTAGTTTAGTGGTTAGAATATGACCTTGCCAAGGTTGTGACGGGGATTCGATTTCCCTCATCTGCTCCATTGATGTTAATACTCGCACAATTAAATACTATTGTGTGAGTTTTATTTATATATAAATATGTTTTATACTTTTTCTTAAGGGGAGTTTTTGATGAAAAATAGTATTTTAGATGTGGCACTTAAAGATAGAAGTTTTAAGGATGTTTATAACTACGGAGTTGAAAATGGATTAATTAATTTGTTTTCTAAAGAATTTGTCGATAAGACCAAACAAATTTATATAAAATCATTAAATTGTACTTTATTCGATTATTTTAAAAATGACTCAAATATAGGATTTTGTCTTCCGGCGTGTGAATATCTTTCAAATATGTTTGAAGAATATAAAATATATAAAGGAATACTACCAGCTATTAAGAATACTAAGCGCTCACCTAATGGAGAACATGCATGGATTGTTTCAAATGGAATAATATATGATACTAGTCTTTTAATATCAATCGATGAATACTTAGGAAAATATTTAGGATATATTCCACAAGGAATAATAAAAAGCAAAGAAAAAGATAATTTTAACACTATTAATAAAATGATTTAGAAGTAGTATGTTATCATATGAATAACAAAAAAATGAACCTATAGCGGTTCAAAATGTCATGAATAGATTACCATTTATACAAAATTGTTTACACTTCACTATGTTTAGTCAGCACTGAATTTATACTCTCGCACAAACTCTACTATGGTAATTACCATACCTTTATTTGTTATATTTTATCTTTATCTCTTAATTCAAAACTATTATAAATTTTTGTCATATCTCTGTTTTCCTTTTAAAAATACAGTTTAATATCTATATAATCAGTGTCTTCTTAAATATTAGCATTTATTTTATAATATTAAAATAAGTACTCCTTTCATATATTGAATGATTTTTTTTAATTTCTCATAAGAAATTACTTAATTTTTATTTTTTCAAATTTACCTAATATCTTTCTACAATTCACTATAATTCGTTCTTTGCTTTCTTTCTCTCTATAAATTGGTAATAATTCCAAATCATCTAGCACCCAATATACTAACATTCTTTCTTCTAAGTATTTAACATTATCAAGTTCAGGATAATATTTTTTAATATATTTGAATAAATTTCGGTAATCTTCAGGTTTTTGTAATGGATCCATATCACTATTTGCCCACTTCCAAGGTAGTGATACACTCATATATAACAATCTTAAATCGAAATCAAAAGGTGCTACTTGTGAATCGTTAAAATCTATTAATTTTATATTATTATTGTCATCTAATAAAATATTATCAAAATGTAGGTCATTATGAATTAAACAAAATTTATTATCAGATAATATCTCATCATATTTTTCAAATGATTCTAAAATAATAGTTCTTTCATCTTCACTAAACATATCAATAGTTTGATTGAAACTTGATAAAACTCTTTCTTTTATAGAAGAACTCCAATCATATGCTTGATATTCTTTTGAATGAACTCTTTTTAATACTACAACTAACTCCTTGACAAATTCTTCTCTTTCTTGTTCATTCATTTTATACCAATAATAATAGACTGATTTTCCATCTACTTTTTCTATAACTTCATAAACATAAGGTACATCATTTTTTGATTTATCATATCTATATAAAGTTGGAATATTTTTATTATCTTTATTGACATTATAGAAGCTAGCCTCTACATCAAATAAATTCTCTTTACTTGTATCACCACAAACCTTTATTATATATTTGTTATTGACACAGAAAATGCTGTTATTAAATCCTGCATTAATTTCTTCGATACTTTCAATATCGCCAAAGATATCTTTATTAACTTGTGCTATTTTTTTAGCAAGTTGTAAGCGTTGTTCAATTAAATTTTCCTTAACTTCAAATATTTCAAATGTTACTTTTGTATTCTCATTAAAATTTGGATTTATGGTTTTAAAGTATTCAATATGAGCTTTTTGCCACTCTTCAAAATTTCCTTCTCCTTCAAGGATAGATAGTTCTTCACTAATATTTTTAAATTCAGTTATTATTACTTTTTTTATTTTAGTTACACAAGCCTTTTTTTCATTATCGAAAATTAATATTGACTCTTCATTCACAGTTGGAATATCATTTTGATCATACAATGAAGTTGTAGCAGTCTTTTTACCAGACAATACTAGCTCTACTAATTTATCATTATCAATCCCAAAATGCCATGTTTTAAGTTCATTATTCATGTTAACACATCCACTTCTAATAATAATTTTAACATAAATTGCTATTTTTTCCGAGACATAAAGGAAAATTTGTACTAAAATATCACTAGTGATTGATATTTTATATATCAAATCGTTAAGAAGTGAAAAAGTTGTAGATATCTACGATAATCGCTCCATAAAAAATCAACTTACAGACTTAATCGTTTGTAAGTTTTAATTTTATCTAATACAAAAATAAAAGACAATTTTAGATATTAAATATCTGATTGTCTTTTAAATTTAAATGATTATTAATCTTTACAAGTATATTATGAAGTGACTACCAAGAGCCACCGCCACCACCACCAGAACCTCCACCTGATGATCCACCTCCGGAAGAGCCACCACTGAAATCACCGCCAGATGAAGAACTAGGACTAGATGACATGGAACTTTCTGCCGAAGACATAGTGTCATTAATAAATGAAGAGAAAGAATTTAAATCGAAATCACTATTTCCAGCATACCAAGTAGGAGCAACAATAGAAATTGATTCAAACTTTTTAATCCATTTATCAGAAATACCAAGCACATAAGTATATGGTAATATATCATAGAAATAAGTTGGATTTTTCTCTACTAATGCTTCTAATTTATCTTTTTCCACAGTTTCTAAGAAGTTTTTAAATCCTCCTATTTTCCCTAATATTTCATTACCATATTTAGTTCTTTTAGGTAAGTATTTTAAACAAAAGAACATTCCTAGAATACAGATTAATCCTATTATGTATACTGTTAAATAATTAATATCTATTAGTAATAATGGTAAAACTAAAGAAATCCATGGGATTCCACCAAATCCTAGTCCCCAAATTAATCCGAATATTTTTGCATAAAGATTACTAGCAGTTTTAGAAACAGATCCCGTTTTACCAAAGACAAATACAAATAAAACTGTAAAACCAATTGCAGGAAAAATTGTAGCAAAAGGGATGATTTCAGCTTGTCCAAATAGCACAATTGGTGGAATAGTTATAAGCAAATAAGTAGCAATCATCATTAAAATAATAAATATTTTTTTATTAGAAGCTGATTTTTCATAAATCTTATATTTATTTTTTTTATTACTTATATTAGATAATATTTTATTCATGGTAACATAAAAACTATCATATAAATCAGCTGATGTTACTTCTTTTAAAGTATCTTCACTAGTAGCTTCATATTTATCAAGAAATAAAGATATAATTGAATTCTTCTTTAAAAATAAACCTTTTAAAAATAATTCTTCATTGATATTATCTCCATCATATTCTTTAAGTTTTGTTATTTTAAAATCACTATACTTAAAGAATAATACTTTTTTTTCAGTTTCTGTTATTTTTATATATCCTTTATTAGCAAGATAAATGAGTAGGGAAGTTACATCTTTATTATCAGCATATCCTTTATATAAAAATCCAACCTCTAAACTGTTAAATCCTTCAGGTGGATAAAATTCAACTGTTTCGATAACCTTATCATCCCTACCAAATTTACACCATAAGTAAAATGATACTAAAAGAAATAGTAATGGAATTATAAACTCAATATATAAGACTGGCTCTATAGTATCTTTAGCTTTAGAAAAATAACCATCTTGTAGTTCACATCTTACTGTTAAAGCTTCGTTCTTTCCTAAAATATTAGTATATTTACCAGTTATTATATTATTACTAACACTATACTCTATATCAGTATTATCAGTAGAACCAGTACTACCAGAAGAAAAACCAAGTTTACTACTATCAAAATCTTTAGGCATCGTAATAGTAAAAGTTATGTTACCAATAACAGTATCCCATTCATCACCAATAATATTGTAATATAATTCATCATAGTCTTTAATTTTATCTTTTCCTAAATTATAAGTATATTTAATTACATAAGTTTGTTCACCTGTTAAGGTTTTGTTAGCATCACCAATTTGTATTTTATAGTTTCCACTTTCCCTTGATGTTGTATACTTACTATTAACAGATAAGTTTGTTATTTTTGCTCTATTAGTTGATTTACTACCATCTAGTCTTGTTATTTTATTAGTTAAGGGAATAGTTCTAAATATCCCATGCTTTGGCTTATTAAAATATGCAGTAATTGATTCAATAACATCAAAAGTATTATCTTCATTTACTTTAATATTAATATCATATTTATCAAGAACATAATCATAATAAGAGTAATCACTGGCCTTACTAGGTGTTAACATATCACTACTATAGTCAACACAATCAGTATTAACCTCTAACTGATAATAAACTATTTCACTAACACTATGTCCATTTAAAATAGATAGATTAGACATTAGATTAAAGCTACTATTAGCAATTGGAACAATACTTTGCTTATTACTTTTAGCAATTAATGAATAATTTTTATCATAATAATATACAGTAGTCGAGTAATCAATATTACTATTAGAATTGTTTTTTATTATTCCAGTTAATCCAAAAGCTTTAGTTGATGTAGTAGAGTAGTCTTTAAAAGTAATATCGTAGATGTTTAAGTCATCAATTTCTAAATATCCAGTATTGTTAATATTAATATACGATGTTTGTTTGCTTAATGCATTTGTATTTGTTGGAAAAATAGTTATTAAGAGTAAAAATAATATAATAGATAAAAATCTAAGTTTTTTCATAGTATCTCCTCTTCATCAAACATCACTTGATGTCATACTTCTTTTAACTGATTTCATAGTAGATTTAATAAAACTAGAAAACTCTTTCAAGTTAAAGTTATCATCTTCCACATACCAACTTGGAGCTGTTAGATTAATATCTTTAAATTTATCTATCCAAGTATCATATTCATTTAAAGTATAAGCATATGGTAGTATATCGTAAAAATAATTAGGGTTTTCTTCTAACAGATTAAGTATTTTATTTTTATCACCTAATTTAATAAATTGTTTTAATCCTTCTATTTCCTCTAACATATCTTTTCCATATCTTGTTCTTTTAGTAATATTTTTAGCACATATTATCATTACACTTATACAAGATAATCCATAAATATTGATTAGTAAATAGGATAAATTGTTTACTAATACTGGTAAGACCAATCCACACCAAGGTAATAGAAATAAACCTAATACAAAGCAGATTTTAGCAAATAAATTATTATAGGTATCAATATTAATATAAGAATATAAAAAGATTATTGGAAAGGCTAAGGCTATAACTAAAATCATATCATTTTTATATGATAGAACTGGAAAAATAGTAACTATACAATATGTTATAATTACCATTAGAGTAATTAATAACTTTGTTAGTAAAGTTCCTTTTTCATAAATTTTATCTTTACTACTATTTATATTTGACAATATTCTATTCATTGTTCTATAAAAATTATCATATAAATTATCAGATGTTATTACATCAGTTTTACTTTCATTTAATGGAAAATTATACTTTCTTTTTTTAGTAAATAATCCATCAATAAATAACTGCTCATTAATATTATCTTCATCATATTCTTTAGTCTTAACTAATCCATAACTATCATTAGTTTTAATGACTTTAATATATCCTTTATTAGCAAGATAAAGAAGTAGAGATGTTACATCTTTATTAGTAGCACCACCTTTATATATAAAACCAACATCTAAACTATTTAATTCTTTTGGAGGATAAAAATTTAATGCTTTACCATTGTTTTTATTACCTCTAAATTTACTATATAGATATAAAGAAATAAATAGGAATACTATTGGAAGTATATATAATAAAATATTTAGATTTTTCATAATTCCTCCATTATAAATTGATTCTTATATTTTGTTTATCTTCATAGTTTGCTTCAAACATTCTTTTTGTTTTGTAACCAAATAACTTAGCAAAAATATTATTAGGAAACATTTGTACTTTATTATTGTAGATTCTAACTGTTCCATTATAATATTTTCTAGCATTAGCTATATCATCTTCAATTTTTGTTAGCTTATTACTTAAATCCATAAAGCTTTCATTAGCTTTTAATTCTGGATAAGCTTCTTTTAAAGCCATGATTTTAGAAACATCACTAGATAGTTCTTCATTGTTTATAATTTTCTCATCATTTGTCATTTCATTATATATATTATTTCTTAATTTTGTAACCCTCGTTAAAGTTTCTTCTTCATATTTAGCATATCCTTTTACGGTTTCTACTAGGTTAGGAATTAAGTCCCATCTTTTCTTTAAATAGACATCCATTGTAGAAAAAGCTTCTTTTACTTTATTATCTAAACTGATAAAGTTATTATATAAGATGAAGACATAAATAATAATTAAAATAATAACTGCCAAGATAATCCATAACCACATTCTTTTCACCTCCTATTATAGTTAATTTTATCATATATTTAGTAAATTTTTTCTAATAAGTGACTAGAAATCTACTTTTAACATATAATTAAATGAATAAGGCAATTGACAAACCCCTTTAGCTAGTGTAAAATAATATTTGCAAGTGATAAATGGGTCTATAGCCAAGTGGCTAAGGCGTGGGACTGCAACTCCCTGATCGTTGGTTCAAATCCGACTAGGCCCTCCAGATTGATAGGAAACTCGGAAAATTTACTTCTGAGAGTAATAAAGGTTCAATGTCAAGTAGTGTTGGTGAAACCAAAAACTAATGATAAATGGATTGATGAAGAGGACTAGAAATAGTCTT
>CAKOZV010000014.1 GCA_934131695.1 uncultured Bacilli bacterium | reverse complement strand
TAAAAAAGTGAATATGTATTTTCTACAAATTCACTTTTTTGCTCTAAAATAAGGTAAGCAACACCTAAATTTGATATAATTTTATTGGTATTATAATTATATATACTAAACAAAAACTTAGGAGGTTGCTTACATGACTAATTATACTACAGAAACATATCAAACGAAAAGAGATATTTTAAATTTTTCACAAAAAATATCAACAGGAGTACGAAAACTAGTAATGAAGATGACAAAAGACATGATATATGGCATATTGGCCAGTAGAAATTGTCAATTAAGCAAGATAGGATCTAGTTTAAAAGAAAAAGATACCACAAAGCTTGCTAATACAATAGATAGACTATCAACAAATCTAAAAGATTTAGATATAGAAGAGAAGAAAACACTTGTAAAAAATTATTATAAGGAAGTAATGAAATACTTGCCAGAAGATTCAGTTATAGTACTTAATGATGATACGGATATAAATAAAGAATATAGTAGAAAGCTAGAAAATTTATGCACTGTGAGAGATGCAAGTAGTCAAATTGAAAGATATGTTAATGGTTACAAAGTATGCGAATATGCAGCATTAACGGAAAAAACAAAAACCCCAGTAAGTTTATATAGTAAGATATACTCAACAGAAAGCGATAATTTTGTAAGTGAAAACGAGGAAACAAAACTGGGTGAGAAACAAGTAATATCTATACTAAAGCAATATAATAAAAAACCAATATTTGTAAGAGATAGAGGTTATGATGCTAATGAGTTTTTGATAAATGATATTAAGAACGATATAAAATTTGTGACTAGATTAAAAGGAAATAGACACTTATTGTTTAAGGAAAAAAAGAGAATAGTAGAAAAGGTAGCCAAGGAAAGAAAAGGAAAAATAGTTACTAAACTTATATATCATGGTGAAAATAGAGAATGTAGTATTAGTTATACAAAAGTAAAATTACCAACATATAAGGAAAAAGATATAACTTTGGTTACAATACATGGATTAAGTGATGATGGTATTCCTATGATGCTATTAACTAACTTAGATGTGAATGATAAAGCTAGTGCTGAACATATTATTAGATTATACTTTTTAAGATGGAGAATAGAAGAATATTTTAAAGCAAAGAAAAGCTTTAATTGGGAGAACTCTTTGCTTAGAACATTAGAATCTATGAATAATTTAAATTTATTTCTAACAATGGCTATGACGCATATTGCTATATTGGTAGAAAAGAAAGATAAAAATTTTCATAGCAATATTATACTTGAGAGAGCAAATTCCCTAAAAAAAGAGTATTTAGTATATCTATCAACAATGGCAACGGGTATAGTTGAAATATTAAAATATGCTAGAACTGGAATTAGAGATTGGCATACTAAAAAAGACAAAAATAAAGGGCAATTACAGTTTAAGTTAATATTGGAATAACATATAATCTAATTTTATCTATGAAAAAAAGAACATGGTGACATGTTCTAAATTGGCGTGTTTTAAAATGAATATTTATAATTAATTTATTATTTTTTCTAATTAATGTGATGAAATTAAAAAGATTTACTGCTTTATCTAATAGTTATTTAGAAAAAAACCGAAACTCAAAACATCATGACTTGACAATAATTAAAATTATGGTATGATGTTAATGTGAGTTTTGCCCCATAGCCAAGCGGTAAGGCAGTGCGCTCTGACCGCACGATGCGTTAGTTCGAATCTAACTGGGGCAGCCAATAAGAATTTAGCCCTTATTTTATAAGGGTTTTAATATGTAAAAAAGATTTTACCCCTTTTTTACCCCTTATTTGTTCTTATAAGTTTGACTTTATTTTATAAATATGGGAAAATATTACTGATACGAGGAGTGATTGATATGTATGAAGAATTAGCAAATTTATTATTTCCTAATTTACCATTAACAGTAGAAGAGATAGAAGAAAAATATAAAACTAGAGAACTAAAAGAAGGAGCTTATGTTACAAGATTTGGTCCTAGTCCTACTGGATTTATGCATGTAGGAAATTTGTATGGAGCATTTATTAGTAGCGAACTTGCAAGACAAAGTGATGGAGTGTTCTTCTTAAGAATAGAAGATACTGATAGTAAAAGAGAAGTGGAAGGGGCAACTGACTTAATTCTTTCTTCACTAAAGCATTTCAAAATTTATCCAACTGAAGGATTTTCTTATGGGGGAGATTATGGCCCTTATAAACAAAGCGAGAGAAAAGATATTTATCAAGCTTATGCTAAAAAATTAGTTAGTGAAGGAAAAGCTTATCCTTGTTTTATGAGTGAAGAAGAAATCAGTGAAATAAGAGAAGGTCAAGAATTAAGAAAAGAGGCAATAGGTATCTATGGTGTTTATGCTGTTGATCGTGACTTATCGCTAGAAGAAGTTAAAAAACATCTAGATAATGGTGATAGCTATGTTATTAGAATGAAATCACCAGGTGATATGCATAATGAAATAGTATTACACGATATGATTAAAGGTGATATTGTTTTACCAGAAAATATAATAGATGAAGTAATACTTAAAAAAGATGGTATTCCAACTTATCATTTTGCTCATGTAGTAGATGATCACTTAATGAAAACAACTCATGTCATTAGAGGTGATGAATGGGTACCAAGCTTTCCAAAACACTTACAACTTTGCAAGTTATTGGGATTCAAACCTTGCAAATATGCTCATATTGCTCCACTTACTAAAAAAGAAGATGGAAAAGTTAGAAAACTAAGTAAGAGAAAAGACCCGGAATTTTCTGTTAGCTATTATAAAGAGGCAGGTATTCCAGTAGATGCTGTTCGTTTATATCTTGCTACACTAGCTAATACTAACTTTGAAGAGTGGTATTTACAAAATAAAGATAAGAGTATTGAAGACTTTACATTTAGCTTTAAGAAGATGCCTACCGGTGGAACACTATTTGATATGGAAAAATTGAATAATATTTCAAGAACGTATTTTTCTAGATTAACAGCTTTAGAATTATATAATCAAGTATTAGAATACTCTTTAGAATATGATAGTGATTTTGCTAAGCTTTTAACTACTTATAAAGATAAAGTAGTAGCATTCTTAAATATTGAAAGAGATGGTAAAAGGCCTCGTAAAGATATAGCAGTATTAAAAGATGTTAAGACTGAATCTAGTTATTTATATAATGAAATATTCTATAATGACTTAAAAACAAGCTATAATGAAGTTATTGAAGAGAAAGTTGATTATGATATTTTAACTAAATATATAGATGTATACGATAGCGAAGATAGCCAAGATGAATGGTATCAAAAAATTCAAAAATTAGCTGAAGAAAATAACTATGCACCATCTGTTAAGATGTATAAGGAAGATGAAACACTATATAAAGGACATATTGGTAGCATTTGTGAAATGATTAGACATGTTTTAACTGGTCGTAATAAGACACCTAACTTGTATGATTTATTAAGAATAATAGGAATAGATGAATTTAAAAATAGATTAGAAGCATATGAAAAACTTAATTCTTAGTATGCTTTTTTTCTTTTTGCATATATTTAATTGAGGTGAATTATGCAAACATATACAGTTCAAAGTGGTGATACCTTGTATGGGATTAGTAAACAGTTTGGAGTATCAGTAGATGAACTTAAAAGTTTAAATAATCTAACTAGTAATACTATTACTAAAGGACAAACATTAAAGATTCCTTCTACTGTTACTACTATTGATTATGTAGTAAAAAAAGGCGATAGCTTATATTCTATTGCTAAAAGATATAATACTACAGTTAAAGATATAACAAGACTCAATAATTTAACTAGTAATAACTTAACAGTAGGACAACAATTAATAATTGCTATTGATGATAATGCTACATCTACACCAACTACTTATAAAGATTATGTAGTAAAGAAAGGTGATAGTCTTTATTCTATTGCTAATAAAAATAATATAACAGTAGATGAACTTAAAAAAATTAATAACCTAACTAGTAATATGCTTAGTATTGGACAAGTATTAAAGCTACCAACGCAAGATAAGGTAGAAGAAATAGTAATGTATACAGTACAGAAAGGTGATAGCTTATATTCAATTGCTAAAAAGTTTGGTATTACAGTAGATGAGATTAAATCGTTAAATAATCTTACTAGTAATAATCTTGCAATTGGAGAGCAACTAATGATTAAAAGTAGTACAGGCGATGAACCAATTAATCCTGAGGAAGAATGTATTGGTACTGGTTATGCTGAACCACAATATATAATGTATACAGTCCAAAGAGGGGATAGTTTATATACTATTGCAAGACGTTATAATACCAGTGTAGATAATATTAAAGCCTTAAATAATTTGACTAATAACAATCTTACGATTGGAGAGCAATTAAAAATAAAGGAGGTTAGTTAATGGCAACACTTATTTCTTATGAAGAATTTTCAAAAACGGAAGAGTATAAAGCTTTTGTTGTGGTTAATCCTGAACAAGGAAGCTTAAAGGTGATGGCTTTTACTGCTTATCAAGCTATTCCTATTGAGGATGCAGAAATCATTATTACTAAAGAAATCGGGGGTAATAATGTCTTATTTTTTAGAGGATATACTGATTCTAGTGGAATTATTGATAATATAACACTACCAGCTCCAACTAGTGGTTATGATGCAGATAATTTTCAAACATCATCTACTACTTCATATAAGTTAACGGCAATTAAAGATAACTATGATTGTGTTAAACAGTACATAATAAATATGATTGGAGATGTTAAAGTGCTACAATATATTAAAATGATACCAATCGCAGACAAGGGTGAAACAATAAATGGAAATTAATACGCCGGTAATACCTGAAACTATTACTGTTCATTTAGGTTCCCCCAGTGAGAAGGCTAAAAATATAACTGTTCCTTTTGCTGAATACATTAAAAACGTTGCTTCTAATGAAATATATCCAACTTGGCCAACTGATGCGATAAAAGCTAATGTACTAGCCCAAATATCTTTTGCTCTAAACCGAATTTACAATGAATGGTATCCTTCTCAAGGCTATGACTTTGATATAACAAGTAATCCTAAATATGACCAAACATTTAAAGAACATAGTCAGTTCTATGATTCAATAGTTACAATAGTAGATGATATTTTTAATAACTATGTAGCAAGAACTGATAGTGTTCAACCACTATATGCTCAGTACTGTGATGGTAAAACAGTAACTTGTGATGGACTGTCTCAGTGGGGAAGTGTAAGATTAGCAAAAGATGGTTTAAGTCCTTTAGAAATATTATCTTATTATTATGGATCTAATATCAAACTTATTTATAATGCCCCTATCTCTGATAATATTGTAAGTTATCCAGGTGTACCTATTAAACTAGGAGCAGCAGGTAACTATGTAAGAACTTTAAAGATTCAGTTAAATAGAATTAGAAAAAACTATCCCGCTCTTCCTTTAATTACTAATGAAACACCATTTTTTACAGTAGATATGGAGTCATCTGTAAAAAAGTTTCAAGAAATATTTAACTTACCTGTTACAGGTATTGTTGATAAAGCGACTTGGTATAAAATAAAATATATTTATAACTCAGTTAAACAAGTTGCTAATTTATATTCTGAAGGAATAAGTGAAGAAGAAGCGGAACTTGCTTTTCAGTCTTCACTTAAGAAAGGTGATAGTGGTAATGAGGTTGATACCTTAAACTATTTAATAAGTATAATCGCTTATCTTGATCCTAATATTCCTTTCCTAGATACAGGACATGACTTTAGTGAGAATACAGAAAAGATGGTAATTGCTTTTCAAAAACAAAATGGACTTGATCCAAACGGGATAGTAGATCAAAAGACTTGGGTAGCTATTATAACTGCTTATCGTAATATAATAAGTAATATTCCTAGTGAGTTATTAATTTATCAAGATGAATTTTTCCCAGGGTATACAATTTCTAAGGGAATGACTGGTGCTAATGTAATTAGAGTTCAAAGATTTTTACTAATGATTTGTAGTAAAACGCATTCTATACCAGGTATTAAAGTAACTGGTAACTTTGATGATTTAACAGAACAGTCAGTAAAAGCTATTCAAGAACAAGAAGGATTACCAGTAAATGGAGTAGTAGATCCAGTTACTTGGTATAGAATTGTGGAACTTTCTAAGAAGAAGTAAAACGCTTCTTTTTTTGCTTGTAAATAGGTCTTTTTCTTAGTATAATAAAGTTGTTGTGAGGTGATAATTAATGGAAGAGACACGTAGTGGAGCAAGAGAGATGGCTATGAAGATTCTTTATCAAATATCTGTTTTTGAAAAAGCAAAAGCTAGTTATGATTTAGATGAGATGTTTATGGATATTGAAGGACGTAATAAAGAGTTTATTGAAAATATTGTAAATGAAGTAATCCTTAAAAAAGAAGAATTAGATAAAAAAGCTAATAAATATTTAATTAACTGGGAAATAAATAGATTAAATATGGTAGATCAAGCAATTTTTGAAATAGCTATTTATGAACTTATCTATACAGATACACCAAAGAAAGTAGTAATTGATGAAGCAATAAATTTATCTAAGAAATATAGTGAAGAATCAGTTGTAAAGATGTTAAATGGTGTTTTAGATAAGATATATCATGAAGAGGATAAAGATGCAGAATGAGTATTTAACAGTTACTCAGTTAACTAGATATATTAAATATAAAATAGATAATGATGCTAATTTACAAGAGGTATATTTAAAAGGAGAAATATCTAATTTTAAAGCTCATACTAGAGGGCATTTTTATTTTACTATTAAAGATGAAGGTAGTAGAATTAATGCTGTTATGTTTGCAAGTAGTGCAAGAAGTGTTAAATTCACCCCAGAAGATGGAATGAAGATACTAGTTAAAGGTAAAATATCAGTCTATGAAGCAACAGGTGGTTACCAAATCTATGTAAACGAAATGACAGAAGATGGAGTAGGAAACTTATATGTGGCTTTTGAACAGTTAAAAAAACGTCTTGCTAGTGAAGGAATGTTTTTGGAAAGTCATAAGAAAAAAATTCCAAGAATACCAGAGAGAGTAGGAGTGATAACAGCCTCTACTGGTGCAGCTATTAGAGATATTATTTCTACTATCAATAGAAGATTTCCATTAGTAGAAGTTATTTTATTTCCAGCCCTTGTACAGGGTGAGAATGCTAAAGAAGATATTGTAAGACAAATAAAAAGAGCAGAGGAGTATAACCTAGATGTCTTAATAGTAGGTAGAGGTGGTGGCTCTATCGAAGACTTATGGGCTTTTAATGAAGAGGTAGTAGCAAGAGCTATCTATGACTGTAATATACCAGTTATTAGTGCTGTAGGTCATGAGATAGATTTTACTATAGCAGATTTTGTAGCCGATCTTAGGGCACCTACACCAACGGGAGCTGCTGAGATTGCTGTACCTAATAAAACCGATGTAATTAATTATATTGAACAATTAAAACTTCGTAGTGTTAAAAATATAAATACTATTTTAGAATTAAAAAAGAAAAGATTATTAAAAGTAAAAGATAGTTATATTTTAAATAATCCAATCGATTTATATGCTAGTAAAACAATGAAACTGGACTATTTAGAAGATAGATTAGTTACTAGCTACAAAAACTTATTAGATAGAAAAAAAGCTAGATTAAATTTATTATTAACAAGAAGATGTATTACTAATCCCGAAGTGATTCTTGATAAGAAAAAACATAATTATCTTCTTTTGATAAATAAACTAGATGCTCTTAGTCCTTTAAAAACCTTAGATAGAGGTTATAGTATTATTAAACATAATAATAGGGCTATTGGAAGCGTTAAAGACTTAAAGAGTAGTGATAAGATAGAAATAGAGTTAAAAGACGGTAGTATTGAAGCTACTATTATATAAGAGGTGAAATGATGGAGAAGAAAACAAAAAAGTTTGAAGAGAAAATGAGTGAATTAGAAGCACTTGTTAAATCTTTAGAAAACGGTGATATTGCTTTAGATGATGCTATAAAAAGTTTTACGGAAGCGATGAAACTTGCTAAAGAGTGTGATAAAGACTTAAAGAATGCTGAAAAAGCTCTTACTGAAATAGTAAGTGAAGATGGCACTTTAAAAGAATTTAAGGATGAAGTTAGTGAATAAATTAGTAATACATGTGATTTGTAAGCAATTTAATGTTTAAAGATAGGTGTTGATGATTGTTATGTGGAACTTAAAAGATATAAATTCAAATAAATCCTATGTTGCTGAAAGATTAAAAAATTGCTCTAATCCAAAGGAAAAAGAAATGTTAGAATTATCACTAATTTGTTATTTGTCCTTATTAGATAATAGTGGAACATTAAGATATACAGGTTTTTATAATACTATGGATAAAATAACTCAAAATAGGTTTTCGGAGCGAAGAGAACAAGATAGTGCTCAATTGGAAATGGACTTATTTTTTAAAAATGCCCCAGTAATAGATGATGAATATTTACAATTTTTACTAAATATAAGTAATAATATTTCAAAAACTCCTCCTGTTGATTTTGATGAAGAGAATATCACAACTTTTGAAACTGATTATGAAAGTATATTAAATGTGTCTCATAATTTTTATAGAGATTTAGGAGATCAAGAAATATTAAAAAAAGCAGAAAAAATATTAAATGATGAGTCTAGTATTAATGTTTCTAAAATTGCAAGAAGAGGTATGACTGATTGTAGTGGTTTAACATTCAATGATTATTTTTTTGGTAAATCTTATATTAATTTGACTAAAAAGAACAATTTATTTGATTATCAAGTATTAAATCACGAAGTTATGCATGGAGTAGATTTTTATATGCAAGATAAAGTTCCTAGTGAAAATTATTATGGATTTCACGAAGTACCAACATATACGATAGATTATTTATTTATAGATTATCTTGAATCGAAAGGCATGGATATTAATGAAGTTCAAAAATTAAGAATGCAAAAAGATAATTATTTGCAAGAATTATCAAAATTAACACAAGTACAAATAAAAGGAGCATTAATAAGAAATAAAAAATATAATGATTCAACAATATCAGATATTAAAGAGATATTAAATCCACAATTGATAAAGCAATTGTTAGAATTAGAATCGGGTGTAATTTCTTATGGATTATATACTCAAATGGGGATAGATAAAGAACAGGGATTAAGCAATTTAAAATCATTTATGAAAAATATTATACCCAAAACAGAAACGCCTGACTTTTCATTTATAAATTTGGATAATCAAACAATAATGGATTTAAGTAAACAAATCGGAACATATTCTATGAGTAATGATATAAATAAGCAAGAAAAACAAGGGGCTACAAGATAAAATGCAAGATGATGTTTAAAACGAATAAGGAAGAATAAGTTTTTAAAAGAATTATTACCAAACGCTTATATTTGCAACTTTGTTGGGAAAGTTATTATTAGATAGGGGTGATTAATAAAGTGAATAAATTAGTAATACATGGAATTTACAAACACTTTAAGGGTGACTATTATCTAGTTGAAGATGTGGCAAGAGACTCTGAAACAGAGGAAGAAATGATAGTATACCGTAAATTATATGATGATTGTTCATTATGGGTAAGACCGGCAAAAATGTTTTTAAGTGAAGTTGATCATATTAAATATCCAAAAATCAAACAAAAATATAGATTTGAGTTAGTAGATGTTAAAAGTGTTAAAGACAAATTTAAAGCATAATAAAAGTACTCTTTAAGGAGTATTTTTATTTTAAAATTCTAGATAGGGCCTTATTTAGAATCTTTCAAAATATTAGCTGCATATTGCTCTAGTTTTTTTAATGTTTCCTGCTGACTTTTAGTCAATGGCTTTTTTGAATCACCCTGTTCTAATATTTCTAGCCCTATGGGTTCGTTAATACGAGCTAGAAATCTATCATGGTCGGTATCTAACTTTTCATAATTTTTTACTTTTTCTTTATCACTCAATTTCATAAATTGCTCAAAATTCATTTTATATCTCCTCTATTTAATTTTAGTATTAGTATTTTTTACTTAATTAACAATAATATCATTATCTATTTTATCTAGAACCTTGTCAACATTTTTACTTGATTAATTATAAAACTTAAAAACTACAAATATTGTGTGTTGCAATTAAGCATATGTAAAAACAAAAAAAGATGCTAACTACTAGCACCTTTTTTATCGCCTTCTTCAAGCATAGTTGTTATAAAAATACCATATCCTTTCTTTGTATCACTTACAATAACATGAGTTACGGCTCCAACTATTTTATTATTCTGAATAATTGGTGAACCACTCATTCCCTGGATTACACCACCTGTCTTTTCAAGAAGAGTAGGGTCAGTTATCTCAAAGAGAATATTTTTAGTATCACTATTCTTATTAACTTCTAGGATGTTTATTTCATAAGTATTAATATCACTACCATTTAAAACTGTTCTGATAGTTGCTTTTCCCTTTACCACCTCGTTTTTAGTAGCCACCTTTAAAGTATCATTACTAGGGAAAGTATCTTGATATTTTCCAAATATACCCTGTTTTTCATTAGTAGTTATTTTACCATAAATAGTTCCTTTATCATAAATAGCATTCTTTTCACCTGGGGTTCCGTTACTACTTCTAGTAGTACTAGTTACATCAGCTTTAAAAATTTTACCATCTTTGATTTCAAATCTTTCACCAGTAGTTTTCTCTAGTATTTCATGTCCTAGAGCTCCAAATATTTTAGTATCAGGATCAATATATGTTAATGTACCTATACCTGTTATCTCATCTTTTACATAAAGTCCAGTCTTACAGACACTTTCACTATCACAAACAAGATCTAAAGGTAGAGTAGAAGTCTTACTGTTACGTTCAATAGTTACATCTAACTTTTTGTTCGTTGCTTCCTTATTAACGATATTTACCATCTCATCAATAGTAGTAATCTTTTGATTATTAATAGAAATAATCTTATCTCCCACTAAAAAGCCAGCATCTTTTCCAATATATTCATTCTGTACTTTGTAAAAACCAACGACTAATACACCTTTGGAATTTACCTCAATACCAATAGTTTCTCCACCTGGGATAATATAGTTCGAATAAGCATAAGCATTTAGGGGAATAATAAATAAAGATAAAAGAAGAAGGAAATACTGTAGCTTACATTTTTTATTTTTTAAAAAATTCATAAACAATCAACTCCTTTAGTAGGCTACAATATTAGTATGACTAAAATTTTAAAAAAAATAGAGTTAATATCTACCAACTGTTAAACAGTTATGATATAATATAGTACTTGTAAAGGATTTGATAAAAATGAAAGTTTGGAAGAGAGTTAGATTTTTAAAAAAAGACAAAAAAATTGACATGATTGTTAAAAGCTATGTCAATTATATATATCAAAATAGTCCCGTAAATGAACTTGTTAATAAATATCATATAGAACCTAGTGACATGGTTAGATTAAATCAATATCTAGCTGATAGAATAGCAGGACTTGCTCTTTTAACTTTAGCTGATGATAAAGAACGTCTAAATGATATAATTATAAAATACTCAAATAACCAACTATTAGTGGGCGATATAGTGCCAGAAATAGAAGGATATGTTGATATTAAATAACGTAATAAACAATAACACTTAAGAAACTAACAACTAATGCTACTACTAAGATAATAGACATGATTTTCATAAATTTATTCATCTTGTTCACCTCTAGAATCATTATATAAAAAAAGTCAGTTTTTGTAAAAGATTTTTTAACAATTTAAAAGTTTTTTGGAATAAGATTTACTAGGTGATATTAATGAATGAAGCAAGTAAAAAAGTAAAAAATAAACTATATGAACAGAAAAAAATATACTTATCAGTAATAGTTACTATCATACTAGGTATCTTATTAGGAATAATTTATAACTTAATATTATCTAAGAGTGACCATACCTTAATATCTAATCAGTTAAATGCTTTCTTTGATAGTATTAAGAAAAACGATATTAACTACTTATCAATGCTTATTAATAGTTTAATAGGTAATTTATCATTAGTTATATTAATTTGGCTTTTAGGTATCTCTATTATAGGATTACCACTTATTTATATATTATGCTTTGGAAAAGGCTTTTTGTTAAGCTTTTCTATTGTCTCTATTCTCACAACTTATAAACTTAAAGGATTAATTCTTGCTATTTGTTACTTAATACCAGGACCAATTGTATTCTTACTATTCTTAATATTTCTAGGCTTTTCTGCTAGTTTCTTTTCTAAGAAATTATTTAGTTATCTTTTTTTAAAACAAGATATATCACTAAGACACTCCATGAAAAGATATTTACAAGTCTTATTAGTCAGTATTTTAGTAGCGGCAAGTTGTAGTTTATTTGATACGTTTTTTATGCCTAATTTTTTAAGACTATTTTTGATATAATTTACAAAATATTAGTTTTTTGCTATAATTAAGCAAGAAATGAGTGATGTATATGAGTAAAAAAGTAGTTATTGGATTAAGCGGAGGAGTAGACTCATCTGTTGCTGCTATTCTTTTAAAAGAACAAGGATATGATGTTATTGGACTTTTTATGCGTAACTGGGATAGTACTATTAATAATGACTTTTTAGGCAATCCTAACTTAAATGAATCAATTTGTCCACAAGAACAAGACTATAATGATGCTTTAAAAGTAGCAGAAAAGATAGGTATACCACTACATAGAATTGATTTTATTAAAGAATATTGGGACGATGTTTTTACTTATTTCTTAGATGAATTAAAGAAAGGTAGAACACCTAACCCTGATATAATGTGTAATAAATATATTAAGTTTTCTGCTTTTGTTAAGGAAGCGAAAAGATTAGGTGCTGACTATATAGCAACTGGACACTATGCTAAAATGGAAAATGGCCGTCTTATGAGAAGTAAAGAAAAGAATAAAGATCAAACTTATTTCTTGTCACAACTTAGTAAAGAACAACTTGAAAATGTTATATTTCCATTAGGAGATATAGAAAATAAAAGTGAAGTAAGGGAAATAGCTAAAAAGTATGATTTAGTTACTGCTAGTAAAAAAGACTCTACAGGTATTTGCTTTATTGGCGAAAGAAACTTTAAGAACTTTTTAAAAAATTATTTACCAAGTAAAGAAGGAGATATGGTAAATATAGATACTAATAAAATAGTAGGAAAGCACCAAGGATTAATGTATTATACAATTGGTCAAAGAAAAGGACTAGATATTGGTGGTACTAAAGAAAAATTATTTGTAGTTGGTAAAAACCTTGATAAAAATATCTTATATGTAGCAGAAGGGGAGGACAATAAATACTTATATTCTAATGGTGCTATGATTGAAGATATTAACTTTAATTGTGATGAAAGACCAACTAGTTGTACCGCAAAATTTCGTTATAGAGCAGAAGATGTGCCAGTTAATCTAACTTATAATGACGATGGAACTATTTATGTTACTTATGATAATGTTAAAGCGGTTACACCAGGACAAGCTTGTGTTTTCTATGATGGAGAATACTGTCTAGGTGGGGGAATTGTTAAAACTGTTATGAAAGATAAAGAAAAACTATGGTACTTATTATAGAAAGAGAGTATTAAGATGTATAAAAGTGAAGAAGAGTTTTTAAAGCATTATAATCCTAAAGAGTTTGACCAACTATCAATGACTGTAGATATTTTGCTTGTTAGTGTTTCCTCTGAAAAACAAGAAAATTATCGTAAAACAAATAAAAAAATGATGAGTATCTTGCTAGTTAAACGAGATGATTATCCTTATAAAGATAAATGGTGTTTACCAGGTGGATTTTTGAATCCTAAGACAGAAACTTTAGAAGAATGTGCTAAAAGGGTTTTAAAGAAAGAGACAAATCTTAAAGATATATACTTAGAACAGTTATATACTTTTGATGATATTAATAGAGATCCAAGAACAAGAGTAATTTCTACTTCTTATATCGCTTTAGTAGATAAAAATCGTTTAACAGAACAGATAAATAGCAATGCTTCTTGGTTTGATGTGGTATTATTTGAGGAGAAAAAAGATATAGTTGATATGGTTCTTTCTAATGGCGTTGATACAGTTAAATTTTCAATTAGAAAGAAATTATATGAGAAGACTACTGATAGATATAAGTTTGAAGTAGTAGATAATAGTTCACTAGCATTTGACCATCCACTAGTTATTTTATCAGGACTAGAAAGAATAAAAAATAAACTTAATTATACCGATATAGTCTTTAATATGATGCCTGAGTATTTTACTTTAGGGGAATTACAACAAGTATATGAAGTTATTTTAAATAAGAAATTATTAGATCCGGCATTTAGAAGAATTATTAAGGATAAAGTTTTCAAGACTAATAAAATGAAAACAGGAGAAGGGCATAGACCATCCGCTTTATTTAAATATAATAATAAAAATTAACTATAGAAAATTGTCTATAGTTTTTTCTTTTTAAAAAAATGTTAAAAAGAGGTTGACAATTGCATATGATATTAATATAATGTTAATAACAAGTCAAAGAACTTGTAAAAATTTTAACTATAGTTATTAACAAATTATTAATAAGAGGAGATAAAAATGAAAGAGATAGATAATTTAAAACTATATAAAAGATGTTTAATTGTTGTTGATATGATTAATGGATTTGTGAATGAAGGAGTATTACATGATGAGAAAATAAGACAAGTTGTACCTAATCAACTAAAACTAATTAAAGAAGCAAAAGCTAATAATGATTTAATTATTTTTATTAAAGATAGTCATTCAAAAAATGCTGTTGAATTTGCAAGATTTGGTAATACTAATCATTGTCTAGATGGAAGTAGGGAAAGTGAATTAATAGATGAACTTAAACCATTTGAAGGATTAGAAGATACTATTAGTATTAAGAAAAATTCTACCAGTTTTATGGAAACACCTATGTTTAGAGAATTATTACTTAAAGAAAAATACTTAGAAACATTTGATGTAGTTGGTTGCTGTACTGATATTTGTGTTACTAATGGAGTTTTAGGGCTTGCTAATTATCTAGATGAAAATAATAGAAGGCATATAATAAAAGTTTATCTAGATGCAGTAGCAACTTACAATGAAGAAGAACGTAGTGACTATGTAGAAGTTAGTAAAATTTTACTAAAACAACAAGGCGTAAACTTAGTTAATACCACTAGAAAGGATAGATAAAGATGGAAAATAAAACATTAATGACAGACTTTTATGAGTTAACAATGGCTCAGACTTATTTTGACCAAGGAAAGCAAGATGAAGAAGTATACTTTGATATCTTCTTTAGAAAGAATCCTTTTAATGGAGGATATACGATAAGTGGTGGTTTAGAAGAGACTATTAACTATATTAAAAACTTTAATTTTAATAAAGAAGAAATTAACTATTTAAGAAGTTTAAATCAGTTTAGTGAAAAGTTTTTAAACTATTTAGGAACTTTAAAATTTGAAGGAGACATTTATTCGGTACCTGATGGAACAGTAGTATTTCCTAATGAAACCGTACTAACAGTAAAAGCACCCATTATTACGGCACAACTATTAGAAACAGCTCTTCTTGCTAATTTCAATCATGCCTCTTTAGTAACTACGGCTGCTAAAAGAATTACTAATGAAGCAGGTGATATACCAGTAATGGAGTTTGGAGCTAGACGTGCTAGAGGAATAGACTCTGCTATAGAAGCAAGTAAATATGCCTATATTGGTGGCTGCTGTGGTACTTCAAATACACTTGCCGGAATGAAATATAATATACCAGTTCTAGGAACTATGGCTCATTCACTAGTAACAGAGAGTAATGATGAATATCAAGCATTCTTAAATTATGCTAAAAGTAATAAAGATAACTGTGTCTTTCTAGTAGATACTTATGATACTTTGAAAAGTGGAATACCTAACGCTATTAAAGTAGCCAATGATTATTTAAAACCTAATGGACTTAAGTTTAAAGGGGTAAGAATCGATAGTGGAGATTTAGCTTATTTATCTAAGAAGACTAGAAAACTATTAGATGAAGCTGGTTATACCGAGACTGGTATTTGTCTATCAAATGGCTTAAATGAATACACAATCAGAGATTTAAAACTACAAGGAGCCTTTATCAACTCTTTAGGAGTAGGAGATAATATAGCTGCATCTAAAGAAAGAGTAGGAGGGGTATATAAACTAGTAGCAACTATTGAAGATAATAGGGAAATACCCAAAATAAAAGTTAGTAATGATAGTGTTAAAACTATAAATCCTGGTTATAAGAAAGTCTATAGATTCTATGATAAAAAAGAAGGATATGCTCTTGGTGACTTATTAGCTTTAAGTGATGAGGTTATACCAAATGATAAATATACCTTAATACATCCAGTAGAAACTTGGAAACAAAAAGAATTAACTAATTATCAGGTAAGAGATTTATTAGTACCAATCTTTAAGGATGGACAATTAGTTTATCAAACACCTAATATAGAAGAGACAAAGGCTTATTGTAATAATGAATTTAATACTTTATATGAAGAGATAAAAAGAATAGATAATCCCCATGAATACTATGTAGACCTATCTGATAAATTAAGAAACTTAAAAGAAGAATTAATTAATACACATATAAAACAAATAGATGAAAAAGTAAAGGTTAAAAAATGAGAAAAGAAAAGTTAGAAGAGTTAAAGGACTACATTTTAGAATTAAAAACTATAAAAAAGGAGAGACTAGAAGAAGAATACAAATATGAAAATGGAGTAGTTATTGGTAGCAAAGGATTCTTAAATATTGAAAACTATAAGTGTTATCTTAATAACGGTGAAATAATTAGAAGAGAAAAGATTAGTAAAGGTGGAGCTGATAAAAGTGCCTGTATTGTTATGCCAGTTACTAAAGATAATAAAACAATCTTAGTTGTACAACCAAGATTAGCTACTATCGAAGGAGTTAGTGTTGAACTACCAGCCGGATATGTAGAAAATAAGGAAGATAGCAAAATAGCTGCTTTAAGAGAACTTAGGGAAGAAACAGGTTATAGTAGTAACAATTTAATATATTTAGATAAATTTTATCAAGATCAAGCTTGTGGAGTAGCTTGCTATAATTATAGTTATCTTGCTAAAGATTGTGTAAGAGATGGTAAACAAAATTTAGATAAGGATGAATTTATTAAATACTTTGAATGTAATATAGAGGAAGCGTATGAACTTATTAATTTAGGTTATATCACTGATATTCAGTCAAAATATACTATGGAAAAAGCTAAAAAATATATAAAATTTTAGAGGTGAAATATGAAAGAATTTGGTTATGTTAGAGTAGGAGCTATTGTAAATAAATTAGCTCTAGCTAATCCTTTAGAAAATGCTGAAGAATTAGTAAAGAATATAAAAGAAGCTTATAAGAAAGGTATTGCTATTGTAGTAACACCAGAACTTGCTTTAACAGGATATACTTGTGGTGATTTATTTTTACAAGAGAAACTACTAAATGATGCTTTGCTAGGCTTGCAAGAAGTTTTGGAAGCTACCAAAAATATTGATATAGTTGCTATTATTGGAATGCCACTTGCTACTAATAATAGATTATTTAATACCGCTGTAGTTATTAATAAAGGAAAAATACTAGGAGTAGTACCTAAAACCTATATACCAAACTATAATGAGTTTTATGAAGATAGATGGTTTGCTTCTAGTCTTAATTTAAAAGATAAATATATAGAAATATTAGGCCAAACTGTCTTCTTTGGTACTGACTTATTATTTCAAGATGAAAAGAAAAAAGAAATAACTTTTGCTATAGAAATATGTGAAGACTTATGGGCTGTTACTCCACCAAGCAGTAATTATGCTGTAAATGGTGCTACTATCATCTTTAATCTATCTAGTAGTAATGAATTAATCGGTAAAAATAATTATCGTAAAAGACTTATCTCTAGTCAATCAGCTGCTACTATGACGGGATATATTTATACATCAAGTGGTATTATGGAGTCATCATCTGATTTATTATTTGGTGGTGCTAGTCTTATCTATGAAAATGGTAAGCTTTTAAAAGAAAATGAAAGATTTCAGTTAGAAAGCAGTATTATAAGTGGCGACTTAGATGTTTTAAGTTTAGTAAACGGAAGAAGACGTAATAGAAGCTTTATGCGAAGTATTGATGATAAAGAATATAGAATAGTAAAAGTTAATATAACTGACCTAAAAGAGATAGATAGAGATTATAACAAATATCCATTTGTACCAAGTAATAATCTAGAAATGGATGAAAGATGTTTAGAGATAATTAATATTCAAAGTAGTGCTTTAGCAAGACGTCTTTTGCAACTAAACAATCCTAAATGTGTAATTGGAATGAGTGGTGGACTAGATTCTACCCTAGCTTTCTTAGTAATAGTAGAAGCCTTTAAGAAACTAGGACGTAATAACAAAGATATAATCGGTATAACGATGCCTGGTTTCGGAACTACTAATAGAACCTATCAAAATGCTATTAATTTAGTAAAAAGTTATAAAGCTACGCTAAAAGAGATAAGTATTAAGGAAGCTGCTACTCTACATATGAAAGATATTGGTCTAAAAGAAACAGACCGTAGTGTAACTTATGAAAACTTACAAGCAAGAGAAAGAACTCAGATATTAATGGATGTAGCTAATAAGGAAAAGGGGATAGTAATTGGTACTGGTGATTTATCAGAACTAGCTCTTGGCTGGTGTACCTATAATGGTGACCATATGAGTATGTATGCTGTAAATATTGGTGTTCCCAAGACATTAATTCGTCACTTAGTTAATTGGTATATGAAGAAGAAAGATAATAATAAAAAAGCAATATTAGATGATATTTTAAAAACCCCTATTTCTCCTGAGTTATTACCACCAGATAAAGATGGTAACATAGTTCAAAAAACAGAAAACTCTATTGGTAGTTATATTCTCCATGACTTTTTCTTATATCATTTCTTAAGACATGGTCTAGCTCCTAAAAAGTTATACTATATAGCAGTTAAGACTTTCGATGAGTACAAAAAAGAAGAAATACTAAAATGTTTAAAAATATTTATTACTAGATTTTTCACTCAACAATTTAAAAGAAACTGTTTGCCAGATGGTGTAAAAGTTGGCAGTATCAGTTTATCTCCAAGAGGTGATTTAAGACTACCAAGTGATCTTAACTATCAAAGTTATTTAAAAGAAATAGAAGAATTAGAAAGTAGTGATAATTTATGAATGATTTAAAAATAATAGCTCTTAAAAGTATCAAAGATATAGGAGATAAAGTTAATTGTAGTCTAAAGAAAATTAATAAAAGTAATAATGATTATCTCTTACCAATTAAGGAAGATAGATTTTCTAACGGTGAAGGAAAGGTTAAAATAAATGATACTATTAGAGATAAAGATATCTATATTCTAGCTGATGTTGGTAATTACGGAGTAACTTATCAAATGCACGGATTTACTAATCATATGGGACCTGATGAACATTTCCAAGATATAAAAAGAACTATCTCTGCTCTTGCCGGTGGACCAGAAAAAATCACTCTTATAATGCCTTTACTATATCAAGCAAGACAGCATAAAAGAAAAGGAAAAGAATCACTTGACTGTGCTATCGCTTTACAAGAATTAGAACATTTAGGAGTTAACCATATTATTACCTTTGATGCACATGACCCAAATGTTTCTAATGCTATTCCAAACTTACAATTTGATAATTTTTATCCTACTAATACTATTTTAAAAGATTTATTAATTAATGAGGATATTCATAATCCATTAGTAATCAGTCCAGATATGGGTGCTATGGAAAGAGCTAGATACTATGCAGAAATGCTAGATAGTGATGTTGGAGTCTTTTATAAAAGACGTGATTTACAAACAGTAGTAAATGGTAAAAACCCAATAATTGAACATATTTATATGGGAAAGGAAGTTAAAGATAGAGATATTTTAGTGGTAGATGATATGATAGCATCTGGTAATTCTATGTTAGAAGTAGCTGAAAAATTAAAGAGTCAGGGAGCTAATAACATCTATTTTATAGCAACCTTTGCCCTTTTTACGGAAGGGACTAACGAATTTGATGAAGCTTACAAAGAAGGATATTTTACTAAACTTTATACTACTAATCTTTCTTATATATCATTAGATTATCAAGCTAAGGACTGGTGTCATATTGTTGATACTTCAAATGACATAGCAGATATTATTAATACTCTTCATAATAAAGAATCTTTAAAACCACTCTTAAATGGTAAAGAAAAAATATTAAAATTAAGAAAAGAGTTAAATAAATGAAAATAGGTATATTTGGAGGAAGCTTTAATCCTCCTCATAAGATTCATAAAGAGATTGCAACCTATCTTGTAAATAATAATTATTTAGATAAAGTGATTTTTGTACCTACTGGCAATAATTATAATAAACCTCACTTAGTTAGTGAACAAGATAGGTATAATATGTTAAAATTAATGATAGATAATCTATCTTATTTAGAAGTATCTAACTATGAGTTTGGTAAACTTACGCATACATATGAAACTCTTGATTATTTTAAAAGCATTTATAAGAATGATGAGATATATTTTATCTGTGGTTCTGATAATCTAAAAGAGATAAAAACTTGGAAAAGATATAAATATATTCTTACTAATTATAAGTTAATAGTAATAAAGCGAAATGATGAATCTTTAAATGATACTCTCTTAGAACTAAATGAGTATAAAGACAATATTATAGTTATTTCTGATATTATAAGTAATTTATCATCTACTATTATTAGAGATGCTGTTAAAATGAATAAGTTTGAACTTTTAAAAGATAATATAGATTCTAAAGTATTAGAGTATATTAAAAACAATTTATATGATTAGAGGTAAAAAATGAAAATTAAAAGAATTAAAATATTTGCTAATAACAATGAAAAGTCTCTTAAACTAAAAAAAAGAAGTAGAAGAAAAATTAAGGGAGAATGGCTTTATTATTGATAATAATAAATTTGATTTAGGAATAGCAATTGGTGGAGATGGCTCATTTCTAAGAATGATTAAGGATAATAACTTTGATAGTGATATTTATTATATTGGTATTAATGCTGGAACACTTGGCTTTGCCCAAGAAGTAGAAATTAGTGATATTGAAAAGTTTATGATTGATTTAAAAAGTGATAGATTTTTAATTGAAGAAATTGGTATTCAAGAGACTAATATATATAGTAAGAATTTGGTTGATAAGTTTTATTCATTAAATGAAATTGTAGTAAGAGAAAAAGGACTAAATACATTAAAACTCGATGTTTATATAGATAATTATTTACTAGAAAAGTTTGCAGGTGATGGTATTTTAGTTGCTACTTCTTTCGGAACTACTGCTTATAATCTTAGCTTTGGTGGTAGTATTGTCTATAATACTTTTCATTCATTAGAACTTACTACTATTGCTCCACTTAATAATAAAACATACAAATCTATTGCTAACTCAATTGTTTTACCACAACATAAGAATATTACATTAGTACCTAATATAACTAATAATTTAATAATAACGGTGGATGGTATTAATAATGTCTATGATGGAGTAGATAAAATAGAAACAGTTATAAAAGATAAGACTATTAAATGTCTTAGAAATAAAGATTATAATTTTATAAAAAAAGTTAATGAAAAATTTATTATATAATTTATTAGAATGTTAATAATAATAGGGGAGGAGAATAAGATGAATTTTAAAAATATTATTCATAAATTACAATTAAGACAATTAACTATTGCTACAATGGAGTCTTGTACTGGTGGTGGAGTAGCTAATGCTATTACTAATATGGAAGGAGCTAGTGAAATATTTAAGTTTAGTGCTGTTACTTATTGTAATGAATATAAAATTAAGATGGGAGTAGCAAAAGACGTAATTGATAAATATACTGTTTATAGCATGGAAACAGCTAAAGAAATGGCTAAGAATATATCTTTATTCGCTAATAGTAATTATGGTGTTGGTATTACTGGTAAGCTTAATAAGAAAGATGAGAATAATGATACTGGTAGTGATAATTTAGTTTATATTAGTATCTATGATAAAGACAATGACAAGTTCTATAATGAAACGGTCACAGTTACTAAAAATGAAAGATATAAAAACAAACAAGAAATAATTGATAAAATAATTTTAATGATGGAAAAACTGTTAAGTAATATAAATTAGGATGTCAAGTTTTACATAAAAATTTCTTGACTATTTACGTAAACCTCGTTACAATGATAATGGAGGGTAGACAATGAAAAAGTTAGATGAATTATTATTGGAACTTGGTATATCAAAGGTAAGATTAGCTAAATATTTAGGAGTATCAAGACAAATGCTATACAACTATTTAGCTTTATCTTCACTTGATGAATGGCCTAAAGAAAAGGCTTTAAAGTTACTAAGTTTATTAGATATAGATAGTGAAGAAAAGATTAATTCTCTTGTGATAACAGGGGATTATATTATGAAGGTAGAAACTAGACTAAACGAAGGTGTTAGGGATAGTTCTAATAAAGAAATATTAACCGACTTAAAGGGATTAAATAGAAAAGATCAAGAAATTCTTTCTGATATTATAAATTTATTAAAGGAAAAACTACAAGAAGATAAAACTAAAAAGACACAAACAACTTATTTATATTTGTATCATTATTTACAGTCAATGGAAACTACTGAAGAGTTACGTTATATTTTAGCTTACATGTCAAAGTCAATGGGCTTTACTGATCCATTACAATTCGATTTTGATCAAAGTAAACAATTTATATTTGAAAGTATTTTATTTTCTGCCATGACTCTTTATCATAATGGTGGTTCTTCAAAAAGTAAAATAGCAGAAGTCCATAAGAGATTCGTTCAAGATATTGAGCAAAAAAACGAAGAAAAATTAAGCCGCACACAAGAGTTAAATGCTGCCAAAGTACAAGCCTTAAGAGAATTAGGCTATAGCTCTATTAATGAAGAGAATGCTAAAGAAGTTCTTGAAAAAATAGCAGAGATTCAATCTAGAAAGGTTTAAAAGGGTAGGTGAATAGTACTCTATTAACTAATATAACTCTTAAAAATACACGATTTTAGTAGGGGAGAACTCCCCTATTTTATTAAATAAAATATAAGAAAAAATATTAAAAAATATAGTACTTTATTGTATTTTATTTTCTTTTAAGCAGTAATTTATTTCATCTTAGTAAAATAAAAGTAGACAAACTACAATACTAATTATAATAACCATAAAAATTAGTAAGGTATTTATCAATGTATGTAAAATTTGTTAGTATATAAACAAACTTATTATATATAATAATATAAATATTAAGAAATTAAATATAATTGATATTATTATTAAGTAAAATAATTAATCTTAGTATTTACATTTATTTTATGAAAAGCACACACTAGTTAACATAATATCAATTATATGAAGTAAGATAAATCATAATAATAGCTTAACAATTTTATTAATCACTTAACTTATTATTTAGTTTTATAATTTTTAAACTTTCATATCAATATTAATATAATTATAACTTGTAAATTTAAAATTAAATGAGGTTATATTGTTTATATATTATTTATTTGTTTATTAAGATAATAATTAAATAATTGTTCTATTGATATATTGTCATTCTATATAGATTATTTTTATTTAATACTATTAACACAATAATGTATATAATTCTCTACTCTTCTTTTATCAAAAAATGAAAGTAGGGGAATAAAATAGGGGAAAAGGGTACAAATTAATATTGAAGGAGGATATTATATTATGTTTAAAGATAAAAAGAAACAAGTTATTCATTGTGATGTTAAATCATGTAAGTATCATAATGAAGAAGATTGTAAATGTGATTTAGATGAGATAAAAGTTGGTTCATCTTGTGACTGCGATAATGTTGAAGATAAAGATGAAACAGTATGTTCTAATTTTAAAAAAGAAAAATAAAAAAATGAAATGACACTATTTATATTTAATTTATAGAAGTAGTCATTTCATTTTTATTTACTCTACTCTACCCTTTTCGTATCAGTTTTTATTGAAAAAATAATTAAATAATGATAGTATAAGTAACTAATGAACGGAAGATATAATGAATACTTATATTAATCAAGAAAAAGGTAAAATATTACAAAAAAACTGTCGTTGTAAAACAGTTGTTTTTTAATTCAAAAATTCCATTAAACTTGATCCAATCTCTGGAGTATCTAAATCAAAATTATCAGCGATAGTTGCTCCGATACAAGCAAATGTTTCTTGTGGTTCTAATCTATGAGGAGTCTTAAAGTTACGACAGTACATAATTACAGGTACATTTTCTCTTGTATGGTCATTTCCTTTAAAAGTAGGATCATTTCCATGATCTGCTGTAATAATTAATAAGTCATCCATCTCTAATTTATTAAGTAATAAAGGCATTTCTACATCTAGGACCTCTATTGCTTTACCATACCCTTCTACATCTCTTAAATGTCCATATAAATTATCAAAATCAGCTAAATTAACCATACATAGCCCCGTAAAATTCTTATCCATAATACTAGACAATTTATTTAAAGCCTCTTGATTATTACTAGCTTTTAATGCCTTATTAATACCTTGTTCTGCAAAAATATCATTAATCTTACCTATTCCTATTACATTGTAACCATTTTCATTTAAATCGTCTAAAATAGTCTTTTTAGGAGGACTAATAGAGTAATCTTTTCTACCAGCATTATTTAACTTAAACTTACCATTCTTTCCGGTAAAAGGTCTTGCAATAACTCTTGCTACTAAAAAGTCTTCTCTCATAGTTAATTCTCTTACTTTTTCACAATAATCATATAATTGTTCAGCAGAAATAATATCTTCATGAGCTGCTATTTGTAAATCAGAATCAGCAGAAGTGTATACAATTAAAGAACCATAATTTAATTGTCTTTCTCCTAATTCATTAATAATACTATTATCATGACTGCATTTATTTCCAATAACACGTCGACCAGTAACACGTTCAATTTCATCAATTAACTCAATAGGGAAACCATTTTCATTAAAAGTTTTAAAAGGTATATTTGATGTTATTCCTATCATTTCATAATGTCCTGATAAGCTGTCTTTTCCTATATTATTAGGTTGAGCGATAGTATAATAGGCATCTGTTTTATCATCATCTTCCATTGTTAAAGTATCAAGAAAGCCAATTTTAGCTAGATTAGGTACAAACAAATCATAATTGTTTTTAATATTTCCTAGAGTATTACAACCGTTATCACCGTAGTTGCTAGCATCTTTGGCCTCCCCTACTCCTAATGAATCTAAAACCATCAAAAATATTCGTTTAAATTTCATAAAATTCACTCTTCTTTCTTAGCTCTTGGATGATTAATTAAATAATCTTTTGTAACTTTTTCATTGCTTATATGAGTATAAATCTTGGTAGTTGTTATATCAGAATGTCCAAGCATAGTTTGTACACTTCTAAGATCCGCACCGTTTTCTATTAAATGAGTAGCAAATGAGTGCCTTAGGCTATGAGGCGAAATATTAGTAGGCATACCTTTCTTAGCAAGTATTTTCTTTAGATTTTTAAAAAAGCCTTGTCTTGATATACCTTCACCCCTAGCATTTAAAAATAACTCATCACTTGTCTTCTTTTTTAGTAATAGGCATCTTTTATCTAAATATAGTTTTAAATACTTTAGGGAAGCACTATTAATTGGAACAATTCTTTCTTTACTACCTTTTCCTTTGATTCTTAAAAAAGCATTATAAAAGTCTATATCATATACTGTTAGACTAACTAATTCTGAAACTCTAAGACCGGTTCCATACATTAATTCTAACATAGCTTTATCACGATAGTCAAACACGGTAACTAATGGTATATCTAACAGTTTATCAATTTCACTAACCGTTAAAGTATAAGGAAGATGCTTAGCTAGTTTTGGTCTATCAATAAATTCCGCTTCATTATCCTTAACAGCTTTCTCTCTTAATAAGTAGTTATGAAGATTATAAATAGTAGTTATCTTATGAGAAATGGTTTTACTATCCTCATCTTTTGAATAACAATACATTAAATAGCTTTCTATATCCTTTTTAGATACTTTTTCAATATCTATTATATTAAGTTTATCTTTTAAATAAGATTGATATAGATTAATTTCATAATTATAAGACTTTAAAGTATTAGGAGATAGTCCTTTTTCATACTCACAGTAATTAATAAAATTTTCTCTAGCTACTTGTACTTTCATATTTTAGACTCCTCTCCTTTAACAGTATACCATAAAGATAGAAAACGTGTTATAATAAATTAACCAAAAGGAGGAAGAGGTATGACTCTAAAAGATTTAGATGAAGAAAATATATCGCCCGATTTAGCATGGAATTTAGTTTTTTCTTTTAAGAAAGATGATAACAAAGATGGTGATGCTATCATTGTTCTTGGCTGTAAGAATATGCCTATTTTAGAAGATAGAGTCAAGTATGCAGCTAAACTCTACAAAGAGAAAAGAGCTAATCTTCTATTACTCTCTGGGGGAGGTATTTATAAAGACAGACTAGAAACTGATATTATGCTTAATTTAGCTTTAAAGTATGGGGTTGATTTAAATAATATATTATTAGAAAAAGAAAGTACCAATACTCCGGAAAATCTTATTAATTGTTATAAATTATTAAAAGAAAGAATTACTAGTGATAATATAAAAAGATTATTAATAGTAAGTAGTGATTTTCATATGAAAAGGTGTGAATTAACATCAGAAATAGTTCTACCAAATTCAACTGAATACTCCTACTGCTGTAACAGTAATTTTTCTAAAGATAATCTAGATAATAAAGAACTAAACATAGAAAGAAAAGTTAATAATGAAGCTAAAAGATTAGTTAAATATGCTAAACTTAATTATATTAATAACTGTGAGGTAAAAATATGAAAGTAGTAGGAATAATAGCTGAATTTAATCCATTTCATAATGGCCATATGTATTTACTTAACAAAACTAAAAAGATGTTTCCTAATGCTATATATGTCTTAATTATGAGTGGTAATTTCACTCAAAGAGGAGAGCCTTCTATTCTTGATAAAAAAAGTAAAACAGAAATAGCTCTTAAAGCTGGCTTTGATTTAGTAGTTGAGCTTCCCTTTCCTTTTGCAACTGCTGCTAGTGATGTATTTGCTGATGGAGCGATAAAACTTGCTCATGCCTTAGGAGTTACGGATTTAGTATTTGGTAGTGAGTCAGATGATTTAACTTATTTAGAAGAAATGACTAACATAGAGCTTTATGACAAATCTTTTGATTCACTTGTTAGAGTTTATCTAGCAAATGGACTAAATTATCCAGCTGCCAGGAGTCAAGCTTTTACAGATATTACTGGTAAAAGTATAAGTCTACCTAATGATATATTAGCAAGTTCCTATCTTAAAGCTATAAAGAAAAATAACTACAGTATTACAGCTCATTCTATAAAGAGAACTAATGATTATAATAGTAATCAGTTAGAAGAAAACATTTCTAGTGCTAGCAGTATTAGAAAGGCTCTACTAGATGGTAATGATATAACAGAGCAAGTACCTGATTTTGTTATTCCTTATCTAGAAAGTATTAAGAATAAGGTTATAACTAATGATGATTATTTTAAATATCTTAAATATAAACTTATCACTGATAATAATGATAATAGTTACCCGTCACTTGATAGAAGTCTTTTAAATAAACTTAAGAAAAATATTACTAAAGTAACTAGTTATGATGAATTAATTAACAGTGTTAAAACTAAAAATATCACTTACCGAAAAATAGCAAGAGGACTTTTATACTATTTATGTGATTTTACAACAGATACTAAAAATAAAATGACTGATATCACTTATATTCGAATCTTAGGAATTAGTGCTAATGGAAGAAATTATTTAAATAAGATTAAAAAGGACTGTCCTCTTCCTATTATAAGTAAGTTTACAAGAGAAAAAGATGATATGTTAGCTTTTGAATATAAAACTACTATTATTTACAGTTTAGAGTATAATAATAAATATAATGTTATAGATGATGAATTTAAAGTATTTCCAATAAGAAAGGATGAAAAATAATATGGAATCAATGTTAAAAACAAAAAAACAAGGTTTATTAATCGTTTTATCAGGACCTTCTGGTTGTGGTAAGAACACTATTATTAATAAGGTAATGGAGAATAACAAGAATATCTGGTTATCTATTTCTTGTACTAGTAGAGCACCTCGTGGCGAAGAAAAAAACGGAGTTAACTACTACTTTCTATCAAGAGAAGAGTTTGAACATGATATAGATAATGATGAGTTTTTAGAATATGCTGAGTACTCTAAAAATTACTATGGTACTCCTAAAAAGTATATTAAAGAGCATCTAGATAATGGTGAAGATGTTATCTTAGAAATAGAAATTCAAGGAGCTTTAAAGGTAAAAGAAAAGATTAAAGAAGCAGTATTTATCTTTATTTTTCCACCTAATATGAAGGAACTTAAAAGAAGATTAGAAGCTAGAAACACAGAAGATCAAGATAAGATTGATATGCGTTTTAAAAGGGCTTATGAAGAAATTAATGAGGTTAGTAAATATAACTATGTAGTAGTAAATGATGAGGTTGATATTGCTGCAAGAAAAGTACAAGCTATATTAGATGCTGAAAGATGTAGAGTTGATCGTATTGAAGAAGTTTATTTAAATACAGAAGAAGAAAAAATTCATGAAACATTATTTGAAGGTAGAAAAGAGTTTGATAATTCGGAGGTTTCTTTATGAAAAAATCAATAACTGATTATCAAAAAGAGGTAGAAAGCAAACTTAAAAAGAAGACATTTACAAAAGAAGATTTAGAAGATTATAAAGTTATGGTGGGATATTTTGAACATGAAAGACTAGTTCATTTATTGGTTACCATTACTGTTGTTATACTAACTTGCTTCTTCTTTTACATGTTTTCTATCATGCCTTCTATATTTATCTTTCTACTAGTAATTATTCTTATTATATTGCTTGGTTTTTATTTATATCACTACTATTTCTTAGAAAATAATGTTCAAAACTTAGAAAAGAAATATTTAGAAATTAAAAAGATGGTTCAATGTCAAGTAGTGTTGGTGAAACCAAAAACTAATGATAAATGGATTGATGAAGAGGACTAGAAATAGTCT
>CAKOZV010000013.1 GCA_934131695.1 uncultured Bacilli bacterium | reverse complement strand
CAGAAGTTAAGCCACTTAACGCCGACGATAGTGTATGCGAAAATAGGAAGTTGCCAAGATTTTTTTTGTTTTATTTTTTATGATATCATAACCAAAAATTGGTTATTTTTTTCTATTGATAATAGAACAATTGTATTATATAATATAGACAAAAAAGGAGGTACTATGTCACGAATTATTTTTCATATAGATGTTAATAATGCTTTTTTATCATGGACAGCGGTTTATTTATTAAAAGAAGGTTATAAAAAAGATATTAGAAAGATTCCAGCCGTTATTGGTGGAGATGAAAAAAAAAGAAGAGGAATAGTACTTGCTAAAAGTCCTATTGCTAAAAGATATGGAATTGTTACAGCAGAGACTTTGTATAGTGCAAGAAAAAAATGTGGTTGGCTAGAAGTTTTTCCACCTAATTATCCTTTTTATGTAGAACAGTCTAAAAAACTATATAATTATTTAGCTAGTTATACACCTAATATTGAACAATACTCAATAGATGAATGTTTTCTAGATATGACTGGTACTTCCTTACTTTATGGTAATGATTATCTAAAACTAGCTTATAAAATAAAAAATGAAATTAAAGAAAAATATGGTTTTACAGTAAATGTTGGAATTGGTGAAAATAAGCTTTGTGCTAAAATGGCTAGTGATTTTGAAAAGCCTGATAAAGTTCATACTCTTTATATGAATGAAATTGAAACAAAGATGTGGCCCCTTCCCGTAAATGATTTATTTATGTTAGGAAGAAGTTCTGCTAAAAGATTAGAAGAATTGGGAATAAAGACAATAGGAGATTTAGCTAAATGTTCATCTGCTTTTTTAAGAAAACATTTTAAAAAGCAAGGTGATTATTTTCTAGAAGCTTCTAAAGGAATTGATTATTCACCTGTTGTTCCTAAAAGTGATAAAAATAAATGTATTAGTATTTCTAGAACTTTGCCATATGACTATACAAAGAAAGAAGAATTAGAAAAAGTTTTATTTGATGAAGTAGAAAGTGTTACCTTCGATCTTAGAAGAAAAAAACTTTATGCTAAGACAGTTGCTATTACATATAGAAATTTTTTATTTAAGAATTATTCTCATCAAATGACTATAGATAATCCTACTAATTCAACTAATGATATATATAATCAAGTACTAGTTTTATTTACAAGAAGTTGGAGAGAAGATCCAATTAGAAATATAGGTGTCAGACTCTCAGATTTAACAGATGAGAAAAAAGAGCAAATGTCAATCTTTGATAATATAGAGAAAAAAGAAGTTAGTGAAGTTGAAAAAGTAATGGATGAAATTATAAATAAATTTGGAAGAGATAGTGTAAAATTTGCTAGCAAAAGTACTAAAAAAAGTAAAAACTAGTGACTTTACACTTTTTTAGAAAAAATATTCGAAAAAAATTAATTTTTTAAGGAAAAATTGCTTGTTTTTATGGAAATAGTATGCTAAAATTAGATACGTGTGACTGCTTAGATGTGAGAGGTTGCCGATACGCCAGGTTAAGTTGACAATGGAAATCGGGTTATTCGCACGGAGCAAGTCTATACTAGATATAGGCGAAGGGAGGAAGTTACTATGTCAACAGAAAAGGTTCGCATCAAGTTAAAGGCTTATGATCACAGAGTACTTGACGATGCTGTAACAAGAATTGTAGAAACTGTCAAAAGAAGTGGAGGAGAGGTTGTTGGACCTGTACCATTACCTACTGAAATTGAAAAGTTTACAATCTTAAGAGCTGTTCACAAATATAAAGATAGTCGTGAACAATTTGAAATGCGTACACACAAACGTTTAATTGATATCAAAAATCCTAATAAGGATACAATTGAAGCTTTAAAACGTTTAGACTTACCAAGTGGTGTAGACATTCAAATCAAAATGATTTAATAGGAGGAAAAAATGAAAGGAATCTTAGGAAAAAAAGTCGGAATGACACAAGTTTTCACAACAGAAGGAAAATTAATTCCTGTAACTGTTGTTTCTGTTGAGCCTAATGTTGTAACTCAAATTAAGACAACAGAAAAAGAAGGTTATGATGCAATTCAATTAGGCTTTGATACTATTACTGAAAAAAGAAGTAATAAACCTGAAATTGGTCATACCAAAAAAGCTAATACAGAACCTAAGCGCTTCTTAAGAGAAATCAGGGGCGTTGATACAAATGATTATACTTTAGGTCAAGTAATTGATGCTTCAATATTTGAAGCTGGAGAAATAGTTGATGTAACAGGTATCAGCAAAGGAAAAGGTTTCCAAGGTGTTATCAAACGTTATAATCAATCTCGTGGACCTATGGGACACGGTTCTCAATACCATCGTGGAGTTGGTTCTTTAGGAACAATGAGACCAATGCACGTATTAAAAGGTAAAAAGCTACCTGGACAAATGGGTAATGTAAAATCTACTGTTCAAAATCTTGAAATCGTTGCAGTTGATTTAGAAAATAACATTATCTTAATTAAAGGAAACGTACCTGGACCAAAGAAAGGTCTTGTTCAAATTAGAACAGCCGTTAAAAAGCCAAGTCAAAAAAATGATGCAGCTGACTTAATTACTTATCAAAAGGAATCTAATGAAGTTATCGAAGAAGCTGTAGAAGCACCAGTTGAACAAGTAGAAGAAAAGTCAGAATAATCATCACGAAAAATAAAAGAAAGTGATTGAAGGAGGAAAAAGCATGAAAAAGGTAAAACTTGTAAACCTTAAGGGTGAAGAAGTTAAAGAATTAAAAGTAAATGAAATTTTTGATATTACCCCAAATGATAAAGTATTATATGATGCGATTATTCTTCAACAAGCATCATTACGTCAGGGGACACACTCTACTAAAACTCGTAGTGAAGTAAGTGGTGGAGGAAGAAAACCATGGAAACAAAAAGGTACAGGACATGCCCGTCAAGGTTCTATTAGAGCTGTTCAATGGGTAGGTGGTGGACGTTATGGTACACCAGTACCTCGTGACTATAGTAAAAAACAAAATCGTAAAGAACGCCGTTTAGCATTAAAGAGTGCCTTTGCTCATAAATTCTTAGATGGAGAAGTTATGGTAATTGAAGAATTAGTTTTTGGAACACCAAAGACAAAAGAAATGGTATCTTTACTAAAGAATATGAAAATTGAAGACAAAAAAGTATTATTTGTTGTAGACCACTTTGAAGAAAACGTTATCTTAGCATCAAGAAACTTACAAAATGTTGCATTAATTTCTAGTGATGAAGTAAATGTTCTTGATATTGTAAATAGTGACGTTATGGTTATGACAGAAAAAGCTCTTAAAGACGTAGAGGAGGTGCTTAAATAATGGATACTAAGTATTTAGAAATCATTAAAGCTCCAGTTATTACTGAAAAAAGTGGAGTTATAGCACAAAATGGAAAATATGTTTTCAAAGTTGATTCTAGAGCTAATAAAATAGAAATTAAACAAGCTATTGAAAAAATATTTAATGTTCATGTTAAAGAAATTAGAACAATTAATGTAAAACCTAAGAAAAGAAGAGTTGGACGCTATACTGGTCTTACAAATCGTTGTAAGAAAGCTATTGTTAAGTTAGCTGAAGGCGAAGAAATTAATCTTGGTTAGAAGGAGGAAATAAGTTATGGCAATTAAAAAGTTTAGACCTACTACACCAGGACAAAGAAATAAAAGTACTCTTGTCAATGAAGAAATAACAAAAAGTACACCAGAAAAAAGTTTAGTTGTGACACTAAATAAAAAAGCTGGTCGTAACAATCAAGGTAAAATAACTGTTCGCCATCAAGGTGGTGGAGTTAAAAGAAAATACCGTATCATTGATTTCAAGAGAAATAAATTTGATGTTGAAGGTGTTGTAGCAAGTATTGAATACGATCCAAATCGTAGTGCTAATATTGCACTAATCAATTATTTAGATGGTGAAAAAAGATATATTATTGCACCTAAGGGATTAAAAGTAGGAGATAAAATCATTGCTAGTGAAAATGCTGATATTAAAACTGGTAATGCTCTACCTATAATGAATATACCTGTAGGTACAGTTATTCATAATATTGAACTTCGTCCAGGAAAAGGTGGAAGCTTAGCACGTAGTGCTGGAAGTTCTGCACAAATCCTTGGTCGTGAAGGAAATTATGTAATGATTCGTTTATCAAGCGGAGAACAAAGACGTGTACTTGGAACTTGTATGGCAACTATTGGTGTAGTTGGTAATGAAGATTCAAATCTAGTAAAACTTGGAAAAGCTGGTAGAAAACGTCACATGGGTATTCGTCCAACAGTTCGTGGTTCTGTTATGAATCCAAACGATCACCCTCATGGTGGTGGAGAAGGAAGAGCACCTATCGGTCGTAAAGGACCTGTTACTCCTTGGGGTAAACCTGCTCTTGGATATAAAACAAGAAATAATAAACGTACGGATAAATTTATTGTTCGTCGTCGTGGAAGTAAATAGGGAGGAAAATAATGGCAAGAAGTTCAAAGAAAAAACCTTATGTTTTTGATAGATTATTAAAAAAGGTAAAAGAATTAAACAAAAGTGGTAAAAAAGAAGTAATTAAAACTTGGTCACGCCGTTCTACTATTTATCCTGATTTTATTGGTCATACATTTGCTGTACACAATGGACGTGAATTTATTCCTGTTTATGTTACAGAAGATATGGTTGGACACAAATTAGGTGAGTTTGCATTAACTCGTAAATTTGGTGGACACGGAAGCGACAAGAAGAAGTAGAAGACAAGGGAGGAAAAATTAGATGGAAGAGATAAAACAAGCACAAGCAATTGCTAAAATGCAAAGGATTTCTCCAATCAAAGCACGTCTTGTAGTTGATATGATTCGTGGTAAAAAAGTTAATGAAGCCCTTGCAATTTTAAGTAATACTAATAAAAAAGCAGCCGTTATGGTAAAAAATACATTAAATTCAGCTATTGCTAATGCAACTAATAATCATGATATGAAATTAGAAAACTTATATGTAAGTGAAGCAAGAGTTGATGCAGGTCCTGTAATGAAGAGAATTTTATTTGATTCTCGTGGACGTATCGGACATAAAGATAAGAGAACTAGTCACATTGTTATTAAAGTGGCAGAAAAATAATAAGGAGGAGAAAAAATGGGACAAAAAGTTGATCCAATTGGACTAAGACTTGGAATCAATAAAGATTGGGAAGCAAAATGGTATGCTTCAAAAACTGACTTCTCAAAAGTTTTAGCTAACGATCTTAAAATTCGTGAATATATCAAAAAGAATTTAAAGAATGCAGGAATTGCAAAAGTTGAAATTGATCGTACTAATAAAAAATGTGAAGTTACCATTCATACCTCTAAACCTGGTGTTATCATTGGACGCGGAGGAGAAGAAATTACAAAGCTTAGAAAAGATATGACAAAGGAAATTGGTGAAAATATCAATGTTTCTATCGTAGATATCAAGAAAGCTGATTTAAATGCTCAACTTGTTGCTGATTCTATAGCAAATCAAATTACTAATCGTGCATCATTCCGTATGGCACAAAAAAGAGCTATTAGAAATGCTATGAAGGCTGGAGCAAAAGGAATTAAAACACAAGTATCTGGACGTTTAGGTGGAGCAGATATGGCTCGTAGTGAACATTATATAGAAGGAACTATTCCACTACATACATTACGTGCTGATGTTGATTATGCTACTAGTGAAGCAGATACAACTTATGGAAAAATCGGAGTTAAAGTTTGGATCTATAAGGGAGAAATCCTAAACAATAAAAAGGCTAAAGGAGGTAATTAATATGTTAATACCATCAAGAACTAAATATCGTCGTGTTCATAGATTACCTTACGAAGGCAAAGCTAAAGGTAATGTAGAACTTCATTTTGGTGAATATGGTCTTATGGCTAAAGAAGGAGCTTGGATTACAGCTAACCAAATTGAAGCAGCTCGTATTGCTATGACACGTTATATGAAACGTGGAGGAAAAGTTTGGATTAATATTTTCCCACACTTACCATTAACTGCTAAAGCTATTGGTACTCGTCAAGGAAAAGGAAAAGGTAGCGTAGATAAATGGGTTGCAGTTGTTAAAGAAGGAAAAATCATGTTTGAAATTTCTGGAGTATCAGAGCCTGTTGCTCGTGAAGCTTTAAGACTTGCAAGTCATAAATTACCAATTCAATGTAAATTTGTAAAAAAAGAGGAAGGTGGTGTTACGAATGAAGATTAGTGAAATCAGAGAATTATCAAATGAAGAAATTAATGCTAAATTAAAAGAATCTAAAGAAGAACTTTTTAACTTACGTTTTCAACAAGCTACAGGTAATCTAGAAAAACCTTCTCGCATTCGTGATTTAAGACACACCGTTGCTAGATTAAAAACCGTTTTAAGAGAACGTGAATTAAAGGAAGAAGTATAGGAGGGAATTTATGGATAAGAAGAAAAGCCATGAGTTAGTAGGTAAAGTTGTTAGTGCTAGTAATAATAAGACAATTACTGTACTTGTAGAAACACATAAAATGCACCCACTATATCATAAAAGAGTAAAATCATCAAAAAAATATAGTGTTCATGATGAAACAAATAAAGCTAAAGTAGGAGATGTTGTAAGAATCGTTGAAACTAGACCACTTTCTAAAACAAAACATTTCTACTTAAAAGAAATCGTAAAAGAAGCTATAGTATTATAGTAAAAGAAAAAGGAGGATGTAATCGATGTTACAACAGGAAAGTAGATTAAAAGTTGCTGATAACTCTGGTGCACGTGAATTACTAGTAATTCGTGTACTTGGTGGAAGCCATGTTAAGACTGGAAATATTGGTGATGTAGTAGTAGGAACTGTGAAAAATGCTATTCCAAACTCCCCATACCCAAAAGGTAAGGTTGTAAAAGCTGTTATTGTTCGTAGCAAACAAGGTCTAAGACGTGAAGATGGAAGTTATATCAAGTTTGATGACAATGCTTGTGTTATCATTCGTGATGATAAGACTCCTGTAGGAACTCGTATCTTTGGACCAGTAGCACGTGAACTTCGTGAGAAAGATTATATGAAAATAGTATCTCTTGCGAAAGAGGTATTATAAGGAGGTTATTATGAAGTTAAAAGTTGGAGATAAAGTAGAAGTAATTTCTGGTTCTGATAAAGGAAAAACTGGTAAGATTATTAAAACATTAAGAAATGAAAATAAAGTTATTGTTGAGGGTGTTCACATTGTTAAGAAACATCAAAAGAGTAATGGAAATACAACTGGTGGAATTTTAGAAATAGAAGCACCAATTGATGCAAGTAATGTTATGATAATTGATCCAAAAACTAAAAAGAGAACAAGAATTGGCTATACTAATGATAAAAACAATAAAAAAGTAAGAATTAGTGTCAAGTCAAAAGAGACACTTGATTAGTGTGGAAGGAGGGTATAACGAATGAACCGCCTAAAAGAAAAATACGTAAAAGAAATTGTTCCAAGTTTAATGAACAAATATAATTATAAATCAATTATGGAAGTACCTAAGTTAGATAAGGTAGTTATTAACATGGGTGTTGGTGATGGAGCTAGTAATGCAAAATTATTAGATGCTGCTGTTAGTGATTTAGCTAAAATCTCTGGACAAAAGCCAGTTGTTACAAAAGCTAAGAAGTCAATTGCTGGATTTAAAATCAGAGAAGGTCAAAAAATCGGATGTAAGGTAACTTTAAGAGGAGAAAATATGTATAACTTTGTTGATAAGTTAATTTCTATCTCTCTTCCTCAAGTACGTGACTTCCGTGGTGTTAGTCCTAAGTCATTTGATGGACGTGGAAATTATACTTTAGGTATTAAAGAACAATTAATCTTCTCAGAAATCAATTATGATGAAGTTGTAAAAGTACGTGGTATGGATATAGTATTTGTTACCACTGCAAAGACCAATGAAGAAGCTTATGACTTATTAAATGAACTTGGAATTCCATTTAGAAAGTAATTGGAGGGATAAAATGGCAAAAAAAAGTATGATTGTAAAAAATAATAGAAAGCCAAAATTTAAAGTACGTGAATATACACGTTGTACACGTTGTGGTAGACCTCATGCTGTTATGAGTAAGTTTGGGATCTGTCGTATATGCTTCCGTGAATTGGCTTCAAAAGGACAAATACCAGGCGTTAAGAAATCAAGCTGGTAGAAGGAAGGAGGATAAGAATGGCTGTAGTTACAGACGTAGTTGCGGATATGTTAACTCGTATTCGTAATGCTAATCAAATGCGTTATGAAAAAGTAGTTGTACCTTCATCAAGTGTTAAGGTTGAAATCGCAAGAATCTTAAAAGAAGAAGGATTTATTAAAGACTACAAAGTTGAAAAGAAAGATGATAATGTACAAGGTGAGATTATCCTTACCTTAAAATATGGTGAAAAGAAAGAAAGAGTCATTACAGGACTTAAAAGAATTTCAAAACCAGGACTTCGTGTTTATGTTAAAAATGATGAAATTCCTCGTGTTTTAAACGGATTAGGAATTGCAATTATTTCTACATCACAAGGAATTATGACTGATAAACAAGCTCGTAAATTAAACATTGGTGGCGAAGTTTTAGCATACATTTGGTAAAAGGAAGGTGAAAAAATGAGCCGTATTGGAAATCGTAAAATTGAAGTTCCTGAAGGAGTAACAGTTAAGGTAGAAAATGATATCGTAACAGTTACTGGCCCAAAAGGAAGCTTGTCTCAAAAAATGTTAAAAGGTATTTCTTTAGAACAAGAAGGAAATACAATCACATTAACTAGAGTTAACGATGCAGCGAAAGCAATGCATGGAACAATGAATGCACTTCTTCATAATATGATCCTTGGGGTAACTAAGGGATATGAAAAAGGTCTAGAAATCATTGGTGTTGGTTACAGATTTAATGTAGCTGGTAACAAATTAACAATTAATGCTGGATATTCTCATCCTGTAGTTATGGATGTACCTGAAGGACTTACGGTAGAAGCTCCTAGCAATACTGAAATTGTTGTTAAAGGTATTGACAAAGTATTAGTTGGTGAATTTGCTGCTAATGTTCGTAAAGTAAGAAAGCCTGAACCTTATAAAGGAAAGGGTATTCGTTATAAAGATGAACATATTCAACGTAAAGAAGGAAAGAAAGCTGCTTAGTAGGAAGGAGAGAAAATTATGGTTAGTAAAAAATCAAGAAATAGTATGAGAGAAATGCGTCATGCTAGAATTAGAAGACAGTTACATGGTACAGAAGCTGCTCCTCGTCTTAGTGTATTTCGCTCAAACACAGGCATTTATGCCCAAATTATCGATGATGATAATAAAAAAACATTAGTATCTGCTTCTTCATTAGATAAAGATTTAAAATTAAAGAATGGTTCTAATATTGAAGCAGCTAGTAAAGTCGGTGAAAGTATTGCTAAAAAAGCAAAAGAAGCTGGCATTACAAAAGTAGTATTTGATAGAGGTGGATATCTTTATCATGGACGTGTAAAAGCTTTAGCTGATGCTGCACGTAGTAATGGATTAGAATTCTAAGGAGGAAAAAATATGCAAAAGCAAACAAATGAAGCCAAGAACAAAGAATTTGAAGAATTAGTAGTTGAAGTAAAAAGCGTTACTAAAGTTACTAAGGGTGGTAGAAATCGTCGTTTCTCTGCAATCGTTGTTATTGGTGATAGAAAAGGAAAAGTTGGCTTAGGTACTGGAAAAGCTAGCGAAGTACCTGATGCTATTAAAAAGGCTATTCAAGCTGCTAATAAAAACTTAATTACTGTTCCTCTTGTAGAGGGAAGAACTATTCCTCATGAAGTTGTTGGACGTAGTGGTGCTGCTAGAGTTATGTTAAAACCTGCTAAAGAAGGTACTGGAGTTATCGCTGGTGGTAGTGTTCGTGCTATCTTAGATTTAGCTGGTGTTCGTGATGTTGTTTCTAAGTCTTTAGGAGCAAGAACTAAACTAAACATGGCAGAAGCTGCAATGAATGGTTTAAAGAGTATGAAAACAATCGAAGAAGTTGCCCAACTTCGTGGTAAAAAAGAAGAGGAGATTTTAGGATAATGAAGTTACATGAATTAGAAAAAAATATTGGTGCTACACATGCTAAAAAACGTGTAGGTCGTGGATCTGGTTCTGGTTTAGGTAAAACATCAGGCCGTGGACAAAAAGGGCAAAAGGCACGTAGTGGTGGAAGTATAAACCCAGTATTTGAAGGTGGACAATTACCTTTATATCGTCGTTTACCTAAAAGAGGATTTAGTAACTATCCTTTCAAAAAAGAATATGCTGTTATTAATCTTTCAGATTTAAATGTATTTGAAGATGGTACAGTTGTTACTCCTGCTTTATTAAAAGAAAGAGGAATTGTTAAAAAACAACTTTCAGGAATTAAAGTTTTAGGAGAAGGACAATTAGAAAAGAAGCTTACTGTTCAAGCTCATAAATTTTCTAAGAGTGCAATAGATAAGATTAACGAATCAGGAAGTAAAGCTGAGGTGATCTAGTATGACATCTCTAGTAAAGCAATTATTCAAACCTACTAATAGAGATTTACTTAAAAGAATAGGTTTTACAATATTAGTACTTGCAATCTTTATCATTGGAACAACTATTCAAGTTCCGGGTACAGAAAGTATTACTAAGAACCTTGGATTTTTAGAATTAATTAACTCAATGGGCGGAGGAGCCTTACAAAACTTTTCAATATTTGCCTTAGGTGTTATGCCATATATTACGGCTACTATCTTAATGCAATTATTACAAGAAGTGCTTTCTTCCTTACAAGAGTTAAGTAAACAAGGTTATATTGGAAGACAAAAGATTAATAGAATATCTCGTTATATAGGTATATTATTTGCTTTCATTGAAGGCTATGCATTTTCTTTCATGTTTTTAGGAAAAGCTGCTCAACCCATGGAATATTTATATGTTTCATTAATTTTAACAGCAGGTACTGCATTACTTCTATGGTTAGGTGATCAAATATCACAAAAAGGTATTGGTAATGGTTTAAGTCTTATAATTATGGCTGGAATTATTGCTACTTTACCACAAATGTTTATTGATGCATTTAATGGATTAGTTACATTTAGTGGTACAACTCAAGAGATAGCTTTTGGGTTAGTTAAATTTATACTTTTTGTTTTAATTTATTTTGGTATTGTAGTAGGGGTTATTTTTGTTCAAGAAGCAGAAAGAAAGATTCCTATTCAATATGCTAATAAATCAGGAAGTTTTGGAAATCAAGCTTCTAGTTTTGTGCCAATTAAAATAAATAGTGCTAATGTTGTTCCAGTTATTTTTGCCTCAAGTGTTTTAGCTGTTCCAACAATTATAGCAGCACTAGTTAATAAGGAAAGTGTTACCTTATTTATTCAAAAATATTTAACTTATACTACACCAGTTGGTTTTATAATTTATGTTATTTTAATATTCCTATTTGGTTTTGTTTATACTTATATGATATTCAAACCAGATGAGTTTTCAAAGAATTTAGCAGAGAATGGTGGTTATATACCAGGAATAAGACCAGGTGAGGAAACTAAGAATTACTTTTCTAAAGTTTTGATGAGAGTTACTTGTATTGGTAGTGGTTTCTTATGTATCATAGTTGCTTTACCAATAATATTTTCAAATATAACTAGTTTACCTAGTAGTGTAAGTATTGGTGGTACAGGACTTTTAATCGTTGTTGGTGTAGCACTAGAAACTTATAAACAAATAGAAGGTAGTCTTCTTTCTAGAAATTATAAGAAAGGATATCACCGTCGATGAAAAATATTATATTAATTGCTCCCCCTGCTGCTGGTAAGGGGACACAAAGTTCTTTGATAGAAAAAGAATATAATCTTCCACATATTAGTACTGGAGATATCTTAAGAGATATCTCCAAGGAAGATTCTGAAATGGGACGTTATATATTAGAAACTTTATCTTCTGGTGGACTAGTAAAAGATGAAATTATCTATGAATTAATTGAAAAAAGATTAAGACAAGATGATTGCAAAAATGGTTGTATCTTAGATGGGTTTCCTAGAAATTTAGAACAAGCTAAAAAGTATGATGAAATATTAAGTAAATTAAATCAAAAATTAGATTATGTTTTAGTTCTAGATATTGATTCAAAAATATTAGAAAAGCGTATTACTGGTAGACGTATTTGTTCTACTTGTGGAGCTGTTTATAATATAAACACAGAATCAGAAAAACCAAAGGAAGAATCTATTTGTGATAACTGTGGTGGTAGATTAGAACAAAGAAATGATGATAATGTAGAGTCATTTCAAAATCGTTATAAGGTTTTTTTAGAAAAAACTGCTCCACTTCTTGACTATTACAAGCAAAATGGTGTATTATATGTAATCAATGGTGTTGGTAGTGTTCAAGAGGTATTTGAGCGAATTAACAAGGTTTTGAAGGGGAGATAAGAGTGATTACAATTAAAAGTGAAAGAGAAATAGAACTTTTAGCAAAAGCAGGACATATTGTGTATTTAACACATCAGTATCTTGCTCCCTTTATTAAACCGGGTATTTCAACTGAAGAATTAAATCGATTAGGAGAAGAGTTTATCATAAGTCAAGGAGCAACTCCTTCTTTCAAAGGATATGAAGGTTTCCCTTATGCTTTATGTATAAGTGTTAATGAGGAAGTTGTTCATGGCTTTCCTTCTAAAAGAAAACTAAAAGATGGAGATATAGTTTCCATTGATATTGGTGCATGTTATAAAGGATATCATGGTGATTCAGCTTGGTCATATAAAGTAGGTAGTATTACCTCTACTGATTCTTATTTATTAGAGCATACTGAGAAAGCTTTATATGAAGGTATAAAACAAGTAAAACCAGGTAACCATATCGGTGACATTTCTAATGCAATTGAAGTTTATGCAACTAAACATAACTTAGGAGTTGTAAAGGAACTTGTTGGTCATGGTGTTGGTACTACCGTACATGAAGATCCAGAAGTACCAAATTATGGTGAAAAAGGTAAGGGACCTCGTCTAAGAGAAGGTATGGTAATAGCAATAGAACCAATGCTAACTTTAGGTAGTCCTGATATTTATGTAGATTCTAATGACTGGACTGTAATAACAGATGATGGTAGTCGTTCTGCTCACTTTGAACACACTGTAGCAGTAACCAGTGATGGAGTAAAAATTCTAACAGGAGATGATAAATAATGGCTAAAGATGATGTAATCGAAGTTGATGGAAAAGTTTTAGAGATTATACCAGGTGGTAAATTTAAAGTTCAATTAGAAAATGGTCACACTGTGGAAGCCCACGTTTCTGGTAAAATACGAATGAATTACATTCGCATCTTACCGGGGGATACTGTAACTATTGAACTATCACCTTATGATTTAACACGTGGGCGTATAACCTATCGGAAATAATAGGAGGGATAATAATGAAAGTACAAGCATCAGTTAAAAAAAGATGTCCAAAATGTAAAATTGTAAAAAGAAAAGGTAAAATTGTTGTTATTTGTGAAAATCCAAAACATAAGCAAAGACAAGGTTAGTAAGAAGGAGGATATAAAATGGCACGTATTAAAGGTGTAGATATTCCAAATGATAAGCATATAGTTATTTCATTAACTTATATCTATGGAATTGGTAGAAAGTTAGCAAAAACAATTTGTAAAAATGCAAAAGTTGAACCTACTAAAAAAGCAGGAGATTTAACACAAGATGAATTAATTGCATTACGTGATGAAATTAATAAACATCTAACTGAAGGGGACTTACGTCGTGAAGTTAGTATGAATATTAAGACTAAGATGGAAATTAATTCTTATGAAGGTACACGTCATAAAAAGGGACTTCCTGTAAGAGGTCAAAGAACTTCTCGTAATGCTAGAACTCGTAAGGGTAAAGGTAAAACCGTAGCAAACAAGAAGAAAGTGTAGAAAAGGAGGTTATGAATTATGGCTTATAAGACAAGAAAGAAAAGAGTTAAAAAGAATGTTCCTGAAGGTGTTGTACATATTCATGCAACATTCAATAATACAATTGTAACTATTACTGATAAGGATGGAAATGCTATTAGTTGGGCATCAAGTGGAGGTTTAGGATTTAAAGGAAGTAAAAAATCAACTCCATTTGCTGCAGGTATGTCATCTGAACAAGCTGCTAAAGCTGCTTATGATTTAGGAATGAGAAAGGTTGAAGTTTTCGTTAAAGGTTTAGGACCAGGACGTGAGACTGCTATTCGTTCATTACAAACTGCAGGACTTGAAGTTACTTCAATTACTGACGTAACACCAATTCCACATAATGGATGTCGTCCACCAAAGAGACCACGTGGATAATTAAGGGAGGCGAAAATCATGTTAGAATTTGAAAAGCCAGTATATAAAATTACTGATTACGTAGAAAGTAATTTTTATGGAAAATTTGAATTAGAACCATTAGAAAGAGGATTCGGAACTACTTTAGGTAATGCCTTAAGAAGAGTTATGTTATCATCTTTACCTGGTAGTGCTATTAGTGCTGTTAAGATTGAGGGTGTTCTTCATGAATTCCAAACAATCGATGGTGTTGTTGAAGATGTAACTACTATTGTTCTTAATTTAAAAGGAGTAGTTGTTAAAAACTTTACTAGTGAGACTAAGATTATTTCTCTTGATGTATCTGAAGAAGGAGTAGTAACTGCTGGTGATATTACTACTAGCTCTGATGTTGAAGTTATCAACAAAGACCATGTAATTGCTCATCTTGCTAAAGGTGGAAAACTTTCTATGCAAATGATTGTTACTAATGGTAGAGGATATGTTAAGAGTGAAGATTCTAGATTAAAGAATGAGAATAGAGCTAAAGGATTTATCTTAATGGATTCAATTTATTCTCCTATTGAACGTGTTACACCAACTGTTGAAAGTGCACGTGTAGGACAAGACGAAAGTTATGATAAATTGGTTTTAGAAGTATGGACAAATGGTTCTATTAAACCTGAAGAGTCTATCGCTTTAGCTTCAAGAATCTTAATTGAACACTTCAATTTATTAACTGATTTAAGTGATATAGCTGATATGAGTGGTATGATGATTGAAAAGACTGAAGACCCTAAAACAAAGGCTTTAGAAACTTCAATTGAAGACTTAGATTTCTCTGTACGTGCTTATAACTGTTTAAAACGTGCAGGTATTCATACATTACAAGACTTAGTTAATAAGAGTGAAAATGATATGATGAAGATTCGTAATTTAGGAAAGAAGTCATTAAAAGAAGTTCTTGATAAGATTAAAGATTTAGGACTTGATTTAAGAGACGACGATTAGAAGGAGGTAACTATGGCATATAGAAAATTAGGTGTTGATAATAAACATAGACGTAGTATGTTAGCAACTCTTACCAAACAAACAATTATGAATGAACAAATTCAAACTACTGAAACAAGAGCAAAAGAAGTAAGAAAAATGGTTGATAGAATGATTACTTATGGTAAGAAAGGTGATTTAGGATCACGTAGAAGAGCACTTGCTTTTGTTCACAACGATAAGAAAGTAGTAGAAAAGGTATTTAATGAACTTGCTCCTCGTTATGCTAACCGTAACGGTGGATATACACAAATCATTAAGTTAAGTGAACGTCGTGGAGATGGAGCTTTAACTGTTATCTTAAAATTAGTAGAAGAAGCTTAGTCTTCTTTTTTTTGATTTTTTTTGATATAATTTTGTTAGAGAAAGTAGATGATATAAATGACAGAGGTAGTTGTATTTCTTTTGACTTTTTTAGTGATTTTATTAATCTATGAATTAATATTAGTTCGTAAATGCAAAAAAGATAAGAAAAGGAAGAAACCAATTGAAGTTCAATATTTAGTTAATTGCTATAATTTAGATTTAAAGAAAGTTAATTATAAAAGATTATTAAACATAATAAGTTTTGTTAGTTCACTAGATATTGCTATAGTAGTATCAGTTATAGGACTTACTAATAATTTCTTATTAGAAATAATTATAGGGTGTTTTCTAACTGTTGTTTTAATACTAGCTAGTTATTATATAGTAGGTAAGATTTATCAAAAAAAAGGATATTGCAAGTAAAATATAGACCAGAGATAGGCCTATATTTTTTCGCAGTATATAACTAATTGTTTGGTTTTATCACTTTTACTACAAGTTGTTAGGATTAGTTGTTTAGTATTATCTTTTACTATTTCAATTTTACCAGTTTTATCTTGTTCTTCACTCTTTTTTAGTATGTATGTAAGGTTTTCATTGTTAATATTTAATTCAATTTTATCACCTGTTTTTAATTCATCTAATCTGTTGAAATAAGCTAGTTTTCCATATCCAGAGTGAGCTGCTAAAATAATTAAAGAATCATTAGTTAAATTTGAACCATTTAAGATAGTGACATGTTCTTCTACATTATTTCTTTTATCATCTAAAGGATAAATATTTTCTTTTAGATTGATTTTCTTGATAGATAAAGTTGCTAATGAATCATTATTAATTTCTTTAGTGTTTACTTCATCTTTTTTAATAGAGGCGGTATTAGTTACTCTTTCAATGTTATCAGTTTTAATTGTGGTAGATTTTATATTGTTATTTTGATAGATACAAAAGCAGAAGACTACGTAACTAGCAAGTAGTAAAACTAGTTTCTTTTTCATTAGACACTACATCCTATTAGTGCTTTAGGTATGTTTAAATAAGTATTTGGTACATCTACTATGATAATTTCTTCCTTTTTAGTTTTTTCTTCCTTATAATCATAAATCTTATATTTATAATCTTTTGTTTTGTCAATAAAGACTTCAAATGGTTCTATTTTGCTATAACCTTCTGTAGTTGTTTTTTGTTTAATGGTATAGTGACCATATGGTAATTCTATAGAAGCTAGTCCATTTTCATCTGTAGTTATAGTATCCACTAGTTTTTTATCTTTATTGTAAACTTCAAAGACGATGTCAGCTTCACTTTTCATTAAGTTTTTATTACCATAGCTTTTTTCTAATATTACTTTTCCTTTAATAGCTTCATTTTCTAAGATCATGTCAATATTAGTATGATTTTCATCAAATACTATTTTGTAAAGAGTGTCGTCTTTTTGGTAACCAATACCTGCTTTAGATTCTTGAAGATAGTAAGTTCCAAAACCTATTTTAGAATCTTCACCCTTACCAACAATAGTTGCTTTACCTTTCTTATTAAAAGTAATATCAGTTACTTTTTCCATCTTCTCATTGTAAAGAGTGAAAATAGTATCTTGTAAACTAGCTTCTCCCTGTCCTGTAAAGTCTTTAGTATCTTTATCTACTTTAGTAAGATTTAACTGTAGTTCATGAAAACAGAAATTTACAGCTATCTCTAATGGTTTACTGGCTCCAAGGGATACTAACTGTTGTGATATTCCATTGTTATAAAATAAAGCCATCTGTCTATTTAGACCATAATTACTGTAAAATTTTTGCGTATAACAGCTGGCCTCCTTTTTCTTAATAGTAAATGTGTTGTTAATTAACTGGCTATCACTATCAAGAGTAGTAGTATAGTTTGGTAGTATATCTGTTGTATCTGTTATTGATATTTGTTTACCAGCAAGTGCATGATAGGTATTATTAGTAAAACTTGGTTTTCTTTTACTATCACTAATTAATCTTTCTATCTCTGCCTTTTCCTCATTATAAATATCAACCTTATTGCCATTTAGAGTATCAGTAAAATAAAAACTATTATTTTTATCTACCGTTTCCCAAATCATCATTTGTGTAATAGCGTACCATTTATCATCAATATGATCTTTATAAAGGTAACCAAAAGCTACTAAATCTGTTACTCTTTGCCAAGTATCTTTATCATAAACATTTTGTTCTAATAGTCCTTCATAGGTTGAATTATTAGCTTGAAAGACTTTGAATGGTTCTAGACAATAAGCAGCAGTACCATCACCAATTCTTCGATAAAACCTAGCTTTTTGATAATACTTAGTATTAGTACTCCTATCGTATCTAACCATGTATATACCATTTATATAGTTGCCTTCATAGAAACTATTTGTTTTAGCATATACTTTAGTAGTGTTACATAAGAAGAATATACTGGTAATTGTTAAGAATAATAATATTTTTCTCATAAATTCCCTCCTTTTTCTTAACGGGATTTACAATAACATAAGTTAATTTATAATGCAAAAGGGGAAAATTGCAAATTCAGACTTTTTTTAGGCTGAAAATGGCACTGGCTCCCTAGGAATTTATAAAATTCAGCTCTTTTTATACCCTGAATTTACAAAATTGGCATCTTGCAAAAAAAATTTAAAAATTTGTGGTATACTACTAGTTAAAAGGAAAGTGATATACATGACAGATATAGAAATATGTAATAATACTAAGTATTTACCTATAAAAGAGATAGCTAATAAACTTAATCTTACCGATGATAATCTTATTTTATATGGTAATGATAAAGCTAAAGTAAAAAAAGAAATTGGAAGTAAAAAAGGTAAACTTATCTTAGTAACAGCTATGAATCCTACCCCTTATGGAGAAGGAAAAACAACGGTAAGTATTGGCCTTGCTGATGCTTTTTCTAGCCTTGGTGATAAAGTATCACTAGCTTTAAGACAACCATCTCTAGGACCTGTCTTTGGTTTAAAAGGAGGGGCTACTGGTGGGGGATATAGTCAGGTAGTACCAATGACTGATATAAACTTACACTTTACGGGTGACTTCCATGCCATTACCTCTTGTAATAATTTAGTAAGTGCTGCTATTTATAATCATATAGAGCAAGGTAACAGTCTTGGTTTTTCTAAAATATTATTTAAAAGAGCAGTAGATATGAATGATAGGAGTCTAAGAAATATAACTTTAACTTGTAATAAAAAAGAATATAGTGATAGTTATGCTATTACATCAGCTTCAGAAATAATGACACTATTTTGTTTAGCATCTTCCCTAGATGACTTAAAAAAAAGACTAGGTAATTTATTACTAGGTCTAGATAAAGATGGTAATCCCATAACTGCTCATGATTTAAAATTAGAAGGAGCACTAACCGTTTTATTAAAGGATGCTTTTTTACCAAATCTTGTTCAAACTTTAGAAGGAACACCTGCTTTTATTCACGGTGGACCATTTGCTAATATTGCTCATGGTTGTAGTAGTGTTACCTCCATTAAACTAGCTTTATCACTGTCAGATTATGTAATAACAGAAGCTGGTTTTGGTGCCGACTTAGGGGCAGAAAAATTTATGAATCTGTTTTGTAATATTTCAAAAGAAAAACCTTCTGTAGTTGTTTTGGTAGTTACTATTAGATCAATTCTTCATCATGGGAATAATGACTTTAAGAAAGGTCTTTCTAATATAGATGCCCATCTAGAACATCTTTCTAACTATAATATTCCAATAGTAGTATGCTGTAATCATTTTAATAATGATAAAGATGAATATATTGACGAATTAAGGGATTATATTGAATCTAAAGGTTATTCTTTTGCTGTAACTGATAGTTATACTGAAGGAGGGAAAGGTGCTATAGACTTAGCAAATAAAGTAAAAAGCTTAGTAAATAAAGAAACATTATTTACTCCACTTTTAACAGATGATATGACTATTACTAAAAAGTTAGAAATTCTAGGAGAGAAAGTATATTATGCTAAGAAGATAGATTATACTACTAAAGCTTTAGAAAAACTTAAATTAATTAACAAACTAAATTTAGAATATCTTCCTATATGTGTAGCTAAGACACAGTACTCAATCACCGATGATGCTAAAAAGTTAGGATTTCCTAAAGATAATGATTTAACAGTTCAAGATATAGTAATCAATCAAGGTGCTGGTTTCATCACTATCTTACTTGGAAAAATAGTTACTATGCCAGGATTACCCAAGAATCCAAATTATGAAAAAATAGATGTTGTTGATAATCAAATAATTGGTATTTTTTAGATATTTTTAACCATACTAATACTGGTGATTATTATGGGATATTTATTAATTTTAGGTAAAGGAATTACATCAATTGTTGTATTATTTATTCTTTCTAAAGTAATGGGAAGAAAACAAGTTAGTCAGTTAAATGTCTTTGATTATATTATTGGAATAAGTATAGGTTCTATTGCAGCAGAGATGACTTTAAATAATGATATAAATTTTTATGAAGGAGTATTTGCTATTTCTATCTATGCTATTTTCTCTTATTTAATAACTTTATTAACTAATAAAAGTATTATTTCTAGAAGATTATTAATCGGTTGTCCAACAGTTATAATAGAAAATGGAAAACTTAACTATAAATCTTTGAAAAAAAGTAAACTTGATTTAAATGATTTTTTACAAGAAGCTAGAATTCAAGGCTATTTTAATTTAAGTGAAATAGAATATGCTATTATGGAAGCTAATGGTCAAGTCAGTTTTCTACCTAAAAGTAATGTTCAACCAGTTAAACGTAAAGATTTAAAGTTAAAAACATCTTATGAAGGATTATGTTGTAATGCTGTTATAGATGGAAAAATAATGATTAATAATTTAAAAGAAATAGGTAAGGATGAAGAATGGTTATTAACAAGATTAAAAAATAATCATTATGAAAATATAGATTCATTAGCTTTAGTTATTTTAGATAGTAAAGAAAAAATGACAGTTTTTGAAAAGAATATGGAAAGAGAAGTTAAGGTATTAGAGTAACTTCTTTTTGCTTGACAAATATTATTTAAAACCGTATGATGTAGTAGAAAAAGAGGTGGAAATATGCTAAAGATTTATAATACAGATTTAAATACTAATGAGTTTAGAAGATTAAATGATTTTGAGATTGGTTGTTGGGTTCACTTGGAAAATCCTAATGAGGAGGAAGTAGAAAAGGTTTCTTCTTCACTTGGTATTAAAAAAGACTTTTTAGTAAGTATTTTAGATGATGATGAAAAGCCTAGAATTGATGAAGAAGAAGGGACTAAGATGCTTCTTTTAGATGTACCTGTTAAAGACACTAGTAATGGTTTACATGAGATTAAAACGTTACCTTTAGCTATTTTAATAGTTAGAAATGATTATATTGTAACAGTATCATTACAAAAGTATGCCTTCTTAGAAGAGTTTTCTAGTGGTAAGGTTAAAGAGTTTTATACTTATAAGAAGAGTAGGTTTGTTATTCAAATAATTTACCGTTTAGCAGTTTTATATTTAAAGATATTACGTGATATTGATAAAAAGATAGAGGATGCAGAAAGTAAGATTTTGACTGCTACTAAAAATGAAGAATTAGTAAACTTACTAGCTTTAGAGAATAGTTTAACTTATATAATTACTGCTTTACAAAGTAATGGTGTTGTTCTTGATAAGATAAAGAAGGGTAATGTAATAGAAATGTACTTAGAAGATGAAGATTTATTAGATGATGCTATTATTGAAAATAGTCAAGCTAGTAATATGGCAGATTTATATAGAGGAATACTAAGTAGTACTACAGATACAGTAGCTACCGTTATTTCAAATAATTTAAATGGTATCATGAAATTCTTAGCTGGTATTACGATTGTAGTATCTATTCCTACTATGGTAGCTTCTTTTATGGGGATGAATGTAAGCTTTGGAGAATTTTCTCATAATCCTTATTCTTTCTATTTACTATTAGGTTTATCTTTCTTACTATCAATTATAGTTGCTATTGTCCTTAAAAAGAAAAATATGCTTTAGGCCTTATTTACAAATTATTAATTTTATAGTATAATATGCAATATTTGCAAGGGGGAAAAATTATGAGTGTAAATATTGTTAAATATAATGAAATCATTGATAAAATTAATGAATGTATAAATTGGTTTGAAAGATTAGATATAAAGAATAATAGAGTTGATTTGTATCTAGGTAATGGTGATATATTAAATATTAAATTTCCGGAATCTAGTATTGCTCATTTATTGGGAATTAATCTTTCTTATTTAAATATGACTAATAAGTTTAGAAAAGATGCAGTTAGTTATGACAAATTAAAATATGTATTAAAAGAACCATATGTATTTCAAAAATTACTTGTAAGTAAAACAATTAGTATGGAAAATATGTTCTCTGATTCTATTGATCAAAAACTTTCGGTCTTTAAAGATAATCTTTCTGTTAGAATTGATGATATATATTGTGTTATAAAATATGATAATGAAAAAACATATCAATCTATAAATGTACCTGATGTTTGTGATTATTATGTTGTTAGAAAAAAAGGCTCTAATTATCTAGTTTTAGGATTAGTGAAAAATGGTAATGTATATAATCCTGCAACATCTAGATTATATGATGATGAAGAAAAATTTAATGAATTTATGAATAGAGTAGCTAGGAAACAGGAAATTACATATCCACATTTACTTAATATTAATAATCCATATCGTGACTATAAAGTGAATGTTTTTTTCCCACTTTCCGAAAAAGAACGTGTACTTAATAGCGTAATAGGTATATCTCAAAAGTACTCAGCCACTCCTGCTGTTGCTAGAGATTATGCATTTACTATTAATAAGTTAAAAAATGTTAGAGAAGATAAAACACTTAATTTAAATGTTTTAAGACTGTTATCTGATTGTATTAAGAGTGGAACTCCACTTGATAGTAATACCATAGGTCAAATTTGTGGAGATTCTGATATTCCTGAGATTATTTCGACATTAATAGATGTTTGTAATGACAGTCTATGTACTGGCTTAATTAGTGATTCTGGAAAACAATGCTATTCTGTAATAGAAGCTAGAAATAATGAACTTAATATTAGAGCAAATCAATTAGAGTTAGAATTAGTGGAAGAAAAGCAGAAAAATCAAATGATGGAACAACAAATTAGTCAATTACTTGATGAGAATGCAACATATAAAAGTCAATTAGATGTTTATGATCAGGCTTATCAGAAAGTTATGACACTTAGAAAACCTAAATAGAAAAAGCCTCTGCTCTATGCAGGGACTTTTATTTATGATTTTTTAATTTCTTTAATTTATGGTATAGATTAAAACTAATGTTATAAGTATGATACCAAAACTTACTAATAATAAGGTCAAATTCACCAATTAATTCTACCACTTGTCCACCAAAGCTTTTCTTAAATAGATATAGTCCAAGAAGAGGATTATCTTTACTAAAGTCACCAGTGATACCATAGAAATTGTAAGTATCATAACCATGTTCTACAGCATATTTAATACCTTCAAAGTGAAGAGTATAAGCAGACTGAAAAGACATTAATTCTTTTTTACTACCACCAAATAAAGATAAAACCTCATTTCCATAGATTAGAAAGAGAATACCACCAAGAATAGGTTTAGCACCATATTCTTTTTTCATTGATTTAGACTTTTCTATATTTTTCTTAAGTCTTTCTATTTCTTCTTTGTCCTTCTTTTGATTAGCATTATATTTCTTTTCATTCATCGGTATATCTTTATTATTAAACTTTTCTTCACGTTCTTTAATAGCGGTTTCTAACTTCTTAATCTCATCTTTAGTATTTTTAATTTCTTCATCAAAATCAACCTCTGCTACTAAAATTTTTAAAATACCACTATCATGAAGAGTATCCCACATATTTTCATAATAAGAAAGTGGTCTATCAATGAAATCTCTTCTTTCGCCAGTATGTTGCATAATATCTTTAAATATTTTAATCTCATCCCTAGTTATTTCTCTTGATTTAACACCAAGTCTTTCGTTCTTCCTTAAAATTTGTCTAGTCTTAGACTCCATATCTTTCATAACATCATCTAAAGAACGATTTTTAACAGTTATAGTATGCATCCATCTAGGTTGTAGAGTATCTTGCATTAGGTTAAACCCAAAATGATGATATCCTAATGATTTTAAATTATCAACAGTATCACTATTATCAATACCATCTTTAACTAAGTCTCCATTTAAGTCATGTTCTTTATACATAACATAAGGATCTATTTTAATGAATATTCCTTTTTTCTCTTTAGCCCATTTCTTTATTTCCTTAGTAAAGGTAGTAAGCAGTTCTAAATCATGATAATCAATTAAAAAACCTCGAGGAGCATAGAACATTTTCTTTTTAATGACTGGTATTTCTTTAGCTAAAATTAGACTGGCGGCTTTAATCTCTTTTTTATCTTTTAATCCTACATAATAAGCCTTCCAACCATTCTTTTTCTTTAAGTCAGCCCATTCTTTAGTTTGATGAAAGGTTATTTCATCATTCTTTATTGCCCAATTAGTAAATTCTTTAATTGTTAATGTTTCTAACTTCATCTTTTAACTCCTTCTTCTTTCTTTTCTTAATATAATTTCGATAGATTGGTACAAGTTTAGTAAAAGCAAAGTAGTAAAGAGGCTTTAAGACATAATCAAATTCACCCATAAATTCAATGTAGTCTCCACCAAACTTTTTCTTAAATTCATGTAGACCAAGTCTTGGATTATCTTTAGATAAATCACCTATTGTTCCAAACTGATCGTATATCTCAATTCCTCTTTCTTTACAAAACTTTAAATGTTCATAATAAGTATGATAATTAGTATAAGTCTCTGTTAATAAATTATGGTTACCAGCATATAATACCCAAGCTTTATTACCATAAGTTACAATCATATGAGCAGATAAAGTCATTACTTTACCATACTCTTTTTCTATCTTTTTGTATTTTTCTAAGTCTTCAGTTAATTTATCTTTTCTTCTTAATAATTCTTTCTGTTTATTCTTAGCACTCTTAGATGTTTTTTCTTTCTCTTTATCATATTCTTTTTCTACATCAGTCAAGTCATTCTCTAAAATAGTTATAACCTTTTTAAGGTTAACTTTACCTAAGAATAAGAATACATCATCAGTTTTTTTAAATAACCGGTAAAGTGTTTCATAATATTCAAAAGGGTATGAGACAAAGTCTTTTCTATCCTCTGTTAACATCATTAATTGATAAAATTCACCTAAATCTTTTTCACTACCAATCTCTACTTCTGTTGCTAATTTTAAAGATTTATTAATTCTTTGCATTGTAGTCTTAGAAAAGTGTTTTTCAATTTCTTCTAAGTCTTGGTTTAAATCTATTCTAAAAGTATAACGAGGTTGTCTAGTCTCAAAATTCTTAGTAAATCCTAAATGATGATATCCTAGTTTTAGTAAACTATTCATTATCTTTTTTTCTTTTGCTTCTTCTAAAATAACTTCACCATCGTATTTAGTTCTTTGCCATACTATATCAGGGTCTAACTTAATATAAATAGCTTTTTTCTTTTTAGCAAATGAAACTAATTCTTTAGTAAAACTTTTAAGTAATTCAAAGTCATTAAAATCAATAACATAACCACGAGGGGCATAAAAATAACATAAATTAAGAGGAAGATGTTTCTGTAAAAGTAGGGTAGCTGCCAAAATATTACCTTTTTCGTCAACTAATCCTAAATAATATGGTGTAAGATTCCTTTTTTCTTTTGATAACTCTCCCCAAGCTGCCGATTGTAAAAAATGACTCTTATATTTATTATTTCTCACAAACTCATCAAATTTATCTATATTTAATTCTTTTAACTTCATAATTATTTCCTCATTTCTACTTAAAAGTATAGTATTTTCCTTGCTAAAAGTCAATTTTAGTATACCCAGATATAGTCTATTTTACTCTATTTAAAAAGACAATAATTGGATAGTGGTCACTAAAGTCTTTATACTTATCATCTTTTATAACTTTATACTTTAAAATATTCATTTTCCTATTTACAAAAATATGGTCTATAGCATTATTTTTACTATGTGTCTTATAAGTCCTTTCTAAGACATTTACTCTTTTAATGCCTATTTTTTCTAACTCATTAATAAATTCTTTAAAAAGTGGATTATTAATTGTCATATTAAAGTCACCAGTTAAAATTACGGGATTAGTTTCTTTCTTTATATTTTCTAGAATAAAATCTAATTGTTTTTTCTTAACCTTATCATTTTTAACTGATAAATGAGTATTATAGAAAACGATTAATCCAAACTCTTTAGTATCAATATAAGCTTTGGTTAAAATTCTTGGAATAATATTAGGTAAGAAAGGTAAATGACAAGTTTTACACTCAGTTACAGTTTCTTTACAGATTATACTGTTAGCTTCATCATATTTTTTTAAAACAACTAGTGGATATCTATATTTACCATTTATAGAATATTTATCATTAATCTCTTTTCTAGCTCGTTCTAAATACCAGTAGACAAACTCTTGTGTTCCTAGTATATCAATATTGTAATCATCTAGAAATTCTTTTAACAAAAGAACATTATCTTGGTTATTAAACTTACCATTATATTTCTTTAATTTAAATTTATTTTGAAGATTATAACTTCCTACTATAAGCATCTAATCACTTCTTTCTTAACAAAAAGGTAGACAACACTGTCTACACTATTTTACATCATATATTTATTATTTGCACTACCATATCCAGTGTTTTGACTAGAGTATGGAGTTATTAAATTATTTTCTAAGTTACTAACTCTATTATCTAGTCTTCTAAGTTGTCTTTCCATTCTGTTTATTTGATTTTCTAACATTTGTATTTTTTCCTGACAATTACTTCCCATTCCTTGATTTTGACCTTGGTTTGGATCAAAAGCAGGTGGGAACATATTATAAGGTGGCATTTGATTCATCATATTTATCCATTCCTTTCGCTTTATTATATGCAAACTTATTATACATGTGTTAAACTATTAACGAGGAAGTGATAACATGCGTATAAGAAATGTAAAAAATAAAGAAGAAATACTTGATAATTGTTCTTTTCTTTTGAATAATCCTAAAGAATATAAAGGTAAATTTAAAGAATTATTTAATAATGATAATCCTATCTACTTAGAAATAGGCATGGGCAAAGGACAGTTTATTTATCAAAATGCAAAAAAGTATAAAGATATAAACTTTATTGGCATAGAAAGATTTGATAGTATTATGGCTAAAGCTATCCTAAAGATGGAAAAACTAGATAATCTAATACTAATTAAATATGATGCTAACTTAATTGGTGATTTATTTGATCATGAAATAGATAAAATATATTTAAACTTTTCTGATCCTTGGCCTAAAAATCGACATGAAAATAGAAGATTAACTAGTAAGCTATTCCTAGAAAAATATAAAAATATTTTTAAAGATAAGGAAAGGATAGAAGTAAGAACTGATAATAGAGATTTCTTCTTGTATTCAGTAGAATCACTTGGTGATATGGGTTACTTATTAAACGATGTATCATTTAATTATCAGTCACCTGATTTAATAATGACTGAATATGAGAGTAAATTTAGGGGAAAAGGTGCAAATATTTATCATCTTTTTGCAGAAAAGTGATTTAAAAAGTTAATATTATTTGTTATAATAAGATAAGAGTAGGTGAAATATGAAAAAGAAAATACTATTTCTTTCACTTCTTTGTTTTGTAGTAACTGGTTGTAGTAATCTCTCTAATAAAAGTATAGATTCTTTATTACCAATATTACTTAAAGAAAATAATAAACATTATAATGTTGTTTATGATGGATATAAATACTATATTCCAAAAGGGATAAGATTTACCTCTAAGAAAGATTATAATGCTGTTTTACTTGATGAGAAAAATAGAAGTTATTATTTCTATAGTGATGTAATTCGTTATTATAATAAAGAGAAGTTGGATTATAAAGTTAATAAGGATGCATACTATTCTAAAAAATTAAATTATAATGGTAAGAGTGGTTACTTGGAGATAACTAAGCTTGATAAAGATGATTCATATTTTATTGAATTTATGTATAATTATGGAAAGATAGAAGCGATAGTTAAAGAAAAAGAGATAACAGAAGTATTACCATATATGAGTTCTATTTTAAATTCTATAACGTATAACAGAGTAGTTTTAGATACTTTAATTGGTACTAAAGTTCTTAATTATAAAGAAGAAACTTACAATGTAATGAAACCTAAAGGTAATGAAAAGACTAAAGAAAGTTATCTTGACTATGAAGAAAAATATGGTACTTATGAAGGATATACTGAAAAGAATACCGATGAAGATAAAATAGATATTGAAGAGTCAGAATAATGAGGTGAATAAAGTGAAAATACTAGATAAGTTAAAGAATGCTCTTTTTGAAGAAGAGTATGTAGAAGTAGAAGAAAAAAAGGATAAAAAGGAAAAACCTATTGCTAAGAAGATAGTTTTACCAGAGACAAGAAGAGAAAGAAAAGAAGAAGCTGTCTTTGAAGAAGATGAGGTAAAGGAAGAATTACCAAAAGAAGAAAAAAAGACTTTTAAGTTTCCAGCTATTAGTGAAGATGATTTTGTTGATATTAGAGAAAAAACACCTGCAAGAGTTGAAGAGAAACCAAAACCTGTGGAAAGAAGAGAAGTACCACAAGACTTTCATCCAGCTTATCCACCAAGACCTGTGGAAAAAAAGCCTGAGAAGCTTCCTTATGGAAATAAAAAAGAAGAGATTAAGATTGAAAGTTATGGTACTTATGAGAAGAAAGAAACAAAGAAAACTTTCCATCCATCACCTGTTATTTCACCAATTTATGGTTTAATTGATTCTGGTGAAGCAAAGGAAGAAGTTACAACTAAGAAAGAAGTTAGAATAACAAGTAGTTATTCATCTAAAAAATTAGATGTAGATAGTGTTAGAGCTAAAGCTTATGGTGGTAATGATGATATTTTTGATGAAGAGTTAACATCTAGTGCTAAAGAAAAAAAAGATGATGATTATTTAGATGATAGAAAAAAGTATAAGGAAATTAGTGAGGAAGAAGCAGATACTAATTCTATGTTAGAAGATATTACTGATAATACTCCTGCTGTTCCAAAGGTAACTGTAGGAGATGCTGAGGAATATTTTGAAGATTTAGGATTAGAATATAATGTTGACTATAAAGATATTTCTCATGAAAGAAAAACTGGTAGAAGAAGTGATTTAAGACATAAAGAAGATACAGAACCAGAACTTGAAGATAATTTATTTGATTTATTTGATTCAATGTATAATGATTCTAAAGAAGATTAGTTGTAATAGAGAAAGGAAGACTGATTATGGAATTTGTCAATGTGTTTTTACCAGCAGTAATGTATAGTCTTTTAATTGTTCTTATTATTGTACTGATTATCTTAGGTATTAGAGCAATAGAAACAGTTACTAGAATTAATACACTCTTAGATGATTTAGAAAAGAAAATGGACTCTATGAGTGGACTATTTAATGTAATGGATTTTATTACTACTAAGGCAACTGTTGTTACTGATACTATCGCATCAACAATAATGGGAGCAGTTAAAAGTTTGGTAAAGAAAAGAAAACAAAAAAAGGAGGATGTTGAAGAATGAGTTGTGAAAAAAAGAAAAGTGGACTAGGTAAGTTCATTGCAGGAGCAGCTATTGGAGCAGGACTTGGTATTTTATTCGCTCCTAAAAAAGGTAGTGAAACTAGAAAAGAATTAAAAGAAAAGATGGATGAATTAGTTAATAAAGCTAAGGACATCGATATGGATGAAGTTAAAGAGACTTTTGAAAGAAAAGTTGATGAAATCAAAGAAGAATTAGAAGACCTTGATAAAGAAAAGGCTTTAAAGATTGCTAAAAAGAAAGCAGCAGATATTAAGAAAAAATGTCAAGAGTTAGTTAATCTTGCTGTAGAAAAAGGAACACCTGTTTTAGAGAAAGCAGCAGAAGATATGCGTCTTAAAGCTATTGATGTTACTAATGAAGTGTTAGAAAAATTAGAAGCAGCAGGGAAATAAAAATTTTTAAGAAAGTAGAGGTGCCGTCCATGAATATATTAAGTTTACAGACAGTTAACATGGGGGGGGGCATTAAGTAGCCAAACTACTTTCTTTTATTGTGTGGTAGTAAAGATAGAACTATAAAACTAGTCCTATCTTTTTTGTGATTATTAAATAGAAAGGTAGTGGACAGAATGAAAGCAGTAATATTAGAATGTCAAAAACATAAAGATATAATTTTTAAAATACTAAAAAGAAGGTTGGCGTTGAAAATTGAAATATAAGAAGTATATAATATTAGTAACTAGTTTGTTAATTTTAATATTAATTATAGGTATAGCCTATGCTTGGTTAATTCAAATAGTAAATGGTGAAAAAATTCATTCTATGCGAGTAGGTACTTTTAGATTTAGTCTAGCAGAAGAAAATTCACTTACTATTGATTCAGGTGAGTTTTTAAAAGACAGTGATGGACTTAATCAAGATGCATTTAAGTTTACAGTAGAAAATGTTGGTAAGGGATATGGTTCTTACTCTGTATATCTAGATAATGATACAATATCTCCAGGACATACTAGAATAGATGATAAATTTATAAGATATAGTTTAGGAGTAAATGATGATACAAAAGGTACACCTACTAACCTAACTAGTAGAAAAATTTGTTAGTGCGAAAGATACTTTTACCTTAAGACTATGGTTAAATACCGAAGTTAATGGTGATATTGGTGGACAAGTCTTTAAAGTAAAACTAAGAATAGAGGTTAATCAACAAATACTAACTCCAGTAGCAGATAAACTGTTAGCTGGGGTAGGAGATAATGGTGCTATAGATACATCAGACTCAGAACAAACATTTATCACTGGAACTAATCCTAATAATTATATTTGGTATAGTGGAAAACTATGGAGAGCAGTATCAATAGATCCAGCTGATAATTCTGTAAAATTAGTAACACAATGGGGAATTTCATCCATTCCATATAATACTCATGGTAATACAAACTTTCAAGGTAGCTATATGGAAGAATGGTTAAATGATACAAGTATAGATGGTTTTTTAGGTAATTTGAGAGAACCTGATAAGTTTATTAAAGTAGATAGTGTTTGGAATGCAACTATGACTTCAGAGATAACAAAGCCTCTTAAAACGACACTAGTGACAGATGCTGTAGGTCTATTAAATTCCTATGAATATGCTATGACTTTTAAAACAATTGGAGCAATTGATGGGTACTTAAGAAATATGCAATACTGGTATCTTTTAACACCATATAATGATACAAATATTACCTATATAGATGATGTCGGAGCCATTAATATGGATAATGATGTTTGTCATACAATAAGACCAGCTATTAATTTAAAAGGTAGTGTTAAAATAGTAAAAGGTTTAGGTACTGCTGATGAACCATATATATTACAAGGTGATAATGATAATCCAATTAGTACTTTATTATCAACGAGATATAGTGGTGAATATATAAGCTTTGGAACGGGAGAAAACAATCTATATCGAATAGTAAGTCATGAAAACGGAACTGGTACTAAAATAACAAGTGCTATACCGCTAAAGGATAGTGGTAGTTATAAAAAACTAGCTTTTGGAAGTAATTTAACATTTTCTAAAGATAATACAATAGGTACATTTTTAAATGGGGATTATTTGACAAATGGTACATATCTAACTAGTGACCAAGTAAATATGATAGAAGATAATACAACATGGTATTTAGGCAATATATTATCAGATGATTTTAATTATAAAACAGTAAAAGATATTACAGGTAATACTGTTACATCAAAAATTGGTTTATTGAGGGTTGGAGAATTGTTAACTGGTCAAGATGATTTTTCATATAACACTGTAGTTTATTGGTTACTAAATATGAAAAAAAATACTGAATATGGATATGGTATAAGTGGTGGTGCTAATATGTATATTAATGTGTTTAGTTCAAATCGTGGTATAAAGCCATCTATGAATTTAAAAGCAAATGTGGTAATTACTGGTGGTGATGGAACTAAAAATAATCCATTCACCGTAAAATTAGGTTCATAAAAGTGTTCTAAAATGCTTGCTATCTTCATAAGAAAATGTTATAGTAATTCTAGATTTCTGTGAAGAATGATAGTAGTTTAAAATAATTATTTTCAAGAGACTTAGTGGTTGGTGAAAACTAAGATAATATTTTAGATGAAATACACATTTGGAGAAAGAATCGTGTTAGAGCGTTAATCTATTAAGAGCATAGTTTCTATGAAATAAGGTGGTACCGCGGAAGTTATCCGTCCTTATATTTGTAGAAACTTTTTATATTTTAAGGAGGAATAAATATGACATTATATGAAGATTTAAAATGGAGAGGTTTAATTAAAGATGTGACATCTCCAGAGTTAGAAGAAAAACTAAATAAAGGTGGAATGACTTTCTATATAGGAGCTGATCCAACGGCAGAAAGCCTTCATATTGGTCAATTTCCTACTTTCTTAGTTGCTGAAAGGTTAAGAAGAGCAGGACATAAACCAATAATTTTAGTAGGAGGAGCTACAGGAAGAGTTGGAGATCCAAGAGGAACTGGAGAGAGAGAAAAAGCTGATATTAAAGTTATAGAGAGTAATTTTGTAAAGATTAAAAAACAAATGCAAAAATTATTTGGTGAAGACACATTAGTAGTTAATAACTATGATTGGTTTAAAGACTATAACTATATTGATTTTTTAAGAGATGTTGGAAAGTATGTAAATGTATCTTATATGATTAATAAAGACTTAGTTAAAAGACAAATGGATATTGGTATTTCTTATGCTGAATTTTCTTATATGTTAATTCAAGGATATGATTTTAAATATATTCATGATCATTATGGAGCTGATTTACAGTTTGGTGGTTCTGATCAATGGGGTAACTTAACTACAGGAATAGAACTAATAAGGAAACTAAATAATGAAGAAGTTTATGCTTTTTCTGTACCACTTATTGTTGATTCTACTGGTAAGAAGTTAGGTAAGAGTTATGGAAATGCTTTATGGTTAGATGAAGAAAAGACTACTAGCTATGAAATGTATCAATATATACTAAACTTTGAAGATATAATGATGGAAGAATATCTTAAGAAATATACCTTCTTAAATAAAGAAGAGATAGATTCTATTATGAAGGAACATAATGAAACACCAGAGAAACGAATCGCTCAGAAGAGATTAGCTTATGAGGTAATAACATATCTTCATGGAGAAGAATCATATAATCAAGCAGTTAAGATAAGTGAATCATTATTTAGTGGTGATATAGCATCTTTAACCTCTAAAGAAATAGAACAAGCCTTTAAAGGAATAGAACAACAAGAAATAGATAAAGAATATTTATTAGTAGATTTATTAGTAGAAATGGGAATTTGTAAGAGTAAAAGAGAAGCTCGTGAATTTATTACTAATGGAAGTATTAGTGTAAATGGTAAAAAAATAACAGACTTAGAATTTATGGTTACAAAAGAAGTTGCAATTGAAGATAAATATATTATAATTAGAAGAGGAAAGAAAAAGTATTTCATTATTGTATTTAAGTAGGTGAAAAGATGGAAAAGAATAAAAAATTATTAAAGTGGTTAAAATTTTTGGTGATAGTGTGTATTGCTATTATAGTAGTAGAAGGTATTTATATAGGAGTTAAAATTTATCAAGCTAATAACAGTACTGTTTATGTTGATACTTTAAGTTCAATTGAAAAACTAAAAGATGGTTATCTTGGTAGTGGTAGTAGTGACTTTAAACATAGTAAATATAATAAGTATAGTAAAGACTATCAAAAAGCTAAGTTAGTTAAGTATGATAAGAATGAAAAAATAGTATTTGAAAGTGCTTATACTAAAGGATATGATTCTTACTTCTATGATGCTAAACAAACTAAAGATGGTTATATTGCTGTAGGTTCTGCCGCTTATACTAAGACTCAAGTTAAGGAAAAAACTAAAGATGGTTTAATTGTTATCTATGATAAAAATGGTAAACAAATAAATTCTAAGACTTTACAAATAGCAGGTGATACTAAGTTTACTAAAGTAGTAGTAATGGATGATGGGTATTTAGTTATAGGACAAAGTATTTTAGAGAATATGACTATTGGAAATGATCCTGATGGTGGAGCTATTATGGTTAAATATGACTTTGACTTAAAAGAGAAATGGCGTACTAATTATGGTGGTAGTAAATCAGGAATATTTAATGATGTAGTAGTAGATGATGATGCAATTTATCTTGTCGGAAAAGACGCTACTAGATATGGATTCTTTGCTAAATTTAGTAAAACTGGAGAAAAAGAATTTATTAAGACTTATGAATATACTGATGTAGTTGGTTTCTCATCAATGGCTAAAATAGATGATGATTTTGTAGTAGTGGGTGGAAAAACAACTAATATAGAAGCAGATGATAAAGATAAGAAAACAGAAGCTGTCTTACTAAGATATGATAAAGATGGTAATATCAAATATGAAAAGAGATATAGAGTTAATAGTTCCGCTAGATTTAATAAAGTAGTAGTAGATGGTGATAATATAGTAGCTATTGGTCATACAGCTAAGAAAGATAAAAAGGAATCAACTGATTCTTATAATGTCTTTAGATATAGTGGTATCTTTGCTAAATATAAGAAAGATGGAGAAGAAATTACTAAAAAAACAGAGACTGGTAGTAGAGATATTTACTTTAGTGATATGTTAGTAACAAAAGATGGTTATACGATTGTTGGACAAACATCTTCTAAAGAATTAGGTGGTAATAATAAAGACTTAATCCCTTACTTCTTAAAATATAATAAAAATGGGAAGGTAGTTAAATGAAAAGAAAGGAAAACAATAGTAGTGAAAAATTAATATCTATTGTTATGGTGTGATATGTATTGTCGTAAGTGTGGAAGAAAAAATAATGATAATAGTAGATTTTGTGCTGGATGTGGAGAATTATTATCAAAGAAAACAAATATTGTAAAAAAAGGAATTGAAGTAACTGGTGATATAGCCAAAGATGCTGTTAAAGAATCAGTAAAAAAAGGACATAGTGTTGTTTTTAAAATAGGAATAGCTTCTTCATTAATGGCTTTGATAATAGCACTAGCTAATTATTACTTTACTTATATGGTTTCAACACCAGATGGAGTTGTTAAAACTTTTATGGAAGCTACTGATAAGATGGATTATAATACTATGGTTAGTTGTTTTGATCCATCTACCCAGAAAATGGTATCAATTGGAGGAAATCTTACTATGGGATTTATTAGTTCTGTTACAGGTTTTCCAATCGATTATGATACTGCTACAACTATTTCATCTTATTTTGGTGACTCTATGACAACTGATGAACAAAAGTGTCATGCTACTAACTTTAAAGTAGAGAAGATAGAAGGTGAAAAACTTAAGGCATTTGTTGAACAATTTGGAACAAAAGTTAAGTCAATTGGTAATGTTCTAGGTTCTCGTGCAACTGTATCTTTTGAAGTTGATAACAAATCACAGTGTTTATCTGATAACAATACTGAAGTATCGAGTGAAGCAAAAAGAATTAAATATGAAATTGAAGTTGTTAATTATGGTAAAAATGGTTGGAAAATACCAGGTGATATTAATATGAAATATGTTGGGGATGTTAAATAAAATATTAAAAAATATAACCTCTATGCACTTTAGTGTTGGAGGTTTTAATTTGTGGTAAAAAATTATTGAAAATGCATACAAAATTTGCTATCATATTTTTGTAGAAGGGGTAGTAATATGAGAGTAAAAAAATGTAAAAAGTGTGGGCAAGATAACTATTTAGATATGAAATTTTGTACTGCTTGTGGTAATAAATTTGAAGATGATGATGTTGATGTAAAGTCAGATTCTAATACTAATATAGTTTATTGTCAAAGCTGTGGTAGCAAGAATAGCACTGATAATAAATTTTGTGAAAGCTGTAGAGCATCTTTGGATGAAGAGATAGAAGATATTACTGAAGAAGAGATAGTTCAAGAAAATGAAGAAAGTGAAGCAACTAAAGAAGCTAAAGAACAAGAAGTATTAGATACATCTACCGATATAATATATTGTCAAAGTTGCGGTAGCAAGAATAGTACTGATAAT
>CAKOZV010000012.1 GCA_934131695.1 uncultured Bacilli bacterium | reverse complement strand
GTCTTAGGCATGCCGCCAGCGTTCATCCTGAGCCAGGATCAAACTCTCAATAAAAAAATTTATTTTTGTTTTTCCTGACTGTCAAATGTAATTGACGTTTTGCTTAGTTTTCAAAGAACATTGTTGCTTTTTTCAAGCTGCGTTATTAATATAACAAACTTGAATCACTATGTCAAGCTTTTTTTATATTTTTTTCACAACTTTTTAGCACAATTTTACACCGTTTTCTTCGGTGTTGTTATCACTATACCAGTCTTTAATAATAATGTCAACATTTTTTGACAAAATTTATTCTTTTCTTTTTATATTGATAACAGTTCTTATAAAATAATATTTATTATTATACAAAATTCTAAATTAAATCAATTTATTACCTGTCATATCTTTTGGAATATCTAATCTCATGTAATCTAAAATTGTTGGAGCAATATCTCCTAATTTACCACTACTAATTTTTTCTACATTACTATCAGTAATTATAAATGGAACTGGAGAGGTAGTATGTGATGTAATAACTTCATCTTTATCATCAATCATTATCTCAGCATTACCATGATCTGCTGTTATAAACATAGTAAAACCTTCTTTAGTGGCAGCATCATATAGTCTTTTAATATTCTCATCCACTGCTTTAACTGCTTCTTCTACTTTATCAAATTTACCAGTATGTCCAACCATGTCACAATTAGCAAAGTTTAAAATAATCAAATCATACTTATCCATTACATCAATCAATTTATCAGCTACTTCATAAGCACTCATCTTTGGATATAAATCATAAGTAGCAACATCTTTTCTTGGAACTATAATCTTGTCAGTATTAGGTAAATCTTTTTCTTCACCACCATCAAAGAAATAAGTAACATGTGGATATTTACTAGCTTCAGCTATTCTTAAAACCTTAAGTCCTTTAGATGCTGCATATTCTCCTAAAGTATTAGTAAGATGCATTGGTGGAAAGGCTGGTGTTGAAATAACTGTATGTTCAGGCATCATCATTGTTACTAACTTAGTGTTTTTAAAGTCAACTCTTGGAAACTCTTTAAATTCTTTATTAGTTATAGCAGTAAATAATTGGGTAATTCTATCAGGTCTAAAGTTTACCATTATCATTCCATCATTTTCTTTTAAATTTCCTTCATCCATTAATCTTGCCGGAACAATAAACTCATCCATTATTCCCTTTTCATAAGATGAATTAATATAATCTTTATAAGATGAAATTTTCTCACCTTCATTATGCACTAATAAATCATAATACTCTTTAGTTAAGTTCCACATTCTTTCTCTATCCATAGAATAATATCTACCTGATACATCTCTTAATTTACCAATACCAAGTTCTTTTAATTTATCATCCAACTCATCTAAGTATTTTAAAGCTACATTAGGTAAGGTATCACGTCCATCAAGAAAAGCATGAACATAAACATTAGCAAAGTCTTCTTTTTTACATAACTCTAAAACAGCAAATAAATGATTTATATGTGAATGAATTCCCCCATCACTAAGTAAGCAAAATAAATGTAAATCTGAATTATTTTTCTTACAATGATTAATCACATCTAAAAGAACTTCATTTTTAAAGAAACTACCATCTTCTATAGCATGATTAATTTGCATAAGAGGTTGATCTACTACTCTTCCTGCTCCAATATTTAAGTGTCCTACTTCACTATTTCCCATTTGGCCTTTAGGAAGACCAACTGCTTCCCCACTAGCTTCTAATGTTGTATGAGGATATTTATTCCACAAAGAAATAATATTTTTAGGATTCGCCTTTATTACTGCGTTTCCTTTTTCTTCCTCACGATAACCAAATCCATCTATTATTGTTAATAAAACCTTTTTCATTTATATCCTTCTTTCTAATATATTTGTTCATTTAAGCAAAAAACTGCATAAATTGGTAAATAATATACACCTTTTTTTACTGAAAAATTATTTTCTGTAATTCTATAAGCATCTGTTACTACATATTTTTTCATGAAGACAGATAAACTTTTAGATTTAGAGCCTTGTTTAACTATCTCTATTGGAATAACTTTACCCATTCTATTTTGAATGACAAAATTAACCTCAGCTTTTCCCTCTGACTGATAATAATACAATGAATAACCAGCTTCAAATAAAGTATGAGCGATATGATTTTCAAAAAGAGCATATTTTAAATCAGCTTTCTCTAATAGTTGCTTTTTAGTTAAATGATATCTGCCTGATAAAATACCATCATCAGGATAATAAAGTTTAAAACTATCTAATTCTCGACAACTTGATAACGGTGATTTTATCGTTCTTATTTTATAACTTCTATAAAGTAGTTGATTACTAACTAAATATTTAATAACATTTTCATATTCCTTAGCTCTTCTACCATATCCTAAAACTCCATATTGAAACTTTTTATTTTCTTTAGCTAATTGACTAGGTATGCTATCTAATACTTCTAATCCTCTTGGAATATCTATTAAATTATCACATTCTGTTAAGAAAGTTCTAAGTATTTCAGTTACTTTTTCTTTTACACTCTCATAGTAACCTCTACTAACAGTTTGAAACGATTCTTTAACTACCTCTGGAAAACCACCAGTTAATAAATAATCATAGAATAAATCCATTATCTTAGCATGTTTAGAACAAGCCTTTTTATTCTGATAAGCTTTTCTAATAAGGTCCGCTAACTCTTTCTCCCCTCTTGCCCACAAGTACTCTTCAAAGTCCATTTCTGTCATAAACTTATATTGTAGTTCTTCCCCACTAAACTTTAGTAAGTTTTCTCTTCTTGAGGTAATAGCCATTACATGATAATCATTTCTATCAAAACCAAATAACTTTACTCCTTTAATTATTTCTTCATCTTCAATATTATCAAATACAATCAAGGTTTCATTTTTCTCTATTGATACATCAGAAAACTCTGATAGAATTTTAACAAGTCGTTCAATAGAACGTTCCTTCTTAAATATTTTTAATAACTCTTCATTATGTAAGGTATTAAAGTAAGCAATATTTTTATAGTTCTTTCTACCAAATTCTAAAACAGTATAAGTTTTACCTATTTGTTTAAGTCCAAATAATAATAGTGGTTTTCTTATCTTATCTTCTTTCCATCTTAAAAAGAATTTTTCTATTTTTCGTTCCATAAATTGTATTCACCTCACATATTTAATACAGTTTAAGTATAGTTTATTAGTTCTTTAAAGTCAATGAAAAAACAAAAAAAGCATTAGATTAAAAGGTCTAATACTAGTTTCTAACGGCATCTTGATGAAACTCTAATCTAAGTTTATCTGCTACTGTTACAATAAATTCTGAATTAGTTGGTTTAGCTTTATCTATATCAACACTATGTCCAAATATTTCTTCCATCAACTGCCAATTGCCTCTATTCCAACTAACTTCTATGGCATGTCTTATCGCTCTTTCCACTCTTGATACTGTTGTATCATATTTAGATGCTATATCAGGATAAAGTTCTTTAGTTATCCCACCTACTACATCAGGATGTTCAAATAAAACTGCTATTCCTTCTCTTATATATTGATAACCTTTAATATGCGATGGCACACCTAACTCATGTAAAATTTTAGTAATTGATACTTGTAAATTATTATATCGCATATCAATTGTTTTCTTGCTATAACTACTATCACTATTACATTCTAAGATTCTCTTTTCTAGTTCCACTAACTCAAAAGGTTTTAAGATGAAATAACTTATACCAAGTTCACTAGCTTCTCTTATAACATTCTGAGCATTAAATGATGTTAATACTATAATCTTTTTAATTATATTCTTTTCTTTTAATTCTCTTAAAACATGCATACCATCTTTCTTAGGCATAATAAGATCAAGTAATACAACGTCATATTCATTTTCTCTTTCTAAAATTAATTTTAAACCCTCTACTCCATCATGAGCAGTAAGTGTGATAGACACCTCATCATTATCATTAAAATATTCTTTTACCATGTTTACTAGTTCTACGTTGTCATCAATCATCAACACGTTGGTTTTTTTCATAAATTCTCCTTCCATATACTACCACGCATCAATACTACCTTACGCAATTTTATTATATAACAATAAATAAAAAAATGATAGAGCAAAAAAAGAGAGATTTTGTCGAATTTCTCTTTATAGTTTTTTTATAAATTCACTAACATCTTCCACTCTAAGACTAGCTTTTCCTAGTAGCACTCCATCTAAATAAGGAATATCTTTTAATTGTTCTATAGTAGCAACTGAAACACTACCTCCATATAATAATGGATAGTTATATTTTTCTTTTAAATAGGTAAATACAGTCACCAGTTTTTCTCTACTAGGAATATTACCTGAACCTATCGCATAACAAGGTTCATAAGATATATATAAATTATCAAAAGTTAAGTCTTTTAGTAAATAATTTAAATCATGAGTTAATACACTAATAGCATCTTCTAAAGACTCTTCTCCTACACAAAGAATTGGTATTAGTCCTGCTTCTTTAGCTCTTATTAATTTTTCTTTTGCTAGCTCTAAGGGTTCATTATTTAAATGTCTTCTTTCACTATGATTAATAAAAACATATTTAACCCCTAATGATTTTAAAGCTTCTCCTGATACTTCACCAGTATAGCTTCCCATCTTATAAGGACTAATATCTTGACTACCCAAAACCACATCTTTAAAAATAGGTAAATAACAAGTTGTAGGACAAACAATTAAATCATGATTAGTTTTTAGCCTTTTATACTCATTATAATAGTCAATTATCTCTTGATAAGTTAAATTACTTTTATGATTTAAAATAATCTTCACTACTAATCCTCCTTCTTATCAAATATCTTCTTAACAGTATTGTGAATTATATTAGGAAAGTCTTTTTTATTATTAAAGTTATCTATTGCTACTTTATAGACATCTAATACACTACTTGCAAATGATGATAATGAATAAGCTTTAATTGAACTTTTTGTTTGTTTCTTCAAAGAGTTATATTCTTTTTTATCAGCTGCTAACTCTAACATTTCTTTTGCACAAGTTGAAACATCATCAAAGAACATACCATTCATTTTATCCACAACCATTGTGTGAAAAGCTTCATCTTCTATACATAGTACCGGTTTCTCAGCTGCTAAAGCTTCAATAACTGTTAATCCCTGAGTCTCTGTAACAGATGCCGTCACAAAAGCCTGACATACATGATAATATAATGGCATATCACTCCATGGAGCAGAACCAAAGAATTTAACACAATCAGTAAGTTCCATCTCTTTCATCTTCTTATCATATAAATCTTTATCTGGACCATCTCCAATTAGTAAAAGTTTAATATTACTTTTTTTCTTCTTAATCTCCTTCATCGCATCTAATAAAAATAAGATATTCTTCTCTTGAGCCATTCTACCTACAAACAAATAAACAAAATCATTTTTTTTATAGCCTAGTTTTTTTCTCATTTCACTGACTTTTAACATATCAACATTTTCTTTATTAAATCTTGATGAATCAATACCAGTCGGTACTATATATATTTCTTTATTATAATGATACTCATCTCTAAATAAATGATAAGTTTTAATCGTTGGTACAATAAAAGCATCTGCTGTATTATCACAATAAAACTTACTTAAGTATTCAACTGCTTTCTTACATCCCATATCAAAATATTTATGATTTCTAGAAACATAATAAGTATAGTCTTTATACATAGTGTGATAAGTATGTACTAAAGGTATATGATACTGTTTAGCTAAAAGTCTAGCAAAGATACCCATACATAATTCTGTCTGTGAATGAATTACATCTAAGTTCCATGACCTAATCTTTTTAATAACTTTTAAAGGATAGATACTAGCAGCCCTATAATCATATATTCCTAAAGGTACACCTGGTACTTTCAATATGTGTTTTTCTTCATCATAAGAATAAGTAGTCGCATCTTGACCAACAGTTACAACATAGACAGTATGTCCTTCTGCTTCTAAAGCATATTTCAAAGTCTCAACACTAGTAGATACTCCATTTATATATGGAGGATAACTATCTGTAAAAAGTCCTATTCGCATTCTTTGTCTCCTTCCTTATGAAAACTAAATAATATTCCACCTAGTATCATTCCTAAATAATATGTAATAAAACGCCAAATTATCATAACTGCTCTAACACTAGTAGTTGGTAAAAAACTAGAAAATATTTCTAAGAAGGCATATTCAATTCCCCCAGTAGCACCTGGAATAGGAACAAAAGAACCAATTATTAAAACATAAGCACTAGCTACTATTGAAGTAAAGAATGTCATAGAATTATAATCATGAAGACTATAAACTAAAAATAAAGGAATAGCATAATAACAAGTTAAACTAATAAGATTTAAGATAATTCCTAATACAAACAATCCTTTCTTTTCCTTAACTTCTCTAGTACAGTTATGAAAGTCTTCTAATCTTTCTTCCCATTTTGCTAAAAACTTTTCTTTATTTTTAATAAAGTGCAAATTATTACCAAATCTAGTAATAATATTTAATAATGATTTTGTAAATTTCTTGCTAGTTGCTACAAACAACATAACAACTGCTACTATAGTATTTATTAAAAATCCTAGAATAATAAGTGTAGTTAAAACACTTTTATAAACTAATACACCAGTAATAAAATTATAGATAACAGCAAATAGTCCAAAAATAACAAGGGCCAACTGATAAACAATAAAGTTTTGCATAATAACATTAGTAGCTTTTGTATAACGAAAGCCATGATTCTTTAGCATATATATTTCCATTGGTTGACCACCTGTTGAAAAAGGAGTAATACCATTAAAAAACTGAGTGATGATCATATGTTGAAAGGCTTGTGGTAATGATAGTTTTTCTTTTTCATTTACCCACAAATAGTTTACTAAAGTATGAAAGAAAAGATAAGCAAGATAAAGAATAACTGCTATAAGGACAAATTTCATATCCATGGTTGTAATAATAGCAATAATATTCTTATAATCATCTTTAAGTACTAAGAATAAAACAAATAATGTTACAAGTAGAATAATAAAACTATTTCTTTTTAAGTTTTTCATACCATTATTTTCCCTTTCTCTTTATCTTCTCTTCCTAAAACGTAAGATGACATATCATTGTATGTACCTAAAGAAATAAATCCCATCTTATCTAAAATGTTTTTTAAATTATTATCCTTAGTCATAATGGATACTTCATCAAGTCCATTAGAAAAGGCATAATCAGTAGATATTTCAACAAAAGTAGTACTTTTTCTTGGTTTTAGTGTACAAGGAAATGATAAAAATCCTCTTCCTAAATCTTTCTCACCATGAATAAAACAGTAATCTATTACTTTATCATTATCAAAGTAAGCCAAATAATCTTCAAAAACAACTGGTGATAACTCTTTACTAGCTAAAATATTTTTACTTACATTTTCTATATCATTATGAAGGCAGAAATCATTTAGTGCCTCTATTTTATTTAAGTCTTTATTAGTTACTACTTCTACATATCTCTTATTCATCTTTATGCCTCTTTTTCTTCTATATTTTCAAGTCCTGGTAATTCTTTGCCACTAAGATATTCTAAAGTAGCTCCCCCTCCGGTTGAAACATGATAAAACTTATCAGTTATCGAAAGTTTACTAGCTGCTGCTACAATATCTCCACCACCAAGTACTACTTTAGCTTTACTTTTTCCTAAGTAGTTTAATAATTTATCAGTATTTTTAGCATAAAGAGAAAATTCATATACGCCTAATGGTCCATTCCAAAAGACAGTCTTTGCCTCCTTTAGATATTTTTCAAAAAGATTAAGAGTCTTTTCCCCAATATCTAAGCCCATCTCATGAAAGTCTATCTCATTTATATCTTTTTCTATTCTTTTATCACTATCTTTATATTCCGTGCTACAAGCAACATCAATTGGTAAGACTATTTTATCTGGATATTCTTTTAATAATTTTTGACAGTATTCTAGTGAATCTGCATCAAAAATTGAATTTCCTATTTCATATCCTTCAGCTTGTAAGAAGGTAAAAGCCATTCCTCCTCCTATTAGTAATTTATCGCACTTTGGTAATAAGTTATCAATAACTCCAATCTTATCAGCTACTTTAGCTCCTCCCATAATAATAACAAATGGGTCTTCAGGATTATTTAAGACAGATAACTTTTCTAATTCTTTTTCTACTAGAAAGCCAATACCACTTTCTAGATACTTACTAATTCCATAATTTGAGGCATGTGCTCTATGAATAGTACCAAAAGCATCATTAATAAATATATCACCATAACTTGCTAACTGTTTAGCAAACTCTAAATCACATTTACTTTCTTTTTTACCATCTAAGTCTTCATATCTAGTGTTTTGTAGTAAGATAACATCTTTATCTTTCATTTTCGAAATAGCAGTTTCTACTTTTTCACCTACTACCTCATCTATAAATGTTACTTTTTTATTAAGTAGTTTACTAAGTCTTTTAGCCACTACATCCAAGTTATTTTTTAATTTGTCACTTTCTTCTTTAATTCTTCCTAAGTGACTAAGTAATATTACTTTAGCATTTTTATCTATTGCATATTTAATAGTATCTAAACTATTTTTGATTCTTGTATCATCTATTATTTTTCCATCTTTTATAGGAACATTAAAATCACATCTTATGATTACTTTTTTATTTTTTAAATTAAAATCTCTTATTGTCTTTTTCATATTGCCAACTCACCCTAAAGACAGTATAACATTTTTTTAGGAATAAAAAAAGAAAAGCTAAGCTTTTCCCTAAAATTTATAGACTTAAGAAGTATTTAGCACATCTTACCATTTGATAAGAGTAACTCATTTCATTATCGTACCAAGCTATTATTTTAACAAGTTCCATATCATCAGTTTTATTAACAGAGGTTAATAGCCCATCTACCAAAGAGCCATAACTCATCCCAATCACATCACTAGAAACAATTGGGTCAGTAGTATATCCTAATGTTTCATTCTGATTATTTTTTAAGACTTCATTTATTTCTTCTTTAGTTGTATTTTTCTTTAGTTTTAAAACCAAGTCAACAACTGAACCTGTAACTACTGGAACACGCATTGCCATTCCTGAAAGTTTTCCTTCAAGTGAAGGGATTACTTTTCCAATAGCACTAGCTGCACCTGTACTAGTTGGTACTATATTAGCTGCACTAGCTCTACCACGTCTTGCATATATACCTTTTTTATGAGCAACATCTAGATTTGCTTGGTCATTAGTATAAGCATGAACTGTAGTCATATAACCACTTTCTATTCCAAATTCTTTTTCGATAACATTTAAAACTGGTGCTAAACAGTTAGTAGTACAACTAGCTGCAGAAATAATCTTATCATCTTTATCTAAGATATTTTCATTTACATTGTATACTACCGTCTTAACATCACCTTTAGCTGGTGCAGATATAACTACTTTTTTAGCTCCTGCTTCTATATGAGCATTGGCTTTCTCAAGAGAAGTAAATAATCCTGTACATTCATAAACTAAATCTATATCTAGTTCCTTCCATGGTAATAATGATGGGTCTTTTTCACTTAAAACTTTTATTTTTTTATCTCCTACAATAAGCATATCATTATCAAAAGATATTTCATCTTTTCTATAAGGACGATGAGCAGTATCATATTTTAATAAGTATGCTAACTGTTCAGCATCCGTTAAATCATTAATAGCAACTATTTCAAAATCACTATCTTGATCCATTATTCTAAAAATTAGTCTTCCTATTCTTCCAAAACCATTAATTGCTACTCGCACTTGTATCTCTTCCTTTCTTATTCATTCGCTGGTTCTCTAATTTCTGGTATAGAATTACTATTATTGTCTTTCTTTTCTATCCCATTTGTATATGCTATATAAGTTACAGCAAGTAATATTACAAAGAATAAACATATAAAGAAAATTAATGTTCCTATACCAAATCCTTTATTATTTAGTTTCATAATCTTTCCCCCCCTTATAATATTTCTATTGGAGCAAACTTTTCTGTAATCTCTTGATATACTTGATACCAAGAATAAACTCTTATCACGTTAGTACCACTACAGGTCTGATTATATGGAGCATCAAAAACAAAGACTGGGATAATTTTACTAATCATATCAACATTAGTTTTCTTATCTTCTATCATAATATCAAATTTCCCATTTATACATTTTTCCTTTTTATTAGTAGTACCCGTTATTATACCATCATATTCAATATTATATTTATTTAACCAATGTTTTACATAAAAATCACTCATGCCATCATACTGATTAGTTAAATATTGATTATCTCTAGCGGTTAAAATAAATACTTCATGTCCATCTTGTCTTAATCTATGAATCACTTCAGTTGCAAAAGGACGTGGTGGGATTGCTAATAATAAATCAAATATGTACTGCCTCCAAAATTCTCTATTCTCCTCAGCTGTTAAATAAAATTGTTCTTCCATATAATAACCATTTGGGTTAAATCCACGATTAATATTGTGGTCTGCACAAAACTTAGAACCGTAAGCGAAATGCCATTCAGCCACATCATTTAATACTCCATCTACATCTACACCTATACGCATACTAACACCTTCTTATTCTATTCTTATTCTAACAAATATTAGATAAAAAGAAAAGTGACAAAATAGTTATTGACACTTTTTCACATTAATAAGGTAAAATCAATCTAAGAGAAAATTTCCACAGTGGCATTCCATTAGTAATGTTAAGTCTTGGTATTGTATAAATGTTATCACTACGACTAGCTTTTCTATGTTCCCTACCAGGTCCAAATCCAAAAGCCATTTTATATTTCTTAGTTTTTAACACTTTAATAATATCTTCATTATAATGACCATAAGGATATGCAAAGTACTTAGTATTAACAACATCCCCCATTTTATCAAAATCTGCTGTTAAATAATCTATTCCTTTTTCTATTGATTTATCATAATGAAGTCCATAAGAGTGAGATGCTATTTCTATATTAGGATAATTTTTTTTAATTAAAGCCAATGTTTCTTTATTCATATAATTTTTATTTTCACCAGTCTCATTAGAACCAATATAGAAAACAGTTGCTTTCATCTTATATTTTTTTAGTAAAGGAAATGCTAAATCATAATTAGATTGATAACCATCGTCCATTGTGATTAAAACACTTTTTCTAGGAATCTTTTTTTTACCTTTATAATAATTGTAAAATTCATCAAGACTTAATGTTTTATAATTATGCTTCTTTAAGTACTTTAATTGTTCTTCAAACTCATTTATTGGCATAATAAACATATCTTCTTCTTTATTTTCACTAAAGGAATGATACCCTAAAACTGCTACTTTCTGGTCCTTATATACAAATAGCAATGAAAATGCTATAAGTAAACCTACTACAACTAACACTTTAATATATTTCATAATGATACCTCTCATTTAGAGAATAGCATAATTTTTCTAAAAAGAAAAGAGTAGTTAAACACTACTCCATAATTTCATCTTCTAATTTATCTAATGGTTCATCATCCATTAATTCACTTTCTAAGTTGTAAGATACATCACGATAATGTTTTAAACCAGTACCAGCAGGAATTAGTTTACCAAGTAAGACATTTTCCTTAAGCCCTTCAAGTTTGTCAACCTTACCACGAATAGATGCATCTGTTAAGATTCTTGTTGTCTCTTGGAATGATGCTGCAGATAAGAATGAATCAGTTTCAAGTGATGCTTTAGTAATTCCTAAAAGAATAGGACGACCAGTAGCAGGTTTCTTACCTTTAATGATAATTTCTTTATTTCCTTCAGTAAACTCACGGAAGTTAACAAGACTACCAGGTAAGAATGTAGTATCTCCACTATCAACAATACGAATCTTACTAATCATTCTACGAGCAATAACTTCGATATGCTTATCAGAAATATCAACACCTTGAGAACGATAAGTATTTTGAACTTCTTTTAAGATGTACTCTTGAGTTGTAATAGGGTCTGTTACTGCTAACAATTCTTTTGGACTAATCGCACCTTCAGTTAACTTATCACCACAATGAACTTCTTGTCCTTTTTCAACAGCAAGTTTAGCACCATAATTAGATACATGTTCTTTAGTCTCTAATTTGTTAGTAATGCTAATCTTAAATTTACCATGGTCTTCAGTAATCTTAGAAACTTTACCATCAATTTCAGCAATAGTTGCTTTTCCTTTTGGATTTCTAGCTTCAAATAATTCTTGAACACGAGGAAGACCTTGAGTAATATCTTCTCCACCGGCAACACCACCAGTATGGAAAGTACGCATTGTAAGCTGTGTACCAGGTTCACCAATTGATTGAGCAGCCATAACACCGATAGCTTCACCAATTTCAACTAAGTTTCCTGTTGCAAGGTTTCTACCATAACATTTTTGACATACACCTTTTTCAGTATTACATGTTAAGATTGTACGAATTTCTACAGCTTCTATTCCTGCGGCTACTACTTTATCAGCAAGAGCTTCAGTAATAAATTCATTACGTTCAATAATTACTTCTTTTGTATTAGGATCTATTACTTTCTTACTAGCATAACGACCAACGATACGATCTTTTAAGCTCTCAATAACAGAACCAGTTTTTTCATTAATGAAGGCATGAGCCATAACTCCTTGTTCAGTTCCACAATCTTCTTCACGTACAATCATATCTTGACTGACATCAACAAGACGACGAGTTAAGTAACCTGAATCGGCTGTCTTTAAGGCTGTATCGGCATCACCTTTACGAGCAGAGTGAGTAGATAAGAAGAATTCGGATACTGAAAGTCCTTCTTTAAAGTTTGAAAGAACGGGAATTTCAATTGGGTCTCCGTTTGGCTTCTGCATCAAACCACGCATACCAGCAACCTGAGTAAAGTTTGAAATGTTACCACGAGCCTTAGAGTGCATCATCATGAAGATTGGGTTATCAATTTGTTCTTTAGAGATATCTTCAAGTTCAGCTTGAACTTTATCTTTAACTCCATACCAAGTTTCAATAACTTTTTCATGACGTTCTTCTTCAGTAATTAAACCACGAGAATATTGCTTATTAATTTTATCAACCATAGCTTGTCCTTCATCAACAAACTCTTGTTTATGACGACTTGTAGCAATATCTGACATTGAAACAGTAATACCAGCTATTGTTGAATAATAGAAACCTAAGTCTTTCATTTTATCAAGCATTGCAGAAGTTTCAGTAGTTTTATAACGCTTAAATACTTGAGCAATTATCTTTTCTAATGTTCCTTTAGCAAATGGTTTAACTAAATCCATTTTACTAATCTCTTCTTTAATATTAGCTCCTTGTGGTAAGAAATACTTATTTGGAGTAATATTTTGAATATTCTCATCAGTTGGTTCATTAATATATGGGAATGAATCTGGTAAGATTTCATTAAATTTAATTTTACCAGTAGTAGTTACTAAGTACTTACCTTTTTGTGATTCAGTAAATATTTTATATTTAAATGAATCTACTGGTATAACAATACGAGTGTGAAGAGTAATTTCACGTCTTTCATAAGCCATTAAAGCTTCATTACAATCCTTGAAAACACGTCCTTCTCCATCTTCACCAGCTTTTTCCATTGTAATATAGTAGTTACCTAAAACCATATCCTGACTTGGTGTAACAATTGGATCACCACTTTTTGGGTGAAGAATGTTATTAGAACCTAACATTAATAATCTAGCTTCTGCTTGAGCTTCTTCTGATAATGGTACGTGAACAGCCATCTGGTCACCATCGAAGTCAGCATTGAAAGCAGGACATACTAATGGATGTAGTCTAATTGCTTTACCACCAACTAAAACTGGTTCGAAAGCTTGAATTCCTAAGCGGTGTAATGTAGGAGCACGGTTTAATAGAACTGGATGTTCTTTAATTACATCCTCAACGATATCCCAAACTACTGGGTCTTGATTTTCAATCAATCTCTTAGCCGCTTTAATATTATGGGCAATATCTCTACTTACTAAACCATTAATAACATGTGGCTTAAATAATTCTAGAGCCATTTCCTTTGGAATACCACATTGATACATCTTTAATGATGGACCAACAACGATAACTGAACGTCCAGAATAGTCAACACGTTTACCTAATAAGTTTTGACGGAAACGTCCTTGTTTACCTTTTAACATACTAGAAAGTGATTTCAAAGGACGATTTCCAGCACCTGTAACACTTCTTCCACGACGACCATTATCAAATAAGGCATCTACTGCTTCTTGAAGCATTCTCTTTTCATTTTGAATAATGATTCCAGGAGCTCCTAAATCGATTAATTTCTTTAGACGGTTGTTACGGTTAATAACACGACGATATAAATCATTTAAATCACTAGTAGCAAATCTTCCACCATCTAATTGAATCATTGGACGTAACTCAGGTGGTATAACTGGAATACAATCTAAAATCATCCACTCTGGTTTTTGTCCTGATTGATAGAAAGCATTTAAAACATCTAATCTCTTTAATAAACGAACTCTCTTTTGTCCTTGAGCAGTTTCAAGTTCTTTATTGATTTCATTAATATCATGCTCTAAATCTACTTTCTTTAATAAAGCCTTGATAGCTTCAGCACCCATACCTACTTTGAAACCATTACCATATTTTTCATAGTAAGCACGATACTCTTTCTCAGATAATGTTTGTTTATTTTCAAGTGGTGCATTACCTTTATCAATTACAACATAACTAACAAAGTATAATACTTCCTCTAAGTCTCTTGGACTCATATCTAGTACTAATCCCATACGAGATGGAACACCTTTAAAGAACCAGATGTGAGAAACAGGACTAGCTAGTTCGATATGTCCCATTCTCTCACGTCTTACTTTAGCTTTTGTAACTTCAACTCCACAACGGTCACAAACAATGTTTTTATAACGAACACGTTTATACTTTCCACAAGCACATTCAAAGTCCTTAGTAGGTCCAAAAATCTTTTCACAGAAAAGTCCATCACGTTCCGGTCTTAAAGTACGATAATTAATAGTTTCTGGTTTTTTAACTTCACCATGAGACCATTCTCTTATCTTTTCTGGAGATGCAATTCCAATCTTAATTCCATCGAATCTATTTACTTCCATCATCTTCGTCATCCCCTTCCATTAAATCACTATCATCTTCATCATCTTCGATAATTTCTTCTTTAATTTCTTTTACCATATCTTTAGTATTATCTTCTATAGCTTCTCTTGTTGCTCTATCAAGTTCTTCTGCTTCCGCTTTTTCTTCAGCCTCTTCTATTTCTTTTAAATCTAAAGCTTGTCCTTCATCATTTATGATTGAAATATCAAGTCCTAAAGCTTGGAATTCTTTCATTAATACTCTAAATGATTCTGGAATACCGGCTTCATTTATTTCTTGTCCTTTGACAATTGATTCAAATACTTTAACACGACCAACTACATCATCTGATTTTACAGTCATCATTTCTTGTAATGTATAAGCAGCACCATAAGCATATAATGCCCAAACTTCCATTTCACCGAAACGCTGTCCACCAAACTGAGCTTTACCACCAAGTGGCTGTTGGGTAACTAATGAGTAAGGTCCGGTACTTCTTGCATGTAGTTTATCATCTACCATATGATGTAATTTAATCATATACATGATACCTACAGAAATACGATTATCAAATGGTTCACCAGTACGTCCATCATATAGAACTGTTTTTCCATCTTTGTCCATACCAGCCTCTTCCATCATTTCTTCAATATCAGAAATGTGAGCTCCATCAAATACTGGAGTAGCTACATATTCACCTAACTTCTTAGCAGCCATACCCATATGTAACTCTAGAATCTGTCCTAAATTCATACGAGATGGAACACCTTGAGGATTAAGCATAATATCAACTGGACGACCATCTGGTAAATATGGCATATCTTCTTGTGGAAGAATAAGGGAAATAACACCCTTGTTACCATGACGACCAGACATCTTATCTCCTACTTGAATCTTTCTCTTTTGAATAATATATACTCTAATTACTTTAGAAACACCAGCAGGTAATTCATCATTATCTTTTCTTGAATAAATTTTAATATCATGAACAATACCATCTCCACCATGTGGAACTCTTAATGAAGTATCACGAACTTCACGAGTCTTTTCACCAAAAATAGCATGTAATAATTTTTCTTCACTAGTTAATTCGGCCATTCCTTTTGGAGTAACTTTTCCAACAAGAATATCTCCTTCTTTAACTTCAGTACCAATAGTTACAATACCATTTTCATCAAGATTCTTTCTTGCTTCTTCACTAACATTTGGAATATCTCTTGTAATTTCTTCTGGTCCAAGTTTAGTTTCTCTACATTGCATTTCATAGTCTTCCAAGTGAAGTGATGTATATTTATCATCTTTTACTAAGTTTTCATTTAATATTACTGCATCCTCATAGTTATAACCATTAAATGTCATAAAGGCTACTGTAACATTTTTACCAAGAGCTAATTCACCCATATCAGTACTATTACCATCAGCAATAATTGTCTTACCAGCTTCTACTTCTTCACCAACTTGAACAATTGGACGTTGATGATTACAAATTCCTGAGTTTGCTAGTTCAAAGTTAGCTAAATAGTAAGTATCTTCACCATTCTTAGTTTTTACTTTAATCTTCTTAGCATCTACATAAGAAACAATACCATCTGCTTTAGCAACAATACAAACTCCTGAGTCTTTTGCTGCAATATGTTCAACACCAGTTCCAATATAAGGAGCTTCTGTTTTTAAAAGTGGCATAGCCTGACGTTGCATGTTAGCTCCCATTAAAGCTCTATGAGCATCATCATGTTCTAGGAATGGAATACAACTTGTTGTTACAGATACAACTTGTTGAGGTGATACATCAATATAATCAACTTGCTCTGGCTTAGCAAGAATATTCTCATCACGGAATCTTGCAGATACTTGTTTATCTATAATTACATTATCTTCATTTGTATTTACTGTAGATTGACTGATTATATAATCTTGTTCTTCATCAGCTGTTAAATAATCTACATGGTCTGTTATCTTACAATTTTCAACTTTACGATATGGAGTCATTATAAATCCATACTCATCAATCTTAGCATAACTTGCAAGTGAAGTAATAAGTCCGATATTTGGTCCTTCAGGTGACTCAATTGGACAAATTCTACCATAGTGAGAAGCATTAACGTCACGAACTTCAACACCGGCTCTATCACGAGAAAGTCCACCTGGTCCTAAAGCTGATAAACGTCTTTTATTAGTAAGCTCTGCAACTGGGTTAGTTTGGTCCATGAATTGTGATAGCTGACTGCTTCCAAAGAATTCTTTCATAGCAGCTGTTACTGGACGAATATTAATTAATGTCTTAGGAGTTACCTCTTCCATTTCTTGAGTAGTCATTCTCTCACGAATAACACGTTCCATTCTTGACACACCAATACGGAATTGATTTTGTAAAAGTTCTCCTACTTGACGAATACGTCTATTTCCTAAATGGTCGATTTCATCAAAGTTACCAACACCATGTAATAGGTTTAAGTAGTAAGATACTGAAGCATATACATCAGAAATAGTTAATCTCTTAACTTCTAATGTTTGATCATTACCAATAACTGTTAAAGTCTTCTTCTTATCCGATGGATCAACTATCTTAATTTCTTGAATTTTATTATAAGTATCTAAGTCTTCATTAATAGTTGCTTCTTTAACACCATAACCATCAGCAAATATATCTTTTAATTCTAAGAATACATCTTTATTAATCTTAGTTCCTTTACTAAATTTAACTTCACCATTGACTTTTACATCTTCAGCTAATGTTTGATTTAATAAACGATCTAATATATTTAATTTTCTATTGAACTTATAACGTCCAACTTTAGCTAAATCATAACGAAATTCATCAAAGAATCTAGTAATGATTTGGTTCTTAGAAGAATCAAGGGTAGCAGGTTCACCCGGTCTTAATTTTTCATATATTTCAATTAAAGCTTCATCTGTATTTTTAGTTGAATCTTTTTGAATAGTATTTTTTAAGTAATCATCTTCTCCAAACATCTTTAAGATTTCTTCATCAGAAGAAAGTCCAAAAGCACGTAAAAGAGTAGTAAGTGTTACTTTTCTTGTTCTATCAATTCTTACATATAAAACATCTCTAGCATCTGCTTCAAATTCTAACCAAGTACCACGTGTAGGAATGATTTGAGATGTAATTAACTCACGACCATTTTTGTCTATCTCTCTATTATAATAAACGCTTGGACTACGTACTAATTGTGATACAATAACACGTTCTGCCCCATTAATTACAAAGGTACCACTATCAGTCATAGTAGGCATATCACCCATAAAAATTTCTTGCTCTTTTACTTCACCAGTTTCTCTGTTAAATAAACGAACATCAACTTTTAAAGGAGATGCAAAAGTTGTTTCTCTGTCTTTACTTTCTTTAATAGTATATCTTGGACTATCAAAATGATAATCACCAAACTCTAAAGATAAAGTACCAGAAAAGTTTTCCACAGGAAATAAATCATCAAATACCTCTTTGATTCCTGTAGTAATAAACCAATCATATGATTTTTTTTGAATTTCCAATAAATCCTTTAATTCATAAGTATTTCTTATTTTTGAATAATTTCTTCTTTCACGATGTTTTCCATATTTTACTATTTTATATGCCACTCATCTTCACCCCTATACACAATTTTTCGTACAAATGTTACTCTAAAAATAACACGTTGCCAATTTATATTATTAACACAATCTTAGCAACAAGTCAACTGTTTTCAGCTAAAATTATGAAAAAACCTTTATCTTTTTTTACTACTTCAATTTTATAAATATCACTTAAATCTTTTACTACTGATTTAGCTCCCTGGTCCTTATGAATTACAAAGTAAAGTTTACCATTATCATTAAGATATTTCTTAGCATCTATTAATATCTCATAGACTTTCTTTTTACCAGCATGAATTGGTGGATTAGTAACTATCAAGTCATATTTCTTATCTATGTTTTGATAAGCATCACTTTCAAATACTTCTACATTATCACACTTATTTTCTATTATATTTTTTTTAGTTAAATGCAAAGCCCTTTTATTAACATCAACCATAGTTGTATAACAATTATATTTTTTATTTAAAATTATCCCTAGTGTTCCATAACCACATCCCACATCAAGAATGCTATTATAGTTATCATCTTTAATTGATTCTAATAACAACTTACTTCCATAATCTACACCTTTCTTAGCAAAAACACCATTATCAGTATAGAAAGTAAATTCTCTATTAAAGATTGAACAATTAGTCTTTTTTAACTGACTTTTTAAATTTTGGTCATTTTCAAAATAGTGACTCATTTTATCACTCCAAACAAGAAAAAGACAACCTTCCATCATTATAGATAAACAGTTGTCTCCTTTCGTATGGTTATAATACAATACTTTTATTAAATCGTCAACATTTTTTTAACTTTTTTGCTACTAGTTAACAATATTTTACTAAATCTAACAATATAGTAATATCAAAGTTAATGATATTAAAAAGTAATTAATTGCATAATACATAAATATTGTTGGTATAAGCCAATAACTAGATATTTTTTTCATAAAGAAAGTAAAGAAAACTTTCATGAATAAATAATAAAGAAGAATCAAATAAACAAAAGAATAAGTCCTGCTAAATAATGTTAAGGCTGTTATAAAGAAATTAAAAGCTGATATAACTACACAAGTAACAAAGGAAGTAAGACAAGAAACTTTTCGGTGATAATAGAAAAACGTTCCAAGTACTATGGCTACTAGTAACTGAACATAAGGATTAATTCCATATGATGCCATTAAAGTTAAATTTTTACCTTTAAAGAATAACAAATTAGCTAAAAAGGTAATAAATCCAACTACACAAGATAGAAAAATTATTAAAAGTTCCTTCTTAGAGTCATCCTGATATGGTGGATGAAATGCTTGGTCTATAATATCTGTAATAGAGAAGGAAGAAACTTGTTTTTCACTTTCTTTTCCTTCATAGCCACATATATAACAAGGGTAAGTATCAATCTTTTTCTTACATTTTTCACAAACCATAGTCATAAGCCTCCTACTATTAGGATAACAAAAAAGATAGCACATTGCTACCTTTTCTAAAATTAATTTATTATTTTTGTGTCTGTTTTACATCAATTACTTAACTTCAACAGTAGCTCCAGCTTCTTCAAGCTTAGCTTTAATTTCATTAGCTTCTTCCATAGAAATGTTTTCTTTGATTGGAGAACCAGCGTTATCAACTAAATCTTTAGATTCTTTTAATCCAAGACCAGTAATTTCACGAACTACTTTGATAACAGCTACTTTAGCAGCTCCAGCATCAGAAATAGATACTGTAACAGTAGCAGGTCCTTGATCTTCTTGAGCAGCTGGAGCAGCAGCAACAGCTACAGCAGATGGATCAACACCAAATTCCTCCTTCATTGCGTCTACTAATTCTTTAATTTCTAAAAGATTCATTTCTTTTAATGAGCTAATAAATTCATCTCTTGTTAATTTTGCCATTTTATTTCCTCCTTATTTTTCACTTTCTTCTTTTTGTTCACCATATAAATTTAAGCAGATTGATAGGTCGCGAACAAGTCCTATCATACCACCAGCAAGCATAGTAAGTAATCCATCTCTTGATGGGATAGTTGCGTATTCTTTTAACTTTTCAGTATCAGCTATTTCACCATCAACTACACCAACTTTTAATACTAAAGCTTCATGATCTTTTGCAAAATCAGATAGTACTTTAATAGGTGCTACTTGATCCTTACTATAAGCAAAAGCACTTGGTCCTTCTAAAGATGATGATAAATCAATGTTAAGATCATTGAAAGCTCTTGCCATTAATGTGTTTTTATAAACTTTATAATTAGCATCAGCATTTCTTAAAGCACATCTTAATTCTTTGATTTCAGCATCCGTTAAACCACGATAATCGAACAATACAAAACTAGAGCTATCATTAACTTTATCTTTGATTTCATCGATTACTGTTTGCTTTTTCTCTAAGATTTTCTTATTTGCCATAACATCCTCCTATCTAGTTTGAAGGTGCAAAAAAGTTCTCAAAAGACTTCGAGAACTTTCTAACGAAACGTTGTCCTCGGTAGGATTTATTTTTATACCTACTGTCTTTGGCACCAACAAATTAACACTATTATATATTATTAATTACTATTTGTCAAAACTATTTGTATCAATTTTTATTCCAGGGCCCATTGTTGATGAAATTGAAATATTTTTAATATATTCACCTTTTGCAGTTGCCGGTTTAATCTTAATGATTTGTCCTACAAAAGCATTCATATTAGATAATAAATCTTCATCAGTAAATGAAGCCTTACCAATGATAGCATGAATATTTCCAAAACTATCAGTACGGTATTCTACACGACCAGCTTTAGCATCAGATACAGCTTTTGCAACATCAGTAGTAACAGTACCAGTTTTAGGGTTTGGCATTAATCCTTTAGGTCCTAAAACACGTCCTAATCTACCAAGTAAAGGCATCATATCTGGAGTAGCAATCATAGTATCAAAATCGAACCAATTTTCTTTTTCGATTTTTTCTAACATATCAGTATCTCCAACATAATCAGCTCCTGCTTCTTGAGCAACCTTAGCTTGATCTCCTTTAGCAATAACAAGAACTTTAGTAGTTTTTCCAGTTCCTTTTGGTAAAACTATTGCTCCTCTTAATTGTTGGTCTGCTTTTTTAGTATCAAGATTAAGTCTCATTGCAATTTCAATTGAAGCATCAAATGATGTAACACTTGTTTCTTTTACTAATTTAACAGCTTCTTCTTTAGTGTAGAATTTACCTTTTTCTACTTTTTTAAGAGCTTCACAATATTTTTTGCTTCTCTTCTTCATTTTTATTCCTCCTTATGTGGTTTTTACGGGGTAAGCAAAGCTTAATTTCCTCCCACATAGGTTCTAAACCTATATGTTATTACTTATTTTCTTCTACAGCAACGCCCATATTTTTAGCAGTTCCTGCAACTATTTTCTTAGCTTCTTCAACATCATAACAGTTTAAATCTGGTAATTTAATTTCTGCTATTTCTTTAAGTTGATCTTCAGTTAATGTAGCTACAATTTCATTTTTTCCTTTTACAGAACCTTTTTGAATTTTAGCATATTTCTTAATTAAGAAACTTGTAGGTGGAGTTTTAATTACAAAATCAAAACTACGATCATCATAAACTGAAATTTCAACAGGTACAACATCTCCCATTTTATCTCTTGTTGCATCATTATACTTAGTACAAAATTCTTGTAAGTTAATTCCTAAAGGTCCAAGTACAGTACCAACTGGTGGAGCTGGGTTAGCCTTTCCTGCTTGAATTTGTAAACCTACTTTTTTTACAACTTCTTTCTTTGCCACGAAAAACACATCCTTTCTTCCCTCGTTTTCGCGAGTGGTCTTAATAGCTTTTTTTACTTTTGCTTCCCACTTAATCTATATTAAATTTAATATAGCTCCTAAATAATATCATACTTTTTAATATTTATCAATCATTTATTGAACTCTGTCTTAATTTTTTGCAATTTTTTGCAATTTTTATCCATCATAATACAACTTTCATCAATTATACTAGAAACTTCATTTAAATTATTCATTGGAACATTTACAGTTTTCTTTTTAAAAGCTAGTCTTTGATCCTTTACAAAATGAGCATTTGCACTTGACGAACATATTATCAAATTTCTATAAAAAGTTAATGTTTCACTTTTAAACTGATATAATTGAAAAAAATTTATAATATCATTATTCCTACTTACTATTTCTACATAGTTTTTGCCATCCTTTACTTCTCTCATCAATTGATGAGAATAAAATTCACAGGAAAATAGCCATTTTTCATAAAGAGATGTATCTACAAAGATTTTTTTCTTCATTTCATCCAATTTATGATAAAATTCACTATAACTTTCTAAATCCAAATTAGATTCAATAGTAGAAAATTGCAAATAAGCAGTATTTAAAATAAACTTTTTTTCTATATCATTAAGGCAACCACTCTTTAAAGCATCTTTATATAAAAGATTAGTAATTTTTATTTTTTCTTCTAATGACTGCATAACTAAGCCTTAGATATTTGTTCAAATTCAACTTCAACTTGAGTTTCTTGTCCAAATAAGTCTACATTAAGAACCATCTTTTGATTTTCATTATCAATTTCTTCAATAGTACCAAACATACCAGTGAATGGTCCACCGATAATTTTAACCTTTGTTCCAACTGTTAAATCTTTATCAACATCAATACGTGACATTCCCATAACTTTTAAGACATTGTCAACTTCTTGAGGTGGTAATGGAGTAGGCTTTGCTCCTTTTCCACTTGAACCAATAAATCCTGTTACTCCTGGAGTATTACGAACAACATACCAAGCTTCATCAGTCATAACCATCTCAACTAATATATAACCTGGAAATAATTTCTTAACTCTTTTTTTAGTAACACCATCTTTTATTTCTGTTTCCTCTTGTTCAGGAACAATAACACGAAAAATATAATCTTGCATTCCCATAGATTCAGCACGCATTAATAATTTTTCTTTTACCTTGTTTTCATGTCCTGAATAAGTATTAACTACAAACCATTCCTTTTCCATTATCTCACCTTCCTATTTACCTAAGCTATGTAAAAATGCTAATAAAACATCAATTACATAGAAAAATACTGAACAACCAACAATTAATACTATTGTTGCTACAGAATATTTAATCATTTCTTTTTTAGTAGGCCATTTAACTCTTTTCCATTCAGATTTTACTCCCTTAAAGAATAAAACTATCTTAGCCCAAATTCCATCTTTTTTTGTTTCTTTTTTCTTAGTAGTTTTCTCTTTAACTTCTAAGTTCTTTTCTTTTTTTGCCATTTTTTAACTCCCTTTCTTTTTATCAAAAGAAAAACACCTATCAGTGCTTACTTGTAAAATATCATAACTTTTTTCATTTGTCAATGTTTTATAAGAAAGATTCTATTAAACAAATAACAAAAAATGCAATTCCTAAAGCCATAGTTATTCTAGTAACTACTAGTTCTGCTCCTCTTTCTTTACGATTCTTAAATAAATCTGTAGTATTACCAGATAGAATTTGTGCTCCACCTTCAGCCTTACTACTTTGTAATAAAACAATAATAATTAATAAAATTGATATTATAACTAATGCAATTTTCATAAATGTACCTCCATGAATAAACAACACTATACTACCATAGAAAAAAAAGAAATGCAAGATACTTATCTTTAGCATTTCCCTTAATTTACTGATAATTATTTATTTAATTCTTCTTCTATTCTCATTAATTGATTATATTTACAGATTCTATCAGTTCTTGACATAGAACCAGTCTTAATTTGTCCTAAATCTAGACCAACTGCTAAATCAGCAATAGTAGTATCTTCAGTTTCACCACTTCTATGTGAAATAATAGTTTTATAACCATGACTCTTAGCAAGTTCGATAGTTTCTAAAGTTTCAGTAATAGTGCCAATTTGATTAACCTTTAAAAGAATAGCATTACCAGCTTGGTTATCAATTCCCTTTTGAAGACATTCTTTATTAGTAACAAATAAATCATCTCCAACTAATTGAATCTTATCACCTAATTCTTTAGTTACTTTACTAAATCCTTCCCAATCATTTTCATCAACGGCATCTTCAATTGAAATAATTGGATAAGTATTTACTAAATCTTTATAATAATCAATTAACTCATCAGTAGTTAATGTTTTTCCTTCACCATCTAAATGATATTTACCATCACGATAAAATTCACTAGCAGCTACATCAATAGCATAACAAACATCATCATATGGTTTATAACCTGCTCTTTTAACTGCTTCTGTAATTAATTCAAAACCTTCTTTATTACTTTTTAAGTTAGGGGCAAATCCACCTTCATCACCAACTGATGTAGCATAACCTTTCTCTTTTAAAACATTTTTCAAAGAATGGAATACTTCAGCACCAACTCTTACTCTTTCATGAATTGTATCTCTTTGTGGAATAATCATATACTCTTGAAAATCAAGTGAGTTATCAGCATGAGCTCCACCATTAATAATATTCATCATTGGTACTGGTAAAGTTCTTCCTTCACCAACATAAGCATATAAAGGTTTTCCACTATTATTAGCAGCAGCTTTTAAACATGCCATAGAAACACCTAATATAGCATTAGCTCCTAAATTACTTTTTGTCTTAGTACCATCTAATTTTAACATGGCTTCATCTATTGCTTTTTGGTCTTCAACTTCCATACCAATTATATTATCATGTAAAACAGTATTTACATTATTAACAGCATTTAAAACACCTTTTCCACAAAATCTTGTTTTATCTCCATCTCTCATTTCTAAGGCTTCTCTTTCTCCAGTTGAAGCTCCAGATGGAACGGCAGCTCTTCCCATAACACCATTTTCTAGATAAACATCAACCTCAACTGTTGGATTACCTCTTGAATCTAAAATTTCTCTACCTATAATATTTTTAATCTTCATAAATCTAGTCTTCCTTTCTTTAATATTATACTGCAGGAATTAATAATTCCACTTAAAATGATAACATATTTTTAGAAAATATTAAGAGTTTTCTCCCATTTTTCTAATTTTTTCTTTAAATTCGTCTCCTCTATCTTCACATTGTTTATATTGATCCCAAGATGCAGATGCAGGACTTAATAAAACTACTTCTCCACTTTGTTTAATTTCATTGATATAATCCATTGCTTCATCTAAAGTTTCAAAGATTTGAGTATTGATATTTAAATCATCTCCATACTCTTTAACTCTATTTCTACATTGTCCAATACCAACTATTTCTTTGACGTTTCCCATATATTTATCTAAGTCATGAAAATCCTGTCCACGTTCTAATCCGCCTAAAATAAGAACTATATCACAGTTAAATGAATTTAAAGCAATTTGTGTACATTTAGTATTAGTAGCTTCGGTATCATTATAATACTTAACACCATCTATTTCATCAACAAATTCTAAACGATGAGCAACGCCTTTAAAAGTAGTTAAAACTTTAACAATGGATTCATTATCTACTCCTACTTCCTTAGCAATCATCATTGCTCCTAAAGCATTTTCAACATTATGATTACCAGCTAACAAAAATTTATCTCTATCTAATATCTTTTCACCATAATACCATAAAGCATTGTCTTTATAATAAGCACCATTTATTTCTCTTTTACTAGAAAAATATTTAGTAGTAGCTTTAATATCTTTAGTACCTTCCATCACTTCATCATTTTCGATATTCAAGATAGCTATATCATTTGCTGTTTGGTTTTTAAATAATTTTAGTTTTACTCTTTTATAATTTTCATAACTTTTTAGGAAATCAACATGGGCAACACTTAAATTAGTCATTAAAGCAATATGTGGTTTAAATTCACTCATGTTTTCTAGTTGTTGACAAGATACTTCCATCACAATAATATCATTATCTTCTAACTTATCTAAAAGGCTAGTTAAAGGATAACCAATATTTCCTGCTAAATGAACTCTCTTTCCACTTTCTTTAATCATTTCATAAGTTAATGTTGTCGTAGTTGTTTTACCATTAGTACCAGTTATCCCTATTAAAGTTACAGATTCTGGTAATAATCTATAAGCCATTTCTGCCTCATTAATAACTTCTATGTTTAACTCTCTAGCTTTTAAAGCATATTTATGATCAATAGGTATACCAGGATTTTTAATCAAATAATCAAAAGAATCATCTAGTAAATCATCAGGATGATTTCCAAATATCAAAGTTACTCCTAATTCTTTTAATTCTTCTACTTGTTCTTTTTTTTGTTTTTCTTCACTACCACCATCATTTAAGATAACCGTATTTCCGTGTTCAATTAAATATTTAGCTGCTTCATAACCACTTCTTGCCATACCAAGAACTAGTATCTTTTTATTTTCAAACATATCTACTCCCTCCACTAACATTATACTAAATTTTACAAATGTTTAAACCCCCTTTCATTGAAAATTATAGAAATCACTGTTATAATATAAGAGATTAAAGGAGGAGTTCCATGAAAATAATTACTCTAGAAGAACATCAATTCAATAAGTATGCTGAAAACCATAAGTATCGTAGTTACTATCAATCTAGTGCCTATGGCAAAATTATGAAAAAATTTGGCTACGATACTCACTATCTTGGCATTATTGATGACAATGAAAATCTTATCGGAGCTTCTTTATTACTATATAAAGAGGTATTCATGAATTATAAAATAGCTTATGCTCCTAGAGGATTATTGTTTGACTACAGTAACGGAGCTCTCCTAAAAGAATTTACCGAAAGGTTAAAAAAGTTATTGTCAAAGCAAGGATTTATGCTACTTAAAATAGACCCTGTAATTCCAGTTTCTATTCATAATGCCACTGGTAAAATTTTAAATATCAATCCTGAATCTAATATAATTGTAGAAAATTTAAAAGCTAGTCACTGGGAATATCATGGGCCGACACTTTTCTTTGAAACAGAAAAGCCAAGATTTGAAGCTGTCATATCACTTGATAAAGATATCAATACTATCTATGATAACTTTGAAAAACGAGTTCGTTACAAAATTAAAAAGGCCATTAGAAGTGGAGTAGAAATTATCAAAGGCAGTGAACAAAATATCCCTTTATTTTATGAATTTGTTAAGAAAAAATATGCAAGGCCGATAGAATATTATCAAGAGTTTTATAAACAATTCGAAGGTAATGTTGATTTATACTTTGCTAAGCTAAATACTGAAACTTTTGTTATTAACAGTAAAAAGCTATATGAAAAGGAAATGGAAATAAATGATAATCTAGCTTATAAAATTCAACAAGCAAAAAATGCTAATACTAGAAAAAAACTAATTAATGAAAAAATAGAATCTGATAAATTAATAAATACTTATAAGAAAAATTTAGTATGGGCTACTAATCTATTAAAAGAAAATCCAAATGGTATTTTAATCTCTTCATCATTCATTTTAAGATATGATCATGCCGCATTTCTAATAATTGAAGGACTAAACTCTAAGTTTAAATCATTAAACCCAAGCTATCTTATGAAATGGGAATTGATTTCTAAATACAAAAATATGAACTTAAAGTATATAAATTTCAATGCTGTAAGTGGAGACTTTGAACATATAACTGAATACTCTGGTCTTAATGAAATGAAGCTAGGTTTTAATCCAGTCATTAGTGAATATGTAGGAGAGTTTGATTTTGTTATAAATCAGTTACCTTATAATCTATATAGAAATTTAAACAAAGATAAGAAAAAGGCAAATTAGTTGTTATAAAAGAACCAATAAAAATCAAATATTGGTTCTCTTTTTTATTAATTAGTTGTGTCTTTACTATCTTCCTCATTAAAGCATATACTATCAAGAATCTTTTTACTTACTTTCTCCCATTCGCTTTTTTGATTAATAGTAGTATAAAATTCTACAGTTACTAGCTTATCTTCTAAAGTGAAATAACGTATATCATAATACTTAGTCGCTTCATCAGTACTAGTTGCCGTTAATTTTACAAAATTCTTATCATACTTTTGATAATTTTCCATCTTGACATCAGTAAATCCTGTTAATCCTTCTTTGATAGAACTAACATAATTATTAAGCATATCATCAGTCATTGCTTCTTTACCTCTAGTGACTGATACATGTGTTAGATCATCTTTACTTTCAAACACTAACTCTGGTCTTTCACTAGTACCATATTTTTGATTTAAAGCATCACCAGTAACAGCTACAAAACTATCAGGTACTTTCAAAAAGAAAGCTTTATCAACTCGATATAACTTTAGATTAATAACTTCACCATTAACTTTTAATTCCTCTTTTTCTACTTTCTTTTTAACTGGTTCCTTAACTGATATCTTTGATGTTAAATAGGCTCCTACTAAAATTAATACAACACCAATTAGCACTAATAATATTTCCTTTTTATGTTTCATCTTAACACATCCTTAGTATATTAAATATATCACATTTAACAAACAAAAAAAACTGTAAAATCGTAATTTGATCTTACAGTTTTTATTTATAATGTTATTATCCTTCGATTTCAGAAACAACACCAGCACCAACAGTACGTCCACCTTCACGGATAGAGAACTTAGTACCTTTTTCAATAGCGATTGGGTGAATTAACTCAACATCCATTGAAACGTTGTCTCCTGGCATAACCATTTCAACACCTTCAGGTAATGTGATAACACCAGTTACGTCTGTAGTTCTGAAATAGAATTGAGGACGATAATTTGAGAAGAATGGTGTATGACGTCCACCTTCTTCTTTGCTTAGTACATATACTTCAGCTTTGAATTGGTGATGTGGATGAACACTTCCTGGTTTAGCAAGAACTTGCCCACGTTCTACTTGTTCACGTGAAATACCACGTAATAATACACCAGCATTATCTCCAGCTTCTGCAAAGTCTAATTGTTTACGGAACATTTCAATTCCTGTAACAACAGTCTTTTGAGTTGGTTTAATACCAACGATTTCTACTTCATCGTTAAGTTTTAATTGTCCACGTTCAACACGTCCAGTAACAACTGTACCACGACCAGTGATTGTGAATACATCTTCAATACTCATTAAGAATGGTTTGTCGTTATCACGTTCTGGAGTAGGAATCCAAGTGTCAACAGCATCCATTAATTCATAGATAGCATCAACATACTTTTGTTCTCCTTCAAGAGCTTTAAGAGCAGAACCCTTAATGATTGGAGTTTCATCTCCTTCGTAACCATATTCATTTAATAAGTCACGAACTTCCATTTCTACTAAGTCAATTAACTCAGGGTCATCAACCATATCACATTTGTTTAAGAATACAACCATACGAGGTACTCCAACTTGACGTGATAATAAGATATGCTCACGAGTTTGAGCCATAGCACCATCAGTAGCAGCAATAACTAAGATTGCTCCATCCATTTGAGCAGCACCAGTAATCATGTTTTTAACATAGTCAGCATGTCCTGGGCAGTCAACGTGTGCATAGTGACGATTTTCTGTTTGATATTCAACGTGTGCAGTATTAATTGTAATACCACGTTCTCTTTCTTCTGGAGCTTTATCAATGTTTGCATAATCAGTGAAATCAGCCCAATCAGGGTTCTTATCATGTAAACATTTAGTAATAGCTGCAGTTAAAGTAGTTTTACCATGATCTACGTGTCCAATTGTACCAATGTTAACATGTGGTTTTGAACGATCAAATTTTTGTTTTGCCATAATTAAATTTCCTCCTTTTTCATGTTCAATATTTATTTTATCTAACAATTAGCAATTTTGCAACTGTTTAGAACTATTTTTTAAGAGTTTATAATTAATTTCCACTCTTTTTAATTATTTCTTCTGCAATGTTTCTTGGAACTTCTTCATAATGATCAAATGTCATAACGAAGTTTCCTCTACCTTGTGTATTACTACGTAAGTTAGTAGCATAACCAAACATTTCAGAAAGTGGTACCATAGCAGATAATTTTACTGCATTCCCAGTACTCTCTTGTCCAAGTGGTCTACCACGACGACTTGTTAAGTCTCCCATAACATTACCAAAATATTCATCTGGTGTAGTTACGTCAACTTTCATAATTGGCTCTAATAAAACAGCATTACATTTATTTTTAGCTTCTTTTAAAGCCATAGATGCAGCTATTTTGAAAGCCATTTCGTTAGAGTCTACATCATGGTATGAACCATCAAATAATGTAGCTTTAACATCAATCATAGGATATCCTGCTAAAATACCAGTTTGCATAGCTTCTTGTAAACCTTTATCTACTACTGGAATATATTCACGAGGAACAACTCCACCAACGATTTGGTCAACAAATTCATATCCCTTATCTGGATTAGGTTCAAACTTAACCCAAACATGTCCGTATTGTCCACGACCACCAGATTGTTTAATATATTTACCTTCACAATCAGCAGCTTGCTTAATTGTTTCACGATAAGCAACTTGTGGAGCACCTACATTAGCTTCAACGTGGAATTCACGTTTCATACGATCAACTAATACATCTAAGTGTAATTCACCCATACCAGCAATAACAGTTTGTCCTGTTTCATGATCTGTATGAACTTTAAATGTTGGATCTTCTTCAGCTAATTTTTGTAAAGCTAAAGCCATTTTATCTTGATCAGCTTTACTCTTAGGTTCAACAGCTAATTGAATAACTGGTTCAGGTACTGATAATTTTTCAAGAATAATTGGTTTCTTTTCATCACATAGAGTATCACCTGTTGTTGTATTCTTAAGTCCTACAGCAGCAGCAATATCACCAGTATATACATCAGTAATTTCTTTACGAGTATTAGCATGCATTTGTAAAATACGACCAATTCTTTCTTTACTATCTTTTGTAGAGTTTAAAACATAACTACCACTTGATAGATGTCCTGAATAAACACGGAAGAATGTTAAACGTCCAACAAATGGATCTGTCATAACCTTAAATGCTAATGCACTAAATGGTTCAGTATCACTTGGATGACGAGTTTCTTCTTCACCTTTTAGATTGTGTCCTTTAATAGATGGTATATCTAATGGACTTGGTAAATAATCAATAACAGCATCCATTAATGGTTTAATACCTTTATTTCCTAAAGCATCTCCACACATAACTGGGAAGAACTTAGTAGCAAGGCAACCTTTACGAATAGCTCTTTTAATCATTTCTTCAGTAACTTCTCCACCTTCAAGGTAAGTTTCCATCATTTCATCATCAAATTCAGCTACTGCATCAATAAGTTCAGCATGCTTCTCTTCTACTAAATCTTTTAAATCTGCTGGAATTTCAATTTCCTTAGCATCTTCTTCTGGTTTACCATCGAATTCAATTGCTTTTTTAGTAATTAAATCGATAACTCCTCTAAAATCATCTTCTGCTCCAATAGGCCATTCGATTGGTTTAGCATTAACTCCTAAACGATCTTTAATAGATTTAAGACTATAACTAAAGTCTGCTCCCATCTTACCCATCTTATTAGCAAAAATAATTCTAGGTACCATAAATTCATCAGCTTGACGCCATACTGTTTCCATTTGAGGCTCAACACCTGCTTGGGCATCTAGTAAAGCTACTGATCCATCAAGTACTCTTAAACTACGACTAACCTCAATTGTGAAGTCTACGTGTCCTGGAGTATCGATGATATTGTAACGATATCCTTTCCAGTGAACTGTAGTAGCAGCAGAAGTGATAGTAATACCACGCTCTTTTTCTTGCTCCATCCAGTCCATTTGGCTAGCTCCATCGTGAGTTTCTCCAATTTTATGGATATTTCCACCATGGAATAATATACGTTCTGTAGTAGTTGTTTTTCCGGCATCAATATGTGCCATAATTCCAAAATTTCTTGTCTTTTCTAAAGACGTATCTCTTGCCATATATTATCCTTTCTACCAACGATAATGTGCATAAGCCTTGTTTGCTTCTGCCATTCTGTGAGTATCTTCTTTTTTCTTAACAGCTGCTCCTGTTCCATTTGCAGCATCTATAATTTCACTAGCTAAGTTATCAGCCATTCCACGTCCACCACGAAGACGAGAATATTTAACTAACCAACGAAGTGCTAAAGCTTCAGCGCGACGAGGTGTTACTTCTTGAGGTACTTGATAGTTAGCTCCTCCAACACGACGTGATTTAACTTCTAAAGCTGGTCTAATATTATCCATTGCTTCATTAAAAACTTCAAGTGGATCACGGCCAGTTTTTTCTTTAACCATGTCAAATGCTTCATAAAGAATAGTTTGTGCAGTTCCTTTTTTACCATCTAACATAATAGTGTTTGTTAATTTAGCTACTGTCTTAGATTTATATATAGGATCTGGTAAAACATCTCTTTTTACAGCACGTCTTTTACGCATATTGATTTCCTCCTTCCAATACTAATTATTAATTCTACTTAGGACGTTTAGCACCATATTTGCTACGACCTTGTTTTCTATCTTTTACTCCAGCAGTATCTAATGTACCACGAACGATGTGATAACGAACTCCGATTAAGTCCTTAACACGTCCGCCACGTACTAATACAACACTGTGCTCTTGTAAGTTATGTCCAATTCCTGGAATATAAGTATCTACTTCTTTTCCATTTGATAAACGAACACGAGCATACTTTCTTAAAGCTGAGTTTGGTTTCTTAGGTGTCTTAGTTCCTACACGAGTACATACTCCACGTTTTTGTGGTGATGGATTACTAGTTGATTTTCTACGAATTGTATTAACACCAACACCTAATACTGGAGCCTTACTCTTACGAACTTTATTTCCTCTTCCTTTACGTACCAATTGTTGAACTGTAGGCATATAAAACTTATCTCCTTTCTTTACACATATCCGGGTGTATCATTTTAACTTATAAATAAAATTTTGTCTCTCAACAAAATTAAATTTAATCAGCGATTATAATATAACATCACTTTATAGGTTTGTCAAACATATTTTTTAAAAGATAACGTAAAATAAACTAATTTTATATTTAATGATTAGTATTATATTGTGAAAAATCAAATTTTATCTTATAATCTAAATAGAATAAGGAGGACTAGTATGGTACTTACAGAAAAAGAGAAAGAAAGAATTAATAGATACTTTAATGCAGCTAATTATTTATCAGTAGGACAACTTTATTTAAAGGATAATCCCCTATTAAAAAGGCCACTCGAAAAAAATGATTTAAAAAAGAAAGTAGTTGGTCACTGGGGTACTGTTCCTGCTCAAAATTTTATTTATACACATTTAAATAGAATCATAAAAAAATATGATCTTAATATGATTTATATCTCAGGTCCAGGACATGGCGGTAATGCTATCGTTTCCAATGTCTATTTGGAGGGTACTTATAGTGAAGTATATCCAAATATATCAGAAAACGAAGAAGGATTAAAAAAATTATTTAAGCAATTTAGTTTTCCTGGAGGAATTTCATCACATGTAGCTCCAGAAACGCCAGGTTCGATAAATGAAGGTGGTGAATTAGGATACAGTCTTGCTCATGCTTATGGTGCTGTTCTTGATAATCCAGATTTAATAGCAGCAGTAGTAGTAGGTGATGGTGAAGCTGAAACGGGTCCTCTTGCTACTTCATGGCACTGCAATAAACTTATTAATAAGAAAACTGATGGAGTTGTTTTACCTATTTTAAATTTGAATGGTTATAAAATAGCCAATCCAACTATTCTTGATAGAATACCTAAAAAGGAATTGCTTAATCTTTTTGATGGTTATGGTTATGATCCAATTTATTTGGAAGGAAAAGATCCAATGGTTCTTCATGAGAAAATGGCAGAGGCTTTAGATGAAGTTGTTAAAAAGATAAAACAAATTAAGAGTGATAAATCAACTACTACTCCTAAATGGCCAATGATTATTTTAAAAACCCCAAAAGGCTGGACTGGTCCAAAAATGTTTCAAGGAGCTCAAATTGAAGGAACTTTTAGAGCACATCAAGTACCAGTACCAATAGATCAGGACCATATGGAACATGTTGATATATTAGAAGATTGGTTAAAAAGTTACCACCCTGAACAAATCTTTAATGAAGATGGTTCTATAAAAGAAGAGATAAGAGAACTAGCACCAAAGGGTTACAGGAGAATGGGAGCTAACCCTTATGCTAATGGTGGACTTTTATTAAAAGAATTATGTTTACCTGATTTTCGCAATTATAAAGTTGAGGTTAAAAACCATGGTGATATTAAAGTCCAAGATACAAAGATTTTAGGTAATTTCTTAGAAGAGGTTATTAAGAAAAACAAAAATTTCCGAATATTCGGACCAGATGAAGCGTTATCAAATAGACTAAATGCTGTCTTTGAAACAACTAATCGTCAATTTAATGGAAAAATCTTGGATAATGATGAATATCTAAGTGAACAAGGACAAGTTATAGATTCTTTTCTTTCTGAACATGTTTGTGAAGGAATGCTTGAAGGGTATATTTTAACTGGAAGACACGGCATATTTGATACTTATGAAGCTTTTGTAAGAATTGTTGATTCTATGGCAAGTCAACATGCTAAATGGTTAAAGGTTTGTAAACAACTTGATTGGCGAAGAAATATTTCTTCTCTTAATTACTTACTAACATCTCACATTTGGCAGCAAGACCACAACGGTTATACCCATCAAGACCCAGGATTCTTAAATCATATTGTTACTAAAAAAGCTGATATAGCAAGAATCTATCTCCCACCTGATGCTAACTGTCTACTTTCTACTTGCAATCATTGTATCAAGAGTAAGAATTATATAAATGTAATTGTCGCATCTAAACATCCTAGTATGCAATGGTTAAGTATGGATGAAGCTATCAATCATTGTAGTAAGGGTATTGGTATATTTAACTGGGCTAGTAATGATTTAGGATATGAACCTGATATAGTAATGGCTTGTTGTGGAGATACACCAACTCTAGAAACTCTAGCAGCAATTTCTATTCTTCATAAATTTTTCCCAGAAATAAAGATTCGTTGTGTAAACGTTGTTGATTTAATGAAATTACAATCAAACTTAGAACATCCTCATGGATTAACTGATCAAGATTATGACATGTTGTTCACTAAAAACAAACCTATCATTTTTGCTTTCCATGGATATCCTTCTTTAATTCATCAATTAACTTATAAACGAGAAAACGATAATATGCATGTCCATGGTTATATCGAAGAAGGTACTATTACTACTCCATTTGATATGCGAGTTCAAAACAAAATTGATAGATATCATCTGGTAATGGATGCTTTAAAGTACTTACCTAAACTAGGTAACAGAGCTACTCCTCTTTATGAATGGTGCAAAGATAAACTTGTTAAGCATAACAACTATATAAGAGAATATGGTGAAGACATGGAAGAGGTACAAAACTTCGTATGGCATGATATTGATAAAGATATTGAAGTATTGTGGTAATAATTTATATCCAAAATAAAATCAAGGTTTAGACTTAACTATTCCGGTTCTATAATAAATAGTGTTGGTGGGTAAAATCACTAGCACTATTTTTAGTTAATAAAAAAGAGTCATAACCAGA
>CAKOZV010000011.1 GCA_934131695.1 uncultured Bacilli bacterium | reverse complement strand
TATCGAACATATATTTTTACATTTTATTTCGCAAATTTAGGTATAGTATTTGTACATTTTAGAGTGTCAATCAACACATAAGTGACACCCACTTTCTTTTATCTTATAAATAAATGTTACCAAACTTTAGTTATTTATTCAATCACTTTTTAAATTAAAACAGAGATTATATTATTAACCTCTGTCAACATTCTTCCTAAATAATTCTATTCTCCTAATTTTAAAGTGAAAGGTTCTTTCTTCGTACCTTTTCCACCTGTTATCACCACATTTTGTTTTAAATTCATAGTTGGGCGAGAGCCATATGAATTTGTCGGGTTATTACTGTTGCTGTAGCTATAGTAGTCCACGTAGAAAACAGACGACGTATTACGTTGGGTTAATGTCCAATAAGCAGTTCCATTCTCAAATTGCCCTGTCATTAGTTCTCCATATCTCAACAATCCTACTCTGGCAGTAGTGGTGGATGTTGTTAGACTACTACCTGTTTCATCTTGATATTTTGCTAATTTATAATAATTATTTTCTACAGGTCCTAGATACCAGGTTGTATTATCTTCTATCATATTTACTTGGTCACTTGTTAAATATGTTTCATTTGCTAAATAATCATTATTTAAAAATGTTCCTATTGTATTATCTTTGGAAAATGTTGAATTGTCCCCAAATGCTATGTTTTTATAACTATCGCTGTTACTTAATACAGTTGCACTTGTTATTTTTGTTCCTGTTCCATTTTCGTGGCTTACTATTCGATATAAATTATTTTCCCCTGTTCCAAATCTGATATATTCGCCACTATATCTTGTTGATAATAATACATCTGTTGGACTATCACTATCGCCCTCTAGTCTATACGGATTGTCACTGGTTCCATCACCTTCTATAATTTTTACTGTGGATTTTAGATTTATGGCTGGGCGATATCCGTAAGAATTTGTCAAACTACTATACTTGGTGTAACCATCTTCTTTAACATTACAACCATTCGAGGTATTATATGGTGTTAACGTCCACCAATATAAACCATTATTTAAATATCCAGTTGAATATGTAGCATTTTTATAACTCATCGTATATTCATACCTATTTAGTAAACCAACTGCATCTGTTACCATGGTAGTTTTACTAGGCTTTGTTTTACTTGTAGTCATAGTTGCATTCCAAACACTATCTGTTTTAATGAATTTATCAGGTTCTCTTAGATTTCCTAAGAAACCATCCACACTTGTATCATTTAACCACTGTTCCATATAACTACCTTGAAATGCAGAATTACCACTAGCATTATATGATAAGACTGATATATTCCACTGTGTTACTAATTTTACAGAGTTATCGGATGGATCAATTGATACTGCTCTCCATAGTTTTCCACTATACCAAATATAATTGTTAGGATCAGTTCCTGTAATAAATGTTTGTTCTGAATCAGTTGTATCTATAGTACCATTATCTCCTACTCCTGATAACAATACATCTGCTACCGGACCAGTCTTTGGCATAACATTACCCGTCTTACCATAGGCATTTATTTTTATACTAAATGATAAGTCTCCTCCATCGCCTTGTGGATTATAACCTTCATCTACATACATTCTAAGACGGTATTTTGTAGAAAAACTTGTAGATGTTGAACCTTTTGCTAGACTCATCATTCCAGTTGGTCTTCCTGTATATGTATTTTCTGCTGACTCAGTTGTATATACAGTTGGTTCCATTACCTCTGTTTCATTACTGTTATCATCTAGACTAGTTAAATATAATTTAATATATTTACCATCTATTTTTTTATCACTTGATGTTACGTCATCTGCTGCTATCTCCCAGTTGATATTTTCTGTACCTTGGATTGTACCCTCTAAGGTAAAATCAAAATGCTCTCCTTCAGTTAATCTTACTTTTCCAGTCTTATCAGTAGTTGGTAAGGCTCCTGTCATATTAATAACATTAGTAGACTCAGTATACTTCATAGTAATTGCACCAGTTGTAATTGAGTTTTCTTTACTACCTGGTCCTACAAACTGAAAAGCTGCATAACTGATTCCTACTATCATTAGAACTAGTACTAAGGTTAGTCCAATTGATAGAATTAATTGTTTCTTGTTATTCATTTTTCTTCTTTCACTCCTTTTTTTATTTACACTAAAAAAACAAGATACATATTACTACCTTGTTATTAATGCATGATAAAAGAAAGTAGTTAAATTAATGCCCCCCCCCATGTTAACTTTTGGTTAACTAAAGGTGTATCAATAACTGATATTTTTAAAAAATTATCAAACATAGGTAACACCAACTTTCTTTTATCTTATAAATAAATGTTACCAAACTTTAGTTATTTATTCAATCATTTTTTAAATTAAAACAGAGATTATATTATTAACCTCTGTCAACATTTTTCCTAAATAATTTTTATTCTCCTAATTTTAAAGTGAAAGGTTCTTCTTTCGTACCTTTTCCACCTGTTATCACCACATTTTGTTTTAAATTCATGGTTGGACGAAAACCATACGAATTCGTCGCACTGTAGTTGTAGCCACTGCTATAGTAGTTCACATTGCAAACGTTCGAGGTACTATATGGTGTCAATGTCCAATAACTGATATTATTGACATATTTATCAAATTGTCCTGTTATTAATTCTCCTAACCTTAATAATCCTACTTTGGCAGTAGTTGTAGTTGTCGTTAGAGTATCATTTGTTGCATCTTGATATTTTGCTAATTTATAATTAGCTCCAGCACCAACTGTTCCCAAATACCAGATTGTATTATCTTCTATCATATTTACTTGATTACTAGTTAAATATGTTTCATTTGCTAGATAATCATTATTTAAAAATGTTCCTATTGTATTATCTTTAGAATAAGTTACAGTATTGCCAAAAACCATTTCTTTATAACTATCACTATCTTTTAGAGGTATAGCACTTGTTATTTTTGTACCCGTTCCGTTTTCATGGCTTACTATTCTATAAAGATTATTTTCACCTACACCAAAACTTATATATTCACCACTATATCTTGTTGATAGCAATGTACCTGTTGGACTATCATTATCACCTTGAAGTCTGTACGGATTATCAACAGTTCCATCACCGTCTATAATTTTTACTGCAGATTTTAGATTTATAGATGGGCGAGAGCCAGTTGAAGTCATCGGACCACGGGTACTACTATAACCATCGTTACGCACATAGTGAACGTTAGAAGTACTGGATGGTGCCAATGTCCACCAAGACAAATCATTATTTAAATATCCAGTTGAATATGTAGCGTTTTTATAACTCATTGTATACTCATAAATATTTAATAATCCTACAGCATCAGTTACCATGGTAGTTTTCTCTGGTTTAGTTGTAGCAGTGGTTATGGTTGCATTCCAAACACTATCTGTCTTGATAAACTTATCTGGTTCTCTTAAATTTCCTAAGAAGCCATCTACTGATGTATCATTTAACCACTGTTCCATATAACTACCTTCAAAGGTTGTATTGCCACTGGCATTATATGGTAGGGCTGATATATTCCACTGTGTTACTAATTTTACAGAGTTATCGCTTGGATCAATTGATACTGCCCTCCATAGTTTTCCACTATACCAAATATAATTATTAGAATCAGTTCCTGTAATAAATGTTTGCTCAGAATCACTTGTATCTATAGTACCATTATTCCCTACTCCTGATAACAAAACATCTGCTACCGGACCAGTCTTTGGCATAACATTACCTGTCTTACCATAGGCATTTATTTTTATACTAAATGATAAGTCTCCTCCATCTCCTTGGGGGTTATAACTTTCATCTACATACATTCTAAGACGATATTTTGTTGAGAAACTTGTAGATGTTGAACCTTTAGCTAGACTCATCATTCCAGTTGGTCTTCCTGTATAGGTATTTTCTGATGATTCAGTTGTATATACAGTTGGTTCCATTACTTCTGTTTCATTATTGTTATCATCTAGACTAGTTAAATATAACTTGATATATTTACCATCTATTTTCTTAGATGAGGTTGTTACATCTTCTGCTGCTATTTCCCAGTTGATGTTTTCTGTACCTTGAATTGTACCCTCTAAGGTAAAATCAAAATGCTCTCCTTCAGTTAATCTTACTTTTCCAGTCTTATCAGTAGTTGGTAAGGCTCCTGTCATATTAATAACATTAGTAGACTCAGTATACTTCATAGTAATTGCACCAGTTGTAATTGAGTTTTCTTTACTACCTGGTCCTACAAACTGAAAAGCTGCATAACTGATTCCTACTATCATTAGAACTAGTACTAAGGTTAGTCCAATTGATAGAATTAATTGTTTCTTGTTATTCATTTTTCTTCTTTCACTCCTTTTTTTATTTACACTAAAAAAACAAGATACATATTACTACCTTGTTATTAATGCATGATAAAAGAAAGTAGTTAAATTAATGCCCCCCCCCATGTTAACTTTTGGTTAACTAAAGGTGTATCAATAACTGATATTTTTAAAAAATTATCAAACATAGGTAACACCAACTTTCTTTTATCTTATAAATAAATGTTACCAAACTTTAGTTATTTATTCAATCATTTTTTAAATTAAAACAGAGATTATATTATTAACCTCTGTCAACATTTTTCCTAAATAATTTTTATTCTCCTAATTTTAAAGTGAAAGGTTCTTTCTTCGTACCTTTTCCACCTGTTATTACTACATTAGATTTTAGATTCATTGATGGCTTAGAGCCAATAGACGTTGGAATTCTAGTGTAAGAGCTAGCACCGTCATAACCAATGTAATAAACAGTCGAAGTATCAGGATTAAATGGAGTCAACAACCAATAACTAGTATTATTATCAAGTATATCAAATTGTCCTGCCATTAATTCACCTAATCTTAGTAGTCCTATTTTGGCAGTAGTAGTTGATGTTGTTAGATTACTACCTGTTGCATCTTGATATTTAGCTAATTTATAGTTAACACCATAATATATAGTTCCTAAATACCATGTTGTATTATCTTCTATCATATTTACTTGATCGCTTGTTAAATAGCTACCACTTGTCAAATAATCATTATTTAAAAATGCTCCTATTGTATTATCTTTAGAGAACGATGTATCACTTCCAAATGCTGTTTTTTTATAACTACCACTATCTTTTAGGGGTATAGCACTTGTTATTTTAGTACCCATTCCATTTTCATGGCTTACTATTCGATAAAGATTATTTTCACCTGTTCCAAAACTTATATACTCACCACTGTATCTTGTTGATAATAAAGCACCTGTTGGACTATCATTATCGTCTTGAAGTCTATATGGACTACTGTTTGTTCCATCACCGTCTATAATTTTTACTGTAGATTTTAGATTTATAGATGGACGAGAGCCATATTCTGCATATGGAACATCATTAGAAACCATACCTACATGTTGCACAAGACGATCCTTTGAAGTATCATACTGTGTCAATGTCCACCAAGCTAGCTTATTATTTAAGTATCCGGTTGAAGAAGTAGCATTTTTATAACTCATTGTATACTCATACACATTTAGTAATCCTACTGCATTTGTTACCATCGTAGTCTTCTCTGGTTTAGTAGTCTCTGTGGTCATAGTTGCATTCCAAACACTATCAGTTTTTATAAATTTTTCTGGTTCTCTTAGGTTTCCTAAAAAACCATCTACACTTGTATCATTTAGCCACTGTTCCATATGGCCACCATGAAAAATAGGATTATTAACAGCATTATATGAAAGAGCTGATATGTTCCACTGAGTTACTAATTTTACAGAATTATCAGATGGATCAATTGATACTGCTCTCCATAACTTTCCACTATACCAGATATAGTTGTTAGGATCAGTTCCTGTAATAAATGTTTGTTCAGGATCTGTTGTATCAAAAGCACCATTTTGTCCTAAACCATTATCTTGTAATGTTTGTGCCACTGTAAATGCCATTACATCACCTGTCTTACCATAAGCATTTATCTTTACACTAAATGCTAAATCTCCTCCATCTCCTTGCGGATTATATGACTCATCCACATACATTCTAAGACGATACTTTGTAGAAAAACTTGTAGATGTTGAACCTTTTGCTAGACTCATCATTCCAGTTGGTCTTCCTGTATAGGTATTTTCTGATGATTCAGTTGTATATACAGTTGGTTCCATTACTTCTGTTTCATTACCAGTATCATCTAGACTAGTTAAATATAGTTTGATATATTTACCGTCTATCTTTTTATCACCTGTTGTTACATCTTCGGCTGCTATTTCCCAGTTGATATTTTCTGTACCTTGAATTGTACCCTCTAAGGTAAAATCAAAGTATTCTCCTTCAGTTAATCTTACTTTTCCAGTGGCATCCGTAGTTGGTAAAGCTCCTGTCATATTAATAACATTAGTAGATTCTGTATATTTCATAGTAATTGCACCTGTTGTAATTGAGTTTTCCTTACTACCTAGTCCTGTAAACTGAAAAGCTGCATAACTGATTCCTACTATCATTAGAACTAGTACTAAGACTAACCCTATTGATAGAATTAATTGTTTCTTACTATTCATTGTCTTTCCTACCCATCTTTTTTTTAATTTACACTAAAAATTACCAACTTTATATTAGTGTATAATAAAAGAAAATAGAATCATTACTTAATACCTCACCTAGTTTAAACAGTAAAATCTATCCTCTCTTATCTATACTTAAATTCTATCAAAATTTAATCAGTTATTCAATAAAATTCAAAATAAAAAAGGTAACAACAAATTCAAAACAAACTATTATAACTACTAAATTCAGTATACTATATCTATTTTTTGACAAAAAAAGTTATCATAAAATATTTCACTTTATGATAACTAACTTGCTTTAAATAGTAGTTACATGGTCTGTTCCACAACCAGTAAACATATAAGTTCTATCTGAAGAAGAACTAACCACCCATTTATTAGAAACAGTTATTTTTGTTAAATTTGAACATATGTAAAACATATTCTTAAAATTTGTTACTTTTGAAGTGTCAAAACTTGTTAAATCTAAATTAGTTAACTTATCGCAATATTGAAATATATAAGACATGTCAGTTACACTTGAAGTATCAAAGTTACTTAAATTTAAACTTGTTAAATTAGAACAAGAAGAAAACATATAACTAATATCCGTTACCTTTGAAGTATTAAAATGACTTACATCCAAATTTCTTAAGTTATTACAAGAAATAAACATACCACTCATATTTGTTACTTCTGAGGTATCAAAATCACTTAAATTTAAACTCGTTAAGTTCTTGTCATTTGCAAACATAGCACTCATAGCTATCACATTCGAGGTGTCAAAACTTGTTAAATTTAGATTTGTTAAACTTCCACAACCATAAAACATATTACTCATACTTATTACTTTTGAAGTATCAAAGTTACTTATTTCTAAATTTGTCAAGCTTTCACAATTAAAAAACATACCACCCATATATGTTACTTTTGAAGTATCAAAGTTACTTACGTCTAAACTTGTTAAGCTGTTACATTCATCGAACATAGCACTCATATTTGTTGTTTTTGATGTATCTAAAGCTGACAAGTCAATAGAAGTTATAGCATCAAAGTTACTAAAGTAGTTTACCATATTTTCATTTGCAATGATTCCTTCTTTTCCACCTATTGTTATTTTATAAGTACCATTTCCTGTTCCATCATCTTCAACATAAGCCATTACTGAGCCATCTCCTGACTCTGATAAATCCCAACTCTCTATAGCAGTAGTTGGTACTTCATTATTAGCCTTAGTTACTATTGATGTAGTCTTTTTCTTATATGCATCAGTATGAAAATCAGTTTTAGGCATTGGGCTATCAGCCTGTGTCATATAAGCTTTCAACTTACTACCTTTTGGTTCTTCTTTTACTTTTCCATAGACATTTACTTTAACACTGAATGATAAATCTCCTCCATCTCCTTGCGGATTATATGACTCATCTACATACATTCTAAGACGATATTTGTTTGTTTCACTCGAACTCATCGTATCTGTTGCTAGACTCATCATTCCAGATGGTCTTCCTGTCTTTGTATTTTCACTTGTCTTTACTGTAAATACTTTAGGTGCCATTACTTGTGATTCATTATTACTATCATCTAATTTAGTTAGATAAAGTTTAATATACTTTCCATCTATCTTCTTAGATGCTGTTGTTATATCTTCTGCTGCTATTTCCCAGTTGATATTAGTAGTACCAGTAATTGCTGATTTAACTGTGAAGTCTAGATACTCTCCTTCTGTTAATCTTACCTTTCCAGTGGCATCAGTTGTTGGTAAAGCCCCTGTCATATTAATAATGTTATCTGACTCAGTATACTCCATCGTTATAGCACCAGTTGTTATGGTATTTAATTTACTACCAGGTCCATTGAACTGAAACGCAGCATAACTGATTCCTACTATCATTAGAACTAATACTAGAGTTAGTCCAATTGATAGAATTAATTGTTTCTTGTTATTCATTTTTTCATCCTCACTCCTTCTTTTTTATTTACACTAAAAAACAAGATACATATTACTACCTTGTTATTAATGCATGATAAAAAGAAGTAATTAAGTTATATAACATGCCCCTGTTAACTATATGTAAACTTGACATTTTGGTTGACATATACATAGTTAATCACCTCTTCCTTATCTTTAATTAAATTCTATCATGGAAGTGATGGTTATTCAATATCTTTTTGAGTATTATATTTTTCTAATAGTTTTTTACCCTCTTTTATACTCTGTAAGTTTAATATATCTATATTAAACTTATTCAATATATAATATATATTTATCTTTTCTAAATCATTTATTAAATTATCTATATCAGACTCTAGAGTACTACTATCTAGATTAACATTAAATAATCTATAATTAGATATTATTATTTCTTTAATATCATTATCATCTGTAATAGTTAAATTAGTTATTATAGTATTACTAGGATTAAGTGTAAAATATATTAACTCATCTATTTCTTTATCTAACTGAATAGTAGTTAGTTCACTATCTTCCTCCATAAAGAATCTAGCTGCTATAGAATAATTTCTTCCTACTAACAATAAAGCTTTAAAAAGAGTTGAATTTGGTTTTAACTGTTCTTTTATCTTTACCTTTAAGATATTATCATCTATCTCTTTATAAATATCACTAATTTCTTTAATAGTTGCATCTATTTCCGGAGTATACTTATCTACTTTAGCAAAAGATAGTCTTTTACTAGACTTCTTAGTTAGTTTAAATAACTTAGCCTCTAGCTTTGCTATTTGCTTTAGTCTTTTATTTAGAAAGTCTTTTTCTATCTCTTCTTTATAAAGAGTTTTTATCTTATTAGTTAAATTAATATACTTTAAATAGTTTTTATATTCAATTAAAGAATTAGTTAGTTTAGTATTAACATCATATAGATTAATCATACTGCTATCAGTATAAATCTTACTAATTATACTATCTATCTTACTAGGTATATAATCATCAATATTTAACTTATCTTGATAGAAACTATAAATTAGATTATTCTTATCATCTTTTAGGGAACTATCTATTTTATTACGAATAATAGTATAGTCTTTAATAAGTTCTTTTTCACTACTAATCTTACTTGTATATAATTTAATATATCTTTCAAATCTCTTTTGATACTTTAGATAAAGATATCTTATATTTAATTCTATTTGCATAATTAGATTAGGACATTGCCAGTAGATATTATTAAAACTATTCTTTAATTTTTGATTAGATAAATCACTTTGATAGATTAAAAGATTCTTAATATATTCTTTAGTATAAGTTGTATAACTAAAATCTTTTTCTGTTAGATTAACTCCTATTAGATTAAAGATATCTAAAGCTTTAAGAATATTTATATTTAAATAAGTAAAACTATCATCTATCTCCTGATAAGTAGCTAGATTATAAACTATTTTATCTAGTCCTAACTTTTCATAAGGAGTTATTAAATCAGTTGTATATCCTAAAGCTTTAGTATATTCTTCTAAGTTATCATCTAAATAGGTATAATTATTAGGTACTAACTTTTTATAGGGTTCTAATCTCTTAGTTAATTCTTTTAAAAGTGTATCTAGTTTTAATTGATATTTATCTTGTAAACCATTAACAGCTTTTAGATACTTAGCTTTATTTCTTTCATTAGTTAGTGGCATACTCTCTAAGACTTCTTCATCTAAGCTTATTTCTTTTTGTAATTCATCTTTCATAATATCACTTATTTTCACTTTCTAATTTTTCTAGTTTCTTTAAGTATAATTCTATTTCTTTAATAGATTCTATTAATTCTTTTGTATCAATTGTATCCATATAATACCCTCCTATTTAACTATTATATATGTATAAGAATTACCAATATAGTTATCATTATCATATAAAGAAAATTCAAATCGATAAGTACCACTTCTAAGACTTGTTCTTAAATATAGTGTTTTAGTAGCTACAGTATTTGGATCATCTATAAACATATATTCTTGCTCTTTTATTAAGTCTAACTTATTTGTTACTAGTTTGGCAAGGTCTACTTTCTCATAAGTTGTATCATAAACATCATTATAGGTTCTTCGATATAAAGTTACTCTAATATTAGGGTTTGCTAAATTAGAAGAATAATTAGTAGTAAAGTCTAGTGAATTATCATCTTTTGAAGTTAGTCCAGTAGCTTTATCTATTATTACTTGATTATCATCTAGTTTAACATTTAAACCATAAACACTATCTACTATTTTAAATGGTAATTCTATACTACTAGATGATTCTGGTCCATAGTAAATACCATCATAAGAACCGAATGATTCTACTTTTAAGGTGTAATCACCACTTGATAGATTTAGGTTTGAAGTATCTATTTTGATTTTACTAAAGATATTTGCTACTTTATCTTTTAGAGGAATTCTAACACTTCCATCCATTCTTGGATAATATGTTTTTCCATTATACTGATAGGATAGTCCAAATAAACTACTGTTATTTAATTTCTTATGTTCACTATCATAGATAGTAATTTTTACTCCCATCTTCTTATTGAAATAAGTAGTATCTGTTACTGGTAATGAATTTACAATTGGTTGCGTAAAGTTTGCTGTTAAACTTAAATTAACTTTATCTTTTAAGTAGATATTATTCGCACTTAATTCTCCTGATAAATCTATAGTAGCTTTTTGTTTATTATATAGATTATAAGTTAGGGATGAATGTTGTATTCCTAAGACACTAATTAAAGTTTGATTATTTTTATCTCTTAGTTCCATTAAAAGAGTTTTATTGGTTTGATCTGTTGTTATATCAGTATCTTCAAAATCAACATTAAAGATAAATTCTTCATCTACCACTTTTAAATCACTTTTATAATAATTAGTACTACTTTTGGTTTCATCAAAGTTATTATCCTTACTAGTTGAACCCATCTTAACAAAATCACTTAATTCATAAGAACATTCTCCATATCTATTATACTCCTCTTCCTTCTTAGCTAAATCTCTAGTAGTTACTACATAGTAGTAATAGGTATTAGTTGCTAAGTCTATCATTGTTAATTTAGTATTAACTGGTAGGACATAGTTCGATACTAAAGCATGATGATAACCATCTTGATAGTAGTTTTTATTAGATTTCATATAAAGTGAATAGTATGCACTAAGGGTTGATTTAGTTGTTATATTAGTAGCAGTGGAAGCAAAGAGACTATATTCTTCACCAGCTGTCATAGCTCCTTCATAATCGTTATCACTATATAAAGCTGAGTTTAGAGTAACATTTATATTAATACGTGTTACTTCATTATTTAAATCATCTATTGGTTTAATAGCCAGTAAAGATATTATAACTGTTCCCATTTCTCTTTTCTTAGTAATATTTTTAGAGTGATATAGATAAAAGATTAAGGAAGGAACGATTGAGGAGTTTTCTGTTTCATAATCTTTAGTTCCAACGATAGGTGTTGTAGCATTAGTTTGAAAACTAGTTGTTCCTTTAGTAACAAAACCAGTATTAGATGCCTCCATCGATAGAGCCATTTTATCATCAGCTGTTCCATTTTTATTTACTCTTTCTACTTTACTAGGATCTACTAGATTAAAACCTTCTTCTAGATTTTGATAATTGAAACCTATTATTTCAAAAATAGTATTAGCTCCATTAGATGCGACTAATGGTAGTTCATAAGTACCTAAAGTTGAATACTTTGAGGCAGTTAAACTAAATTCATAAGTAGTTACTTTCTCTCCTATTACCCACATATAATAACTAGCATCACTTGGAGTTGGTTCTATATATTTTACTTCAATAGTACCTTCTTTTTCTTTATCTTCATAGTTAGTATAAAAACCATCTTTAGTTATATCATGATTAGTATTATGCGAACCTAAGACATAACTACCAGCAGTAAATGAATAAAATTCACCTGATGCTACGGTATCACCACTATTATATTTATTATTATAAAAAGCGGTACTTACTTTATTATTACGATCTAATTGATACATTCCAAAGAAAGTCATTCCACTTACCGTACCATAGCTAGTTACTGCTTCATTAGTAGCAATGTTTAGGTTTTTATTTTCTAGCATATAGACTCTATTATTTACGTTTCTAGTTACTTTTTTATCATTAATACTTACAGTTGCCACTTCTTCTTGACTACCAGTTATTTTAAGACTTGTAAATTTTTCTAATAAGTTTGTTCCATTATCTAAGAATAGGGTTGAATCATTTGCTAGTTTTAATTCTTTAACACGACTAATACTAAACTTAGTAGTAGAATACTCATTAGTACGATCGGTAGTTCCTGATAAGTGAATACTTGAGTTTTTAATAGTTACTTTATCAGTTCTTTGGATAGAGATATTTTCTTTATAGTTATTAAATGTTCCATAGTTACTAATATTTATATAGCTGTAACCTTTAGTACTAGAAGCATTACCACTACCAAAGATAGATCCATAAATATTAAAGTTTTTATAGTTATTGGCATCTATATTAATAGTAATTCCTTCGGTAACACTGATAAATGAATAATCATAGTTAGGGTTACCACTAGCATTGGCTTCTCCTCCACCAAAGACTGTTCCTCCGATTGTTATATCAGTTTGATTAAAGTTTGTCTGATTATAACCAATATTTACAATGGTTTTACCATAAAGAATAGCAGTATTTGCTCCCCCATAGACGTTTCCATTAATGGTTGCTCCAGCTATATTTAGAGTACTTATTGATCTAGTATTATCTTTCTCTCCGGTATTAGCAGCATTTCCTCCTCCAAAAACATGTTTATTAATTAAGGAAGAATTATCTATTGATAATGTAGTATTACCACTTACTACGGCAGTAGTTCCATTTCCTCCAGCATAAGCACTTCCTTTAATAGTTGATGCTGATATATATACTTCGGTGTTACCTTCAACTCTTCCAAGATTACCACCTCCAAATAAGTCTTCTTCTATTGATGAGGAAATAAAATCTACTTTAGTACTATAATTTACATCAGCTTGATTACCTCCTCCATAGAATTTACCAGTCATTGTAATACCATTAACAGTAACATTTGTATTATCAGTTTGAGCCATATTACCACCACCAAATAGGTTTTGATATACTCCTCCTGTTAAGTTTATATTAGTTGTTTTGGTATTACCTCCTTGATTGTTACCTCCATAGATATTTTGAACAGTTAAGTTAACTGGTGAAGTTGATATTATTTTACTAGTATCAACACTTCCTTTTTGGTTACTTCCACCATAGATATTAGTAGCACTTCCGGTAATTAAATTAACATTAGTAGTAGTTACTCCGGCATTATTTCCTCCACCAAAGATATTTGATGCTGTAGAACCATTAAGTTTAACATTAGATGTAGTGGTTTCTGTCTTATTACCGCCTCCATAAGTAGTTGTAATAGTACCAGAATTTAAATTTACATTGGTAGTAGTAGTTAATCCTCCTTGATTGTTACCACCATAAACTTCACCAACTACACCACCATTAATATCTATATAAGATTTTAAGACACTACCATTAATATTACTTCCACCGTAAATATTATTAATAGTACCAGAGTCTATGGTTATTAAAGTTTTATCTTCAATACTTGCTTGTTCACCACCACCATAAATAGTATCAATTTCACCATTAGATACAGTTACATTAGTGGTGGTAGTATCAGTTAGGGCACCTCCACCATAGATAGTACCAACTTTTCCTGCTGATACAGTAATATTAGTTGTTTTAGTTTTTCCACCTATATTGTTACCACCATAAATAGTTGTAGCTTCTCCTCCTGTTACTTCAATATTTGCTGTAGAAACTTCTCCTTGTTCATTACTACCACCATAAATAGTTTCACTCTTAGACCCTATTTGATAAACATAAGTATTATCAACAGCTGTCTTATTTCCTCCACCAAAGGCTTTAGTTATTACTCCTCCATTTAAATAGACTTTAACTTCACCATTTGGTTTACCTTTAGCATCATTTCCTCCAAAGGCATTAGTAACTGTTCCATTATTAATAGTTAAGGTGACATTACCTGCTACATAAGGGGTATTATTACTATCACCTTTTCCTCCACCAAAGACATTGTTTATATTTCCCCCATTAACATTTACTTCTGTTTTATAGTTACTAGCATTATTAGTCTTTTGTTTACTATTTACTGTACCAAAGGCACTTCCTCCATAAGCTTTTCCTACTAAGTTTAAAGTATTAGTTTCATCTCCTAGATTTACTAAGACATTATTAGTAACATAAGTCTCACTACCAAGTCCACCACCATATACTTCATTAACTTCTCCTCCTAAGATGTTTAAAGTTACACTTCCGTAAAGACTTCCTTTTTGATTACTTCCACCATAGATACCACCAGTTATAGTACCATTTGTCATTTCAATAGAAGTATCAATATTTACATTCCATTCTCTACCTGATCCACTATTATTACCAGAACCAAAAACATTACCTATTGTACCACCATTTATTTTAATTAAAACATTTCCATTACTTGAAGAACTGTAACCTACTGTTCCATAATTACCACTACCATAGACACTTTTCTTAATAATAGCATTATCATTAACTATAACAGTGGAATTATTAACAGAACCAATAGTAGCATAACTAGTATTACCATTACCTGCTCCAAAAACTGATCCAGATTCTGCTCCAAATAAGGTTCTATTATTAGCTATATATGTATCATTTCCAATAGTAGCATTACCACCTATATAAACATAACTACTACCGGTTAAGGTTCCATCTTCACTACTTCCATTATAGCCATTACTTCCACCAAAGACACTATAATTAACTACTCCACCTGTTACTTGAATTATTCTATTTCCATAAGTAGTTGAGGTTCCTGCTCCTCCAGTTAAAAAGTCAACCTCTCCACCAGTCATATAAATAAAGGTATCATTCTTACTGCCTCTATTACTACTAGTTATTGGTCCTCCTATTAAATTATAGATATATCCTCCTTCTATTTTTCCACTTCTTGGAGCATAATGTGTTCCTCCATAACGAGCTCCTATATAAATTCCTGTTGATATATCATATTTACTAGTTCCAAATGAACCACTCTTTACTATTGTATTTAAAGCTGGTACTAAATCATCATTTGAAGAATGAATTACTCCTCCCCAACTTCCGGCTGCACAGAAATAAACAGTAAGTTTTGAATTATCTTCTTTAGCTCTATCATAATCATTACCATAAGTAGTAGTCATTTCTGTATATAAAACAGTACCACCCGTTCCTGTGTTACCACCATATGTTGAACTAGTAGCATTATAACTACCACTTTCTACTATTAAATGATATTTTTTTGGACTACTAGCACTACCTACTGTACTATTATCCCAACTACTTCTAGGATTCATTGCGCCAAAGATATAAAGAAAGTTTACATAATTACCACTTTTTTTAATATTTCTTCCTATCTTAACATTATGATAGTTCCCATAGAATGCTCCTTGCGTATTATTACTATAAGTTGGAGTACTATTACTGTAACCATTCCTAGTTACAATTGTTAGATTTTCTATTCTAATATCACTATAAGCTATAACACTAGTACTTGATACTGTCCAGGTAGGATTATAATCTTTTCCATTATTAATACCAGTTAGTGTAAATGGTTTAGTACTATCACTACTCCAAGAATCACTATAATTACCTGTCATTACTAAAATATTAGTATCTCTTGTAGTTAAGTAATAGTAAGTTTCATCTTTATTAAATAACTCCTCATTCCCATTTTCTTTATAGTACTGAATTAATTCATATACTGAACAAACAGTTCCTGTTCTACAAGTACCACTTTGTCTTACTCCTTGTTCGTTATAATAACCAGTTAGACTCTCCCCATAGTTAATATCCTTTTTTCGATAATAACCTGACATATTAGTAGTTTCTTTATAATTATCATTTTCCTTAGTTCCAACTATAGTTGCTTGTAAATTAGCGTTTTGCATACTTCCATTTCGATAAGTAAAGTATTTAGCATTAAGATCAAAAGAACTATTTGCATCTTGTTTTTCATACATTGTACAATTATTAGTATACGTGCCATCATTAGCCCACCAACCAAGATTAGGAGCAGGACAGCTATAGTTTTGATAATATCTTCCTTGTGATGTATAGCAATTAGTACAAGTACCTTTTGTAGTTGTTTTATCACTACCCCAATTACTAACTACGGTAGTTGTTACTAAATCTAATTGTTTATAGTACCCAACAATATTAGGATACTCATAAATATTAACAACTGTTTCTACTTTGTTCATAGTTTTAGCATTTATACTAGACATAGCATTATTGATAGAGTTACTATTATTAACATTAACTACTTTTCCTTCTGTCCAATTAACATAAAGATTAATTTCTATTTGATTACTAGTAACTGGTACTTTAATAGTTCTTTGATAAGTCTCATCATCATAACTAATAACTGCTCCTTTATAATCACTTATCCATCCATTAAAAACTAAATCATCTGGTCTATAAGAAAAAGGATTATCTATTAGAGGTATTTCTATATAGTTATCAACTACTGGATAATATTTATAATAGATATATTTACTTTGTAATTCATCTAGTGATACATATCCTGTTTTTGTTCCATCTTTGTTACTACCATTATAAGTAATTGTTGTTCTAACAAGATTACTATCATTATAAATGTTTTTATCAATCGCTGTTGGAATAGTTCCATTATTAGATGTATAATTTTGACCTGTATAATAATAATAGTCACTATCACTATCATCTATATAGACAGTATCACCAATAATACCTTTTGATAATGTTTCTACTTTTCTTGATGTTTTAAAAGCTCCATAAGTAAGAGCAATAGAGGTGATAGGAATTATGGTAGCAAAAAGAATAAGCAAAGATAGTTCTTTGTTCTTAAGTATTTTCTTTACCATATTATCCCCTCCTTCTATGATGGATTAGTTGTAAACTCTAAATTAAAACTTATATCTCCATATGATGCATTGTTTTCACAATCTACATCTTGTCCTTCTACCCACATGTAAATACGTAATTTAGTAATAGCTGGATTCAATGTTAATAGTTTATTATTAGTCATATTATTCTTAGGAGTACTAGTAGCTACATTTATTCTTTTAAACAAGTTAGGATAATTATTACTATTAGCATTTTGAATTAAAACATTATCATTACTAGTTATATCACTAGTTACACCATCATAAGGGATTAAACTCCCACCTGTTTGACTAGTAGTAATTCCATAAGTTTTTAAAGCATTACTAACTCCATATTCAGTATGTGTATCATAATTTGGTTCCCAGATAACTGCTTCCTTAGCATTTTTTAAGTTCTTAGCACTAGTAGCATCGCTTGCTTCTCCTTCATTAAGAATAGCTACTCTAGTTGCATTTTCTATTCCTGATTCTTTATCTCCTATATAGGAAACTTTAGAGGAACTAGATAAATATAATTCTTTTGGAGCTTGTATTTTAAAGAACAAGTCAAAGGCAATAAAAGTTCCATTACTTTCTTCGCCAAAGCTTTCTGTTTCTTCTGATTTATTAGCTACTAAGATAAAGTCAGTAGATGATGTATTTGTAGCTTCTCCTTTATACATATTTAAAAATCCATTAGTAATATCCCCACCAGTTGATACAGGATAAATTCTATAAGGGATTTGGTTTACACTACTAGGATAGCTTTTATTAGCATTTTTTATATCATCTACTGTTATAACTTGTTTCCAGTTAACTGCATCAGTACTTACTTCAATTCCCCCATCTGCTTGAATATGTACATCTAAAGAGTTAATACTAACTACTCTATTAGCAGAGAACCAAGCATAAGTAGTAGTTATAAGTAAGATGAAACTAAAACATAAGGGAAAGAAAAATAATCTTCTTCTTTTCTTTTTATTTTCCATTATCTTGATGCTCCTCTCTAAACTCCATATTAAGTTTTATTTCTCCGCCAATAATAGCATCTACACATTCAGGATCTTCCCCTTCTAAATAGATTACAACTGTATAACGATCTATATCTCCTGGTTTCATTTCTTTTCTCTCTTTTAAAACTGCCACATTTTTAGATTTAAAAGGAACAGTATTTGGTTCTGCTTTTCCCGTTTCACTGCTTGCTTTGGCATATAGTGTTGGAATACCATTTTCATATACTTTTATTCTAACAGCATCATCTACATTCTTTATAACATCTAAAATGTTTATTTGATACCAATAATTTGTTATTTCTTTCCCTTCATTGGCTATATAAAAGGTATAAGCGATATAATTATCACCATTATGTGTTCCTTCTTTAGAAGTATCAATATCTTGTGGTAACCAACTTTCTGTTATATTATCCATAAATGGTATTTCTGTTGCATATAATTTATTTCTAGGTGTCTTCTCATCTAATGTTTCATAAAGAGTTATACTATTTTTTAAAGCAAAGTTAGGGTCTAAGGTAACTGTAAAATTACCTCCTTTATAAATAACTAATAATACAAAGAATAAAGAGAGTAATAAAATAAATAAAATTGATACTGCATACTTAGTATATTTTAATCTTTTCTTTTTCTTTTCTAATTTTTCTGCTGTAACTTTAACTGTACTTATAGCCATTTCTACCACAACCCTTATCTTAGTATAATTCTAACATAATTAGACATATTTTGTAAATCATACTCAAAGTAATACAAAAGAAAAGAGAATTATTTTTTATTTCTCCCCCTTAAGTCAAAATTGAATTCTTTACTATCTTTAATTGCTTCAAAAGATATTGTTTTAAATAGGTCATCTAGATTTAGTGTATCATCTATTCTTTCTGGTTTTAAAGATGGATTATTACTAGTATTTATTTCTTCTAATTTCTTTTCGTTAATTATTTTTCCTTTAACTTTTTTAGTTGGTTTATTCTTATTAAACAGTAATACTAATTCATTTATATCATAGGAGTATGTAATAAGTATTAGACCTAGACAAAATATTACTAAAAAGAAAATAATTAGTCCCATCTTTATCACCTTCTTTATTATATATATAATAACACAAGTTATATTTTTTAAAAAGTGATGTCTAAATCTGTCGATTATTTTTTTACATTTATTTACACTTTCCTCTCTTAAAGTGTTTTAAACATTTTTAATTATCTTCTTGCAGATGATATAATTTAATAAAGGATGGGATATAGATGTTTAAAGATAAGAAATTTAAATTATTTATTGCTTTTTTAGCTTTATTCATTTGTATTAGTCAATTAAAGGATACTTATGCTAAGTATCTAGAATCTAAAGAAGGTAACACTGATTTTACTATTGCTAATTGGAAAATAGTTGTTAATGATAAAGATATATCTGAAGGTAGTACTATGTCTTCTTTAATAACCCCTGTTTATGTTGCTAATCAAAACATTGCAAGTGGTGTTATCGCTCCTTCTAGTGAAGGATATTTTGATTTAAATATTGATGCTTCAAAAACTGAAGTTTCTTTTAAGTATGATATTTCTGTTTCTACTTCTGATGACTCGGCTGTTTCTGATTTAAAGGTAACTAGTTATAGTATTGATGGTGGAGAACAAGTTCCTGTAGAAGGAGTTAGTACCATTTCTAATACGGTCAACTATACAGCTACTAAGAAAAATATTGTTATGCGGGTATATTTTAAATGGATTGATGATGATACTGAAACGATGGATAACAAAGCTGATACTAAAGCCTCAATCGATGGTAACAGTGCCAAATTAAAGGTTAATTTATCCTTTACTCAAGTTGTATAATAATATTTAATTAAATATGTAATAGTATTTTTTTCTCTTTCAAATTCTACTTTATTTACAAAATCATTATTTTTAATAAAAAGATATATATGTAACAAAACAATATCTTTTCTTTTTGTAATTAATATCTTATTTAGAATAATTGGAACAACAATTTTTCGTACTTCAGTAGTTGTAATACTATTATTTAGTAAATTTATAATATCATCTAAATTGTTACACTCTTTGTTATTATCTTCTATAGTTTTTATCATTTCATTATAATCACTTATTCTTACTATATACTCTTCTTTAGATATTAATTTATCTAAGTATAAATCTAATAGTTTATTCTTCTTAGTAGTTATCTTTTCTATCTCTAGATTATTATCTTTTTCTTTATTATTTTTTTTATAGTAATTTATTAATACATCAATAATACTTTTTTTAGTAACATTTAATTTTTCTACTATTTTATCAAATATGTAGTCTAGTTCACTTTCTCTAATATTAGCTGAATCACATACTCTTTTACCATTTTTTAAGTAGTTAGAACATACCCAAGTAGCATCACTTTTATCTTTTTTAAAATATCTTCGATAAAATAAGTTTTTATCATTAGAGCAATATATTTTATTACTATATAGATATAACTCTTTATTATTAGTGGTCTTCTTATACTGTTTTTTTCTTTTAGATAGTCTATTATTAGCAAGTAACCAAAGTTGTTCTGTTACTATTGGAGGGATAGAATCTATATCTTTACAAAGATACCATTCATCTGCTGTTAGATACTTTACTTTCTTAGTCATATAATCAACTACTCTTGTTTTTCTTCCACAGTAATAGCCTTTATATTTAGGATTTGCAATCATTCTAGAGACTGTTGATATAGAAAATTTATTTCCCATACTAGTTTTTATATTCTTACTATTTAGTTCTTTTACTATTTTAGAAATAGATAATTTATCTATAGCATACTTTCTATAAATCCTTTCTACTACTCTAGCTTCCTCTTCTACTATAACTAGTTTTTTACTTTCTTTATCTTTTTTATATCCATATAATAAATTATTTCCAAGAATCACTTTCTTTTCTATGGCTCTATTCATACCAAATCTTACTCTCTCTGATAAACGTCTTACTTCATCTTGAGCAAGAGATGCCATTATAGTTAATCTTAATTCTGAATCAGGTAAAACAGTATTAATATTATCATTCACAAAAAAAACAGCTACTCCATTATTTAGTAATTCTCTTGTATATTTAATACTATCTAAGGTATTTCTTGAAAATCTTGATATCTCTTTAGTAATTATTAAATCAAATTTATCACTCTTTGAATCACTTATCATCTTCATAAACTGTTCTCTTTTTAAATCATTAGTACCTGTTATACCTTCATCTATATATGATGTTATATAAATCCAGTTATGGTTTTTTTCAATATAATCTTTAAAGTATTCTAATTGATTATTTAAAGAGTTTTTTTGTTCTAAATGATCAGTTGATACTCTAGCATAGATTACTACTCTTAATGGTATATTAGCAAGATCAATACCATTTTGAAGTTCACTTCTAATAGTAAATAGTTCTATAAAATTCACCTACTTTTAAGTAAATCTTTTTCTACTTCTTGATATAATTTATAAGATATTTTTTCATCTTGATATAATTTTCTATTAACAATAATAGCAATTTCAATCAATAAATTATTATTCATAGTTAATTATATGAAAAAAGATGAGAAAATTTCTCATCTTTCTAGTCACCACTAGCCATTAAAAAATCACCATTTTCATTAAGAATTGCACTATATATGTATTTATTATTCTTGTCATAGTAGGTTACTCTTGAACCTCCTGTACTTGTTGGTTCAACAAATTTATAGCCTCCACTTTTTCCTTTATACAATTTAACTGTTTGATTATTTAATACACTTTCACTATCATAGGTATATTGTTCTTTGTTTTCTAGTTTATTCATGTAATTCATATCACTATTTAAATTTTCTTTACTAGAACCGGTTATATTTTCATTGACGCTACCACCATTTTTATCAGCTGATTCATTAGCTTTGTGAATACGAATCTCTTCCTCTTTTAAATCTATTTTGTCACTATTTAAATTTCCTTTACTAGAACTGGTACCTGCATTTTTATTAGCAGATTCATTAGCTTTATGAATACGAATTTCTTCTTCTTTTAAATCTATTTTGTCACTATTTAAATTTTCTACGCTATCAGAAAGTTTACTTGTAGCACTGCTAAGAGATGCTTTATATTCTTTTCCAACAGTAGTTGTTAAAGTCTTCATATAAAGTCCAGCTGCTAAACCTGTTGTATAATAACCTGTAGACTCTCCATCTTTCTTAATTAAATAGCTTCCATCATCTTGTTTTTCAAAAGATAATAATCCTCCATTTAATTTTTCATCATCTTTTATGCTATCATAGTCAAGAAAGTTTCTACTATTAATATCTGAACCATTTGTTGCTAAATTAGCTTTAGCTACACCGTCTCTACCTAAAGCCAAAAATGCTGAAGATATAGCTGTTGAACTTATACTAGCAGCAATACTATCATTTTCTAATATTCCTTGGATTGTATCAATATATCCTTGGATTGCTGTTGCAATAGTTTGAGTATCTGCTACTTCCTTACTTATTTTATCCACAATACTGTTTATTTCTTCAGCTTTATTGGCTAAATAACTTGCCTTAGCAGAAAGTCCTCCTGTAGTAATAACCCATGTATCATATTCTCTATAATGATATCTATAATTTGAATCACTGTAACTAGTTTGTCTTGGTGACTTTTCTGCTACTATTTCCCCATTATAACTTGCAAACTCAGTAGCTAATTTACTTATTCTATCACCAGAAGTACTAGTTTGAGTTGCAGCTGCTTTCAAAGTATCATTAACACCTTGAATTTCGCTTGCTGTTCCTTCTATTCCACTTACACTAACATTTGCCATTTTTTCTCCTCCTTTATTTTGTTTAAGTAACTTATTTTCTATTTTTTATTTTTTAATAAAGTGCTTTTGAATACTCCATTAGATAGAAAATTTGATGAATAATTAGTTAAGTTTTGTTTAGTTCCCTTACTACTTAAAATAGAATAGTTGTTAGAGCTATTATTATATTTTAATACATCTCCAGATTTAGCTATTAGTTTATCTTTGACATATAAATTTTTTCCTTCCGGAACAACATAATCTTGCTTTCCAATAAGTGCTTGGGAAAATAAATCATCTTGCATTCTTGCTTTATACTCTGTTGTTAAATTTTTTGTAGTATTCGGATAATCAATCTGAATTGCATCGGTTTCTCTATAACTATGTTCATCATTAGTTTCTGCTTTCTTGCTGGTTGAATTATCTTTGGGTAAAGTGACTTTTTTATTAGAACTTTCATCATCTTTGATGTCATCCAGTCCTGATTTTACCTCTTTCTTAAGATTACTAGACTTATTACTATATTCTTTTCCAACAGCAGTCGTTAAAGTTTTCATATAAAGTCCAGCTGCTAAACCTGTTGTATAATAACCTGTAGACTCTCCATCTTTCTTAACTAAATAGCTTCCATCGTCTTGTTTTTCAAAAGATAATAATCCTCCATTTAACTTTTCATCATCTTTTATACCATCATAGTCAAGAAAGTTTCTACTATTAATATCTGAACCATTTGTTGCTAAATTAGCTTTAGCTACACCGTCTCTACCTAAAGCCAAAAATGCTGAAGATATAGCTGTTGAACTTATACTAGCAGCAATACTATCATTTTCTAATATTCCTTGAATTGTATCAATATACCCTTGGATTGCTGTTGCAATAGTTTGAGTATCTGCTACTTCCTTGCTTATTTTATCCACAATACTGTTTATTTCTTCAGCTTTATCGGCTAAATAACTTGCCTTAGCAGAAAGTCCTCCTGTGGTAGTAACCCATGTATCATATTCTCTATAATGATATCTATAATTTGAATCACTGTAACTAGTTTGTCTAGGTGACTTTTCTGCTACTATTTTCCCATTATAACTTGCAAACTCAGTAGCTAATTTACTTATTCTATCACCAGAAGCACTAGTTTGAGTTGCAGCTGCTTTCAAAGTATCATTAACACCTTTAACCTCGTTTACTGTTCCTTCTATTCCACTTACACTAACATTTGCCATTTTATTTTTCTCCCTACATATGATTAAATCACTTTATTATTTATAGGTTCAGTGTTAATCAATTCTTTATGATGATAAGTAGTATAAGTTACTTTAGCACTTTTTAATGCCTGTAATTGTTCTTCAATATAAGAAGAGTAATTTTCTAGTTCTTCAATACAACTATTAAGTTTTCCAATTTGATTAGCTCCTCCTTCTGTATTCCATACATCTTTTAAAATTAAAAGTGTATCTCTTAAAGAAGAGATTGAGGCCTTAAATTGACCTGCTTCCGGTAATTCTTGTTGAGCGGCTATAATTTCTTTTTCTGTATTTATAACTTGATTGTATGAAATTGCCATTTATATTCCTCCTATTCTAAAAAAGCAATACAAATCGTATTGCCTATTATTTTCCTTGACTTAAAGTATCAAGAATACTCTTATCAGCTGTATCAATTGTTTCAGCAGAAGTTGTTAAATCATTTTTAATATTTGCTTCTACTGTTTCAAATTCTTGTTTTAAACCATTGATTTTTGCTTTTATCTCATTAAAAATTTCATCAATTTTTTGACTAGTTAATCCGCCAGCTTTTAAACTATCATAGGCTTCGTTTACTTGATCTGTCTCTTCAGTCATATGATTATCAAATTGTGTTTTTAAATAATCAATGCCTTCTAATATTGCAGTAACTGATGCTTCTTTTCTATCCATATTATTTCCTCCTTCTAAGCTTCATCCATTTGATTTACATAATTAACTGATGAATCTAATTCTTCAATTCTTGCAGTAATGTAATCAATAAAACTTTGCACATCACTATTTATAAAGCTTTCTAATCTTGACTGTGCTAAAGCACTTCCTGCTGTAGACCAATATAATTTTAATTGTTCTTCATTATATTGAACTAATTCATCCTTAATTTTAATCATACCATCTCTTGTTTCAGACAATAGTGAAACAACTTGTTGAATCTTTTCTTGTTGAAAATATACTGAATCATTGTATGCCATATTTTTCTCCTACCTTTCTATGATTTAACTTTAACATACATTTTTTTTCTAATCAACCATATTTACATTATTTTACATAAAAATCAATTGAGTACCATGTCTAATATCAGTTCTTTTTAAAACAGTATTATTATTATATTCTTTTCCAGTAATTTTATTATAAAATTTTTCTTTATTTGTAATAATGTAATATCCATTTGATACATCTACTAAGCCTTTAGCAAGTAAGGAAGATATTTCTCCTATTTTTTTATTAACAGGAAGAAATACCTCATACTTTTTTTCAATTAATGGTACTACTATTGTTACTAAAACTTTATCTTCCATTATTCTTCACCTTCTAAAACTTTAATTCTAGTTGCTATACCATTATCAACTACATATCCAAAGTTAGCTGGTATTTGTTCATTTAATATTCTAAATGAGGTTGAAATACTATAAAGTGTATTGTTATTAATTCCTCTTCCAATATATATTCCACCATCATTTGATACAAACTGTTTAAACCATGGTTCATATGCAAATGGTTTTATCTCAACAACTCGTCCAACAAATACAATAGAAACATTTTTAAGTTCACTTATTTTAGTAAATAATGTTACTAGATTAGACTTGATTGTTGGATCTAAACTACTAATTAGTTTTTCCATTCCAGTAATAAATACTATTAAATTATTGGTTCTATCAGTTCTAAACACTTCATCATTAAGAAATTTAAGTGAGTCTATTGCTGAGTTATGATAAATAACATTTGTAAAGGTATTTTCATCATAAAAGTCTTTTAAATCAAGAACCATTGTTTCAACATTTGCTAAACTAGTTGTTTCTTTAATCATTAATTTTGTTAAATTAGCAAGTGCCGTTATATCTTCAGAATTAATTAAACTAATAAGATTCTTCTTGAAGTTATAGGTTGCAATATTAAGTGTTTCCTTTTCAATTCCAACTGGAACACTAGTTAAATCCTTAAGAGCTGGACTAACATCATTTATAGTTACTTTTTCTGGCAATACTGGTACTCTACTAGCTCTTGTTTTGATTTGTTCATTTAATGCTACTATTACCTTTTTAACATAGTCATTTAACTTATCATTTTCACAAACTGTAGCAGTTTGAAATTCATATGGAGCATCATCTATTAAAACAACTCCACGATTATTTATATCTGCTATTAATGGTGCTTTTTTACCAAGCAACATATTATATTCAATTGGTGCTGATAATTTTAGAGGAATAATAGTTGAAAAATTAGATCGCATACTAAGTCTTAATGCTCTATCACTAATAGCTGTTATAATAGTATATATTCCATACTTAGCACCATCTCTTGCTACTTTAGCAACATCCTGCTCAAAATCCTCAAAACTTTCTTTAAAGTTCTCATAGCCAGATATCATAAAGACAATAGCCGGCAATGTCTTTCCTGAATGAGAACAATAGAAACTATAACTACCATTAAAGTCTTGAAATAATTTCTTTCTCTTTTCTATTTCTACCATTAAAAGCTTAATCAACTTATCTACTTTTTCTTCTTCATTAGCAAAGATTATGTCACCAACTTGTGGAGCATTCTCATATATTTTTAATGTTTCATTATCAAAGTCTAAGGCATAGATATTAACTTCTTCTGTTGTGTAAGTTGTTATTAGTGAATATAAAATTGTATTAGTAATAGTATTCTTTTCAGTCATACTATAAATTACAACATTTCCTTTTTCTTCTAAATCAATAGATAATAATCCTTGCTTTTGATTAGCTGGATCATCATATTCACCAATTACTAATTCTACATCAAATGGTTTTCTTACAAAGTTATATTTACTCTTTAAATTATCTAGATAAATTACACTAGCAAGTTTAGGTAACCATAGTTGCTTAACAAAGATATTGTTCTTTTCTGCAAGTGATGATAAATATTTAACAATATTTGGTAACTGTTCACCTTCAACTTTAACATTTACTTTTGGAGCATCAATACTTTTTATACTCTTTCCTATTTCATCAATAAACACAATAGAATCATCTTTTTGATGATAAACCTTATCTAACGGAACATAGGGAGCTCCTGCCCAAGCAGCTTGACCTTGAGCAAATAATTCATCATAACCTACTTGCAAATAAAATCTACCTGCTTCTTTTATCATGGCTGCATCTGCCCTTTTAATTACTTCATTTGAATCACTCGCATCTTGAACCTTTAAACATACCTTAAATCTAGAGTTAGACCATATTTGATCATTTACTACTCCACTTGGCTTTTGGGTAGCTAGTATTAAATGTACTCCCAAAGAACGACCAATACGGGCTGTCGATATTAATTGATCCATAAATTCTGGTTGTTGACTTTTAAGTTCCGCAAACTCATCAGAAATTATAAATAAGTGTGATACTTCTGTATCTAGCATGCCTTCACGATAATACTTTTGATACTTATAAATATCAATTGTTCCTTCTCCTAATTTTTCACGTGCTTCGTTAAAAAGTTTTTGTCTTCTTTTAAGTTCACTTTCAATTGATGATAATGCTCTATTAATATCAGCTGTTTCTAGGTTAGTTATCGTTCCTGCTAAATGAGGTAATACTATTTTTTTATCTTGACTTTCAAAAGCACCAACTAATCCTCCTCCTTTATAATCTATTAGGACAAATTGAACTTCACTTGGATGAAAATTAATAGCCATAGATAAAATATAAGTAATTATAAATTCAGATTTACCTGAACCAGTCATACCAGCTATCAAACCATGGGGTCCTTCTTCTTTTTCATGTAAATCTAATTTAAATAAATTCCCATCAATTGATAACCCAATTGGTACTGATAAACTATTTATTGGATTATTAATTTTCCATCTTTCAAGTGGATTTAATTGCTCAATTTTTCCAACATCATACATTTCTAAGAAACCTACTGATTTTGGTAGACTATACTCCTCATCCTTATTTTCTAGTGGAATATTTATTAATTTTAAGGAACAGTATGATAAGTCTAATTTATCAACTGGTTCAATAGTAAAGGTTCTTTGTGAATCTTTTTGAATTTCACTTTCAAATATTCCCCCATTTTGCATATCATTTATTCCAATAAAAGCTTTTGTTGCAGTTGGTAAGTTTGCAAGAGAAGGATGAAGTATTAATAAGCTAAATCCTAAGTTACCATCCATTTCCAATATTTGATCAATTAAAGAAAAGTTTTTGACCATTTTATAGTCATCAGTTATTATCATATAGTATGTGGAAAAACTCTTATATAATTGATCTCTATTTTGTTTTATTTTTTCTGCTTGACTTATTCTTGAAGTCATTATTCTTTGTAAGTATTGAGTTATCTCTTTAGCATCATCAAAGTTACTAGCAAAAAATCTTATTTCCTTATCATTACTAAATAAATGTGGCATCATTTTTATATTATCCCAATACTCCTCATTTGCCTCGTTAGTTAAAATTACTATCTTTAAATCATAATAACTATGAAGGGCAACCATTTGAAGTAATAATAGATTTGTATAAGACTTTATATACTCATACTTTCCACAAATAGCCATTATATTTTTAGTAATAAAATTTTCTACTACTGGGGTTCCTTCAATATACTTATATTTTTCAGTAATAAGCATCATTTTATCTTCAAGGTTATTATCATCTACACTAAAATGTTCGGTTGGATAACTAAAGTTAATAGATAAATTTGTCCTACCTAATCCTAAGCGCATTGAAAGAAAATCTTTTTGATGTAATTCTCTTCCCCACAATGCCCTACTTTTATTAATTATCATTTGGTAACACTCACTAGGACTAATATTATTTGATAGTAAAATCTGTTTTTGTTTTGTAGAAATACTTGACAATTCTTGTTCTTTTTTTACAAGATACTCATTATATTTTTTTTCCAACTTATTTTTTTTCTTTTCTTGCATTTTTTTAGTATAATGTCTATTAATTGTTGGCCAAAGGAGTGTTCCTGCCATCATAGAAATAGAAATAGCAATTGTTGGCAACACATTCATTATATTTCCTGTTCCACTTTGCATAGACATAAAGGCTACTAACAACATAACAAAAGATGTAGAAGCCATAGTTATCATTGGACCTATTGTTAAAATAAATGGCATCTCTTCTTGTTCAGAATTTTTAGGTGGTGCATCTAATTTAAATTCCTCTTTATCTATTACTTCAACAAAACGTGGTGATCTTACAAAATAATCATTTTTATCATAAAGAGTCATTTCTTCTTCCTCTTCAGTAGTTACTACCGGAATATTAACTTCTCTCTCAACTAAATGAGCTGGTAAATTATTATTATATGTAACACTTTCTAAGGGATTATTATATATTAGCATATTACCTAGAACAATAATTTTTACTCCCATGATAAAGATAACATCACCATGATTAAGTCTTACCATTCCATTAAGAGCTTTGTTATTGATAAAGGTTTTATATTCACTATTCAAATCTTTTATCAGCCAAGCTCTATTTTGATAAGTTATTTCTACTTGTCTTGGAGAAATTAACTGATTGTTACAGCTAAAAGCATTATCATTACTACTTCCAATAGTAAAATTACAATCTCTTTCCATTTCTAAATATTTATAAGATAAATCATTAACTGGTGAGGTATAAAGGATATAATATCCTGCTTCATCTTTTATTTGTAAAATTAGAAATTGATATTCATTAAGTACAACTTCTCTTAAGGTTTCTTTATTGGCTAGTATTCTTACATTTTTATTACTATAGGCTTTCCACTTTCCATTTTCTTCACTTATATTTATTAGATTTTTTTCATTACTATCTTTTATCCAATAACTACCAGAGATAATGGAAGGTAGGGTAAAGCTTGTTAGTTTTTCTTTATTAAGTATATAAACTAACATTTAAGTCCCTCCTATTCTTATTAAAGAATACCAAATTTTTGGTTTTTTAGCAAGATAAGTGCTTTCTTTTTATAACACTATGTGAACCTAACGCTTTGCAAGTAGAGAAACAAGGATATGGTTATGTAGTAGCATCTGTTGGCGAACTTGGAGGAGTTGTTCCATATACTACTTATTTTGCTAGAAATAGTTATCTAACTAAGAACAATGATTTAATTAAAAGTTTTAGAGATGCTATTCAAAAGGGACTTGATTTTGTTCATAATTCTACCGATGAAGAAGTTGCTAAAGCGATAATTGACCAATTTCCTGATACTTCTTTAAAAGATATAACTAATGTTGTTAAAAGATATAGAAAAATAGATGCTTGGCCAAAAACAACGGAATATAAAAAAGAATCTTTTGATCACTTACAAGAGATTATGGAAAACGCTAACGAACTTGATAAGAAAGTTTCATATGATAAATTAAAATATGAAATCAAATAATAATATCTTAGAAATAACACATCTAGTTAAAAATTATCAAGATACTAAAGATGAAATTAAAGCGATTGATGATTTTTCTTATAATGTTAGTGAAGGTAAATTTATTTCCATAGTTGGTCCTTCTGGTTGTGGAAAAAGTACCCTACTTTCTATTCTTGCTAAACTTGAAGATAAATCTAGTGGAGAGATTAAGTTTAATAAGGATAATATTGTTCTAGGATATATGTTACAAAAGGATAGTCTATTTCATTGGTTAACTATTTTAGATAATTGTCTTTTAGGTCTTGAGATTAAAAATATTAAGACAGAAGATAATATTAGTTATGTCAATCATCTCTTAGATAGTTATGGCTTAGCAGAATTTAAGAATAAGTATCCTAGTAGTTTATCAGGAGGTATGAGACAAAGGGTTGCTCTTATTAGGACACTAGCAATTCACCCTGATATACTATTATTAGATGAGCCATTTTCAGCTCTTGATGCTATGACTAGAGTGGCTCTTGCAGATGATTTATATAAGATGATTAAGAAGGAAGGTAAAACTGTCTTGATGGTAACTCATGATATAGCAGAAGCTGTTAGTTTAAGTGATATAGTTATTGTCTTAACAAAAAGGCCAGCTACTTTAAAGTCTATATATGAGATAAACTTTGAAGAAAGAGGTACACCTTTTGAGAATAGAAAGAAAAAAGAGTTTAGTATTTACTATGATAAGATATGGAGGGATTTAGATGTTCATATCTAAGGAAAGAAAGAAGTATTTAAAGAATATAAAAAAAGAGAAAATATTCATTATCTTCTTTCAAATTATGATACTTATCTCTTTTCTAGTTATTTGGGAAGTACTTGCTAAATTTAAAATAATAAATACCTTTCTTGCTAGTAGTCCTTCACTTATTTTTAAGACATTAGGTAAACTAGTAGCTAGTAATGATTTATTTACCCATATTAAAGTTACTTTATTAGAGACTATTATAAGTTTTTCACTAGCATCTATTGGAGGAATAGTAATTGCATCTATTCTTTGGTGGAATAAACGTCTTGCTAAAATAGTTGATCCCTATCTCACAGTTATTAATGCTCTTCCTAAAGTAGCTCTTGGTCCCTTAATTATTATTTGGGTAGGAGCTAGCACTAAATCAATTATCTTTATGGCTTTACTAATCAGTCTATTCTTATCTATTATCAATATTTACCATGACTTTAGTGAAACTGATAAAAACTATCTAATTTTACTAAAGAGTCTAGGGGCTAGTAAGAAAGATTTATTCTTTAAAGTTGTCTTACCTAGTAATTTTTCTAACATAATTAATAATCTAAAGATTAATACAAGTATGGCCTATATAGGTGTTATCATGGGTGAATTACTTGTTTCTAAAAAAGGATTAGGTTATCTGATTATGTATGGTAGTCAAGTGTTCAATATTAATTTAGTTATTACTTCTGTATTTTTACTAGGAGTGTTTGCCTTTTTATTCTACTATGTTATTTGTCTGGTAGAAAGAATTGTGATAAAAGAATAGAAATCAATTATTGGTTTCTATTTTTATATATAATAGTATTTATTTTTTAGAACTATTTTTTCCTTTTAAAGTTAACTCATTACTAGAATCATAAATAGTTTTATTAGTTGAATCAATAAAATAAGATATTCTATCATTTTCAAAATCCGTATAATTATCAAGTGAAACATTTAATAAAATTTTACTTTCAGCCTCGTTATCACAATAAACATAGGTATTAATGTTTAAATCTAAAACTGAGATTAATTTATTAGCGTATGACAAGAAATCAATATTTTCTAAATCACAATTTACTAAACAATTATTAAATAAAACTACTTTTTGATTTTCATTTAATCCCTCTATATAATCTTTATTAGGAACCATCATATTATATTTCTCATCTTGCTCTACTATATAAGACTTTACTTTCCCCTTTGCTTGCATAAACCTTTGTTGTATCTCATCATCGTATTGCATACATCTAATTCCTTTTAAATCAAGTGAATATTTTGAAGTAGATAAATCTCCAGCCTCTACTGTAGTTGTTGAATCAGCAAAAATTACAAAGTCATCTACTAAGAATGATATGTTTGTATGACTGTTTTGAAATTTTTGTTCTTCATTATTTCTTTCTTTTATATGAGAAATCCCCATATCTTTAAGGACATCTGATAAAATATATGCAAATTCATAGCAAACCACTTCATTATTCTCTTCATTATAGTTTTCAATATTAGCAATAGATGAATGGTTTCCTGCTTCTTCTTTAAAGTAATAGACTGGATCATATGAAAATATCTGACATAATTTAGTATACACATAAATTACTCTTTCCAAATTAGAAAAGTCTTTTGGAATTGAGTTTATAATTTTTGATTTTATATTGTTATCAAGATGAAATTCATGTTCAACCATTGAAGATTCTAAAACAGACTTCTTTAGCATTTCATTATTGTATTTACATACACAATCTTGATACTTTTTTAAATCTTGATTATTCAACAAAATTTCAGCCATATTCTTTACTCTATTTGGACACCATGATTTAGAAAAGTAATCATCTTGTTGTAATAGACATTTTAGTTTTAGAAAAAAATTATAATCATTTGTTTTATTAGATGCTTGCTCTAAAAAACTAATAGCTTCATCATATTTAAGCTCATTATCTGTTATGCAAATTGAACCATAAGACTCAAAACATGATTTTAATGGTACGCCATATATTTTAGGAGTAAACCAATATGAGTTTTCATAATCATCAGGGTCTACTTTAAAGTTCTTGTTTTTAAACTCGTCATTTAAATATTCAGCAAAAACTTTTTCTTTTAAACTTTCACTCATATACTTACTGACAGTTTCTTTATCTTCTTCTGAAATATGAGAGTTTTTCATATACTGATATATATCAAAATATAAATCTTCACTAATCCTAAAATCATCTGATTTTTGTGAACTAAATATTAATCTTTTTATTCTATCCAAGTAGACACTATCTGAAACTACTTTTAATGAATTGATTGACGGAGTATAAGTAGAAGTATAAAAAAGTCCAAACATATCAGTATCTAATATCTTTTGATTTAAGTCATCTAAATTAATTGTATTCATAATACACCTCACAGTTATTTAAATAGTAACATAGATATTGAACAATTTACATATATCTTACAGTATTTTACATGATTTTAATTATATTGTATTAAACAAAAAAAGCCGAGTAAAATATTACTTTCTACTCAGCATGCTTAATTTATATTTTTAATCTAAAATATTTTTAAGAACAATAGTCTTTGTACGACTCATTTCTTTTAGAGTAGTTGAAACTCCTTCATTACCAATTCCAGAGTGCTTCCAACCACCAAATGGCATTTCAATAGCACGATAGAAACTTGCACCATTGATAACTGCTCCTCCTACTTCCATTTCCATAGCAGCTTTGAAAGCAGTTTTCATATCACTAGTCATAATGTTTCCACATAAACCAAATTTACTTTGATTAGCTATTTCTAATGCCTCATCTAAAGTATCAAAAGTACAAACAGGAATAACTGGTGCAAAGATTTCCATATCTTTCATTACATCCATGTCTTTTGTTACATTATCTAGGATTGTTGGTTCAAAGAAAGCTCCGTTTCTTCTACCACCATAGACTAAAGTAGCTCCTTGATCAAGTGTTTTTCTTACTTGTTCTTCGGCATTTATTGCTGCTTTTTCATTGATTAGACAACCAATATCAGCATCTTCTTGTTGAGGCATAGCTACTTTTAAAGATTGTAGTGTTTCTACTGCTCTTTTAATAAATTCATCTTTAATACCTTTTTGTACTAAGAATCTTTTACTAGCACAACAAACTTGTCCAGTATTATAAAGACGTCCCCAAACTAATTCTTTCATAGTTAAGTCCATATCAGCATCATCCATTACGATGAAAGCATCATTTCCACCAAGTTCTAGCATAACATGAGTGATATTAGCAGCAGCATTAGCCATTACTTCAGCTCCTACTTCTGTACTTCCTGTTACACTAATTAAAGCTACTTGTGGATGTTTTGCTAAGGCATTACCTGTTACAGAACCACGTCCTGATATACAGTTAATAACACCATCTGGTACTCCAGCATCTTTTAATAACTCACAATATCTGTGTAATGTTAGTGGATTATCAGTAGATGGTTTTACAATTACACTATTTCCCATTATTAAAGCACTAGGTACTTTTTGACCAAATAAGTCACATGGAAAGTTAAATGGAATTATACAAGCTACTACTCCTAGAGGTTGTTGAACTGTTATTTGCATTGTTTTTTCTTGTCCAACTTCGCTACCTGCTGGAATAACATTTCCATAATCATGTTTGGCTTTTTCAACATATCCATGGATAAAGTGCTTTGTATTACTAATTTCTACTCTTGCTTCTTTAATTGGTTTACCTGTTTCTTTAGATAATAATTGAGCAAGTTCTTCATGATTAGCTTCTACTAAATCAGCAAATTTATAAAGAATGTCTCCTCTTTCATGAAGTGGCATTTTAGCCCAAGCTTTTTGAGCTTTAGCAGCTTCTTTTACACAAAGGTCTACATCTTCTTCAGTTGCTAGTGGTACAGTATCAATTAATTCATTAGTAGCTGGATTAATTACATCTGCTTTTTCTCCGTTACTAGCATCTACAAATTTTCCTCCAATTAAATTTTTCATTTGTCCTCCTATTCTTTTCCAAATCCTGTGAATGATAACATTAGTCCACCACACATATTGCATGAATGTTCATCATATCCATATTCACCGAAAGTAAAGATTGTAATAAATGGAACACCATGTGCTTCTTCTACTAATTTATCATATACTTCATTTATTCTATTACCAATTCCTAATTTTCTTCCTCCGCAGTGTACTAATACATATCCGGCTGGATCTGTTGATAATTGACTTTTTAAATCTTTTAATGTTGCTTTTGTAGAATCAATTAATTCATCTACTGTTGCTTCTAATTGAATAATAGCTGTTTTTTCTACTACTTTATTTCCTAAGTTAATAGTATCATCATTTGGAGTCTTAGTTCCTTGATCATCACCAAACATTGGATGACGTACAACAGTTAAGTTTCCTAGTGGATCTTTTACTCCTAATGGCTTAGTAATTGATGCTACTAATAAGTTTTGACCATGTAATTTATCTACAGTTGTGCCAGTCCATTCAGCATATTTCTTAAGAGCAGAAACTCCATCAATTTTAACTAATGTACGGTTATTTTTAACTTCTGTAATTAATCCGACATTATCAGATTCACGATATGCTCCTGTATAAGATGTTGCTATTTCACAATCTGTATAGAAGAATACTACAGCTACACCATCAGAAAATACTTTATCATTACAATAAATTTTCCAGTTTCCTTCTACTGTATCATCAGCAGCACTTCCTCCAAACATTGGAACACGTCCAATAATATCTTGGATACCCATTAAGTAATCTTCTTCTTCTTTTGGACTTGCTACCATATAGAAATAATCTGGTGAATAAGTTGCTCCAGCATTTAATACTGCTTCTTTTGCTACTTTTCTTCCAATTTCTCTAGCATTTTTTCCAGCTTCATGACAAGCAACTCCAACTGATAAGTTTTTATCATCAAAACTCATCATTGCAGCAAAACCATCTTCACTAGCAATTATTCCATCATTGGTCATAACCATTCCACTTGATGTACAACCAACCACTGGAACTCCTCTCATTGTAGAACGAACTCCTTTTACTACTTCTTCTACATCATCTTGACATGAAGTATAAAGTAATCCTAGTTTTGGTTTCATTCCCAGTTTTGCATTTTTAGCAGTTTCTACACCTTTAGTAAAACTGTCTTTTTGAGTACTATACCCTACTTTTGTTTTCAACATAAACTTCTCTCCTTCTATTCTTTTTTCTCATATCAAGTATGAGTTGTTGAATTTTTGATTAATAATTGATACTTATTAACCTACTCTTCCCTATTATTGATTATAGCACAGTTTTGAAAAAAAGAAATGTTTTCCACAAAAAAAACATATTTTAAATATGCTTCTTTACAAATTGACACTAGAAATGGCATTTAAATTATAGTCTGCTCTTACTCCTTTTTGATAAAGATAATAACCAGCGGCTGCTATCATGGCTGCATTATCTGTACAAAAACTAAGAGGTGGTATTGAGTAGTTTATGTTTAATTCCTTAGCTAGTTTATCTATTTCTTCTCTTAGTTGTTGATTAGCAGCTACTCCACCAGCTACTATTAGATTATTAATGTTTTCATTTACTAATGCTTTTTTTGTCTTATTTACAATACTACCAATGGCTACTGTTTGGAAGGAACATGCTAAATCTGCTTGATTTATTTCTCTATTATTTTGTTTTTCTTTATGAGCTAGGTTAATAACGGCACTTTTTAAACCACTGAATGAGAAATTATAACTATCATCGTTTAAAGGCATTGGTAATTGATAAGTATTTTTACCAGTATGTGCTAACTTATCAAGTTTAGGTCCTCCTGGATATGGTAAACCAATTACTCTAGCTACTTTGTCATAGCATTCACCTATTGCATCGTCTAGTGTTCCTCCTAATTTTTCAAAGTTTAAGTGTTCATTCATCTTAATTAGTTCTGTATGGCCACCACTTACGACTAAGGCTATTAGAGGAAACTTAAATTCTTCTACTAAACTATTAGCATAGATGTGTCCTGCTATATGGTGAACAGGTATTAATGGTTTATTATAAACAAAACTTAATGTTTTAGCTGCTTCTAATCCTACTAATAAACTGCCGATTAGTCCTGGTCCATAAGTAACTGCTATAGCATCAACATCTTCTATTTTCATTTTTGCTTTTTGAAGACAATCTTCTATTACGAAGGTTATGTTTTTTACGTGCTCTCGACTTGCTATTTCCGGTACTACTCCGCCAAAGTTTTCATGAATAGAAATTTGGGTTGAAGTTGAAGTTGCTATTTCTTCTCTTCCGTTTTTTACAATAGAACAACTAGTTTCATCACAACTACTTTCTATTCCTAATATATAAATATCTTTCATTTTTTACACTTCCAAATCTAATTATTCTTGTCTAATATTAACTCCATTAATATGGCATCTACTCCATTATAATACCCTTTTCTTTTTGCTACTTCTACAAAATTATATTTATGATATAAGTTTATAGCTTTATAATTACTTTCTTTAACTTCTAAGGTGATATTACTAAGCTGTTTTTCTTTAGCTATATTTATTAAGTATTCCATCAGGGATGATGCTATATGTTTTTGTTGATACTTCGTTAAAACTTCAATTTGATTAATTTCTATTCTATCATATATTTCACTATAAAGTAAGAAACCTTTTATTAAGTTATCATCTTCAAAGGTCAATATTTTTAGGAATGGGTCTGTGGAAAACTCTTTTTCTGAAAGTTTATAAATAAAGTTATCCACAGATTTCTGTGGATAACTATTATATTCTTTTATCATAAATTAGCTTTTTCCTCAGCTTCTGTCTTTTTTAAGTATATTGGATTTATCATATGTGGATTTAATCCTTCTTTGTTTTTAAAATATGTTACTATTTTTAAAATATCAGGTTCATATGAATTTACACTATAGTCAGTTGCTATTTCATTATTAGTAATAACAGTAATTGGTCTATAATCATGACATTTTCTAGTTAGTTCATCTAAAGGTATATGAATGTCATCTACTATAGGATTAATATCATTATCATATAAGGCTCCATAGACAAATCCACGACGGGCATCTATAAGTGGCATAGAATAACCTTCTTGCTTATTTGAAATTGCCATAGCTGTTAATCCAGAGATTGGTACTATTGGTATATTAAGACTCCAAGCGATAGTTTTAGCAATAGTAACACCTATTCTAATACCTGTGAAAGAACCAGGTCCAGTTACTACTATGATTTTATCTAAATCATTTGGAGTTATATTAGCTTTATTAAAAACACTTATAATTCTAGGTAATGCCTCTTTAGAAAGGTCCTTACCTAATTTTTCTTGACACTCACTAACTAAAGTATCATTTATAACAATTCCACTATATAAATAATCTGAAGATGTATCTACATAAAGAATTTTCATAATACATCCTCACATAGGTCTTCATATTGTTTACCATATGGAGTAATAGTGATAATTCTAGTATCTTCATCATCATTAGAAAGCTTAAACTTAATTTCTAATCTTTCTTCGGGAAGATAATCTTTAATCATATCTGCCCATTCGATAATAGTAACTCCACCTTTATCATAGTAATCTTCTATACCAATATCTTCTGCTTTACCATCTAATCGATAAACATCCATATGATATAGTGGAAGTTGGCCACTATTATATTCTTTTATTATATTAAAAGTGGGACTGGTAACTTCTTCTTGTACTTCCAAAGCTGAAGCAAAACCCTTTGTAAAAATAGTTTTCCCACTACCTAAATCACCAATTAAACATATAACCATATTAGGAAAATGTTCTGATTCAATATTTTCAGCTAAAGATATAGTATCTTTTTCATTATATGATGTAATTTTATAATTCATAATTTTCCCTCTTTCCGTCTAGTCCATTATAACAAAGTAAAATAGAAGATTTCAAGATGTTTTGTAAAATTTAAAATAAAACAAAAAAAATCTTGGCAACTTCCTATTTTCGCATACACTATCGTCGGCGTTAAGTGGCTTAACTTCTG
>CAKOZV010000010.1 GCA_934131695.1 uncultured Bacilli bacterium | reverse complement strand
TTTTTCATAATAAAATCTCTCCATTTCTACTATTGTATCATGGAGAGATTTATTTACACAGATTTATTTACAGACTCCTATATTATGCAGTTAATTCTTATTATCATAAAAAATAAAATGTAGATGTTTTCCTACATTTTATTTTTTATCTAATTAATCTTTTTGACATATTGTCCTTTTAAAGCAGTAGCTCCTTTTTTATTTTGCTGTTCTAAAGTTATATTTTTTGTAAAAGCAAAGTGGGCAAGTAATTCTTTTCGATTAGCTTCAATACCTTCTACCATTACTAAATCACCAATCTTTAACACTACCTCATCATCTTTATTTTTAATATAGTTTCTTGATCTAACAAATCTAATGTTGTCACCTTGTTCATACTCAAAGTATCCAGGGATATGTGTAACTGTGTTTAAGTAAGCTCTTTCACTATCAATTCCTGTTATGGTTCCATAGTAAGTTTTTTCTTTATGACTATCAACATAATCCATCATTTTTACTTTAACAACTTCTTTTTCAAGTAGATCAGCTTGTTGCTCTTTGAATGAACAATGTTCACATATTTCTACTAACTCATCTTCACTTTCAATTGATTTTTGATCATTAGCAAGATAAGAGTCAATTATTTGTTGAACTTTTAAATCAGGATATCTTCTAATAGGAGAAGTGAAATGAGAGTAGTAATTAAGTCCTAGACCAAAGTGACCTAAAGGATATGGTGAATAAATAGCTCTTGGTAGGGCTTGTAACAATGTCTCTGAGACGATAGGGTATTCATTACTATCTTTATATTTGTCTAAAATTACTTGTAAATAACTAGAAGTATCTACATTGTCTGTTTTTGGTAAATCGATACCAATACTTGCAAGTTTATCTTTTGCTTGTTCTAATCTTTTAGGATCAGGATTAGCATGAACTCTATGAATAGAACGACCGATAGTAAAGTTAAGATATAAATCAGCACAGTAGTTAGCCATAATCATATAGTTTTCAATTATCTTACCAGCATCGCCATTATCCTTCTTCTCAATTCCCATAATATTACCTTTATCATCCTCAATAATGGCCACTTCTTCTTCGTTGAAAGTTAACATTCCTTCTCTTTCTCTAATAGCTGTTAATTTATCAGATAGTTCTTTCATTAATTTTAAATTATCAACATAAGGGAGATAATCATCATCAATTTTCTCTTCATCTAAAATTTTATTAACCTTAGAGTAGGCCATTTTCTTTCTAGAAGTGATGCAAGAATTTACTAGGTTATAATTAATTAGTTCTCCATTTTCATCGAGTTCCATAATGATACTCTTAGTAAGCCTTTTAGTATTAGGGTTAAGTGAACAAATACCATTTGATAAAATGTGGGGTAGGGCAGCGATAACAGTATTAGCAGGATATGTTGATAAGCCACGATCGTATGCTTCCTTATCAAGAGCAGTTCCTCTTTTTACATAATGAGCAACATCAGCTATATGCACTCCTAAGATATAGTGACCATTTTCATCTTTAGTTAAACTAACAGCATCATCCATGTCTTTAGTTTCATCACAATCGATTGTAAAAGTAAGAAGACTATCACTGAAATCATAACGATTAGCTAGATCACTTTCTAAAACTACTTGAGGAAGATTGTTCGCCTCTTCCATAGCTTCATGAGAAAAGTTAATATCAAAACCATATTTAGCAGCGATAGAAATAATATCAATATTAGGATCATCAATTCTACCAAGTTTATCAATAAAATCAGCTTCATAGTATTCATCAGTTTTAGTTAGAGAAACATCAGCTAAGATTCTATCCCCTGGAGCAAGACATTTCATATCTTTAGAAGAGATACGTACATTTATTTTTTCCTTGGAAGGAAGTAACACCGGTTCTAATTGTTTAACTCCATTTATTTCTATAACCTCTAAAACTACATGGCTCATTTTCCGAGAAATAATTTTTTCAATATGCTTACCTTTTCTAGCGACAGCTAAAATATCTTGTTGCATAGCACCTTTCAACTCATCACCTTCAGGATAAATTTTTTTATCACCAATTTTAAAGAAGAGTTTTCCTTTACTATCTAACTCTAGTTTAGTTAGAGTAAGACCTTTAGGCCATTTTTTATATGAGTTTTTATCATGAAAGATCTTACCAGTTTTTTCAAGCTCTGTTAGAGCAACATGTAACTCTTCAATAGACTTAGCATTTCTTGCTACAGCCATTCTTTTTATTTGACGATAGGTTAGTTCCTCCTTATCTAGCTTTCTTATTAAGTAATCTATAAAAGAAGTTATATCTCTTTGTACTACCTTTGTGATAATTGGATGTTCTTTATCAGTTAGATTAACAACTACTAAGTCTTTATCAAGAATTGTATCACACTTAACCATTTCACCGGTGATTTTTATTTTGTTATTTATAAGTATTAGACCATCATCACTTTTTGCAACATGTTCTAGTTTATGAGTAGCTTTGGGAAAACTTTTGTAAATATATTTTTTAGGATTATAGACATCTTCTTCTATTTGAAGAGCATATAAAGCCTCTAAGAAATTGCTCCTTTCTTGATAGCTTTTAATATTCATTTTAGAATATAGTTCTTTAAAACTAATGGTATTTTCCTTTTTTAGTTCATTCATTATTTTTCTTTTGAAATCGTCAATCTTTTGCATACTTCTTACTCCTTTAATAACAAAAAAATGGCGTATTACACACACCATTTTTAAAACGGAAAGATATTGATGCTAGTATTTTTACAATCACTTTCATATCAACACCTCCCTTAAATAAACTATATCATAAATATTCTTAATAGCAAAGCTTTTTTACTCAACAGTAACAGACTTTGCTAGATTTCTTGGTTTATCAATATCTCTTTTTAGAAGTACTCCAGTATAATAAGATATTAATTGAAGAGGGATAACTTCTAGTATAGGGCTTATGAAACTACTTCTTTCTGGTATCACAATAGTGTTAGAACTGGCTTCACCTTTATTTGTTACTAAGATGATATTAGCTCCTCTTGCTACTACCTCACTTAAATTGCTTTCTGTCTTTTCATATAATAGTTTATTAGTATTACCAACTATTACTAGTGTATCTTTATCAATTAAAGAGATAGGGCCATGTTTTAATTCACCAGCAGCATAACACTCAGATGATAGATAAGTTATTTCTTTTAACTTTAAATCTCCTTCCCTCATAATAGCATAGTCAAGACTTCTTCCTAAGAAGAATATCTTTTTACTATTAACTATTTCTTTAGCAATAAACTTGTATTTATCTTTATCTTCTAATACTTTTATTACATCATCTTTAATATTTTTTAATTCATTAATTATCTTATCCATATCATAAGACTTATCATGCTTTGTTAAACTAGATAGGCTAAGTAGTGCTAAAATTGCTATTTGTGATGTGTATGCTTTAGTAGTAGCTACTGCTATTTCACTACCTGATTTAGTATAAATAACTTCATCTACTAATAGACTAATACTACTGTTTTCAACATTAATTATTCCTAAAGACTTAGCTTTAGTTTCTTTAATTTTCTTAAGACAAGCAAGAGTATCTGCAGTCTCTCCTGATTGAGAAATAAATATTACTAGACTATTTTCATCAAGAAAATTTTTCTTATAGCGATATTCACTAGCAAGGTATACCTGTGTTTCAACATTTGCTTCTTCTTCAAATAAATATTTACCAACTAATCCAGCATGATAAGCAGAACCACAAGCTACTATATCAATTTTCTTATATTCATTAATATCAATTAAATCTAGATATTTATTATCTTCTAAGTAATAATTTATTAAATTACTTAGAGTATCTTTTTGTTCCATTATTTCTTTTAACATAAAGTGATCATACTTATCTTTTGAATAAGTGAAGTTACCATCTTTAAACGTTTGTTTTTCTTTAATTAATTCTTTTCCTTTATTACTATAGAAAGTTATTTTATCACTATTAATTGAAGCCCATTCTAAATCATTTAATAAATAATAGTCGCTACATTCACTTAAGATAGTTGGAATATCACTGGCAATAAAGATAGTATCAGTATTTACTCCAATAACTAAGGGACTATCTTTCTTTATGACAAATATCTTATCTTTAATATCTTTACATAATAAGACAATAGCATAGCTTCCTTTTACTTTAGCCATAAAACTAGTAATAGCTTTATTTATATCCTTATTCTCTTGGTAATAAAAATCTATTAAAGCACAAGCTATCTCTGTATCTGTTGATGATTTAAACTGATAACCTTTATTAACTAATATATCTTTCAACTCTAGATAATTTTCAATAATACCATTATGTACTAAAGTAATATCTCCTACTGTATGTGGGTGTGCATTGATAGTAGAAGCTACTCCATGGGTAGCCCATCTAGTATGACCAATAGCAATGTCTGATTTAATATTGATATCTATTAGTTCCTTTAAGTCTTTAACTCTTCCTTTAGTTTTTATAGTTTCTATTTTATTATCAGTAAGAAAAGCAATACCACAAGAATCATATCCTCGATATTCAAGTTTCTCTAATCCCTCAATAACTTTCTTAATGGCTTTACCTTTCTTATTTATAATTCCCATTATTCCACACATATTTATACCTACTTTCTAGTATCATTGTATGAATCTAGCTAATACTTGTCAAATTATTAGACATTAATTTACATCTTTTTAGAAATTTGGTACAATTAAGACATGTTCATGTAGCTCAGTTGGATAGAGCATTTCCCTCCGAAGGAAAAGGTCATGGGTTCGATTCCCATCATGAACACCATAATATTTTAATTATAGGGGGAGAAGATGAATTTACTAAAAGACAAATATATAATAGTGGAGGTTATTCCTACTAGTAGTGATAGTAAGAAAGGTATTATTGCTCAGCTATCAGCTTTAAAACTAGATGGGATAAAACTTATAGATAGGTTTGATTACCGAGTTGATGAAAAATTAGTTAATAATAAAGATTTATTAGAAATGATTAGTTATGATAAAGATAATTTTAAGTATACAGATAATCCTGATTTGCTATTATCAGAGTTTAAAAAATGGAGTGGTAATTTACCAATTCTGTTAATTGAAAAAGACTATACTAAAGAGTATTTAGCTAGTCTTAATAATAAGATGGAATTAGTGTATCCTTACTTAGAAGTAGAATATAATTATGATGTATTTAATACTATTATGAATAAATATCAAATAGAAGCTAGTAACTATTTAGTAGATATTATCTATGAAGCAATTATTTTAGAAAGTAATAATAAAAAGGTGAATAATGAATAGAGTAGGATTAATATTCGCAATGAAGGAAGAACTTGATGAAGTGTTGAAGCAAGTAGAAGTAGAAGAAGAGTTTACGGTATTTAATCTTACCTTTTATAGAGTAGTTATTAAAGACATAACTTGCATCTTAGTAGAATGCGGAGTAGGTAAAGTTAATGCAGCAAGATGTAGTCAGATTATGATTGATGTAATGATGGTTGACTCTATCGTTAATGTAGGAGTAGCAGGTGGAGTTGACTCCTCTTTAGCAGTTTGTGATATTGTAATAGGTGAGAAATTAGTTCAACATGACTTTGATATAACAGCCTTTGATCATGCGAAAGGTTATATTCCTAATGTTGGTGTTTATCTTAATAGTGATGAGTATCTTCTAAGAGTAGCTAATGAAGTCTCTAAAGAATTTACTGATATAAAGTTTCATAATGGTGTAATTGCTAGTGGTGATATATTTTGTACTAGTGATAAAATGAGTCAAAAGATTAATCAAAAGTTTAAGGCTTTGTGTGTTGATATGGAAGGAGCTAGTATTGCTCAAGTAGCTTATCTAAGTGGTATTCCTTTTCTAGTAGTAAGAAGTATTTCTGATATACCTAATAACAATAATAAAATAACCTATGAAGAGTTTCTAGAAAAGAGTTCTAGATTAGTAGCTAGTTTCTTGATTAGTATGTTAGAAAAAATCAGTATTTCTAAGATATAAAAACATCTAAATTATGATAGATGTTTTTTAGTTTTGATATTATTTTTAAGAGCATAATTAGAAACACTTCTAAAGTTTTCGTCATATGGATATACTTCTTGTCCAAATTTTAAAAACATTTCTGAAAAAGATTCACCATTACTTAATAGCCTTTTAACTCTTTCATTATTAATAACTTCATTATTTGGTTGATTATTAAGATCTATACATTTTTCTTCATCGTATAGCTTACTTTGTAAATCACATTCTAATTTATCGCATTGATAGGCAAAAATGGCTTCTTTTGTTTCTTTGGCATCAAACTCTAAAAATAAGTCTTCCAATTTTTCACCATCAATTAGTCCATCTAAGATAGTATGAACTGCTTTATGTTCAATTATCTCTTTACTTTTATTATCGATTTCAAACTGAGTTAAATCACCAATTACTGTTTCACCTAGTTCATGAATAGCAAGCATTAAACTTACTTTCTCTAGATTTATATCGTACTGATACTCACTTTTCATGGCAATAGCAAGCATTTGGACACCATAGATGTGTTCAGCAATACTTTCGAGTCTTTCTCTTTTTACATTCCAAACTTTCCAACCACTCCTAATAACATCTTTTAGTTTATTACAAAGTACATAATAGTTAATTATTTTTTCTTCTTTTGACATAATTATTTCCTTTCTATAACTTATTATTATAGCAGTAATTTTTAAATTTACAATATTTTATGATTTTAGTAGAAATATATTTCTAATATAAATAAAAATCACTATCTAGAGTGATTCTTAGTATCGCCAATAAGGAGTCTTGCAACCATTATTAGCCATATGCTGCTTTATAGGACAATTAACTATTACAAAGTTGCTTTTAAAGGAGAGGTTATTATTTAATACTATTTTACAATTAGTCTTTAAGATGAATGATTTGTTACTTTTTTTTTAACACTAAAAGTAATAGTTGTTTTGCTATTTGCTTGTACCTCATCTGGTTTAATAGTTAAAGTACCATCATTATAAGTATATTGTAACTCAGTGGCACTAGCACCATTTATTGTTACACTACCATCTACAAAGTCAATTAGGGTAGAGTTTAAAATATCAGTTATTACTGGATTTTCGTAACTAGTATTTGTATCGTTATTGATTTCGATGGTATAAGTTAATATTCCATCTATCCAGTTAGTTTTATCAGCACTTTTAACTAGAGTTAAACCATCGACTATATTAACTATTGAAGTGTTTGAAGTTAGCGATGTTGGAACACTATTATAAGTACCAGTTGATGTTACTTGATTAGATAATTCATTCATGAAAATTCCTCCTATCAATATATATGATTTTAAATCATTAAATATTATTTTTTTACTTTCACTTTATCTTTGATCGGTAGGAGAGATTCTATATCATTATTATTTATTGATACTAATTTAGTAAGAGTCTTTTTTTGTTCTATAGTTACAGTACTTGGAACTTTAATAATAGCAAGCTTTTTATTTAGGTATGCTTCATATATAGCATATCCTAGATAGTTCACAAGAATATCTTTATAATTATAAACTCCTTGTCTAAATTGATATAATTCTTTTTCTTTTAAAAGGCTATTTATATCAATGCCATAAAATTCTTCCATATATGCTTTAATGCTATTTTCAGAAAATGTATTTCTATCTACTGGGTAAAAAGATATAAAACCTCCATCTTTGTTTATTATACCTTGTCTATTAATAGGTAAGTTAGGGTAAGAATAAATTTTTAAATTTTTCAAGTATATCACCTTAATAAATAATATGATAAAAATTGTAAAAGTTTCTTGCTAATTAAATAATTTATATGTTAGAATTTAGTTGTATGCCGGTATAGTTTAGTGGTAAAACAGATCCTTGGTAAGGATCAGCGGTAAGTTCAATTCTTACTTCCGGCACCAGATTGATAAGAAACTTGAACTATAAAAAGTTCGAGTTTTAAAATACTTAATTTTATGCTAAGATATTTACGTAGATTAAATTTATTTTCCCAATTTAGAAACGCACTTTCATAATGACATAATCATTATGCGTGTGATATATCTTTATAAGATTGATTTAATTGGCTAAAATACTTGATTTTTAATTATAGTTAGTATATAATAAACCTTCGATTGAGGAGGCTGTGTGGTATGGTAGTTAAAACTATTCAAGATGATATATTCAATTCAGAAGCAAAACATATAGCATTTGCTGTTAATACTGAAGGTTATAATGATTCTGGCTTTGCCGGACAAGTATCAAGTAAATATTGGAATGAATTAGCAAATTGTGGAGAACATGAAATGGGTACTGTATTGTCAAAAACTATTGGGGATAAAACATTTCATGCATTAGTTTGTCACTCTTTACATAATGGTTGGGGTGAAAATCAAGCAGAAGTTATTAAAGAATGCTTCGACAAGATACCTGCTAATGGAGAACCAATTGCAACAATTGCAATTGGTACCGGGTTTGCTGGAATGCTAAGTGGTGCTAATTTTAGACAAATAGTTTGCGGTATGCATGATTCTGAACAGCAAATTATGTTACATGCTAATTATACATTAGATGCTGTTATAAATTGTTATAATGAAGAAAAGAGCAAAGTAAAGAAGAAAATTAGATAATTATAGGAGTTAGTTATATATTTGATACTAACTTTTTTTGATTCTTTAAAATTAATAAAAAATATGATATATTTATATTAGTTAATGTTATTACTAACTATTAAATTTTGCTCAAAAGTTGTCGTACTTCTTCCCTTAGGGCACCAGATTGATAGAAAACTCGGATACATCCTGAGTTTAAGTAATAGATTGCTAACTAGAAATAGTTAGTTTTTTTCTGCTTAAAACGAAAGGATGAGTGATGATTATGTTTGAGATAGAAACTAAAAACTTAAAATAAGTGATGAATTTAATAGAAAAATAAACTTCAAATGATTTTTTAAATGCACCATAAAAATTCATTTGAAGAATTAAAAAGTTATGCTGATTTTATATGCAAAAAGTTGTATAATATTAGCTAAAAGGAGGAAACTTATGAAAGAAAACTATATAGCATATTTTGATGAAACTGGTGATGATGGTAATAATACAAATTCCTCTGATACCTTCTTATTAACAAGCATTTATATGCCGATGAGTAGTTGGCAAAAGAACTATGATATTATGGTTGACTTAAGAAAAAGATTGAAACAAAAGTATAAATTTTTTATAAAAGAAGAAATGCATACAAAACATTTTCTATGTGATAAAGATCCATATAGAAAATATAATTGGTCTATAAATGATAGACAAGATATTTTAAAGGAATATACTCTAGCAATTAGTAAATTAGATATTTCAATAATTAATGTTATGATTGATAAAAGAAAAATTAAAAGAAGTGATTATAAAGTTTTAGAAAATGCACTTACTTATAATATTCAACGAATTGAAAATGATAGCGCAGGTAAATGGAATTATATAATAATAACTGATAAAGGAAGAATTTCACCAATGAGAAAGACAGCAAGAAGTATTAGAGCATATAATCCAATACATTCAAAATTTTCAATGCAAATAAAAAATCAACCTATTCATAGTTTGATTGAAGATATATTGGAGAAAGATTCAAAGGAATCTTATTTTATTCAGATTTGCGATTTTGTTTCGTATTTTACTCATTTATATCAAAAGTGCTGTGTTGAAAATAGTGATTTACCAAATAGAATTGCAAATTGTATAGATAAAAAGTTTATTGGAAGTGTTATGCAAACCTTAAAGTGTAATGGTCGAATAAATCTAAATGCAAATAAGAATAGTGCTTATGGTATTGTAAAATATCCTAAATAAAAAAAGCACTACCCTACATGCATTCGCACTTCGAGTAGTTCAATTACATTATATGATAATATTTAGTTGTTGTCAAATATTTTAGACATATAAATAATGGCAAATATCAAATCAATTAGAAGTAGTAAACTCCATTTCCAATAGCGTAGTGTGCAAAAAGAAATCACTTTTGGAATCCTAAAACATAATTATCTAGAACTAATTGTTCAAGCAATAATTATGTTTTTTTGAATTGAAATAAATTTATAAAAATCTATCGTTATTTTCGGTTACTGTTTCAAATATGTCACTATGCTTATTTTACTGGCGGTTTTTGAAAATATGATTTATTGTACCAAATTTTTGGTTTCGGATTATTTACACTCATTTCATATGTACTAGGACCTTCCCACGTAAATGTAGGAGCTGTAACTGTATATGGAAGGGAAGTAATGATAATATCATGGCTTAATGAATTATCTTCATCTATTTCAAAATCCATCTCTAATAATTTACTTTTTTCAGCATATGGATCTCCAGTAATAGAATCATATAAAGATAAAGAATCTGGACAATGAATTCCAAGAGATGAACAAGTTTTTTTAGTAATAGAAAAAATATCATATAGCACTAAATTAGGGAGTGTAAAGAATTTTGTGTAAATGGTAATCTATCCATGATATTCGGAACCACTATAGGTTCCTTTTTTGTTATCCATATGATAACATACTATTTCTAAATTTCAAAGAGCTATTTCTTGTTTTGTTAATGTGTAATTATCTTAATTGATTTATATCTGTTTTTCTTAGAACTTTACTACGACCTATTAATTCAGCATTAAACCAGCCAGCACACTCGCTACCTTGTGGTTTTCCAACTTCATCAACACCAACTTTTTCGTTATATTCAACTCTACAACTTTCATTTGCACAATTCATACAACATTTATTTTCAAGTCGTTTTAATATAAATATGCGTTCTTCCCCAGTTAGTTCATCGCAGATTTTTTTGTAAAAGTTATTTGGGTTGGCAATAATTTTATTTAATAACTTGTCCAACTCAGTAACATTTATATCATTAGCAATTGCTTTTTGTTCAATATCATAATTTTTTTTAAGCTCATTATTATTGTAATATTCAGCATAGATTTCTTCGGCAGTTTTACCATCTCTATATTTTAATCCCCAATTTAATGCACCGAATCCATCTTCAAATACAAACCAAATTTTTTGTTCTTCATAGTTGTCACATACAACAGTTTTTTCTATGTTCTCAAAAATATCTTCAAAAGTAAAATTAAAATCTCTTTCTACTTTAGCAATTTGTATGTCTATTTGTGTTTTATATTTTTTATAAAATTCACCTTGAGAGTTTTTTAATGGTTCGTATTTATCTTTTTCTGATAATAGTAGCATTGCCAATAATTTGCATGGTCTTTCTTTTAACCCAGTCTTTTTATATTCATATAATTTTAATTTGTATAATTCTAATAAAGTCATCTTAAAAACCTCCTCTTTATAAAAAGATTATCATAAAATCCAAATTTTTAACATAAATTTAATAATATATGGTATATTCTAATATAGAAATTAGCCTTGTTAGAAATTTGATACAATTAGATTGTGAAAGTAAAAGGGTAAAAAGGGAGAATGCTGATTAGGAGGAAAATGGAACAAACTAAATAAATACTATTAAAGTATAAAAAGTTTTAGAATAATCAAATAGTCCATTTACAAAATATATTAAAAAGTATTCTCATGGTGCAAGATGTACATTTCTAAACTTTAATTGTTCTTCTGATTGCAAGTTTAATGAGGGAAAAACATTGGTTAGAAAAATATAAGGTATACTAAAAAAGAAAAGAAAGATTATTTGAAAAAAGTAATCTTTTTACTTACGAAAAAAATTAAAATGTGATATATTGTAAAAGCTTACCAAAAGCAAGAAAGAGGTGTTTTATGAAAAAAGTAGATCTTGGAAAAGAAAATATTAATAAACTATTAATTTCATTTGCTATACCTTGTGTTATTAGTATGCTAATAAATTCAGTTTATAATATTGTTGATCAAATTTTTATTGGAAAAGGAGTAGGTACATTAGGAAATGCCGCTACTAATGTTATTTTTCCTTTAGTTATTATTTTTAATGCGGTAGCGGGATTGATTGGTAATGGAGCGGCTGCTAATTTATCGTTGAAACTAGGTGAAGGCAAAAAGGAAGAAGGAGGGAAAATTGTAGGAAGTGCTGTTACTGTTTCTATAATCTTTTCTATAGTATTAAGTGTTATTGCTTATCTTTTCTTACCCAAACTAGTTTATATGTTTGGCTGTACTAAAAATGTTTATCAATATGCAATAGATTATGGAAAGATAATTATTCTAGGTGCACCATTTATGATGATTTATTCAGCTTTATCACAGTTAATTAGAGCGGATGGATCACCAAAATATTCAATGGTTTTACTAGTAGTAGGTGCTATTTTAAATATTATACTAGATCCGATCTTTATCTTTACATTTAATATGGGAGTAAAAGGAGGAGCTATAGCTACAGTTATTGGTCAAATAGTATCGTTTGTAATGGCAATGCTCTATCTTAGAAGAGTAAAATCAGTAAAATTAGAAAAGGAATCATTTAAAATAGATAAGAGTATTACAAGAACTTTAGGACTTGGCCTATCATCATTTATCACTCAAGCGACAGTTCTTGCCTTATTTGTCTTTATGAATAATATGATGACTAAGTATGGATCTTTAACTAAATATGGAGCAGATATACCATTATCAGTTTATGGCGTTATCTCTAAGATAAATAGTTTATATATTTCTACTATCTTAGGTATATCTATTGGAGCTCAACCTATTATTGGGTTTAATTATGGGGCGGGAAATTATGAAAGAGTAAAAGAAACGTTAAGAAAAGTACTATCTATAAACTTAGTAGTTGGATTAATATTCAATATTATCTTTTATCTTTTTCCTAAAGAGATAGTTAGTATCTTTATCTCTAATAGTGATCCTAATTATAATTTATTCTTAGAGTTTGCTGTAGTAATATGTCACTCATTCTTATTAGTGATGGGACTTAACTTCTTAGAAATGACAACATCAATTGTTGTTCAATCGCTTGGAAATGTTAAGAAAGCAACAATGGTGTCATTTATAAGACAAATAATTTTGTTTATTCCTATCGCTTGTTTTATGGCTATTTATTTACATAAAGGTATTTATGGAGTATTAAATGCAGGACCGATTGCTGATGTCATAACATTCTTTATTGCTATAGTTATTTTCTGTTCTGAATATAGAAAACTATCTAATGAGGAAAATTCTATTAATCTAGAAGATATAAAGGTTAATAATACTTATAAAGGTAAAAAGATAGTAATAACTATATCTCGTGAGTATGGTAGTGGTGGACATTATGTAGGAGAACTACTTGCTAAGAAAATGGGTATTAACTTTTATGATAAGAATTTAATAAGTCTAATTAGTGAAAAAAGTGGTCTATCTAAAGAGTATGTAAAAGAAAATGAGCAGAAGCTTGCTTCGTTTAAATATGAAGATAATAATGATGATAGAATCTTTATAGCAGAAGAAAAAGTTATAAAAGATTTAGCAAAGAAAGAGTCTTGTATTATTGTTGGACGTTGTGCTGATTATATCTTAAAAGATAATAAAGATACAATTAAAGTATTCTTATATAGTAGCAGTCAAGATAAAGTTAAAAGAGCAGTTAAGTACTATAATTTAGATGAAGATAAGGCTTTAAAAGAAATAAATAAGATAAATAATGAAAGAGCAAAACACTATAAGTATTACACTAATAGGGATTGGTATGATTTTGCTAACTATGATATAGCTCTTAATGTTGATTATTTAGGAGTAGATAAAACAGCTGAACTATTGGAACAAATAATAAAAGAATATAGTATTTAATAAGATGTTACTTATAAAGTGGAGTTTCAAAAAAATATATCTACTTTATAAGTTTTTATTTTGTTTGACATTGAACATGGCTTAAAATATAATAATAAGGACAAGGAGAAAAATATGCAAAAAATAGAAAATTTAAATGTAAGACCAATATCACAATTGATATATCTTAAATATAATTCAACTAATTCAAAAACACTAAATTATAAAATAAATAAAACAATAGATAAAAGACTAATGATAGATTATCAGTTAAGTAAGGTTCAAGCTAAAATGTTAATGACTTTTGAGAAAAACACTATTTTAGAAGCTATAGGTAGTAATAAAGAATGTGCTTTTATAGGTGAACGTTCTATTGTGGATATATTAAATATTATTTATTCTAAATTACAATTTGTAAATTATAGTGATGATGAAACGTCTTATACTGATGAATTTGATAACCTTTCACTTAGTGAATTGTCTTTACTTAATTATGTAAGTGACAAATTAGCAAAAAATTATAAAAAGAAAGCAAATGTTTTGGTGGAAAGATTGAAAAGTGGGGAAATAGAAGTATATGATAGCTTAGAGGAAACTGTTAATATGAGAAAGTTTCATCAATATTTGTTAGAGAAAAGCAAAATTCATTTTTTAAATCAACCTTATTTTTCAACTGAGAGACAGGCTATGCTTCAGTTTGAAAAGGAACAAGGATATATAGTCGCTTATAATAAGAAAAATCTGTCACAAGAGGTGGTAGAAGAAAGAAATGTTATTAGAAATCATCAAGAAGTTGAAAAGATTTATCAAAGAATAGCAAAAAGAAGAAGTTGCAATGAAATAAAATAGTTTCATGACAACTTTTTTAGTTTGGAGAAACATTAGAGAGTATTTTCTAGTGTCTAAGTGTGATACAATCTAACTGACAAAATAATTGTATACCACAGTGTTTTAATTTTTTATAAGCTTGGTCTCACATTATTTACAACTACACAACTTATAAATATTTATATAAAGGAAAAAAATTTTGTAGTATAATAATAAAGAAGAGGTAGAAAGATGAAAGATGAAACTTTATATAAAATATCAAGACCAGTAATTAAAGTGCTATTTAATTTCTTTTATAGACCAGCTTATATAGGAAGGGAAAATATTCCTTCTAGTGGTAGTTTTGTTTTAGCAGGTAATCATACAAGTTATCTAGATCCATTACTATTAATGTCATCTTATAAAAGAACTATCCACTTTCTAGCTAAAGATAGTTTGATAAAAGGGGTTAAAGGATTAATCTTTAAACATATGGGGATAATTCCTGTTAATAGAAAGATTCATGATAAAGATGCTTTAAGTGAAGCTAAAAGAGCATTAAGTAATAATCAAGTAATAGGTATATTTCCAGAAGGAACTATCAATAAAACAAAAGATGTGACTCTTCCTTTTAAAATAGGAGCGGTTAAAATGGCAAAAGATACAGATAGTTTACTAGTACCTTTTACAATAACTAATAAATATAAACTATTTAGAAAAAGTGTCACTATTGAGTTTTATAAACCATATAAAGTAGTAGATGATCTAGATATAGAAAATAACAAATTAAGAAGTTTTATTGGTAGTGAACTTAAAAGAAAGAAGGTTAACAATTGAGTATATTAGATATGAAATTTTTTAGATTTTTAGGGTTTAAGAAGAAGCCTAAGGCTCCTTGGAGTAAATATTATAAGAAAGGGGATATGAATCTTTATATACCAGATATATCTTTGTATGATAACTTTAAAAGAAATATGAAGAGGTATCCTAACAATAATGCTTTTGATTATTTTGGAAAAAAGACTACTTATAAAGAATTATTAAGAGAGGTTGATTTATGTGCCAATTCTTTCTTAAGTTATGGAATAAGAAAGAATGATGTAGTAACTATTTGTATGCCTAATACTCCAGAAGGTGTTATTTCTTTTCTGGCTTTAAATAAGATAGGAGCTATATCTAATATGATTCATCCTTTAGCTAGTGAAAATGAAATAAGAGATGATTTAATTAATACAGGATCAGTTATGATGGTGCTGATTGATATGGATTATGATAAGCTAAAGAATGTGATTGAAGAGACAGACGTTTATAAAATAATACTAGTAAGACCAAGTGACTCGATGCCATTCTTGACTAAAGTTGGATATAATCTATCAATAGGGTTGAAAACTAAATTACCTAAGAATAACAGTAAATATGTTTATTGGGATCAGTTTATGAATAGTGGTAAGAATTATAAGAGTGATTATCATTTTCTAGGTAGAAAAAACTCTCCAGCGGTTATGCTTCATAGTGGAGGATCAACTGGTAGTCCTAAGGCAATTGTTTTATCAAATGGTAATTTTATTGCTCTAACCGAACAGTCTAAGATTGTTTTTGATGAGTTAGAAGTAGGGGATAAGTGTTTATCAATAATGCCAATTTTTCATGGCTTTGGTTTAGGTGTTTGTGTCTATACACCACTATGTGTGGGAGCAGAATGTATCTTAATTCCACAGTTTAAAGCACAAGAATTTGATAAGATTCTAATGAAATATAAACCAGAGTTTGTAATTGGGGTTCCTACTTTATTTGAAGCGATGATGAAGAGTGAAAGACAAGATAGGATTAAACTCAATTATATAAAATATATTATATCTGGTGGTGACACCTTAAGCCTTAGTCTAGAAAAAAAGATTAATAAATATTTAAATGATCACGGATCTAATACTAGAATTGTCCAAGGCTATGGAATGAGTGAATGTTTAGCAGCGGTTTGTCTAGGCTTTAAAAATATCTTAGAATATGGTTCAATTGGTATTCCTTTCCCAGGTTGTTATATTGGTATATTTAATGAGTCAGATATCGAAGTACCATATGGCAGTGAGGGAGAAATCTGTATCAGTGGACCTAATGTCATGCTAGGATACTATAATAACGAAAAAGAGACTAATGGGGCTCTTCATATTCATGATGATGGTAATGTTTGGCTTCATTCTGGTGACTTAGGAGTAATGGACAAAAATGGTTTCATAAAGTATACCGGTCGTTTGAAAAGATTAATTGTAACATCTGGTTATAATGTTTATCCAGTACAAATAGAAGAAGTATTAGAAAAGCATCCAGCAGTTATGTTATCTAGTGTAGTAGGCATTCCTCATCCTTATAAGCAAGAAGTACCAAAAGCATTTATTGTCTTAAATAAAGGTTATAGAGAAACTGAGGAACTAGTTAAAGAATTAAAAGAACTTTGTAGTAAAAACTTACCAAGATATGCCAAAGTATATGAATATGAGTTTAGAAAGTCACTACCTAGAACGATGGTAGGTAAAGTTGACTTTAGAAAACTACAAGAAGAAAACAATAAACTAAGGAGAGAAGAACGTGGGAAAGAAAAGATTTAAAGGAGAGATAGGCTACTTATTATTAACACCTATTATGCGAGTACTATTTAGGCTTTATTATAATCCTAAGATAATTAATAAAGAAGTAATACCAAAAGAAGGACCTATCTTAATAGTAGGTAACCATAAACATATTTATGATCAATGTCTAACGATAATGGCTACTAAAAGAGTAATCCACTATATGGCTAAGAAAGAATACTTTGACGGTAAAATGGCTTGGTTTTTCAAACTAGTTGGTTGTATTCCTGTTGATAGAAGTATAAAAGATCATAATGCTACTGATAAAGCTTTGAAAGTATTAAATAGTGGAGGAGCTATAGGATTATTCCCTGAAGGAACTAGAAATAAAACAAAAGATGTTTTCCTATTACCATTTAAGTTTGGAACCGTATCAATGGCTAAAAAGACTAACGCTACTATCATTCCCTTTGGTCTTACTGGGGATTATAAATTTAGAAGTAAGAACTTAACTATTAGATATGGTACTCCTTTTAAAGTAGGAGAGATGGACTTAGATGATGCTAATAAGAAGCTATATGAAGAAGTAGAAAGATTAATGAGAGAAAATTTAGAAGGAGAGGAAAAATAATATTATGATTTATCAAGATTTTTTATTAAGAATAATAGTTACCTTTGCTCTTAGTTTTGCAATAGGTCTTGAAAGACAGTGGCGAAGAAGAGTAATTGGTTTAAGGACTAATGTATTAGTCTGTTTAGGATCGTTTCTTTTTGTAAGCTTTTCTTTGCTTACTAATGCTAAAGACGTATCAAGAATAGCTGCTCAAGTAGTATCTGGTATCGGTTTTTTAGGAGCTGGTGTTATCTTAAAAGATAAAGGTAATATCAAAGGACTAGATACCGCTGCTACTTTATGGTGTGATGCAGCGATTGGTACTTTATGTGCAGCAGGCTTTCTTTTAGAAGCATTAGTTGGAACTTTATTTATTTTACTAGCTAATGTTGTTTTAAGAAATATAACTCGTAAGCTTAATTTAAAACATATTGAAAAGATGCAGTTTGATAAATATAGGTTAAAAGTAGTAAGTAGTGAAGAACAAGAGTTTTTAATTAGAACTTTAATTAGTCAAAGTACTAATAAGACAGATGCTAGTTTAATTAGTATTGATACAACTGACTTAGATGATGATAAAATAAGAATAACTGCTACATTTAATGTTCCAAAAAATGGCACTTCTTTATTAGAAGAATTAGTTAATAGAATAGTAATAGAACCAGGAATTACTTCATCTGGTTGGAAAAAGATAACAGATACTAAAAATATAGAGGAAATATTAGATGAAGAAGATATTTAATGGTGAATAATATGAAAGAAAAGAACTGGAGATTTTAGAAGTAAACCCATATCTAAGAAATAATATTAATAAATATATGTAAAATGAATGTTAACTTATAAAAAATAGTGAGAGATTAGAAATTCATATGTTATACTATAATGGTAAGATAGATTATAAGAGGTTATATATGATATGGAGGTAAATAAAAATGAATAATCAATCAACTGACAATAATGCAAATTCTTTGAGTGACTTATTTGCAACGGGTGAAGGAGCTACTACTAATCAAGTTTCTTCTACTGTAACTGTTGGACAATCTAATAATATGGCAGATCAAGTGTCACAAAATCAAGGGGTATTTACTGCTCAAACGTCCACTGGAATTAATCAAAATAGTGTAAATACAAACAACATGGCACAAACGGTAGTGCCTAATCAAGGAGCAACACCTAATATTAATGTAGTAAATCAAAATTTTTCTAATACAATGGATGATGAGGTTTTCTTGAAAGCATTTATTGGTAAAAACTATGAGAAGATAACTACACGTAATTTTAATTTCTCTGCTTTCTTCTTTTCTTCTCTTTATGTACTTTACAGAAAAATGTTTTGGCAAGGTTTAGTTTTATATTCTGCAATGTTTGTATCAAGTAATTTATTGGGATCTATAGGAAAAGTAATATCGCTTGTGATTGCACTTGCTACTGGTTTGATGTTTAACAAGATTTATGTAAAATATGCAACTGATGAGGTTGAAAAGATAAAACAACAAAATCAAAATGGCAATTCTAATGCAATAAATTTAGCTTGCTTTTCTAAAGGTGGTACAAGTGTAGGTAATATATTTTTAGGTTTATTTATTGTAATGGTAATTTCTATTATATATGGTATGATTTTTCCATCAACTACTATATCTACAATGTAAATAAGTAAAATAAAGAAGACTAGTTGTTAGCCTTCTTTTTCATATTCTCAATAAAGTCATAATAACTCTTTATATTCTTTTCATAACCAGTTGTTTTTGGATGATAATATTTCTTTCCTTTAAGTTTTTTGGGAAGATACTCTTGATAAACATAAGAATTAGGATAATCATGAGGATATAAATATTCTTTAGAGTCAGTCTTTATATGGTTAGGGACATTACCAGTATTACCTTTTTCTATATCTTCAATTGCTTCATCTAAGGCTAGGTGGGCTGAATTGCTTTTTGGTGATAAAGCCATTTCTGTGACAATAGTTCCAAGAGGAATTCTTGCTTCTGGAAGACCAACTCGCTCTGCTGCTTCTATAGCTGCTATAACTTTTGGACCAATACTAGGATTAGCTAGACCAATATCTTCATAAGCGATAACACTCATTCTACGATAAATACTATCTAAATCTCCTTCTGTTATTAATCTTGCTAGATAGTGTAGACTAGCATCAACATCACTTCCTCTAATTGACTTTTGAAAAGCGGATAAGACATCGTAATGACCATCACCATTTTTATCACTAAAGAAAACGGGTTTAGAGTTTATTTGCTTTACTAGATTAATATCTACTTTTTGATCATTACTAGCATAGAAAGCGATTTCTAAAAGATTATAAGCGTAGCGAAGATCACTTCCTGCTAGATTAGCAATATAATTAATAGTATCATCATCAATAGTAATACCTTCAAGATAACTTGATTTAACTGCTTTATTTAATCCTTCAATAATATCAGTAGTTTCTAACTCGTTAAGTTCAAATAACTGACATCTACTTCTAATAGCTGGATTAATAGCATGATAAGGGTTAGAGGTAGTCATTCCAATAAGGGTTATTAAACCACTTTCTAATTGGGGTAAGAGTAAATCCTGTTTATCCTTATTAAGACGATGAATCTCATCCATGATAAGAATCATACCATTATAAATTTTAGCTTCAGAAACTACGGTATCAAAATCTTTCTTGTTATTAATAGTAGCATTTAAAAAACGATAAGGCATATATAAATCATTAACAATAGACTTAGCAATAGAGGTTTTTCCAATACCAGGTTTTCCATATAAAATCATTGAAACTAGTTTTTTCTTTTCTACTAAGTTTCTTAAAATTGCTCCTTTTCCAATTAAATGCTTTTGTCCTAAAACATCATTTAAAGATTTGGGTTCTAGTTTTTTTGCTAATGGTTCCATATTCATTGTTATCACTTCCTAGGACTTATTTTATCACGAATTTTCTTGTTCAAAAACAAAATTTTAGCTATAATAGATGGTGTTAGAAGTTGGAAGTGAAATTATGTTAAGAAACGAAGTAGATAGAACTAAACTAAGCCCTGTAATGTTACAGTGGATGAATATAAAAGATGAAAATCCTGATGCGATTATTTTTTTTCGCTTAGGAGACTTTTATGAGATGTTTTTTGATGATGCTATTTTAGCATCTAAAGTATTGGAATTAACTTTGACTGGAAAACAAGCAGGACTAGAAGAGAGAGTTCCGATGTGTGGAATTCCTTTTAAAGCTTATGAAGGATATCTTGATAAGTTAGTTGATATGGGTTATAAAGTAGCTATTGTTGAACAAGTAGAAGATCCTAAACTTGCTAAAGATATGGTTAAAAGGGAAGTTATTCAAATAGTAACTAGAGGAACTAGATTAGATAGTTCGATAGATGATACTAAGAATAACTTTTTAGCCTCAATTACTTATACGGCTAATTCTTATACTTTAAGTTATGCTGATATATCTACAGGAGAGATATATGTAACTGTTTTAAATGATAGTTTACAAGAACTATTACAAGAGATTATTAGACATGGTTTTGGGGAGATAATTGTAAGTGATGAAATAGATCGAAACTTTATTAATACCCTTAGAAAGACTTATCAGTTAAATGTTACCATCTATAATATATATAATGAAGAAGAAAAGTATAAATATATTTATAAAAATTTAAAAGACTTAAGGAAAGAACAAGGTATTAAACATTTACTTGCTTATATAGTAGATACTAAAAAAGGTGATTTATCGCATTTACAAGAAGCTAAAGTAGAACTTATTAATAATCATTTATTATTAGATGAACATACTAAGAGAAATCTTGAATTAACTGAAACTTTAAGATTAAGAGAGAAAACTTATAGTCTTTTGTGGTTACTTGATAAGAATCAAACTGCTATGGGTAGTAGATTACTACGAAAAAATCTAGAGTTTCCATTAGTAGATAGAAAGGAATTAGAGAGAAGATATCATTATATAGAAGTATTACAAACAGAGTTTATTTTAAGAGATGATTTAAAGAAAAGCCTAAATCAAGTTTATGATATTGAAAGACTTATTGGAAGAGTTTGTTATGGTAATTTAAATGCTAGAGATTTATTACAGTTAAATTCTAGTTTAAAAGCACTACCTACTGTAAAGAAAATACTAGAAGAGATAAAGTATGATAAAGAATTAGCTACTTTTGATGATTTAGTATCATTATTAGATAGTAGTTTAAATGAAGAACCACCTATCTCTTTAAAAGAAGGTAACTTGATAAAGAAAGGTTATAATAGTGAGTTAGATGAGTTAAGAGACTTATCAAGTGGTAGTAAAGACTTCTTATTAGAACTTGAACAAAAAGAGAAGGAAAGAACTGGTATTAAGAACTTAAAGGTTGGTTACAATAAAGTCTTTGGTTACTATATTGAGATAAGTAAAGGACAATGTAATTTAGTAAGGGAAGAGTTTGGTTATGATAGAAGACAGACTCTATCTAATTGTGAAAGATTTACTACTAAAGAATTAAAAGAGAAAGAAAGTATTATCTTAGGAGCTGAAGAGAAGATAATTAATTTAGAGTATCAATTATTTATGCAAATAAGAGAAGTAGTTAAAAGATATGTTGTACCTTTACAGAAGTGTGCTAATGTTTTAGCAGAGATTGATATGCTTTCTTCTTTATCGTTTGTAGCAGATACTTATCATTTTGTAAAACCAGTTTTAAGTAATAAGAATGAAATAAAAATAGTAGAAAGTCGTCATCCGGTAGTAGAAGAGGTGATGGCTAAGAAGAATGAAAAGTATGTTGCTAATGATATTTTAATGGATCAAGATACCTCTATCTTACTTATTACAGGACCTAATATGGCTGGTAAATCAACTTATATGCGTCAGCTTGCTATTACTGTTATTATGGCTCAGATAGGATCTTTTGTTCCAGCTAAGAGTTGTATTATACCTATATTTGATAAAATCTTTACAAGAATAGGGGCTAGTGATGATTTAGTTAGTGGGGAAAGTACTTTTATGGTTGAGATGAAAGAAGCTAATATGGCAATATCAAGAGCTACTAAGAACAGTTTAATCTTATTTGATGAGTTAGGACGAGGTACTGCTACATATGATGGAATGAGTCTTGCACAAGCAATACTTGAATATATCCATGATAATATTGGGGCTAAGACATTATTTTCTACACACTATCATGAGTTAACACTATTATCTAGTAATTTATCGCATTTAAAGAATGTTCATGTATCAGCGATTGAAGAAGATGGTAAACTAACTTTCCTTCATAAGATAAAAAGTGGCTCAGTTGATAAGAGTTATGGTATAAATGTAGCAAGTTTAGCAAATCTTCCTAAATCTTTAATAAAAAGGGCAGAAGAAATACTTGAAGTGTATGAAAATCAAGAAAAGAGAGAAACTATTTATACTCAGACTAGTTTATTTGATTTAGAAAAAGAAGAAGAGATTAATAAAGACGATAAATATCTAGACAAAATAAAGGCGATTAATCCGTTAGAGATGAGTCCAATGGATGCTTTAAACTTCTTATATAGATTAAAAGAGGAGATGAAAACTGACGAATGCGAAAATCAATAATAGCTCTTTTCTTAGTAGCTAGTTTATTAATTATTACTATTATCTTTCTAGCTAATCAGAAAGTTAAAGTAGAAGTAAGTTTAAGTGATGATTTGACTTTTGATGTCTATAGTGAAGTAGAACTAGATAGTGTTATTAAATCAATTAATGGTACTTTTAAGAATAAAAAGTTAAATACTAAAAAAGTAGGAAAGCATTCTTATACCCTTAACTATAAGAATGATGATAATCGTCTAGCTAGCTACACATTTACTTATGAAGTAGTAGATACAACTCCACCAGTTATCTCTTTAAGTAGCTTATACTATGTTGATTTAGGCTCTACTGAAGACTTTGCTAAAGAAGTATTTTGTGGTGATAACTATGATGATAAGCCTACTTGTCAAGTAGTAGGTAACTATGACTTTAATACACTAGGAGATTATCCGTTAGTTTATGAAGCGATAGATTCTAGTGGAAATGTTACAAGAAGCGACTTTACTATTACAGTAAGAGAAAAGAGTGATTATCAAACGCCTAGTAATAAAGAGACAATTGATTTTAAAGATTTTTATAACGAGAATAAGACTGATAATACGTTAATTGGTATAGATGTATCTAAGTGGCAGGGTGATATTGATTATGATAAAGTAAAAGAAGCAGGTGTTGAGTTTGCTTTCATTAGAATAGGTACAAGACGTGGTATTGATGGTGAGTTTGTCCTTGATCCTAAATTTAAAAGAAACCTAGAAGGCTTTAAGAAAGCAGGTATTAAAACAGGAGTTTATTTCTATTCTTATGCTAAGGATAAGAAGGATGCCAAGAAGGAAGCTGAGTTTGTCTTAAAAGAATTAAATGGAAATGACTTAGCTTTACCAGTTGTCTTTGATTGGGAAAACTTTTCTATCTATCAGGAGTTTAATCTATCCTTTTATCATCTAGAAGAGGTGGTATCAACCTTCCTTACTACTATTGAAAAAGAAAATTATCAAGGGATGCTATATGGTAGTAAATACTACTTGGAAAATGTTTTTACTAATAATAACTATGCTACTTGGTTAGCTCACTATACAGATACTACTACTTATCAAAAAGACTATAATGTTTGGCAGAAGACTGATAGAGGTAAAGTAGAAGGGATAGATACTTTAGTAGATTTGGATATACTATATAAATAGAGGTGGCATATGTTAAGTATAATTATAAAGAATAATATCTTAAGTAAAGAAGAATTAGAAAACTTATTAAAATATTATCACCAAGAAAGAAGAATAAATAAACCACTATTACTGATAAGTGAAGAAAGAAGTAACTATTTAGATATCTTTAAGAGGGAATTTTCTAATATTACTGTTTATAATAATAATATAAAGATAGAAGAGTTTGACTATATCTTTGATTTTCTAGGTAGTAGTAAATATCTAGATAAAGATACTATCGAGAGATTAAATAAACTTGATAGAACAGTAAGTATTGATATTAATGCCTCACTATCTAACATTAATGGACTGGGTATGGATATATTAAAATCAAGAGAAACAATCGTTTATCAGGCTTATCAACCAGGTCATTTTCTAAATATGGCAAAAGATTATATTGGTAAATTAATATTATATAAGGATAAAGATACTGTATCTAATATTAATCTTTTGGAAATGACGGATATAAAAGAATACTTTCCTGAAAGACTAAACTTCTCTAATAAAGGTAGTTATGGTAAGAGTTATTTAATTGGTGGTAGTATCTCTTATAGCGGAGCGATTAAGCTAGCTAACTTATCTTTAACTAGTTTACTTGCTGGTACAGGAAGAGCAACTTTAGTTGTTGATAGGAAATTAACAGATATAGTAGCTCCTTATCTTTTAGAGAGTACTTTAATGTGCCTTGATGATATAAAACAGTTAAATACTATTATTAGTGATAGTACAGCCACTTTATTTGGACCAGGTCTTGATATTAGCAAGTGGAATAAAATGATTCTAGACTACTTGCTTGTTAATAGTAAAACACCGTTAATAATAGATGCTTCTGGATTAGTAATGCTAGATAAGTTTTTACTATTAAATAAAAAATGTGAGGTTATTTTAACACCACATCCTAAAGAGTTTGCAAGACTAATTGATAAGACGGTGGAAGAAGTATTAGAAAATCCAGTAGAGCTTGCTGCCTCTTTTGCTAAAAAATATAAAGTTATTTTGCTTTTGAAAGGGACTACTACTATCGTAACAGATGGTGATTACACTTACTTTGTAAATGAAGGCCATGCTGGTATGGCTACTGCAGGCAGTGGGGATGTCTTATCAGGAATACTTACTGGTCTTGTTAGCTATAATGAAGTATCACCTAAATTAGTAGCTACTGCTAGTTTTCTAGCTGGATATTCAGCTTCTCTTGCTTTAAATACAACTAATGATATATCGTATATAGCAAGTGATACAATAAAATTTATTCCTCAAGCTATAAGTGATATCAGAAAATCATAATATAGACTTTATCCTTTCAATTTGATAAAATAAATTAAGGGAGGCGCTATGTTAAATTTTATTGTATGTGATGATGATCAATTTTTTAGACAAGGAATGAAAAAGCAGATAGATGACTATATGATGAATACTGATATGGATTATAAAGTTTATCCATTTGCTGGTTATGATAAGGAGTTTGAAGAATTAGCCAAAAAAGAAATTGGTTTTAAAGTGTATTTCCTAGACATTAAAACTAATTATGGTTCTGGAATAGATGCGGCTAGATACATAAGAGAGATGTTAGAAGATTGGAATTCTATTATCATAATAGTTTCTTCCTTTAGTGAATATCGTTATGAAATAATAACTAATAGATTATTTGTGTTAGACTTTATTAGTAAACTTGATAGTTGCACAAGAAAAATGCATGAAGTATTAGATATTGTTATGAAAAGTTATCGGGGTAAAGATAGATGTCTAACATATCAAAGGAAAAGGGTATATTCAAAAATAGAACTTAAATATATATATTATATAATAAGAGAACCAGATAGTAAGATTTGTACTGTCTATGCTTCTCATGGAGAGTATGAAGTACCACTTAGTCTAAGTCAGATTAAGGAACAATTAGATGGAAGATTCTTTCAAGTATATAGAAATTGTATTATAAACTTAGATAGGGTTACTTCTGTCGATTTTAAAAAAGATATAATTAAATTTGATAATGGATATTATCTTGAGAAGATGTCTAGATATAAAAAACATCTATTATTAGATTTGTTTAGAGGAAAGAAGGATGACTTATAATGTTACCTAAGAAAATAGAAGAAAAAATAATTAGTGAGATTAAGGCTCTTGGTCTTGATATGATAGAAGAAGCGGGAAGTGGACATCCAGGTATAGTTTTAGGAGCTGCTCCTATTCTTTATACTTTGTATTTAAATCATTTAAAGTTTGATGCTACTGATCCAGACTTTTATAATCGTGATAGATTTATAATGAGTTCAGGACATGGTTCTAGCTTACTTTATTCCCTTCTTTATTTTGCTGGATATGATTTATCACTTGATGATTTAAAGGCTTTTAGAAGATTAAATTCTAAGACACCAGGACATCCTGAGTATAAAAAAACACCAGGAGTTGAAATGACAACTGGACCTTTAGGACAAGGACTTGCTACGGCCGTTGGTTATGCCATTGCTGAAAAACATACAGAAGCTTTAATCAATAGAAAAGAAAAAGTAATTGATTATAATATTTACTGTTTATGTGGTGATGGTGATTTGATGGAAGGGGTTAGCTATGAAGCGGCCTCTCTTGCTGGAAGTTTAAAACTAGATAACTTAATAGTACTTTATGACTCTAATAAAGTAACAATGGATGGCAAGATAGATAATGTCTTTGATGAAGATATTACTTTAAGATTTGAAAGTATGCACTGGAATGTTTTAACAACAAGTGATGATCCTTCTGATATAGATAATGCTATTATAAAAGCAAAAGAATCTGATAAACCAACCATCATTCAAGTAGCTACTACAATTGGTAAAGACTCTAGTCTAGCTGGTAGTAATAAGAGTCATTCAGGCTGTTTTGATAAGGAAGAAATATCTAAGATAAAAACTACTCTTGGGGTTCGTGATATTCCTTTTACTATTAGTAATGAAGCAGTAGAAGAGTTTAGAGGTTATATCAAAGAAAGAAATAAAGACTTAGTAACTAACTTTAATGAGAGAAAAGAAACGCTTGCTGAAGAAGAGATGAGTATCTTAAATAAATTAATTAATCCGGATAAATCTATTAAATTAACAACTCTTGATTATACAAAACCAGATGATAATGAAGAATTGCTTAGAATAAGTGCTAAGAAAGTACTTAATTCTTACTCCTTAATTAGTCCTTTAATAATAGGTGGTAATGCTGATACATCATCTTCTACTAAGATATATTTAAATGAATTAACACCATTTACTAAAGATAATTATGTTGGTAGAAATATTAACTTTGGGGTAAGAGAGCATGCTATGGCATCTATTGCTAATGGTCTTGCACTTGCAGGTTATCGTTCTTTTGTCTCAACTTTCTTAAGTTTTAGTGACTACTTAAAACCAGCTCTTAGATTAACAGCTCTTATGAATCTCCCTGTTACTTATATCTTTACGCATGACTCTATTTCAATAGGACAGGATGGGCCAACTCATCAACCAGTAGAACAATTAGTTAGTTTAAGAGCTATTCCTAATATGGAAGTGTTTAGACCAGCTGATTCTAATGAAGTAATAGGATCATTTAAAACTATTTACGAAAATAATAATCCTAGTTCATTAATTATTGGTAGAAATTCTATTAAGATATTAGAATCAACTTCTATTTCTGCTACTAGTAAAGGAGCTTATATTGTTCATAATGAAGAGCGAAAACTAGATGGTGTTATTATTGCCACTGGCGAAGAAGTAACTCTAGCTCTTGAGGTTATGCAATTGTTAAAAGAAAAAGGTTATGATTTAAGAGTAGTTAGTATGCCTTCTATTGAAAGATATAATAATTTAACAACTGAAGAAAAAGAAGAGTTACTACCTTTAGGAGTAAAGAAATTTGTTATTGAAAAAGGATCAAGTTATTCTTGGTACTCCTTTGTCTATAAAGATAGTTACTTATTTACTCTTGATAAGTTTGGTGCTAGTGGTAAGACGGAAGAAGTTAATTCCTTCTACGGCTTTACTAAAGAAGAAATATCATTAAAAATAGAAGCTTTACTTAAATAATTCGACAATATTTTTAAAACTTTCTTGTTATGATTACTATGGTGATTATATGAGAGAGTTTTTTATTTTTGAAATTAAAGATGAGTTTAAAAGTTTATATCAAGATAAGCCTTCTATTTTGTATCAAATTCTAGAACAGATATATTTCTTAGGAGAAGAAAATGCTAAGTATGGTTATAGTTTATTTAAACAACTAACTAAGAAAATAGATAAAGATAAGCTAGATCAACATATCTTTATTAAATATCATCAGTCTATTCCTTATAGCAAAAGAAAGGGTGTTCACTACTATAATAATCCTTCACATGAAGAGATAGGATCACTAGCTATTAAAAAAAGTTATATGCTATTAAAGACTAATTACTATCATTCTTTTTTCTTGAAAGTATTAAATAGTTTAAATAATAATTATTTTATTTGTGATTTTAAGAATCAAGACTATTTCTTTTTAGAAAATTATAATGAAGTATTATCAAGATAAAAGTGAATGATATTTCCAATACTTACCTAAATTAGATAATTTCGGAAATATTTTTCCAAAACTTTATAACTATCGAATAGTTATTGTGATTTGTAAGGAAAACGAATGATAAAAAATAATTCTTTTATTAATTATAAAAAGGTGATAGACTAGATATCACTAAGTGAGTGATGATTTTTTATGACTGGTGATTTAAAATATATTAAGAAAAAGTATGGGGAAGAAATGATGCGTTTATGTAGAAAAGAGTTTTCTACTGTTTTAGAGACAAATGGAACTTTAACAAGTATTATTAGTAATTCATTTTTTTCTTCTAAAATGTTATATAAAGATTTGGAAAAGTATAACTTAATAGATGAATTTGTTAAATATCTTTATTCAAAAATAGAAGTAATAAAAGAGGAAAAAAAGCAAGAAAATACTTTATCTTTAGAAGAACTATTTAGTAAAGCTTCCTATGATTTATATCGCTGTAGGTGTGAGGATGATATTCAAAGATTTAAAAAGTACTACAGGAGTGATGAGAGGCTTTGTACCTTTTATGGTGGTAGATTAAATAGTTGTTTTGTTTATTTTGCAGTTAAAAAGAATGCTAAGGAAATTAAAAGAGAAGATTTTATAAAACCTGTTAGAGAAGATTTATATGGTACTTCTGTAATTAGTATTCAAATCAATAGAAATAATCATTACTTATCAATTAAAAATAGATATAATCATACAGTTAGTAATCCTGATGCCACTTTTTCTAATAATTTAGACAATATAGTACCAGGATTAACTAGAAGTTTTGAAAAAGAGTTAGGTTTTTCTATTAATAATGTGTCAAAGCAGAAATTTGAAATACCTAATTATGTAGTAGCGACAGATGGAAAATTTTATAAATATAACTTTGAGAGAAATAACATTTATTATTGTCCAAATAATGTGGTAATAAAAGACTTTAAAGCTAAGCAGTTTGATAAATCTAAATATGTCCTAATTCAAGATAAATTGTTAGATTTAGTTAATAAAAAAGTTATAAGTATAGACTGTGAAAATGGTAGTAGTTTTTTAGATGGAGTAGGTGAAATTAATCAAATAACTATTACTAAAGATAGAAATAAAATAATAAATATTGATGATGAGATAATAATTGAACTGGATGATGATTCAAATATCATAAAATATATTGATAATAGAACTACTAGTATAAAAGATAATTTTCTAGTATATGATAAGACGATAGAATATTTAAGAATGGATAAAGTTGCTACTGTAATGCGTAATTTTCTAAAAGATAATAATAGTATAAAAAAAGTGATACTGGTAAATGCTAGAATTATAGGGGATAATTTTCTAACAAACAATAATAGTCTGATTAGTCTTGTCCTTCCTGAAGTTAGAATAATTGGTAATAACTTTTTAGAAAATAATAATACTTTAGGAAAATTAAATTTAAAAGAAGCAAGGCAAATAGGTGGTTCATTCTTGAGAAATAATCAGTGTCTAAGAGAGTTATATTTGCAAGAATTAAGATATATAGAAGATGATTACTTATTAAATTGTTCTAGTTTAGAAAAACTAGTGGTTAATGAAAGCTTTATGGATAGGTTTATAAACTGTAATAAATATTTAAAAGATAAATATAATTTTCCTAGAGATATAAAAGTCAAAGTAAAAAGATAAAATTTACTTGTATAGATGGCAAATATTTAGTAAAATAAACTCGAGGTGAAAAATATGTTACATGATATATTATTAATAGTAGTAGGACTTCTTATTGGAGCAGTAATTGGCTTTTTTATAGCAAGAAATGTTACTAAGAAGTATATGGAGAAAAATCCACCAATAAATGAAGAAATGATTAAAGCTTTGATGATGCAAATGGGTAGAAAACCTAGTCAAAAGCAAGTTAATCAAATGATGAAATCAATGCAAAAGTATATGTAAGACTTGCTATTTTAAAAGTAGTATACTATAATACATGTAAATACATTGACTGTTGAGGAGTACATATCATTTTATTTTTAGAGAGTTAAGAGCAGGTGAAACTTAACAATAAAAGATATAGAAGGTAGCAACAAGAGTAGGATTTCTGAAATAGTAGTAGGTTATCCCGGGAAAACCGTTAAATAAATAAGGTATGTTAAACATACAAATTAAGGTGGTACCACGAACTTCTCGTCCTTTGGATAGAGAGGTTTTTATTTTTAGAAAGAAAGGATGATTTAAATGTTAGATAAGAAATATAATCATAGTGAAGTAGAAAAAGAAAAATATGACTACTGGATGAAGAAGGGTTATTTCAAGAGTGGAGATATGGATAAAAAACCATACTGTATTGTACTTCCTCCTCCTAATGTTACTGGTAAACTTCATCTAGGTCATGCTTGGAATGTAACACTACAAGATATAATTATTAGATATAAAAGGATGGAAGGCTATGATTGCTTATGGCTTCCTGGAATGGATCATGCTGCTATTGCTACAGAAGCTAAAGTAGTAGCAAGACTAAAAGATAATGGCAAAAATAAGTATGGAGTAGGACGTGAGGAGTTCTTAGAAGAATGTTGGAAATGGACTAATGAACATGCTTCTATCATTAGAGAGCAATGGGCCAAACTTGGTATTTCTCTAGACTATTCTAAAGAAAGATTTACTCTAGATAAAGGTCTTGAAGATGCTGTTAAAAAAGTCTTTGTAGATTATTATAATAAAGGATTAATTTATCGTGGTGAAAAGATTATTAACTGGGATCCAGTAGCAAAGACAGCTTTATCAAATGAAGAAGTTATCTATAAAGAAGAAAAAGGAGCTTTTTATCACTTGAAATATAAGCTAGAAGATAGCAATAAATTTATAGATGTAGCAACTACTAGACCAGAAACTTTATTTGGTGATATGGCTGTAGCAGTTAATGAGAATGATGAAAGATATAAAGATTTTATTGGTAAAAATGTAATACTACCAATAGTAGATAGAAAAATACCAGTTATAACTGATCCACATGCTGATATGGAAAAAGGAACAGGTGCCGTTAATGTTACACCATTTGGTTCAAACCTAGGGAATTCAAGGTTTGTAGAGAGATTAAAGTGTTATTTTATTCAATTATTTAGACAAAGAAAAGAGGTTATGTAATATGTTAGACAAGAAATATAATGCACAAGAAAAAGAAAATAAATGGTTAAATTATTGGAAAGAAAATGGGATTTATGATTTTAAACCTGATCATAGAAAAGTATTCTCAATTGATACTCCACCTCCAACAGTTAATGGTAAAATTCATATAGGACATATCTTCTCATATTCACAAACTGAAATGATAGCAAGATATAAAAGATTAAGAGGATATAATATATTTTATCCATTCGGATTTGATGATAATGGACTACCAAGTGAGAGATTAGTAGAAAAAGAACAAGGTAAAAAAGCACATGAAATAGGTAGAGAAGAATTCTCTAAATTATGTTATGCTACTACTGATAAGTACGAAGCAGACTTCCAAGAATTATTTAGTAAAATGGGTGTTAGTACAGATTGGAATATTCATTATAAAACTGTAAGTCCATCTACTATTAAAATAAGTCAAAGATCATTCTTAGATTTAATTGATAAAGGACATTGTTATCATAAAGAAAGTCCTGCATTATGGTGTAATGAATGTTTAACTTCAATTGCACAAGCAGAACTTGAAACAAAAACAATTAAAACAACATTTAATTATGTTAATTTTAAAACAGTTGAAGATGGTGAAGAATTTACAATAGCAACAACTAGACCTGAATTATTACCAGCAATAGTATGTGTATTTGTAAATCCTAATGATGAAAAACATAGTCATTTAATTGGAAAGACTGCACATATACCAGTTATTGATGTAGAAGTACCAATTATGGCAGACGAAAAAGTTGCTATTGATAAAGGTACAGGAGTTGTTATGTGTTGTACTTTCGGAGATCAAACAGATATTGAATGGTGGAAGAAATACAATTTACCACTTAAATATATTTTCACTGATAATGGTAGAATTATTGATTCAGTTCCAAATTATGGTGGAATGAAAATCAAAGAAGCTAGAAAACAAATTATTGAAGATTTACAAGCAGGTGGATTCGTAGTTAAAATTGAAGAATTAGAACACGAAGTTCAAACACATGAAAGATGTGGTAAAGAAGTTGAATATTCAGTAATGAAACAATGGTTCATTGATACAATGACACATAAAGATGACTTTATTAGAATTGGTAATGAAATTAAATGGCATCCAGACCATATGCATAATAGATACAATGAATGGGTTGAAAATATTATGTGGGACTGGTGTATTTCAAGACAAAGATATTTTGGTGTACCATTCCCAGTTTGGTATTGCAAAGATTGTGGAGAACCTATTTTTGCAACTGAAGAACAATTACCAGTAAATCCACTAACTGATAAACCAGTAGTTGATAAGTGTCCAAAATGTAGTTGTACTGAATTTGTACCTGAAACTGATGTTATGGATACATGGGCAACTTCATCAGTAACTCCATTAATTAATATGAGATATGGAGAAAAAGATAATTTTGAATCATTCTTAAAACCAATGAGTTTAAGAACTAATGCTTCTGAAATAATTAGAACATGGGATTTCTATACAATAGTTAAATCATTCTATCATTTTGGTACAAGACCATGGGATAATGTTATGATTTCAGGATTTGTTATGGCTAACAAAGGGGAAAAAATTAGTAAATCTAAAGGAAATAGTAAAGTTGAACCAATGGATGCTATAAATCAATATTCAGCAGATGTTGTTAGATATTGGGCAGGAACAGGAAGACTTGGAACTGATATAGTATTTAGTGATGAAACATTACTTCGTGGTAAAAAATTAGTTAATAAAATTTGGAATGTTTCTAAATTTATTGAAATGCATTTAGCAGATTATGAAGATAAAGAATTTAGTAATTATGAATATATAGATAAATGGATTTTAGGCAAGTTCCAAGAAATGGAAAGTGGATTCTTAAAATATCTTGATGAATATGAAGTTGGATTAGCACTTAACCATTTAGAAAAATTCTTCTGGAATTTCTGTGATAACTATATTGAAATTGTTAAACATAGATTATATAGACCTGAAGAATTTGGAATTGAGCCAAGATATTCAGGGCAAAAAACAGTTTATACAATTCTTTATAAATTATTACAAGACTTTAGTATATTCTTCCCATTCATAACTGAAGAAATATATCAAGAATTATATAAAGATAATAAATCAATTCATTTAACTGAAATTAAACCATTAGAATTTAATTTTAGCAAAGAAATGGAAATTGGAGATTCAATAATTGATATAATAAGTCAAGTAAGAGGACAAAAAACTATAAATAGTGTATCTCTTAAAACACCAGTTAAAGATTTAAAATTAAGTGTTAATAAAGACTTAAAAGATGCTATTGAATTATCTATTAAAGATTTTAGAGCAACATTATTTATTCAAAACTTAGAAATGAATGAAGTTGAAAATGATTATTCAATTGATAATGTTGAACTTGAATTAGAAACTGAAGAATAATAAAAAGACATAGATTAACTTCTATGTTTTTTTGTGCAATAAAATATAGGAGGTGATTAAAATGTCGGTATTTAAAATAGAAAAAAACCAAAATTATACTGTTATGTCTAATTATCATTTAAGAGATAGAAATTTATCATATAAAGCAAAAGGATTATTATCTTTTATGCTATCATTACCAGAAGATTGGGATTATTCTCTTGCAGGATTATGTTCAATTAGCAAAGAGAGTAGAGATGGAATCAGATCTATATTAAAAGAACTACAAGAACATCATTATGTAGAAATTGAAAAAGTTAGAGGAGATAAAGGTTATTTTGAATATAATTATTTAATATATGAAATACCACATTTTATTGATTTAGAAAATGAACAAGCTAATCCAGATATGGAAAATCCACACCTGGATAATCCAAATGTGGAAACAACTTCACAAATAAATACTAATATAATAAATACTAAAAAACAAATAGATAAAGATGATAAAACAATTTCATCTTTTTTTGTTGCTGAAGAACATAACATTTTAACTTTAGAATTAATTGATAGGAGATATATAAATGAAACAGATACTCAAATATTTTATTACGACAAATTGTTTGAAGATTTGTTAATGGATGGTAATTCTTACAAAGATTTAATATGTATTATTCATTATATAGTTCCAAGAGTAGTAAAAAGAAATTTTGAAGATGAAGATGGTAACATTATAAAAAATAAATATGGATATTTCAAAAGTTCAATAGAAAGTAATATTCATAAATTAAACAATCCAATAGAAAATCTTTGGGATTATGATGAAGATTTATTTAATGATTTTTATCCTGATTATTCAAAATGATTTCATACTTGTCAGTAAGAATACTTATATTCATAAAATAAAAGAAGATTTTAACTATCTTCTTCATTTTCTTTATCCATAAGTTTTTCGTAACCATCGAAAAATTTTCTAATATCAAAATTATATTTCTGTGCTAAAAAGAATAGGGTATCTAGTGAAATTCCTGTATCCACATTAGGACTTTCAATGTGAGATATAAAACTTCTACTCATATCAGTATCTTCTGCCATTTTTTCTTGAGATTTACCAATAATATTTGTTCTTATGGATTTCATATTTTGCCCAATTAAAGCAAATAGTTCATAAGTGTTTTTCACAAAGAATACCTCCTATATATAATTTTATAGGAAATATCAATTTTATACTGCTCCTTAGTAGAGAGCAATTAACTAATCTTATATTAAAAAAATGTGCTATAATTAACTTGGCACTAAAAAAGAATATCTACATATTCTTTGTTCTTCTGGGTATTCGGTGATTCTCTATTGGATCTCGCACTTCCAATAATTGAGAAAGCTGAACATTTAGTATATTAGAAAGGTGTTCAATATAATCAATGCTTGTATTTCGTTTAGCATTTTCAAGAGTTGATAGATAAGTCGTAGTTGTTCCAAGCCTTTCGGCAAGATCCTCTTGAGACCAACCACATTTTAATCTATAATAGACAATATTATTAGCTAATATTTTTCTTGCTTTATAAGTTGTTTTAATACTCTCACATCCTTTCAAATAACTTACTAATATTGTAATAAGTTATTGAATATTTAACCATTACCATAGAGTAGTAAGTTATAATAATATCTTGTGTAGATTTCCTTTAAATATGTGCTAGAAGTAGGTTTAGGTTTTATAAGAAAAAAGGAGAGCTAGAATATGAAATTAATTAAAACTAATGATGCTGGTAAATTAAATGAAATCAGTTTACAATTTACAGGTATAATAGTTAAGAACTTAACAAAAGTATTGGAAGTAGAAAATTTATCTTTAAATGATTTAAGAAATTTGTTTAAAGAGTTAACTGATAAAGAAAAAGATAAGGTATTAGAAATAACTATCAATTATCAGTTACAAAATTTAAAAGATATTATTACTGTTGAGAAATATCGTGAACTTTCTCGTCAAGTGGATGATATTACCGATTATTATGTTTGGGGTAAAGGAGAAGAACTTGATGGTATTATTACAGAAGGTGATGATATTGCAACAGATCTTTTATATAAAGTGTTAGGTCATAACGGAAGAACTTTTGAACTTCCTATTGATATATCTTATATAAAAAAATATTGTTTAACTTCTAATATCAAGCCTAATGAAATATATGATGCTTTAATTTGGATTATTATTCGATATATAGGGTTGGAAAGATGTTATACTTGGAATAATGAACATAATAAAGAAATAGAAGACATTAGTAGTAAAAATTAGTAGTAAAGTAGTAAATTTAGCAGTACCCTAAACCTCTTTTTAAGAATAATCTCTATTCCAGATTATTCTTTTTTATAACTTATCATTGAAATAGTAAGATAAATCATTTGTAAAGGATATGAATTAATTGATTTTAGTGGTATAATTATCTCATAGACAAATAGTAATTTGTAAAGGAGCGTCAAAAATATGGAAGAATACAATAATGAAAAGTATATGGTGCTTGAAAATGTAGAGGATTTATTTAAAAGAATCAATCGTTTTGGAAATGAATATAATTATTGCTTTGGCACCTTCAAACCTCAATCAGTATTACCAATAGCTCTTGGAGTAGTTGGAGGACTAATTGAGGTGATTAAACAAAAAAATAATATAAGTGGATATTTTGTTAATAAGAATGAAAATGAAATTTGTCTAATCCCCGTTATACTTGATGACCGTAGAGTTATGCAAATTGATATTAATGGATATATTGATATAAAGCCAGAAGAGATTAAGAAAATAAAAATTAAAAATGAAGATTTTATATATAAAAGAATTACCATTATTCTAAATGATGGCACAAAATATGTAATGAACTCTGCTAAAAAGGTTAAAGGGGCAAATTATCATCAAGAAAACTTGAATAAATTTATTGAAACCTATAAATAGTAATTTGTTAAATTGGAGGAATGTTTATGGGATTATTTGACAAATTTAAGAAAAAAGAAACTAATGATTGGGAAAGTGCTTATGTAGGTAAACCAAATTTTTATTATGGTAAAGATGGTAAACCTTTTGGTGTATTTGTATTAACAGAAGGTACTTTAACTTCTTTTCCTAAAAATCCAAGATTATTTTATAAAGTAGATAATACAGAAGTTGATGAATGGAAGTTAATGCTTGTTAGTACAACGAATAATGGAATTTTAGGTGATATAGACTATTATGATGCCATAAAAAAACTTATGAAGTATGTCATTGATGAAAACGATAATAACATATTAATTAAAAAATTATCACTAGAAGAATTAAATGAAGTGCTAAAATAATTGTAAATGATGAATTTATAGTAATAAATTGGAGAAAATAATGAAAAAAAATGAATTTAAAAAAATGATGAAAAAAGAAAATAAGGCATTTAAGAACTACTATGTTTATGAAATGATCCTCATATTGTTATTAGCAATTATAGTTATACCGAATATTATACTGACAATAAATAATATGATCCCATTTAATATAACAATCATTAATACACTTTTAATTATTGTTGTAGCACTTCCTATTATAGTGCTTGATATAAAGAACGATTTAGATATTAAAAATATACATCAATATTATTTAAAGGAAAAGAAAATACCAGAATACAAAGATAAAACAAAAATTTTAAATGTATGCCTATTAATTAGCATAGTAGTTTTAATTGTTTGGGCTATTATAACAATACCAAATATTACAAAAACTGAAAATTTAAGTGAAATTGAAAACACATTAGTCATTACTACTAATAAGGGTAATAACATTGAAACACAATATGAAATGTTTGATGGATTTAAAATAAAAATTCCAAGTGAATTTAAAATAATGAGTGATGAAATTGTTAATGTTAAATATCCAAATGGAAATGCACCATCACTTGTTTACACAAATGACAAAACAACAATTAATGTAGCACTGGTTATGAATGATGTTGCTATGAAAAATAGTCAGATAGAAGAATATGTCAAAACAATGGAATCGACTTATAAAAATTATTCAAAAGATGTAAAATTAAATTTTTGGGAAAGAAACAATCATAAAATTGGTGAAATGGAATTTACAACAGAGGGATCAGATACAGAAATCTATAATCATATTATTGCATTTTCTGTTAATGATAAATTAAGATTAGTTAATTTTAATTGTACTAAAGAACAAATGAGTGAATGGCAAGAGGTTAGCAAATTTATTATGGACTCAATAATGTTTGAGTAATATAGGAGGAGATAAAGATGAAAAAGAAATTATTTGCAATTTTACTTTGTGGGGTTATGGTTTTAGGACTTGCTGGATGTAGCAATCCAGTTAGTGACTCTAAAAAAGAATTAGAAGATGCTAAAAATGATTTAGAAGAAACTTATAAAAAATATGGATGGGTTGAGAAAGAAACTGTAAATACTATTCTTGCTAAATTTAATACTGAAATAATGGATGGTGGATTAAATACACCTGCTAGTGATGATTATATGGTTGTAGATAATGGTAAATATTGGTTTGCCCTAACTGATGATGTTGCATTCTACCTAAAACCAGTTGAATCATCAGGAAATAAAGAAAAAGATATTCTTGATATGAGTGCTATTTATATGGATAATGACAAGTATGATGAAACAACCGCTATAAAGTATACAAAACTTTTGATTAAAGCCAACAATGAAGAAATTACTGATTCTGAAATTGATGAATTGTTAAAAGAAGCCAAAGAAAAATCTTCTGCTAAAGAAACAGCTAATAATGGTAAAGGCATTTCAGTAGGAATCTCAAATGCCAATGACCATTATGAATATCAAGTTATTAGAGTATATAAATAATCATAAATTACAATTTAGTAATTAGTTAGAAAAATAGTAATTTGTTGAAATGGAGGATTGATTATGAAAAAAACATTATTTGCTATTTTAGTGTGTGGGGTTACGGTATTAGGAATGACTGGCTGCGGAAAGTCAAAACAAAATAATCAAGATGATATTCATACTTTTGCGGGAACTATAACAGAGTGCGAAGAAAAAACTATGATTGTTCGCCCAAATGAAAATGAAGAAGAATATAAGTCTAGTGATAAATTTAGAATTGAATATGTTGGCGGTTTTAATTCTTGTAAAATTGGTGATAAGGTAACTATTACTTATAAAGGTATGATTAATGAAAGTTATCCAGCACAAGTAGGAACAACAAATATTGAGATTAACGATTTTTATATAACAAAACCAGAAAGTCACACTGATATTAGATTTAATGATTATTATACTGCTAATGATCGTACAATTTATTTGGCAGGAAATATTGGCGAGTTTTATATTAAAGATCAAGATAAAGATATTACTTTGAAAACTTATCTTTCAACTGCATTTCAAACACTTGATGATGGTATAAAACATATTACTGATAAATTAGAGTTAAAAGCCACATTGAAAGATGGAGGAACAAAAATTTACAAATCTAAAAATAAAGATATAACTATGATAGTATGTAATACTACTAAAAATGATAAAAATATATTAATTGGTGATTATTCTATGGAATATACTGAAGGAGATTGTAATAATTAATAAATTATAATTTATCAAACAGATCAATAAAAAGATTTATTTTTCTTATGGTATAATATAAGTGACTTATAGATGGTAAATTTGTAGTAATGATAGG
>CAKOZV010000009.1 GCA_934131695.1 uncultured Bacilli bacterium | reverse complement strand
CATATTACACCTATTGTGATTATAAGACTAACTTCCCACTAGTTATAGAGCGGGAAGTTTGAATTTTATTTAATCAATAATAAAAAAGAAATGTAATTTTAAAGAACATGTAGTATAATAGAGTAATCTTGATTAAATTAGAAGAAAGGAACAATATATAGTACTTATTGTGGGGTGAAAAGTATGCATTTACCAAGTTATAAAGAAGCAAAAACGACTGATAAGAGAGAATATCAGGAGAAAAACTATAAATTAAAAGAAGAATATAAAAATAGATTTTTAGGCAAGAAATGTTTTTTAAAAACTTATGGTTGTCAGATGAATGAACATGATAGTGAGATAATAACAGGACTATTAAAAGAACTAGGCTTTTCTTTTACAGATGACTATGAAAAAGCTGACTTAATTTTATTAAACACTTGTTCTATTAGAGAAAATGCTCATAATAAAGCCTTTGGTATGTTAGGAAGATGTAAACATTTAAAGGAAGAAAAGAAGGATTTAATGATTGGTCTATGTGGTTGTATGGCACAAGAAGAAGGGGTAGTTAATAATCTACTAGAGAAATATTCATATCTAAACTTTGTTATTGGTACTCATAATATCTTTGAATTACCAGAAGTTTTAATAAAATCTATTGAAGAAGGTAAGATACAAGTAGAGGTATATTCAAGAGAAAGAGAATTGGTAGAGAATCTTCCTACTAAGAGAAAAAATAAGTTTAAAGCCTATGTAACTATTATCTATGGTTGTGATAAATTCTGTACTTACTGTATAGTACCTTATACAAGAGGAAGACAAAGAAGTCGTAAAAAAGAAGAAATACTAGAAGAGATTAAAAAACTAAAAGAAGAGAACTATCAAGAAGTAACTTTATTAGGACAAAATGTTAATGCTTATGGAAAAGACTTGTATGATAACTATTCTATAGCTGAACTTTTAGAAGATGTTGCTAAAATTGGTATTCCAAGAGTAAGATTTATGACTAGTCATCCTTGGGACTTTACTGATTCTATGATAGATGTTATTGCAAAGTATGATAATATAATGCCAAGTGTGCATCTACCAGTGCAAGCAGGAAGTGATAGAATACTAAAATTAATGGGAAGACGTTATAATATCGAAAGTTATCTAACCTTATTTCATAAGATGAAAGAAAGAATAAAAAACTGTGCTATTTCAACTGATATAATAGTAGGATTTCCAACTGAGAGTGAAGAAGACTTTCAAAAGACACTAGATTTAGTAAATGAATGTAAATATGATAATGCCTTTACCTTTATCTATTCGCCAAGAGAAAATACTCCAGCTGCTAAAATGAAAGATGATATAGCACTTGGTGAAAAAGAAAAGAGACTTTATAAATTAAATGAAATAGTAAATACCTACTTTTTAGAAAATAATAAAAAACTAGAAGGTGTCGAAGTAGAGGTTTTAGTAGAAGGTAAATCCTTAAAGAAAAATGAAGAATACTTTGGTTATACTGATACTAATAAACTAGTTAATATTAAAAATGGAAATGATGATATAATTGGTAAAATAGTAAAAGTTAAAATAACTGATGCTAAGACATGGAGTCTAGATGGTGAATATGTATCAAGATGATGAGATAATAGAAAAGACTAAAGAGTTAGTTAAAACTATTAAAGAAGATAATCTATATAAAGAATATATGGAACTAAGGCATGAACTTAAATCTAATAAAGAAATTAATAATAAAATAGAAGAAGTTAAAAGACTACAAAGAAAGTATGTTATGGGAAATTATCAAGATAAAGAACTACTAGATAATATTAATACTTTAACTAAAGAATTAGAATCTATTCCACTATACTATATTTATAGTCAAAAAGAAGAAGAATTAAATAATAACTTATTACTAATAAAAGAAGGATTATCTTCAAGCTTTCATGACATAGTAAAAGAACTGTGATTAGGGACAGTTCTTTTTTTGACTATGGTTAACAAATAATAAGAAAATACTAATAGAAAATATAATTAATAAATATACAAAGATAGATTTAATTATATAGATAGTTAATACTCTTAATAATGATTCTAAAGAAGAAAAATAAGGAATAATAAGTAAAATTAATAAAGACATAAAGATACTTGTAATTAAACTTATAGATAAGTATTTTAGATATTTATACTTCTCCTTATTTAAAAATATTAAGCTAGTAATTAATAATAAATCAATAATTATAAGTATTACTTTAGTAAGTATAGAATTCATTATTCTTAAAACAGTTATTTGTATATTATAGTTACTAGTAAGCTCTTTTGTAGTGGGTAATTTACTTGCAATAGATTTAGAAATGCGTGTTATAAATAAAAGATTACTACTAAGTACTTCATTAATATCATCAGTAGTGAGAATAGTAGTAGAATTATTAGTTACTATATAGTCTTTTATATTGTTACAAGCTTTTAAGAATAAAGCTTTAAAAGAATTAGATTCAACTATTTTATCAATTAAAATAGTAGGGATAGAGTACTCTTCCATTGTACTATAAAACTCATCAATTATAATTCCTATTTTATTATCGTCATTGCTTCTTAAACTTTTTACTTCCTCTAATAAGTTGGTATCTTCTAATATAGTTTCTAAATTATTATCCTTAAAAATAGGAGTAATGCTAAAAGATAAAATAGTAAGTGTTAAAGTGATAGCTAGTAAAATATTAATAATATATTTCATATCGTTGCCTCCAAGATTAGTTTAACAATTACAATTTAGCTAGTCAATTTAACCTTTTGTAGTAAGAAGTCCCTCACCTCTAAGGTGAGGGATGAATTGCGTTTACTTAAGCTTGGAGAATACTAAAATTCATGATATAATAAAGTCAGTCGATAAAGAAAGATGATATGCGATGGAATTAGACAATAATGCACATTCAGTATTTTTGATGCACTATCGTCTTGTACTTGTTGTAAAATATCGCAAAAAAGTATTTGATGACTGCATATTGGATAGAGTAAAGGAAATATTTGAGTACATATCACCGAAATACAATATTACATTACAAGAATGGAATTACGATAAAGATCATGTACATATTCTCTTCAAAGCACATCCGAATACAGAGATAAGCAAATTTATAAACGCATACAAAAGTGCGAGCAGTAGGCTTTTGAAGAAAGAATTTCTGCAAATACGTCAAAAGCTTTGGAAAGAACATTTTTGGGGTCATAGTTTGTGTCTGCTTACCACAGGCGGTGCACCGATTGAAGTGATACGAAAATATATAGAAAGTCAAGGTGAGAAACATTGAATAAGGCATATAAATTCAGAATATATCCAAATACAGAACAGCAAATAATACTTACTAAAACTTTCGGCTGTGTTCGATTTATCTATAATCAAATGTTATCAGATAAAATTAATCATTATGGGAAAACAAAGCAAAAGCTGAATAATACGCCTGCACAGTATAAGTCTGAATTTCCGTGGTTGAAAGAGGTTGACAGTCTTGCTTTGGCTAACGCTCAAATGAACTTGCAAACGGCGTACAACAGTTTTTTTAGAAACACCAAAATCGGTTTTCCAAAATTCAAGTCCAAGAAAAGCAATCGCAGAAGCTATACAACAAATTGTGTAAACGGAAATATATCTATTGATAATGGCTTTCTGAAACTTCCAAAAGTCGGACTTGTAAAGCTAAAGCAACACAGACTTATCTTGTCTAATTATAAATTGAAATCCGTGACTATAAGCCAAACTCCAAGTGGTAAATATTATGCTAGCGTTTTGTTTGAGTATGAAAACCAAATACAAGAACAAGAACTACATGATTTTTTAGGACTTGACTTTTCAATGCACGGATTGTATAAGGACAGCAACGGAAACGAGCCTGCTTATCCAAGATATTACAGGCAAGCGGAAGAACGTCTGAAACGTGAGCAAAGAAAACTATCACTCATGCAAAAGGGTTCTAAAAACCGTAGTAAGCAAAGAATTAAAGTTGCCAATCTTCATGAAAAAGTTGCAAATCAAAGGAAAGATTTTCTACATAAACAGTCAAGGCAGATAGCCAATGCTTATGATTGTGTGTGCATTGAAAATCTTGATATGAGATCAATGTTGCAGTCGCTGAACTTTGGTAAATCTGTTGCTGATGACGGCTGGGGAATGTTTGTTACTTTTCTGAAATACAAACTTGAAGAAACAGGCAAAAGACTTGTAAAGGTAAATAAATTTTTTGCAAGCAGTCAGATTTGCAACGTTTGTGGTTACAAAAATACTGCAACGAAAAACTTGAGTATCAGAGCGTGGGATTGTCCTGAATGCGGAACACATCACGATAGGGATATAAACGCTGCAATAAATATAAGAAACGAGGGTATGCGGTTAGTTCTCGCATAACTTAAAACAAAATAAACCGTGGGACACACGGGGTTAGCTCGCTTATGCTTAGTACATTGGTATTATCGAACGAGAACCGACTGTTCGCTTTTGTACGAAAGGAAGCCCCCACCTCTTTAGGTGGGGGAGGATGTCACAGACTTAGCTCATAAAGATAATAAATGTATCATAATAGTAACTCATTCAGAAAATGTTTGTAATCAGGCAGATAAAGTCTATGAACTTACTAAGATTAAAAAGTCATAACTTGAAAAATTAGGTTATGCCTTTTTTAGTCTACTCCAAAAGCTTTAAAAAAAATGATTTCTTTGGAGTGAATGTTATGGTGTTTTGCAGTTAAAATACAAAAGGATAGTTATTCTTACGAAGGAATTATAATAAAAGATATTGTACACTGGTTATAAAGTATCTTAATTATTAATCAAAAAGAAAAGATCTTAAGGAAAGGTCTTTTCTTTTTAAGAGTCTAGTGGTGCAGAATCATTGTCACTTATATAGTCTTCTACTACTTCATTATCTATTTGTTTGCTAATTGCTTCATCACTATCAGCTATCTCATCCCAGTCATCATTGTAACTATCTTCAACATTAATTCTAACTTTAGTGTCTCCTACTAGTTCAATACCAAGAGTTTTCTCAATAGTAGTTAAAATATTATTACCATTAATTTCGGCTTTAATACAACTAGGACCAGATAGATTTCTAATAATGATTTCTTCATTAGAGTTACTTCCAGTATCACCTTGAATAGTAACTACTTCATTATAGTCATGATGTTCTTTTAATACTTCTGTTTTAGTATCATTATCATAAGAATACCAAACATTAATATCATAACCACCAGAAATATTTACAATATTATTAATTTTTTCACCACTAAAATTATGGTTAATTACCCAACAACCTAGGACAGTAGTAGGGGTATTTAAAGCTTGTAATGATAAGTTATCAGTAAATTGTTTTTTACCTTTACCAATTACTGCTTTAGTGACAATTTCTTTGAATGACGCCAAACTTATCCCTCCTCAATTTAATGTATGCAAAAGATAATTATTTTTTCCAGTTTAGGAAAAAATATCTTCAAAAGAGACTATTTTTATGTTATTATTTATATAGAATATGGAGAGGATAAAAATGAAAAATATAATAAAGAAGTTATCTAATACTAATATTTCTATGACTTATATGTTTGTTTTAGTAGGGGTAAGTATTTTGATGATGGTTGGATATTTCTCTTATGCCTGGTTTACTGTTCAAGGAGTACAAAAGTATAGTATTGTAACTGGAAACTTAACAGGTATACTGGCTATTGGCTCTAACACTGCTAATATTAATGGGGCAGGAGTAATAGAATATACACCAACAACTGATAGTGATACAATTACTATCACAGTAACAAATTCTAGTGATAGAACTGTTAAAAATTCACTTTACTATTATAATTTGGACGATGATACTATAACATTAGGCTATACATCTGACTCTTCAACTATTCCATCTGTAACAGGAATTGAAGTTGAAAAAGGAAAAAGTCTAACTTACAAAATTAAAATAACAGGTGCTAAAGATAAAACTATTAAGATAGGCTCTTCTATGGGATTAATTAATTCTGATTTAGCCTTACCAAATGGAGCAAGTGCTTTAGAAAAATTCAGTTTAACAGTAAGCGAAACACTCTTAGCAGGGGTAGGGGACAATGGAAAAATAGACACCAGTGATTCTGAACAAACATTTATTACTGGAACTGATCCTAATAACTATATTTGGTATAGTGGGAAATTATGGAGAGCAGTATCAATTGATACTACTGACAATTCTGTGAAATTAGTAACACAGTGGGATATTACTTCTATTTCATATAATGTATCCGGAACACCAACTTTTAAGGGAAGTTATATAGAACAGTGGTTAAATGATACAAGTGTGGATGGTTTCCTAGGTAATTTAAGAGAACCAGAGAAATTTATTAAGATGGATAGCGTTTGGGATGCATCATTATATACACAAATGAAAACAACCATGGTAACAGATGCAGTTGGTCTATTAAATAAGTACGAATATGAAAGTACTGGTGAAGCAGATGGGTATTTAAAAACTGGATTAAGTGCGTGGATGTTAACTCCATATAGTGAAAGTACTACAACTATTTACATTCTTACTAATACATCTATTGGTATGTATAACGCTGAGCCTACTGCTTTGGGTGGTGTTCGTCCAGCTATAAACTTGAAGAGCAATATAAAAATTTTAGATGGAGCAGGAACAAGCGATGACCCATACAGATTGGAGGGCGATAATGATGTGTTATCATCTGGAACTTTGCTGTCAACAAGATATAGTGGAGAATATATAAGTTTTGGAACTGGGGAAAACAATCTATATAGAATAGTAAGTCATGAAAACGGAATAGGAACGAAAATAGCAAGTGCTATACCTCTAAAAGAAAGTGGTAGCTTTAAAGAAATGACTTTTGGAAGTGATGGAACTTTCTCACAGGATAATGTTATAGGAACATTTTTAAATAATGACTATTTAGAAAATGAAACATATCTAACTAGTGAACAAGTTAATATGATAGAGGATAATACTACTTGGTATTTAGGTGGCTTAACAAGTGATAATTATAAGTTAGCAAAATATCAAAATGTAGCAGGAAATAGTTTGGTTACAAAAGTAGCTACTGGAAAAGTCGGATTATTAAGATTAGGAGAATTGATGTCAAGTCAATTTGATACTTTTGAAGCTTATTGGCTATTATCACCTACATATGATGGCTCTAGTTCTGTTAATTATTCTTCAGAGGCCGGGTCTACTCGTAGCCTTAAAGCCAATTTAAATTGTGCTATAAAACCGGCTATGAATCTTAAATCTAATGTAGTAATCACTGGAGGAGATGGAACTAAGAATAATCCATTTCAGATAAAGTTAGGATAAAAAAATAGATGAAGAATTTTGCTCTTCATCTTTTATATTGCTCTATATTTATCTTGATCTTTATAAGGATTGTTTTTATCTATATGATCAATAAATAGTATTCCATTTAAATGATCTATTTCATGTTGAAATGCTATGGCTAATTCTTCTCTTGCTCTAATTCTTATTTTGTTACCATCTATATCATATCCTTCAACTGTTACTCTAGCATATCTTGGAACGATACCTTCTACATCTCGGTTGATAGATAAACATCCTTCACCCATATCTACATAAATCTTTTCTTCAGAGTTACTTATTATCTTTGGATTACATATAACATAAGTATCAAATTCTTGTTCAGCAACTTCATGAACGATTGTTAAGTATCTTTTTGGAACTCCTAACTGAATAGCAGCCATCCCCATACCTGGTCTTAGATCATACTTCTTAGCAAGTTTTTCTATTTGACTATCATGAAGATAGGTGACCATTTTATCAATTAATTCTCTATCTTCTTTTGCAAGAGGAAAGGTTACTTCCTCACTGATAAGTCTTAGCCTTTTATCCTTTTCATCTAATATTTCTTTTGTTTTTAACATAGTACCACATCCACTTCTTGCATTATTTTACCACAAAATTAAAGAAAAAGAAAGGATAAACCTTTCTATCTTGTATATCTAGCACCGATAACGATAACTAATAGAATAAATAATACTAAAATGATTGCGTAGTTGCTGTTAGATTGTCCGTAGTAGCCATATCCATAAGTAGGATAATAAGGCATTCCTCCGCCACAACCACAGCTTCCTCCACCGTAGTAATACATAATAGATTCCTCCTTTTTCTAATATAGAATATGATAAATAATGTCAAGATGTTAATTAAAATGACTATTCCTTCTTTCTAAACTAGTTAGTTTGTGATATATTTATACTAAGGAGAGGAGTGATAACAATTTATGACTAAGACAAGAAAAGTAATCAAGTATCTTGATAAACCACTTTTCTTTGTAACAACTTTATTATTTCTCTTTGGTCTTATAATGGTATTTTCTTCAAGTAATGTAACTGCTTATATGAGTGGTAAGAGTGCTTATGGTTATTTTATTAAACAGGGAATATTCCTAGGGGTAAGTGCTTTAGTTAGTTTTATAATTATTAAGTTTAATACTAAGGTATATGGTATGGCTTCAACGCCACTACTTATTCTAATAGTAACTGGTTTAGTTGCTTTGCTTTTATATGGTAAAGTTACTAACCAAGCTCAGAGTTGGTTTCAAGTAGGACCTATTACAATTCAACCTAGTGAATTTGCTAAAGTAGTTATTATTGCTTTTATAGCAAGGTATTATGAATTAAATGAGAAAAGGTTATCTAGTCCTTTAATAAGTGCTATTCCATTAGTTATTGGGGGAATTGTTGCTTTCTTAATTATTTTACAACCAGATCTTGGAACTGCTATTATCTTTTCTTTAATAGTTATTTTTATGTTTTTGATAGTACCAATACCAAGAGTGGTAAAGGGTAAAATTATTACTTTTGGTATTATTTTAGTACTTTTTGCGGCTTTAGTTCTTACTATGATGGGTAAGACTTTGATTCATGAAAGACAGTTAGAAAGATTAACTTTTACTAATCCTTGTTCTAGATTATTAGATGAAGGTAACCAAGTATGTAATGGTTATATTGCTATTAATAATGGTGGATTAACAGGAGTTGGACTTGGTAACAGTACCCAAAAGTACTTATATTTACCAGAACCTTATACTGATTTTATCTTTGCTGTTATCGTAGAAGAGTTAGGTGTTGTTACAGGAATAGGTCTTATTCTAGCTTATATATTTGTTTTGTTTAGAATCTATTTAATAGCTAAAAAGAGTTATACAAATAGAGGAGCATTAATCTGTTATGGGGTTCTTTTCTATATATTCTTACATATTTGTGTTAACTTGATGGGACTTTTAGGTTTGATGCCGATGACTGGTGTCCCTTTACCATTTATTAGCTATGGAGGTAGTTTTACCTTGTGTTTAATGGTTGCTATAGCCTTTGTTCAAAGGGTAGAAATAGAAACTAGAATAAGAGAAGAAGAAAAAAATAAAAAAAAATAAAATTTGTGGTTTGAAACCAAGATATTGCAAATTGAGGGGTACTTTGAAGGTGAATTTGTTAAATTCAGTGCTCAATTTGGCAATTTGAGGGGTAGTTTTAGAGGCAAAATGCAATTTTTGCCTCTTTGCTTTTTAAAAAGCTATCTGTTATAGTGGTAGCGAAAGGAGGAAAGCCCATGACTTTTTCTTATCGACATAGAAAATTAATTGTCCTTTTGCTATTATTTTTACTGTCAGTCATAGCTTCATTTTTAATCTTTAGAAGTCATTTTACACCAAAGAAAAAGACTAGTACTAAAAAGATAGTATTAACACCTAAGAAGGAAGAAGAAACTACTACTGATAATGATATATACTATTTAGTGGATATCAAAGGTGAAATTAATAATCCTGGAACATACAGCGTTAAAAAAGGTAGTAGAGTAATAGATGTTATTCATCTAGCAGGAGAGTTAAAGAGTGATGCTGATACCTCAGTTTTAAATCTTTCTAAAAAAGTTACTGATGAGATGGTTATTATTGTTTACTCTTATGATGAAGTTAAGAATTTTACTAGAGTAAAAGAAGTGGAAAAACAAGAACAAGAAAAATGTGCTTCTAACAATGGCATAAAAAATGATGCTTGTATTTCTACTATCCTCGAAGATAATTCTACGTCTAATACTAAAGTTTCTTTGAATACAGCAACACTTGAAGAGTTAATGACTCTACCAGGTATTGGTGAAGCTAAAGCAAAAGAGATAATTAATTACCGAGAAGAAAAAGGCGAGTTTACTGATATTGATCAGTTAAAAGAAGTGAAAGGAATTGGAGATACTTTATTTGAAAGTATTAAAGATAATATTACACTCTAGATTATTACTTATTATTCTTTTAATTATTACCCTCATATACACTACCATTTCGAGTATGACATCAGTAAGTTATAAGAAAGGAGAACCAACTCTAACAGGAAAAATTATAAAAAAAAGATTTACTGATGATCATTTAACCTTCACATTAAAAAATAATAAAACTTTACCACTCACATACTATATAAAAAATAAAAAAGAATTAAAAGAATATAAAAAGATAACTTTAGGTAGTATTATTAGAGTTACTGGTACTTTAAAAAGTGATAATTATTTAATAGTTAAAAATATTAAAATATTAGAAGAAAATAGAAATATTATCTATTTTATAAAAGATGGACTATATAATTATTTATCTTCTTTTGATAGTAGAGTATCTCCTTATTTAAAAGCTTTTATTATAGGAAATAAAGATGATTTATCTTATAAAGTTAAAAAGTCACTCCAAACTGTTGGGATATCTCATTTATTTTCCTTATCAGGAAGTCACTTAGCAATTATCTACCACTTTCTCTATTCGCTATTTAAAAAAAGAAAAATTCATTTAATGATATTACCTCTTTTCCTTTACTATTTAATAATTGATTCTAGTACTTCAATTTTAAGAGCTTTAATTTTTCTATCGATTTTTAAACCTAATAAAGAATTTCACTTAGGTCTTTCCACTTTCAATATGCTTATTCTAGCACTTATAGTGCTATTAATTATAAATCCTGCAAGTATTAAAGATATTGGTTTTAACTATTCTTTTGTTATATCATCAGGTCTAATTCTCTACTATGATAATAAAAGTCAAGATAAGAAGCTGACTAGATTAGTAGAAACCTCAATACTTGCTTTTTTATTTTCTCTACCTATTTCTCTTTATTACTTTTCTAATGTTAATTTACTTAGTATTATCTATAACTTATTTTATGTTCCTTTTGTAAGTTCTATCTTGTTTCCACTAACTTTTATAGTAGCTATTTGTCCATTCTTAAGTGATATTTATTTAGTAGTAGTTAATCTATTTGAAAAAAGTGTTTTCTTCTTTGAAGGTATAAGTATTAATCTAACCTTTAGAAAGTTAAGTATCATTATCTATATAATTTATCTATTGATAATATTTATAGCTATTTATAAAAGAAAAGCTCTTTATCTTTTACTAATACTTTTAGTACCACACTATTTTTATAACAATATAGTAGTAGAAGACAAAATGTATATGATTGATGTAGGACAGGGTGACAGTATCTTGTTTACTTCTAATAATAAATCTATGCTTTTAGATACCGGAGGTAGTATTACTAGTAGTCTTGATAAATGGTCAGTAGGAGATGATTTAGTAACATTTCTAAGATCAAAAGGAATAAGAAAAATTGACACTATTTTGATTAGCCATGGTGATATGGATCATATTGGTGAATACTTTAAGATAGTTAAATACTTTAGAGTAGATAATGTTTATTTAAATGGTAATCAGTTAAATAGTATAGAAAAAAGAGTAGTAACTACTTCTTTAAATAATAATATAAATATTACCAGATTAAAAAGAGGTGATAGTCTTTCTCTTGGTAACTTTAACTTTCTAGTAATTAATAATAATTTTACTAATGAAAATGATGCTAGTACGGTTTTATTTGGAATGATTTATTCTTCTAAATTATTATTAATGGGAGATGCTGGAGTTAAAAGTGAACAAGATATTATAAATCGTTATAATCTACCTAAAATTGATATTTTAAAAGTAAGTCATCATGGTTCTAGTACATCTTCAAGTAAAAAATTTATAGATGAGATTAATCCTAAATATTCATTAATTAGTGTTGGTGAAAATAATAGATATGGTCATCCGAAGAAGTCAGTACTAAATACTTTAAGCAAGAGTAAGATTTACCGAACTGATAAGGATGGAAATATAGAAATAGAGTTTAATAATAAAGGATATAATATTAGGACTTGTAGTTCATAGAAAGGAGTAAGAAATGAAACAAGAAATTAAAATGATAGATAATAAAGAAGTTGATAGTTTATATAATGATATAAAATTATTAGTTGAAGAAAGTAGAAATAGAGTATATAAAACAGTAAATACTGAAATGATAAATTTATACTGGAATATTGGCAAAATAATTGTTGTTATGCAAGATGGAAATAAAAAAGCTAAATATGGTGATTATTTAATAAAGGAATTATCGATAAGATTAACTAATAAATTTGGTAAAGGATTTTCAATTCCAAATTTAAAAAGAATGAGACAATTTTATAATTGTTTTCCAATTGGCTCAACATTGTTGAACCAATTAACATGGTCACATTATTTGGAACTGATTAAAATAGATGATGTTAATAAAAGAAAATTTTATATGAAGGAATGCATTAATTCAAACTGGGATGTAAGAGAACTTCAAAGACAAAGGACTACATTGTTATATGAAAGAATAGCAAATTCAAAAGACAAAAATAAAGTAATTGAATTATCATCTATAGGTTATAAATTAAATGAGCCAAAAGACATTATTAAAGATCCATTTGTGCTTGAATTTTTAGATATTAAAGAAACTACAAATTATTTAGAATCAGATTTGGAAAAAAACATTTTAAATCATTTAAAAGAATTTTTATTAGAATTAGGAAAAGGATTTACATATGTTGGAAATCAAGTAAGAATAACATTAGATTCAGAACATTTTTATCCGGATTTAGTATTTTATAACAGAATTCTTAAATGTTTTGTTATAATTGATTTAAAAATTGGTAAAGTAACACATAAAGATATTGGACAAATGCAAATGTATGTTAATTATTATGATAGAAAAATTAAATCAAATGAAGAAAACAAAACAATAGGAATATTACTTTCTACTGATAAAAATGAAACAGTTGTTAAATATACTCTTCCCGAAGATAATAAAACTATATTTTCATCTGAATTTAGATTAACTATTCCGAGTGATGAAGATTTTATTAATGTAATCGAAAATGAAAAGAAAAACTTAGAATTAGTATGACATTCTAAAGGAAATTGGCATACCAATTGCTAAATTTCATAATAATAGTAATGGCTTTATAAATAAAGAAGTACAGCAGTTGGTCAAGGTATGTTGACATTTACAAGCAGTTATTTATGAATATATTTTTATTCGACTTATTTTTGGACAGAACCATATTGTCAAATACTTTAAGTTGGATAATGTTTATTTAAATAGTAATAAGTCTAGTAATTAATAATAGTTTTATAGATGAAAACGACGCTAGTACAGTTTTATTTGGAATGATTTTCTCTTCTAAATTATTATTAATGGGAGATGCTAGTGTTAGAAGCGAACAAGATATTATAAATAGTTATAATCTACCTAAAATTGATATTTTAAAAGTAAGTCATCATGGTTCTAGTACATCTTCAAGTAAAAAATTTATAGATGAGATTAATCCTAAATATTCATTAATTAGTGTTGGTGAAAATAATAGATATGGTCATCCGAAGAAGTCAGTACTAAATACTTTAAATAATAGTAAGATTTACCGAACTGATAAGGATGGAGATATAGAAATAGAGTTTAATAATGAAGGCTATAATATTAGAACTTGTAGTCCATAGAAAGGATTGATATGAATTATTATAATGAAATAAAAAATAAAATAATAGATAATGAAATATTTGAAAAAGTAAAAGATTATTCAAAAGAAAGAAATACAATTATCACATATTTTGAAATAGGAAGGTTATTAAATGAGGCTGGTGGAAAATATGGAGATAATATTATTGATGAATATTCTAAAAAATTAGTAATCGAAGTTGGCAAGAAATATAATCGAAGAACTTTATTTAGAATGAAACAATTTTATAATGTATTTAGCAATGAAAAAGTGTCACCACTGGTGACACAATTAACATGGACACATTGTTTAGTCTTAATATCAATAAAGGATATTGATGAAATATACTATTATGCTTTACAAGTTAAAAATAGAACTCTTTCAAAGAGAGAATTGGAAGAAATCATTAAGAATGAAGAGTATAATAGATTATCAAATGAGGCAAAAAGTAAAATTTATGATGAAAGGAAACTAGAGCTAAAAGATTTAGTACCTAATCTTATATTAATTAAGAATAAAAATAATATTGAAATAGCTACTGAAAAGGCATTGCATCATCTAATACTAGAAGACATTGAACTATTTATGAAAGAACTTGGTAATTCATTTAGTTTTATTGGGAGCGAATATAAAATTAAAATAGGGGATAATTACCATAAAATAGATTTATTGTTATTTAATATAAAATATAATTGCTATGTAATAGTTGAGTTAAAGGTAACAGAATTTAGGGTAGAATATATTGCTCAGGTTCAAAAGTATATGAATTATATAGATAAAAATCTAAAAGAAATAAATAATAATAACACAATAGGAATCTTAATTTGTAAAAAAGAAAATAAATTTGTAATTGAATATTGTTCGGATGATAGAATTATAGTTAGAAGATATCAAGTAGTATAAAATATACTTTGCAAAAAAAGTAAATGACACTTATAATAAATCTAGGAACTGAGGTGGCTAAATATGAAAAATATATCTTTTATGATGAGTAAGGGAAATATAGAAAAGTTAAAATGTTCTTATATGGATGCATGTTCTAATAAGGATTTTAAAAATTATGTGGATTTGATTGATTTAAGTGATGACGAACTTATGAAATATACATCTAAATTAGAAGAGTGTGTAATGGAATCTAATCACTGTAAAAGTTGTACTGGTCTAAAGAACTGTCAGAATAGAGTGAATGGCTACTTTTTTAAAGCTTTTCTTGAAAACAGTAAATTAAACTTTTCTTATGTTCCTTGTAAATACTTACTAAAAGAAGAAGATATTTATAGTTATCAAAAGAAAATAACTTGTTATGACTTACCAGAAGATATTAAAAAGGCTACTTTTAGTAATGTTTATAAGGATGATAGGAAACGTCTTCCTATAATTAAATATTTTAAAGAGTTTATTGATGACTACTTAAAAGGAGAAAATCCTAAGGGAATTTATTTACATGGTTCTTTTGGAAGCGGTAAAACGTATTTAATAGCTTCACTTTTCAATGAGATGGCTAAGAAAGATATAGCTAGTGTAATGGTTTATTATCCAGAACTACTTAGAAGTTTAAAATCTAGTTTTGGTAATGATTATGAAGAAAAGTTTACTAAGTTAAAAACGGTGCCATTATTACTACTTGATGATATTGGAGCAGAAAACACTACTAATTGGAGTAGAGATGAAGTATTAGCACCATTACTACAATACAGAATGGAAGAACATCTTCCTACTTTCTTTACCTCTAATTTAACAAAAGAAGAGTTAGAATTAACCTTAAGCAATACTAATAATGGAATTGATAAGATAAAAGCAAGAAGAATAATCGAGAGAATTAATCAGTTAACAGTAGATTTAGAATTAATTAGTAAAAATAGAAGAAATTAAATTTCTTCTATTTTAATAACATCTCCAACCTTATAATAATCACTAACAAAAACTGGTAAAATGTATATAGCTTTTACCTTTTTCTTTCTAAAAATAAACTTTTCTGTTTTACAGTTTAAATAACAATATAATATTTTATTATTTTCATCTACCTGATAAATATTTACCTTTTGACAAAAAAAGTAAGTATTTATATCTTTTTTCTTTGGGAAATAGTAACCATCATTTATAGTATCTAAAATAAATCTAATACTTTTAATTTTGTCTTTAAATGAAGATAACGTTTTAATTTTAATCTTCTTTTTCTTAATAATTATATATTTCATAGTTATCACCTTTTATATCATGATATCAAAAAAAATATTTGTTATCAATTGTTTTTAAAATAGTTTTATGTTATCATCGTATTAGAGTAGGTGAGCTAGGATGAAAAAAAATAAAAATGGTTTTACAATGATTGAATTACTTAGCGCAATAGCAATTCTTTCGATTTTAATGTCTATTGGTGTAGTTACAGTCACTCACTTTTTAAAGACATCTAGAGAAAAATATTATAAATCACAAGAAGAATTGATAACTTTGGCAGGTAAACAATATTTTACCGATTACAGAAGCGAACTTCCCAAAGATATTGGTGAAAAAACATCGGTTACTTTAGAAACGTTATATTCTAAAAAGTATTTAGATAAAATTAAAGATTATAATGGAAAAGAATGTGTAGTTACAAGTGACGATACAGTGAATAAAGTTTATGCAGTTAAAGTAAGTACTGGTAAATACCAATATTATACTATTTTTAAGTGCTCTAGTTATATAACTAAAATTGATAATAAAGCTCCAGTTATTACTTTTACTCCTTCTAGTGCAAATACTAATAAGGATATTAATATAGTTATGAAAATTACCGATAATGCAGGAGTCGATTCATTTTACTATGAGGTTATAAAGGATGGCAGTAGTTATAGTAAGACTGATTCAAAGCCTTATACCGATCCTGTTACTATTACTATAAAGGATGAGGGTAAATACATAATTAAAGCACATGCCATTGATAAAAGTGGAAATACTACAGATAAGACTTCTAAAGAATACGTTATAAATAAAACAGGACCTGATTGTAGCAAATTTATTATTGTCAGTACTAATGGTAGTGTAAAAGAAACGTGGCAAAGTAAAGATGTAGAACTTAAAATTACTCCACCTAGTAGTGTTAAAAAATGGGATTTTGAAAGATGTTTTATTGCTACTGATAATAAAACTGAGGTATGTACTTCTTATGGTAATAATTTAATGGGTATAAAAAATAAAGCACTAAAAGGTAGTGAGAAGTTTTATATATCTAATGATGTTATTGATGCAGGCAATGAGACAGGAAATATAGAAGATAGTGAAAACGATACTAATCAAACACCTGCAACTGCTGAAATTGCATATAATGATCAAGGACATTTTTATGGACGTATTAAAGCTTATGATACAGTGGGAAATTTCTGTACTGTTAATACTGATACTTATTATATTGATAAAGATGCTCCAACTATTAAAGAAATGATTGTTAACAGTAAAAATAATAATTATAATAGTTTGGAAACTTACCTTCATTTATCTATAGAAGATAGGGCTGATAAAACAGGTAGTAGTTTATATTATATGATTTCTTCTTCTTCAGATTTTAAAGATGCTACGTGGCAAAACTATAATGAAGGAAATGATGGCTATCAAAATATAGATTGGACTTTTTCCGGAGAATATGATGGAAAGAAGAGAACTATATATATTAAAGTAAAAGATGAACTTGACAATGTTAGTGATACTTATGAAGCGTATTATACTGTATATAAAGAGTGTGAAAGTGGAAATCAAATTTCATCTGTTACTAGGGGAAGTTGTAGTGGTTCTTGTGGAAGTCAAAAGATAACTACTACAACTACTAAAACAGATGTTAATACTAATAAACAATGTAGTGTTACTAGTGGAAGTGAATTTTGTTCAACTGATGATTGTGATACTCCTGTTTGTTCTTTTACCTTATCAGGTGGAACAGTTGGTACTAATGGTTGGTATCGTGGAGGAACGGTAACTTATACCTTAAATACAAATAGTTCTACAACATCATTTGGTATTGGTGGCTATAATAGTAAAAGAAGTGGTACCGTAAATGCAAATGGTAATTATACATTTACTGGTTATGCTAAAAATGCAGCTGGAGATCAAACTACTTGTTCTGTGACTATAAATTATGATAGTACCGCCCCAACTTGCACTCATAATAGTGAAACAACTACTTGGAATAATAAAGATAAAAGAGTTTATAAAGGCTGTTCTGATACTGGTGGCAGTGGCTGTGTAAGAGATTTTTATACGGATGCTATTATAAATTATACTAAGAAGATACAAAACTTTAAGGCTTATACAATAAGTGATAGAGCTGGTAATACTAGAGAGTGCTCTGCTTTAAAATTAAATATTTACGTTGATAAAGATGCTCCAGAAGTAGTGGCAAAGCGTTATGATAATTATAGAGGGGCAAAATGTATAGATAATCCATCTAGACTTTATAGTTATCGTTATAATATCTCAATGTCTGATGGTGATTCTGGCTTAAAACAAACTACTTGTACTTGGGCAAAACCAGCAGTAACTCGAAGTGGTTCCAATATTAGAAAATCTACAATTGTTGAAAACCTTTGTCAAGATACAAAAGGAGTAAGTTGTAAAGCATGTGACTATGCTGGAAATTGTAAGACGGTTTCTAAAAAATAGGAGGCTTATTATGAATAGAAATAAAATATTTGGTATAGTTCTTATTATTGTTGGTGTAGTACTATTAATAATTGGAATTGGTTTTTCATTTTCGACAAAGAAAGAAGAACCTACCAAAAGTGATGATTTTATGATGAATACAACTCAGTTTTTTGATGGCATTACTTGTTATGATAACTTATGTTTAAGTGATTTAAAGATAGATAATAGTTCAACTAAGGATACAAAAGTAGAATTTAATTTAACTAATAACAATGAAACTACTACTAAGTCAAGCACATTAAATTTAAAATTTAACACTGGTGATAAGATATCATTTACCTATAAAGACTTAGAACCTAAGGAAATAATTAAAATAAAAGTAAGCTCTAAAAATAATTTGAGCAAAGTGATGTCTTACAAACTTGAAAAGAACTAAAAGAAGAAAGTTCTTTTCTTTTGATCTTTTAAAGATATAAAAAGTATGTTATCATATTATGGAAAAGAGGAGTGAGATAAATGAGTGGACATTCTAAATGGGCAACTATTCATCGTAAAAAAGGATTAATAGATGCTGCTAGAGGAAAAGTATTTCAAAAATTAGCAAAAGAGTTATATGTTGCTGCTAAACAAGGAACACCTGATCCTGATGCTAATCCAAGTTTAAGATTAGTAGTTGAGAAAGCAAAGGCTGCTAATATGCCAAAAGATAATATTCAAAAGGCTATTGATAAAGCAAAAGGAGCTAGTGATAATGAACATTATGATGTTGTTCGTTATGAAGGATATGGTCCTTCTGGAACAGCTTTTATGGTTGATTGTTTAACCGATAATAGAAATAGAACAGCATCTTTTGTAAGAAGTACCTTTACAAAACATGGAGGAAACCTAGGAACAGATGGTTCTGTTAGTTATTTGTTTGACCGTGTTGGTTTAATTGAGATTCCTAATGATTATGATGAAGATGAAGTGATGATGACATCTCTTGATGCTGGAGCACTTGATATGGAAAAACTAGATGAAAGTTATATGATTACTACTAAACCAGAAGACTTTATTAAAGTAAAAGATGCTCTAGCTAATATGGGAGTAGCTGAGTTTTTAACATCAGAAGTTACTTATGTTGCACAAAACGAAGTAGAAGTTGATGATGAGACAAGGGAGAAAGTAGAAAAGTTATATGAACTTTTAGAAGATATTGATGATGTACAAAGTGTATATTGTAATATAAAGGAAAACTAGGTGTTAATATGTATGATTATATGATTGGGACTGTTAAAGAAATTAATTCTAATAGCATAGTATTAGAAACTAACAACATTGGTTATCTTATCTATACACCTAATCCTTTTTCTTTTGAAGAAGGAAAAGAATATAAGATATATTTATATCAGCAGATAAAAGAAGATGAACATCTCTTATTTGGTTTTAAAGAGAAAAATGATAAAGAAATGTTTTTAAAACTAATAGGAGTTAAAGGACTAGGTCCTAAGATGGCTCTTCCAATACTTGCAACAGGAAGCCTAGCAGGAATAAAAGATGCGATTGAAAGAGAAAATATTTTATATCTTAAGAAATTCCCAAAGATAGGAGATAAACTAGCTAAGCAAATAGTACTAGACTTAAAAGGTAAACTAGATGACTTTAAAGACTTAGATAGTGTTAGTTCAGATTCTCTTATGGAAGTACGTGATGCCTTACTTGGTCTTGGTTATAAAGAAAAAGAGATTAAGAGTGTACTTGCTAAAGTAGATAGTAGTTTAAGTATTGAAAATCAAATTAAACAAGCTTTAAGTTTATTTCTAAAATAGAAGTAGGAGGTGGTAGTTGTGGATGATAGAGTAGTTAGTGGTGAAGAACAAACTGATGATGAAGTGTTAGAATCTAGTATACGTCCTTTAGTACTTGATGAGTATATTGGTCAGAGTGAAGTTAAAGAAAATATTCATGTCTTTATAGAAGCAGCTAAGATGAGAAATGAGACATTAGATCATGTTTTGTTATATGGCCCTCCTGGACTTGGTAAAACAACTCTTGCTTATATAATAGCTAGAGAAATGGGTGTTAATATAAAAACAGCTAGTGGTCCTTCTATTGAAAAAAGTGGTGATTTAGCAGCTATTTTATCAACCCTAGAGCCAGGTGATGTCTTATTTATTGATGAGATTCACAGAATGCCAAGATATATTGAAGAAATATTATATCCAGCAATGGAAGACTTTACTCTTGATATAATTATTGGTAGTGAAGGAAACTCTAGAAATATAAAAATAGACTTACCACCTTTTACCTTAGTTGGAGCAACAACTAGAGCAGGTGACTTATCAAGTCCTTTAAGAGATAGATTTGGAATAGTTTCTAAACTTAAGTTTTATACTGATGATGAGTTGAGTGCTATTGTTAAGCGAACTAGTAGAGTCTTGAAGATGGATATTACAGATGAAGCTGCTTTAGAACTTGCTAAGAGAAGTAGAGGAACACCAAGAATTGCTAATCGTTTATTTAAAAGAGTAAGAGACTTTGCCTTAGTTGATAAAAAAGAGGTAATTGATTTAGAAGTGATGCAGAAAGCTCTAGATAGATTAAAAGTAGATAAAGGTGGACTTGATGAAGCTGATCATCAACTATTAAGAGCTATCATTGAAAGGTTTAATGGTGGACCAGTTGGTATTGAGGCTTTAGCTAGTAGTATTGGGGAAGAAGTATCAACGATAGAAGATGTTATGGAACCATATCTTTTACAAGAAGGATACTTGAAAAGAACTACTAGAGGAAGATGTGTTACACCTAAGGCATATGAACAGTTAGAGATAAGTTATCAGAATAATTTGTTTGGGGGAATGATTTAGATGAGATTAGACGAATTTGATTATGAGTTAGATAAAGACTTAATTGCACAAACACCACTTGAAAAAAGAGATAGTTCAAGACTTATGGTGTTAGATTGTAAAGATAAAACAATAGAAGATAAGATGTTTCCTGATTTATTATCTTATCTAGAAAAAGGGGATACTTTGGTTTTAAATAATACTAAAGTATTACCTGCTAGATTAATTGGAGAGAAAGAAAGTACTAAAGCGGTAATTGAACTATTATTACTTAAAAATATAGAAGGAGATATCTGGGAGTGTCTTACTAAGCCAGCTAAGAGAATTCATGTTGGTGATAAAATATCTTTTGGAGATGGTTTATTAGTAGCAACTTGTAAAGAGATTGGTGAAGAAGGTATTAGAATAGTAGAGTTTAGTTATGAAGGAATATTCTATGAAGTTTTAGATAAGCTTGGTACTATGCCTTTGCCGCCTTATATTCATGAGACGTTAAAAGACCAGTCAAGATATCAGACTGTTTATGCTAAAGAAATAGGAAGTGCTGCAGCACCTACTGCAGGTTTACATTTTACTAAAGAGTTACTAGAAGAGATTAAAGAAATGGGTGTTAACATTGCTTATGTAACTTTGCATGTTGGTCTTGGAACTTTCCGTCCCGTAACAGAAGATATAATAGAAGATCATAAGATGCATTCAGAGTATTACTCTATGGATAAAGATACAGCTAACTTACTTAGAAAGACTAGAGAAAAGGGTAAAAGAATAATAGCTGTTGGAACAACTTCGACTAGAGTACTTGAAACTATCTATGAAAAATATGGAACCTTTAAGGAAGATAGTGGTTTTACTACTTTGTTCTTATATCCATCAAAGAGTGTGGATTCGATAGATGGCTTAGTAACTAACTTTCATTTACCAAAATCAACACTACTTATGTTAGTATCTGCTATAGCTACCAAAGAGTTTATCTTAAAAGCATATAATCATGCAGTAAAAGAAAGATATAGATTTTTCTCTTTTGGAGATGCTATGTTAATACTTAAAAATAATAATTAAAATTTCTTGAAACACATTAAGAAATAAGGTATAATAAGCCTATTGGAGGAGGAAGAGTATGGCAAAGAAAAATAATAATATTCATGAAATAACAATTAAAATTGAAGGAGAAGAGTGGCAAAAAGCTCTTGATGAAAGCTTTAAGAAAAAAGTAAAAAATGTAACTATTGATGGATTTAGAAAAGGAAAATGTCCAAGAAATATCTATGATAAAAAAGTAGGTGTTGAAACATTATTTGATGAAGCTGGTAATATTGTATTACAAGATGCTTATACAAAAGCTATTGAAGAAGCAAAAGTAATACCTGTAATTCCTGGTGAAGTTGAATTAACAGAAATTGATAAAGAACATGTTACATTTAAGTTTACAATTACTTCTCGTCCTGAAGTTACTATTAAAAACTATAAAGGATTAGGAGTAAAAGAAGAAAAAGCTACTGTTACTGATGAAGAAGTAGATGAAGAAGTTAAGAAGTTACTTGATAAGTATGCTGAATTAGTAATTAAAGAAGATGGTTCAGTTGAAACTGATGACTTAGTAACAATTGATTATGAAGGATTCTTAGGAAGTAAAGCTTTTGAAGGTGGAAAAGGTGAAAACTATCCATTACAAATCGGAAGTGGAACATTTATTCCAGGATTTGAAGAACAATTAATTGGTATGAAAAAGGAAGAAGAAAAAGAAATTAAAGTTACATTCCCAGAAGAATACCATGAAGAATCATTAAAAGGAAAAGAAGCTACATTTAAAGTAAAAGTACATGAGATTAAGACTAAAGAAAAAAGAGAACTTGATCAAGATTTCTTTGATGATTTAGCTCTTGATGGGGTTAATGATGAAAAGAGTCTAAGGGAAGAAGTTAAGAAAAATATTCTTGCTCAAAAAGAAATGGAAAATGAAAACATCTATATTGATAAACTATTAAGTGAAGTAGCTAAGAATGTAGAAGTTGATATTCCTGAAGGAATGATTGAAGAAGAAACAACTCGTCTTTTAAAACGTGCTGAACAATCAATGATGATGCAAGGATTAAACTTAGACTTATATTATAAGATAACTGGAAGTAAAGAAGAAGACTTAAGAAATCAATTAAAAGATGAAGCTTATCAAAATGTTCTTTATCGTTTAATGCTTGAAGAAATCGTTAAGTTAGAAAAAATTGAAGTATCAGAAGATGATGCTAAGAAAGAAGCTAAAGAGTTAGCTAATAAATACCAAATGGATGAAGAAGAATTCTTAAAAGAATTTGGTGGACTAGAAATGGTTCAATATGATCTTGAAATGAGAAGAACAATTGAACGTTTAAAAGAATTAAATAAATAAAAACCTTTACCTATAGGGGTTTTTCTGATATAATTTTATGGAAACGAGGAGGGATAGTGTATGGCAAAAGTAGGAAATAGACAAAAGAAGACACTAGTATGTACAGTTTGTAAAGAAGAAAACTATCGTGTTGAAAAGAATGTTAAAAATACAACTGATCGTCTAGACATTAATAAATATTGTCCAAAATGTGGACATCATACTGAACACAAAGAAAAGAAGTAATAACTAAAGGAGGATAAGATATGATTAATTCCAATGATTTAAAAAACGGAATTACTATTCAAGCTGATGGTAATATCTATATGGTACTTGATAGTCAACACGTAAAACCTGGTAAAGGAGCAGCTATTGTTAAGGCAAAACTTAAAAACTTAAGAACTGGTTCTATCGCTGAAAAGACTTTCAATGCTGGAGTTAAAGTAGAAACAGCACATATTTCAAAGAAACCTATGCAATTCCTTTATAGTATGGGAGATACTTATTACTTCATGAATATGCAAGATTATGAACAAATTGAACTTGATAAGAGTACAATTGGTGATGATGCAAAATTCTTAAAAGAAAACTTAGAAGTAGAAATTATTTTCTTTGAAGGTGAAATGTTAGGTATGAACTTACCAGATAAAGTTGTTATGAAAATAGTAGCTACTGAAGATGCTGTTAAAGGTAATACTTCATCTTCTGCTATGAAGAATGCTACTTTAGAAACTGGTATGGTAGTACAAGTTCCATTATTTATTAAACAAGATGAAGAAATTCTTGTTGGAACAAAAGATGGAAAATATGTATCAAGAGCATAAGGCTCTTTTTTTCTTTGCCTAAAAATGATATTATTATTTTAGGATGGTGATTAAATGAAAGTATTAGTAACAGGAGGATGTGGCTATATCGGTAGTCATACTGTTTGTGAATTATTAAAAAATGATTATAAAGTAGTTATTATTGATAACTTTAGTAATAGTAAAAAAGAAGTGGTTGATAAGATTAAGACTCTAACAGGAAGTGATGTTAAACTTTATGAGGGTGATGTTTGTGATAAGAGTTTACTAGAAGAAATATTTAGTAAAGAAAATATAGAAGCAGTAATTCATTTTGCTGGATATAAAGCAGTAGGAGAAAGTGTTAAAAAACCACTTATGTATTATGAGAATAACTTAATATCAACTCTATATCTACTTGAGATAATGAAAAAATATAACTGTAAAAAGTTTATATTCTCATCAAGTGCTACTGTATATGGAACTCCTAAAGAGTTACCAATTAAAGAAGATTTCCCTTTATCAACAACTAATCCTTATGGTACTACTAAATTGATGATTGAAATGATTCTAAAGGATATTTATAAAGCAGATAATAGTCTTGATATTACTATCTTAAGATATTTTAATCCGATTGGTAATGAAGAGACAGGTTTACTAGGAGAAAGTCCTAATGGTATCCCAAATAATCTTATGCCTTACATTGTTAGAGTAGCTACTAAAGAGTTAGAATGTTTAAGTGTCTTTGGAGATGATTATGATACTAAAGATGGAACAGGGGTAAGAGATTATATCCATGTTGTAGATCTTGCTAAAGGACATGTATTAGCTCTTAAGAAAGCTAAAGGATTAAGTATTTATAACTTAGGTACTGGTTCTGGGTATAGTGTTTTAGAGCTAGTTAAAACTTTTGAAAGAGTAAATAATATTAAAGTTAATTATAAAATAGTCGGAAGACGAGAAGGAGATATAGCTAGTTGTTATGCTGATAATACTAAAGCAAAAGAAGAACTTGGTTTTAATCCAACAAAGACTTTAGAAGATATGTGCAAAGACTCTTATACCTATATTCTTAATAATAAAAAATAATTGTTGATAGTTTTTGACAAATAGTACTTATTATTATATAATCTTAAACAGAAATGAGGGAGTTATATGGAGAAAACTTATATATTTGGACATAGAAAACCAGACACTGATTCTGTCTGTAGTGCTATTAGTCTATCATATTTAAAAAAACAATTAGGGGAAAATACTGAGGCTCGTATCTTAGGAAATGTTAATAAGGAAACAGCTTATGCTCTAGATTATTTTAAAGTGAAAATGCCAAAGTATTTAAATGATGTTAAATTACAACTTAAGGATGTAGATTATCACAAACATTATTTTCTAGATCAATCTAAATCTATTTATGATAGTTACTTATATATGTTAAATCAAGGTTTAACTGGAGTACCAGTAGTAGATGAAAAAGAAAAATTACTTGGTATTGTAACTATTAAAGATTTAGCTCATCACTTTATTAATGATGAAGTTAATCTATTAAAAACATCATATTGCAACTTACTAGAAGTGTTAAAAGCAGAAGAAGTGTTAAAGTTTGATGAAGAAATTGAAGGGAATTTGTTAGCTGCAGCTTACCGTAGTACTACTTTTCTTGAAACAGTAAAATTAAAGAAAACTGATATTCTAATAGTAGGAGATCGTCATAGTGTTATTGAATATGCTGTAGAAAATGGTGTTAAGATGATAATCTTAACTGGTAATGGAGAAATTAAAGATAAACACTTAGAAATAGCTAGAAAGAATAAAGTTAATATTATAAGAAGTAGTTATGATACTTATCATGTTTCTCGTTTAGTTAGTTTAGCTAATTATATTGGTAATATGACAAGAACTACTAAAGACGCTGTTAGTTTTGATGAAAATATTTATGTAGATGATATTTTAGAAATAAATAAGAAATTAAGACATACTAATTATCCAGTAATTAATGGTAAAACTGGTAAATGTTTAGGACTTTTAAGAATAACTGATTTGGAAGCTAAACATCCTAAGAAAGTAATTTTAGTAGATCATAATGAAAAGGTTCAAAGTGCTGAAGGATTAGATGAAGCAGAAATCAAAGAAATATTTGATCATCATAATCTAGGTTCAATTACAACTGCTAGTCCAGTAAACTTTAGAAATATGGCAGTTGGTTCTACTAATACTATTATTTATACTTTATATAAAGAAAAAGAAATAGAAATTACTAAAGAGATGGCTGGTATGATGTTATCTGGTATTTTATCTGATACTTTAATACTAAAGAGTCCAACAGCAACTCCTCTTGACGTAGAAGCTGTTCACTATCTTGCTAAAATAGCAGAAGTTGATTATAAAGAGTATGGACTTAATATGATTAAAGCTGGTACTTCACTTGAAGGTATGAGTGAAGAAGATGTCTTATATAATGACTTTAAACTTTATAATGTAAATGATAAGACAATGGGTATAGGACAATTCTTTACTACTAACTTTGATGAAATTAAAAAGAATATGGATAAGTATTTAGATACACTAGATGAAGTAGCTGAAGCAAATAACTATTCACTTGTAGCACTTTATATAACTGATATTATTGAAAATGGTTCTTATGTTATCTATAATAGAAAAGCTAAAGATTTAATGGAACTTGCTTATCGTAAAGATATGGAAGAAGGTACATATCTTGCTGATGTTGTTTCTAGAAAGAAGCATGTTGTACCACTTCTTATGGAAGTATTTAACTAAATTTATAATGTAAAAGACTAGTCTTGATAGGCTAGTCTTTATCTATATTTTTTTTGATATTCATCAAATAAATCTTTAAATAAATTATAGTGAACAACTTCTCTTTGTCTTAAGAATAATAGTGGTCCAATTACATCTGGATCATTTGTTAAATCAATTAAGTTCTCATAGACTGCTCTTGCTTTTTGTTCAGCAGCCATGTCTTCTGCTAGATCTGCTAGTGGATCACCAGTTGTAGCAAAGTAATCTACTGTAAATGGTACTCCATCAGCATTGGTAGGGTATAAGGCTCTTTTGTGTCCGGCATAATGAGAATCAAGTCCAGCAGCTTTTAACTCTTCAATAGTAGCATCTTTTAATAACTGATAAATCATAGTAGAAATCATTTCAATATGAGCAAGTTCTTCGGTACCAATATCAGTTAGTAGAGCTTGTCCTTTATTATCAGGCATAGTGTATCTTTGATTTAAATATCTTAAAGCAGCACCTAACTCGCCATTACTACCTCCATATTGTTCGACTAATAGTTTGGCCATATTTAGATCTTTTCTCTTTATATTAATTGGATACTGTAATTTCTTTTGATACTTCCACATTTACATACCTCCTTCATTCCATGGAAAGTTTTCCATTTCCCATTTAAAGGGACTCTCTTCTAGAGCATCACTAGAGATATTAATAACGCCATATCTAGATTCATATTCATTTAAAAGATTATTAGCTTTCTTTCGATACTGATTAAATATCTCTAACATATTCCCATCTTGTGGATTAAGATCTAAATATAAATTTAAATCATGAGCGGCAAACTCTTGTTCACTTAGCCTTAAAAATAAGTCATCTTGTTCACTAGTAGGTGTTAATACTTGTGGAGTATAATTCTTATAAGGTATATAACTATCCTTAAACATGTTTCCTAAAGTAAATCCTTCACTACTAGAATAAAGATTATTATCATCACTAACTTGTCTAAAATAGTTAGAACTATTTCTTTGATAATTAAAATTAGGACGATATTGATATTGTTGATTCATAAATTTTCCCCTTTCCTTAGTAATTTATTCCAAAAAAAAATAGGCGTATAGTCAAATACCTATTAATATAAACTGAAAGGGTTTAAACTTCTTCCTTTATAAGGATATGCATTCCAAAGAGAGAAGTGTAAATGTACTCCAGTAGCAAGACCACTTCTTCCCATACCAGCGATTACTTGGCCTTTACTAACTCTTTGACCAACAGAAACATTAACACTTGCTAGATGAGCATACATTGTATAATAACCATTATCGTGTCTAATTACTATATAAAGACCATTATCCCATTTTCTTGATACAGTAACAACTTCACCATCATTAACAGCAAAGATACTAGAGTTATAAGGACATCCTGCTATATCAATACCATCGTGTGCCGTTCCTCGATAGCCTTGACTTATATAATAGCCACTAACGGTTGGAAAAGCATAACCAGTTCCAGTATTTACAGATACATAAGTGGGAGTATTATTAGTAGTGGTTGTTTGTGTAGTAGTATTGTTATTTACTACTTCTACATTACTAGTATTAGAAAAAGGACTATTAATAACTTCTTCACTTTCAAAGAACTTTTCATCATTAGCATTGTAAAATGTTAAAAGATCTGGATTTTTATAAGCTACATAGATAATCATTGTAGCTAAAATAGAAACTGTTATTAAATAAGTCATATACACCTTTATCTTTTTAAAAAATCTTACCACAAATACCACTCCCATCGATAAGAGGTATATTATAACATTAACTTTTCTATTTGTCAAAGGAAATAGATAGTGTTAAAATAGTTATAGATAGGAGAGGGCGTTTTATGAAAACATTTACGTATAATGATGTAAAGGCTAAAAAATATGGTAATGCTTATGAACCATTAAAAAATGCAGTAATAATTATTATTGTTGGAGTACTATTATTAACTTTTAGTAGTATAATTTCTCTTAAATATAATTTATTAATATTAACTATTATTACAATAGTAATACTTATAGTAGGAGTTATATTAGCTACTATTAGTTTTACTAGTAAAAGAAATATAGATTTATCAGCTTTAGTAATAGATAATGCTAGTTTATTAATAATTAAAGTGAATCCTTTAGCTAAGAAGAAGGATTTAGATAATTTAAAAGATAAGTATATGAAAAAAACAAGAAAAAGTATAAATAAATTAATGCAAGATGATAAGTTTATTACTTATTTAATAGATAATGTTGATAATATAGATGAATTTGAAATTGTAAAGGTTTTAAATATTTATAATAAAAAGGTAAGTGATAAAAAGATAGCTCTTACTTGTGATTTATATGACTTAAAAAATAAAATTATTAGATATAATACAAAGATAACTATTTTAAATGCTTATAGTAAACAAACCGAGATATATAAATATATTAAAGATTATAAAAATCAGGATAAATATAATATAGATATAAATAAGACAAGTAAAAAAAGATATGATGATTTATTTGTTAAGAACATTAAAAATTTAGAGTTTTGGTTAATGTGTTCTTTAGTATTTACTTTTTTAATAATTATTCTTAAGCTAACTATTCCTTTTATTTGTACTATTCCTTTTTATGCAGAGATAATGACATTTGCTCTTGCACTTTCTTGTTATGATCCAGCTAATGATACTAACTATGTAGGGAGTAATAAACCACAAAATTATATAAAAATAGCTATAGCTAGTTTTATAGTTAGTTTACTAGTCTGCTTTGTTTGGGGGTAAAGGTATGAATGATAAACAAGTAGAGAATCTGTTTGTTTCAATGATAGATGATTCTTATTTACATGATAAATTAACTATTGACGATGTTTCCTCTTTAACTTTAGAAAAAGCATATATTACTCCAGCTTATTATTCATCGACAAAGGAAATAGTAATGACTGAGGATATGATGGAACCGATTTATCTTGCCCATGAGTTTGGTCATTACTTATTTGATTCTCTAGATGATAGCGATTTAGAAAGAGCTAGTATCTATGTTGCTGAGGCTTACAACAATTTTACTACTAGTTATATTGGGGACACTATAATAGATGATAATTATCGTCTTATAAATAAAAGAATGGCTGAGTTAGTAAAGAAACAGGATGAAGAAACTAGATTAACTATTTCTTCTTTATATCAAGATGGTAATACTGATCAATTGGTCTCTTATATGCGTATGGCTATTATTCATGATTTTAATATTAATAAAGCAGACGATGAAACTCTAGATAGGATAGATCAAAGTGTTATAGCTACTTTAAATAATAATAGCGAGGAAAAAGTTAAAAACTATATATATGTAAATTATGGTAAGAAGTTAGCTACTAAAAAAGCTCAGGTATTGTTAGATAAGGAAGAACCTAAAGGATTATCAATGATGTTTGATTTATTTTCATCATTAAATGAAGGTAAGTATTATAAGCTTCCTTTTACTCATGCTGCTAGTTACTATCAAAAAAGTCCTGCTTTAGCTTTTAATGAACAGTTTGCTAATTATACAGCTTTAAAACTAACTAATTGTCAAGAAAACTTAGATAATGTTAGGAAAGTATTAGGGGATGAATATACAGACTTTATGGATAGTTTATTAGCAAAGAGTCTTGCTAAGTTAGGTGTAAAACAAGATACAAATAATTTGCATAAAAACTAATCTTATAGTATAATCTATAGTGTGAAGTAGTTCACTGGACATTTATAAAAATTATAAGAATTCTATATTGACCTTTCAATTTTTGGATTATTAATGATTTCTATACTAGTCCAATTATTGTGGAAAGGAGAATATGTATATGGAATTTAAAGATAAGACAATTACTTGTTGTGATTGCCATGAAGATTTTACTTTTACTGCTGGAGAACAAGAGTTTTATCAAATGAAAGGTTTAACTAATGAACCTAAACGTTGTAAGGCTTGTCGTGATAAGAAAAAGAAAGAACGTGCAGAAAGAGAAAATAATCATAACAACTAGTAAGAAACTGATATTTTGTCAGTTTTTTCTTTTGATTTTTATAAATTTCGTATATACTATATGTAAGGATGGTGGCAAGATGAAAAAAATATCAATAATAGCATTACATCTAGGATATGGTGGAGTAGAAAAGTCTATTTCAACACTTGCTAATTTACTAGCAACAACACCTGATATTGAAATAGAAATAGCATCTGTTTATGAACTTTATGATAAGCCAGTGTTTCCTCTAGATGAGAAGATAAAAGTAAAGTATTTATTAGAAAAAGGAATTAAGAGTAATGAAAAAGAGTGGAGAGAGTCTCTTAGAAAAGTAAGACCAATTACATTTGTTAAAGAAAGTTTTAAAAGTCTTAAGATTCTTCATTTAAGACGTAAGGAAGTAATTAATTATATAAAAGAAACTAATGCTGATGTAATTATTTCTACTAGAGTATTATTTAATGGATTAGTAGGTCTTTATGCAAAGGATAATGTCTTAAAGATAGGTTGGGAACATAATCACTATCATAATGATATGAAATATGCTATGGATGTAGTAGCAAGTGCTAAGAAACTGGATTATTTTATTTTAGTATCAAAAGATTTACAAAAGTTTTATCGTAAGGAATTATTAGAATATAAAGTTAAGTGTGTCTATATACCTAACACATTAGAAAATATTCCAAAGACAAAGAGTCCTTTAACGGCAAAGAGAATAGTAAGTGTTGGAAGACTATCTAAAGAAAAAGGATACCTTTCTTTATTAGAAATATATAGTGAGGTTATAAAGAAACATCCTGATTGGGTACTTGATATAATAGGTGATGGTAAAGAAAAAGAAACTCTTGAAGCTTATATTAAGAAGAATAATTTAGAAGATAAAGTAACTCTTCATGGTTTCCAAAATAGTGATTATATTAATAATATCATGCATAAGTCATCAATCTATGTTATGACAAGTTATACAGAATCTTTTGGAATAGTTTTACTAGAAGCTATGAGTAATGGTCTACCTTGTCTTGCTTTTGATAGTGCGGAAGGTGCTAAAGAGATAATAACATCAGGAAGAGATGGTTATTTAATAAGACATAGAAATCATAAGATGATGGTTAATAAGATAAATGATTTGATAAAAGATCCTGATAAAAGAAAAGAATTAGGTAGTGCTGGAAGACGTAAGATTAAAAATTATAGTAAAGATAAAGTGTTAGAACAATGGTTAAAAATAATTAATAAATAGAGGTATGTATGAAGAAAAATGTAATGTTTATATCTAGTACAGGGGGACATTTAAGTGAACTTTTACAGCTTGCTAATCTATTTCCAAGATATAATTCTTGTCTTATTACTGAGAATACTAAATCTAATAGAAAGTTAAAGAGGAAATATAAAAGAATAAACTTTCTAATCTATGGTACAAAAGATCATTTTCTATCTTATCCTTTTAAGTTACTAGCTAACTGTTTTATTAGTCTTTACTATTATTTTAAATATCACCCAGATTATGTTATTACCACAGGTGCTCATACGGCAGGACCAATGTGTTCTATAGCAAGAATATTTGGCAGTAAAGTAATTTATATAGAGACCTTTGCTAATATAAATACTAAGACAGTGACTGGTAGTTTATTTTATAAATTTAAAATAGCTAATTTATTTATTGTACAGTGGCGTCCCATGTTAAAACTTTATAAGAATGCTACTTATGGGGGGTGGATTTACTAATGATTTTTGTAACATTAGGTACACAAGATAAGTCGTTTAAAAGATTATTAAAGGCAGTAGAAAGAGAAAAATTAAATGGTAATATCAAGGAAAAGGTAGTCGTTCAAGCTGGTTATACTAAGTATAAAAGTGAGGTTATGGAAATATTTGATACTATTCCTAAAGATGAATTTGAAGAGTATATGGCTAAAGCTTCATTAGTAATTACTCATGGTGGAGTAGGTAGTATTTTAACGGCTCTTGATAATAATAAAAAAGTAATAGCAGTCCCTCGTCTTGCTAGATATAAGGAACATACTAATGATCATCAAAAACAAATAGTAGATGAATTTGAAAAGAATGGTTATATTCTAGCTCTTAGGGATACTAGCAAACTAGGAGAGGTATTAAAGAAGGCTAAGAAATTTACTCCTAAAAAATATGAATCTAATAAGAAAAACTTTCAAAAGATAATAACTGATTATATAGATGAGACTAATCATATTAGTTGGTATAATAGAGATAAAAAAATAATTCTAATAGAGTTAACCAATTATCTAGTATTTGCTTTTCTTTTTAAATATAATTATCTATTAGGATTACTCTTAGGATTTATTTTATCTATTATTTTATGTTTATTTCTTTATAATCATAAGAAGGAAAATATCAGTTATTTAGTAATAACTTTTCTAATAGAATGTATACTTCTTTCTTTAGTAAAGGATAAGTTATTTATAAAGACAATTATTAATCCTTTGATAATAATAATTTATCATTTAATAGTAAGTGATAGATGTGAGATGAGCTATTAAGATTAACTAATGACAGTTAGTCTTTTTTAATGCGGGAAAAGTTAAAATATTAAAAAGTATTATCTATTTAATTGGTTAATTACTATATCCATGTTATTATCTTTGTTATTATCTTTAATAGGAATATTTATAGATGAGTGTCATCCTTCTTATATATTTTATAAGGAGGTGGTAATTGATGAAAACTAAGACTTTTATTTTAAAATTCCTTAGATTAATTTCATTAATATTACTGATATCTACCTTATTGGTATTAGTAGTAAAAAACTAAAATAAAGACACTCTTCATCAAGATAGAGTGTCAAAAAACTTCAATAGAAGGAGACATTCACTTCCAAATAAATGTTCCTCTTTTTTATTTTATGCAAGTTTTCTTGCTACGTACATATTATCACAATAATTATTTATTAACAAGTGATTTTACTACGGGAAAAGTTAAAATATTAATAAATTATTCTAGAGTTGTAGTAATAGATAAGTATCTGTGATATAAAATAATTGAAAATTGCCTGTTTGCAAAGTGACATATATATTTGTTATCCTTTCTTTACTTGTTCAGGAGAGAGGAGGGCATATGGCCAAGACAGAAAAATTTATAAAACCATTATATGATACTACTATAAAGTTTTTAGTAAAGAGTACTGATACACGGTATATCATCTATAGGCTTATTTATTTGGCAACTGGTATAGATCTTAGTGATTATACATTAATAGATCAAGAGTTAAATACTGGTAATAATATAAAAGATTACCGTCTTGATTTATTATTTAAAAAAGATAATACCATTGTTAATCTAGAAGTTAATTATGAAGTGACTCCTTTCCAAGAAGAAAACAATTATAATTATCTATTTAGATTAGCAGGCAGTGGATATGATGTTGGAGATAGTTACAAGGCTAGAAAAGTCGTGCAAATAAGTCTAAATAATTCTTACTTTGAAAAGAAAGATGCTAAGTTAGTGACCTACCGTTTTAGAGATAGTGTTTATCATACTAAAATAGGTGAAGTGGAAAGTTATGAGATATATTTAAGTAATTTTAAAGGCATTAAGTATAATGGTAAGAATGAGCTTGCTACACTATGTTTTATTTTAACTAGTGAGAACATGGAAAAATTAAAAGAAATAGTAGGAAACTATAGGGAGGATTAATACTAATGAGCGAACTTGAAAAATTAAAACTAAATGATGAATTTAATTCTTATTATGACTATGAAGCGGTTATTAGAAAAGAAAAAAACTCTGAATATGCCAGTGGCAGAGATGATGGACTAGCTGAGGGGTTGACCAAAGGAAAAAGTTTGGGACTGGCTGAAGGCGAAAAAACTGGAGCTAACAAAGAAAAAATGGCTATAGCAAAAAGTTTGTTGAAAACTAAAATGCCTAAGAAAGAAATAAGTAAGCACACTGGATTAAGTATTAAACAGCTAAATATGATTTTATAGTACTTTATTATAGTTATAAATTGTATGTCATAAATATTTCATAAGTATTTATGACTTTTTATTATCATTCTATCATAATATTACATAGGAGTTGATCTTGTGAGGAAAATAATAGAAATACTTTTTGCTTGTCTTTTGGTATTTGCAAGTTTCTTTTATACTGATAAAGCTATATCAATGATGGAAGATAAAGATCCGGTAATGATTAAAATCAAAAAAGAAAAGAAATCATTAGAAGAAGAATCTATCAATGCAAAGGTAAATGGTGAATATCTAGTACCAGGCTATAGTGGATTAGTAGTAGATTTAGATAAAAGTTTTAACAAGATGAAAAAGTATGGTGGATATAATGAATCATTAATTGTCTTTGAAGAAAGTACTCCAACTATATCAGTAGATGAATATTATGATAAATATATAGTAAGCGGTAATGGATTTACTAATTATATATCATTAGTATTTGAAATTACTGATAAAGAATTATTACCAAAGATAAAAGATATCTTAAAAGAAAATGATGTTAGGGCAACATTCTTTGTAGATGGAGTATTATTAAAAGAAGATAATATCTTAGTTACTAGTTTGTTACAGGACTTTCATGAGATAGAATTATTAAACTATAAGGGAAGTTACGATAGACTTATTTTTGAAGAAGCTCTTGATACTTTACAAGTTATTGCTAATAAACGTGGTAAATACTGTATCGCTAAATATGATCAAAAAGAAATATTAGAACTATGTAGTAAAGAAAAGATGCATACTATTATTCCAACTATACAAATAAAGAGTAATCCTTATCTATCTTTGAAAGGAAAACTAAGAGAAGGTTCAATTATTTCAATTACTCCTACTAAAGAAAATATTAGTGAATTAGATGTTGTTATTAAATATATAAAACAAAGGGGATATACTCTCGATACTTTAGAACAATTACTTAGTGAAGCTAGAAATATTACTGAAAAGTGATATTCCTTTTTATATAAGAAAGTAGCAAAAAATCTCAAAATGAAAAATTGTTGACTTTTTTCAACTAATGATTATAATAATGATCACTGCTATATGAATACAAACGATCACTGAATATAATTAAGGAGAAGAGAAAATAAATATGTTAAAAACCAATAATGAAGAAGAGTCGGGAAAAAGTTATGAGCAAGGAGCAAAGTGTTTATCTGTGTATGACAGATTGAGTCTTGCTAAGGAGTATGATTTTCATGATGATGAAATTGTATTTTCTCTAGATGAATGGCAAAATAATATTAATAAAGATAAAATCAAAATTTTAAAAGCTGATGTTAATTTAAATCAGTTGATTGGTACTGTAGATTTAAATACTTTACCAGAGATAATAATTGGTAATGTAACTTTAGAAGATACAACTTATTTAAATGATTTTTCTTTTAAAAGTAAAATAATAGTAGGAAATTTAAATTTATCTGGTTTAGTATCTGTTAAGAAGCTTCTTTTGCCAGAACGAATATGTGGTACTGTAACTTTAGGCAACTTAACAAAAGTGGAACAACTAGTGTTACCAAAAGTAATAGAAAAAGATTTAGTCATGAATAAAGTAAAGTCAATTAAAAGTAATATGGTCTTTCCAGATGTAATAGGTGGAAGTTTGGATCTATCTAGTTTGAAAGAAATGGAAAGAGTAATTTTTCCAGAGAAAATATTAGGCAGTCTATATCTAGGTGAACTAGAATTTATTAAAAATGTATTGTTTCCTAAGTTAGTAAAAGGTGGACTTTATTTATCCAAATTAGAAGAAATTAATAATCTGACGTTGCCAACGATCGTGGGAAGAACATTAGATCTATGTAATCTTAAAATGGCAACGAATTCAGTTTTGCCAGAAGTAGTAGGTAGAACATTAAACTTATGTAGTTTAACAACTCTTAAAAATTTAAAATTTCCAGATGTTGTAGGTGATGATTTAATACTTAGGAGTCTAGAGACAGCTAATAAAATTGAGTTGCCAGAATCACTTGGTGGAGATTTGGAAGTAGGTAAGTTGACTAATATTAAAATCTTAATCTTACCTAAGTATATTGGGGGAGGAGTAAATCTAATTGGCTTATCAAGTGCTGATAAAATTATTTTTCCCGAAATAGTAAGTAAGGGAGTATGGCTAGGTGACTTTGACAAAGAAAAAATTAAATTACCAATGAGTTTGAAAAAGAATGTAATAACTAAAAATGTTCCGTATGATTGTTTTATGGATGATATTGAATTTAGAGAATATCGTTCAAGAAAAACGGAAAAATTAAAAGCAGGAGAAGTAACGAGTTTGGGTATGAAAATAAAGCACAAGGTTAAAAAAATAGGACTTTTGACTAAAAATAGTTAAAAGCCTTTTTCTTTCTATGTATTAGAAAAGTATGATATAATTTAGATGTAATCAATACTAGAAGGAGAAAAAGAAAGATGGAAATAACAAAAGAAATAAATAAAGAAATATTTAGAGCATATGATATAAGGGGAATAGCAGATAGGGATTTAACAGATGATGTTATTTATACTATTGCTAGGAGTTTTGCTACTCATATTAGAAGAATGGGGAAGGATACTTGTGTCATTGGTCATGATAATAGACTATCATCAGAAAGAATTCATAAAGCTTTAACTAGAGGACTAATTGATAGTGGTGTTAATATTTTAGACTTAGAATTAACTACTACACCAATGTATTATTATGCTTGTATCTATGAAAAGATCGATTGTGGTATTATGATAACAGCTAGTCATAATCCTAAGGAAGATAATGGATTAAAGTTTGCTTTTAAAGATTATTTGAATGCTAAAGGAGAGGAGATTACTGACTTTTATGAGGAAACTATCAAAGGAGACTTTTTAGAAGGTACTGGTAGTGTTAAAAAGATAAATGTTAAAGAAGAATACTTTAATGTTATTAAAGATGGACTTAAATTCGGTGATAAGAGAATAAAAGCGGTACTAGATCCAGGAAACGGCACTACTTCAATAATTTTAAAAGACTTGTATAGTATGTTTCCAATAGATTTTACCATTATCAATGGCGAAAGTGATGGAACATTTCCTAATCATCACCCAGATCCATCAATTGAAACTAATTTAGAACAGCTAAAGAAAAAAGTGTTAGAAACTGGAGCTGATATTGGTGTTAGTTTTGATGGTGATGGTGATAGAGTAGGAGTTATCACTAATGAAGGTAAATTCTTAGCATGCGACTATTATATGATTTTAATTATTAGAGATATAATTGATAAGGTTAAGAATAAAACTTTCTTATATGATGTAAAATGTAGTAAATCATTAGAAGATGAAATAATAAAACTAGGAGGCACTCCTGTTTGTTATCGTACAGGTAACAGTTATACAAGAAGTAGAGTTAGAGAACTAGATATGCCTTTCGGAGGAGAACTATCAGGTCATGTCTACTTTAGAGATAGATTCTTAGGCTTTGATAGTGGGTTATATGCTGGACTTAGAATAATAGAATTATTATCTAGAAATAGTAAAAATATAACAGAGTTGTTAAGTGGTATAAACCATTATGAAGCAACACCAGAGTTAAAATATAAATCAACTGATGAGAAAAAGATAGAAGTGGTAGAAAAAGTTATAGAATATTGTAAGGAAAAGCATTATAATATTAATACAATTGATGGCGTTAGAGTGACATTTACTGATGGTTGGGCTAGTGTTAGATATAGTAATACAGGACCTAATATAACATCTAGATTTGAAGCTACTACTAAAGAAAGATTAGAAGAAATTAAATGTGAATTTGAAAGTTTAATAGATAAATATAATAAATAGGAGGAGTCTTATGAAAATAGCTATTACAGCCGGTGGTACTGGAGGACATATTTTTCCAGCTTTAGCAATTATAAATAAAATTAAGAGTCATGATAAGAATAGTGAGTTCTTATATTTTGGTACTACTGATCGAATGGAGAAAGATATTATTCCAGAAAAAGGTATCCCTTATATTGGTATTCAAATGAAGGGATTAAATAGAAAAAATATCTTAAAGAATATTACTGTTCTTAAAATATATTTAGCTGCTATTAAGAAAGCAGAAGTGGAACTAAAAAAATTTAAACCTGATATTGTAATAGGTGTAGGTGGTTATATTACTGCGCCTGTTTTGGTAGCAGCTAATCGTCTTGGTATTAAGACTATAATTCATGAACAAAATTCTATTCCAGGTGTATCTAATAAATTACTATCTCGCTTTGTTAATAAGATTTGTGTATCTTTTAAAGAAAGTGAAACCTATTTTCCTAAGAAGAAAACTATTTATACCGGAAACCCTAGAAGTGAAGAAATTTTATCTATGGAAAAAGGAAAAAGAGAAGACTTTGGTTTTAATCATAAGAGTAAATTTATTATTCTTGTCATGGGTTCTCTTGGTTCCCTTACAATGACTAAAAAGATGAAAGAGTTAATCCCTTCTTTTAAAGATAAAGACTATCAAGTGTTAGTTGTTACTGGCAAAGGCTATTATGATGATTATAAAGATGTAAAGACTCCAGCTAATGTTAAAATAGTACCATTTTATGATGCTAAATATATGAAAGATGCTGATTTAATAATTACAAGAAGTGGAGCTTCTACGATTGCAGAAGTAACTGCGTTACTGCTTCCTTCAATTATGATACCAAGTCCTTATGTTACACATAATCATCAATATAAGAATGCTAAAGTCCTAGAAGATAAGAAAGCTTGTAAAATATTAGAAGAAAAAGACTTTTGTAAAGAAAATTTATTATCATTAATAGATGACTGTTTTAAAAAAGAAGTGTATAATGAAATGAGGAAAAATTTAAAAGAGTTTTCTTGTCCAAATAGTGCAGAAACTATTTATAAGGAAATCATGAAGTTAGTAAGGAATGAAGAGTAATGGATATATTTTTAGAACAAGTAGAAGAAAAAGAAATAGGAAGAATTATTTATGATGCTGATTTATCTAAATATACCACTTATAAAGTGGGAGGCAAAGCAAGAGCAATAATTTATCCTAAAGATAGAAGATGTTTAGTTGAGTTATGCAAGTTAATAAAGACTCATCATATTAAATATAAAATATTAGGAAATGGTAGTAATTTATTATTTAGTGATGAACTATATGATGGTGTTTTAATAAAACTAGATGAATTTGATAAAATAGAATTTGTTCGTAATAAAGTTATTTGTGGTGCAGGAGCATCTTTAATGAAAGTGGCAAGGGAAGCTATGAAACGAGGTTTAGCAGGACTTGAGTTTGCATCAGGTATACCTGGTACTATTGGAGGAGCAATCTACATGAATGCTGGAGCTTATAAAAGTGATATGGGTTATATTACTACTAATGTAACTGTCTTAACAGATGATTTAAAAATAATCACTTTAACTAATGGCGAGATGGACTTTCATTATAGAAGTTCATATTTACAAAAACACAAAGACTATATTTGCTTGGAAGCAGTATTAAAGCTTGCTAAAGGTGATAGAAAAGAAATAGAAGCAGTTACTAAAGAGCGAAGAGAACGAAGAGTAGAATCTCAACCTTTAGAGTATCCTTCTGCTGGTAGTGTTTTTAGAAATCCAGAAGGAATGTATGCAGGGAAACTAATTGAAGACTTGGGACTTAAAGGCTTAACTAAAGGTGGGGCAGAAGTTAGTTTAAAGCATGCTAACTTTGTTGTTAATAAAGATGGAGCCACTGCTAAAGATATTCATGATTTAATAGTATTTGTTCATGATGCTGTTCTTGATAGATATGGCGTTGATTTAAAGATAGAACAAGAATTTGTTAATTGGGAGTAGGCTATGGCGAAAATAAAGAAAAAAAAGAGGTTAAAACTTATACCATTTTTACTATTTATTATAGTAATAGCTGGTATTGTCTTTCTAATTGATGTTTTACTAGATACTAGGATTGAAAACATAGTAATAAAAGGTAATAAAATAGTAAGTGATCAACAAATAATAGATGAAGCAGGTCTTAGTAATTATCCAAGCTTTTATAAAACCACTTCTTATAGTATTAAAAAAGCTTTAGAAAAAAATTCCTTTATAAAGAATGTCAAGGTTAAAAGAAGTTTTTATCATGTAATAACAATAGAAGTTAGTGAACATAAGGTGTTACTAAAGAAAGAGACAACAGGAAAATTAGTCTTAGAAAATATGAATGAGGTAACAACTGATCAAGAAATACCTTATACGGTACCAAGATTAGTAAATGTTGTACCCCAAAATAAATATAGTGAATTATTAAAGAATCTTTTGAAAGTAAAAAGTAATGTTAGAAGTAGTATTAGTGAGTTTTACTATGATCCTAATGAGTTTGATAAAGATAGATTCTTATTATATATGGATGACGGTAATAGTGTTTATTTAACTCTTACTAAGTTTAGAATGATTAACTATTACAATGATGTTTTACCACAACTAGATGGTAAGAAAGGTATACTTTATCTAGATTCTGGAAATCATTTTCAAATAATGGAGAATTAAAAAGGAGCTAGGTCATTAACGACTTAACTCTTTTTAGCTATCTAGTGAGTTCATTAAAAGAAAATCTTTTAATTTTATATGCTCTATAACGCTAGTTGAATAGTCTATTTCATCATTTGTTATTAATATTTTTTTAGAATTATTATCTATATTATTGAAGATTTTAAATTCTCTTTCATAGGCTTTATCTTCTGCTATGCTATAAGCTACTTGTATATAATATTTTTTATATATAAGGAAAGTGCGTTTAGATTATTGCTGAAAGAAAAGTAGGTTTATGAAAATTAAAACCACCACAAAAAGATTAAAGCAAACCTTCAATAATAGGAAAGTTATAAAAAGTTTTAAATAGTTGTTGCAAACATTTGTTTTATATGATATGTTATATTCTAATGAATTGAGGTGGTCATATGAAAGTACTTAAAGGATATGTTTTTAGACTTTATTCAGATGTAGAGCAAAAGGCTTTAATAAATAAAACTATCGGTTCTGCTAGACTTATCTATAATATCTTTTTAAGGGATAGAATTGATGTTTACAAT
>CAKOZV010000008.1 GCA_934131695.1 uncultured Bacilli bacterium | reverse complement strand
TTCTGGTTATGACTCTTTTTTATTAACTAAAAATAGTGCTAGTGATTTTACCCACCAACACTATTTATTATAGAACCAAAAAGATCCTGAAATAAGGATCTTTTATTATGTACTAATTATTAATTAGTCAACCACTTCAATTTTCATTAAGTTAGTTGTTCTTGATACTGCATTGTTAGGGAAACCACCAGTAGTAATTACTATATCACCTTTAACTAAATTAGTATATTCTTTAGCAGAAGCAATACTCTTTGTTAATACTTCATCAGTAGAATTACATACTGGTAAAAGTGTAGGATAAACTCCCCAGTTTAAAGCTAGACGACGTCCAGTCTTTTCATCTGGTACTAAAGCAAGAATAGTAGATTTTGGTTTTAAATTACTAATTACTCTTGCAGTTGCTCCACTAATTGTAGCAGCACAAATTAACTTAGCATTAAGTCTTTTTGTTGTATCAACTACAGCATCAGCAATAGCAGATTGAGCATCTATTACTCTTTCATCTTCTTCAGAATAATGGAATTCTGCATATTTTTCAGCTGTCTCACAAATTTTTGCCATAGCAGCAACTGTTTCAATTGGATGCTTTCCAACAGTAGTTTCACCACTTAACATAACAGCATCAGTTCCATCAAATACAGCATTAGCAATGTCACTAGTTTCTGCTCTTTTTGGACGGTTGTTTTCCATCATTGTTTCTAGCATTTCTGTAGCAACAATAGCAATTTTTCCAAGTCTTCTACAAGTAGCAATCATTTGTTTTTGAACTATAGGTAACATTTCGCTAGGAATTTCTGTACCTAAGTCACCTCTTGCTACCATAACACCATCTGATACTTCAAGAATTGACTCTAAGTTTTTAATACCTAAATCACTTTCAATCTTACAAATTATTTGTAAGTCTTCTCTATTATGTTGTTTTAAGATTTCTTTTATTTCTAAAACATCTTCTTTGCAAGATACAAATGATAAAGCAAGATATTCTCCACCATTTGCACAAGCATATTCGATATCTTTTCTATCAGCTTCACTAACATATGGAATATTTAGTTTAACTCCAGGAACACTCATACTCTTTCTGTTTCCTAAAGTTCCACCAGCTACTACTTTACAAGTAACGCCATCTTCTTCTTTACTAATAACTTCAAGTTTCATTTTAGCATTTTCAAGTAAAATAGCATCTCCAACTGACAAACTATCGATTGCTTCAGGATGATTAACTGAAAATCTTTCGTTATTTCCAAGTACTTCTTCTTTAACCATACGAATTGTATTTCCATTAATTAATTCAATAGAATCATTCTCTAGCATACCACTTCTAAATTCTGGTCCTTTTGTATCCCATAATATAGCTACTGATTTACCAGTTCTTTTTCTAACTTCACGAACTGATGCTATAGCTTTATCTCTTTCTTCAATAGTTGCATGAGTAAAGTTAACTCTAGCAACATTCATACCTTTTAAAACCATTTGTTCCATTACATCAGCTTCATTAGATGCTGGTCCAATACTACAAACTATTTTTGTCTTTTTCATTTACTACACACTCCTCTTTCAAACAGTAATAATTATACTATAAAATTATCGTTTTGTATAGAATTTTTTATTATTTTTGACAATTAGGACAGTAATAAGTACCTCTTCCCCCTACTCTAATGAATTCTATTTTACCATTACAATTAGGACATATTCCATTCTTTTTACCATGAACTGCTAATTCATTTTGAAACAAACCATGTACGCCTTCACTAGACTCAAAACTTTTAATAGTCGTTCCACCTTTTTCTATGGCCTTTTTAAGGATGATTTTTGTATTTTTAATAATTTCTACTGCCTCACTACTATTTATCTCTTTAGCAGGCTTTAATGGGTTTACATGGCTTTGATATAATATCTCGTCGTCATAGATATTACCAATACCAGCAATTATACTTTGATCAAGTAATACAGTTTTAATTGGAGTAGACTTATTTTTAAATTTATCTAATAGATACTTTTTAGTAAGTCTAGAATCATTAAATTCATATCCTAAATCACTAAGTGGTTTTATATTAAGTACTTCGTACTTAGGAAGCAAAATCATTCTTCCAAATTTTCTAACGTCATGAAATCTCATTTCTATAGTATCATCTAATAGTAGTGATACATGTTCATGTTTTGAAAGACTATCTCCTTTTTTCCGAAAATAAAATCTTCCTTCCATTCTAAGATGGGTTAATAAAGCATAATTTGTTAAATAAATAACGATCCACTTACCTCTTGTAGTAATACTTTCTATTTTCTCACCTTTTATCTTAGAAATAAATTCTTCTTTATCGCCTACTATCACATTATCATAATAAACTTTAGCATCTGTTATTGTTTTACCAATAATCTTTTTCTCTAACGTTTTAGCAACAGTAATTACTTCTGGTTTTTCTGGCATATTAATCACTTCCTTTACTTAGCTTCATACCAATCTTTTCCTGTTTCTATATCAACTTTTAAAGGTACACTAAGCTTTACTACTTGTTCCATTTTTTCTTTTACTAGTTCCCTCATTATTTCTATTTCATCATTATAAACATTGAATACCAATTCATCGTGTACTTGAATCAACATTTTACTCTTTAACTTTTTCTCTTTCATAGCTTCGTATAGTTCTACCATAGCTTTCTTTAAAATATCAGCAGCACTACCTTGAATAGGAGTATTTAAAGCCATTCTCTCACCACTACTTCTAACCATATAATTTTTACTCTTTAATTCATCTATCTTTCTTCTTCTATTCATTATAGTAGTAACATAACCATTTTGATAAGCTTCTTCTTTTTCTTCTTCCATATACTCTTTTATTCCTTGATAAGTATTTAAATAATTATTTAAAAACTCTTTAGCACTAGCTACATCTATTTTTAAGTCTTCACTAAGGCCAAAACTACTTATTCCATATAAAATACCAAAATTAACTGTTTTAGCTATTCTACGCATCTTTTTATCAACCTCTTCAATTGGTACTTTAAAGATATCAGAAGCAGTCTTAGCATGAATATCTTTATCTTCGATAAAAGCTTCTTGTAAGTTTTTGGCATTAGCCATATGAGCAAATACTCTTAATTCAATCTGGCTATAATCTGAACTCATAAGAATACTATCATCTTCTGGAATAAAAGCCTTTCTTACTAATTTAGAATAATCACTTCTAATCGGAATATTTTGTAAGTTTGGTTTACTACTTGATAGTCTTCCTGTTCTTGTAAGACATGAATTAAATATTGTATGAATCTTACCGTCTTCTCTTATTTCATCTAATAGTCCTACGCAGTAATTAGCATACAGTTTAGATAAATTTCTATACTCCAGTACTTTTTCTACTATTTCATTGTCATCTTTTATTTTATCTAATATATCTTTACTAGTAGAATAACTAGTATCATCTTTTTTTCTCTTCTTTGGATATTCTATTTTTAATTTTTCAAACAGTACTTCTCCCAACTGTTTAGGTGATAAAATATTAAACTCGCCATCTGCTAGTCTGTAAATTTCTTCTTGCATTAATTTCATTTTAGTTTCTAATTCTTCTTTTAAGTTTAATAAATATTCTTTATCTACTCTTATACCAGTTAACTCCATATCTGCTAAAACAAATGCTAGTGGCATTTCTATTTCATTAAATAATTTAGTTTCATCATAATTATCTATTTCTAGAAGTATTTTACTCTTAGTATCATAAATAAATCTACTTTTATTAATACACTGCTTTTTAGTAGTCTCAATATCTACTTCTTTCCTTTTCTTTTCTGTTCCATAAGTTTCTTCATAACTAGGACAATTATAAGCAAATTGACTCATCAAGACAGTGATATCATCTTCTAACTTATAATCTAATAAATAAGAAGCAATCATGCTATCATAATTACAGTTATTAATATTAATACCATATTGATGCAAAAGTATAATCATTCTCTTTAAGTCATACGTATATTTTGGGACATTACTTTCTAATACTTCTTTGTTAGCGATAAGTTCATCTATCATCATAAAGCAAGACTCTTCTAAGTTGCTAAAACCACAACCAATTACTTTACTTTTACTATAAGTATAGCCATCCATTTCTAAATAGAAAGCAAAAGGAATATTAAAATCAAATTGCTTATAATTAACTATCTTTTCTTTTTTTTCTTCTTTTTCTTCAAAGTCTAATGTTTGTTGTTCTTCACTTTCAAAGCCTATTTTCTTTAATAATGATTTAAACTCCAATTCTTCTAATATGTCCCTATACTCTTCAACATTCATACCTTCATATATACAATCTTCTAGACTAAAAGGAATGGGTACTTCCCTATAAATAGTAGCTAAATCATAACTCATATAAGCATCATTTTTCCCTTGTTCTAGTTTTTCTTTGGTCTTACCGCCAATTTCAGCTAGGTGATTATAAACATTATCAAGACTTTGGTACTTAGTTAATAAATTAATAGCTGTCTTCTCACCGATTCCTTTAACACCTTGAATATGATCACTAGCATCTCCCATAAGGGCTTTTAAGTCTATCATATGAATTGGAGTAGTTCCATAAGTATCTTTGAAAGTCTTTTCATCAAACCTAATAAAACCTTTAGTCTTTAACAATTTTACTTCTACTTCATTACTAATTAATTGTAGCAAATCTTTATCACTTGAAATAATAGTAGCAATAAATTCATCTTCTTCATCAACTATTTTAGCAAGGGTACCTATTATATCATCAGCTTCATAATTATCTATTTCAAAATGCTTTATTCCCATCGCATCTAATATTTCTTTAGCCTTAGGAAATTGTAGTTTCAACTCTTCTGGCATTTCTCTACGTCCTGCTTTATATTCAGCATATTTTTCATGTCTAAAAGTTTTACCTTTATCAAAAGCCACTAAAATGTAGTTAGGTTTTTCTTCATCTATTATTTTATTCATCATATTGATAAATCCATAAAGACCATTAGTAGGAAAACCTTTACTATTTTTCATAATAACTCCACTATAACTAGTTGCATAATAACTTCTAAAAAGTAAATTGTTTCCATCTACTAGTATAATTTTTTTCATAGTCTACCTTCTTCCTCTAACTATTATAACAGCCTTTTTACCAGTTTAAAAGAAGAAAGATGATGTTTTAAGAATTATCCATTACCAATATTTTATTATCTTTTAAATCACTTAATTTATCACACAAAACTAGACTTAATAAAACCGCAATAATATATATCATTGTTACTACTAAGGCTGTCTTCATTATTTCTTTAAATTCGTTCATTGCATTCCTCCTCTTGATAAATTAAGTTTACTATCGAACAATTGTTTTGTCAATAACTTTTTACGAATTTTTGTTTGACATTATGCTATTAGACATGGTAATATTGAGAAAAGGAGGAAATGAGAGATGGAAAAGTTGACAGATAGACAACAAGATATTTTACAAATTATTAAAAAGCTTACAGCAAAAAAAGGATACCCACCTACTGTTAGAGAAATTGGAGAAGAGGCAAATCTTCATTCTCCTGCTACTATTCATTTTCACTTAATGCAATTAGTTAAGAAAGGATATATTTCTAAAGAAGATGGATCTAATAGAACTATTGAAATATTAGTACCAAACGAATATTTAGATGAACAAGAAGATGTAGTAAAAGTTCCTCTTCTTGGTAAAGTAACAGCTGGTACACCAATAGAAGCTATAGAACATCCTAATGAGACATTTGCTCTTCCAGTAGAACTTGTCAGCAATAAAAAAGAGGTATTTACACTAAGAGTTAGTGGTGAATCAATGATAAATGTTGGTATATACGATGGAGATATTTTAATTGTTGAAAGACAACAAAGTGCCAATAATGGAGAAACAATAGTAGCAATGAATAAAGATAACGAAGCAACAGTAAAAACTTTTTATAAAGAGAATGGTCACTTTAGATTACAACCAGAAAATGATACAATGGAACCTATTATTTTAGATGAAGTAACTATTCTTGGAAAAGTTGTTGGTCTATATAGAAAGTTTTAAAAAAAAGAACAAGTTAAGCATTTTTCTTGTTCTTTTCTATTGTATCTTTTAAAACTTCACTAGCTATAACCATACCAGCCGTTGCCGGAACAAAGGCACATGATGCTATTACTTTACTATCGAGTTTAGCTGGTAATTCTTTAGAAAAACATACTTTTGTTTTTACTGATAGCCTATTTTTCTTTAAGAAATATCTTAATTTTCTAGCTAATGGATCATTATAAGTCTTATCGATAGTAGTTATTTCTATCTTAGTTGGATCTAGTCTTTTCCCCATTCCAAGACAGGTTATAATTGGAATTTTTTTATTCAAACAGTAAGTTAATAATAATTCTTTCGCTTTAATATCATCACAAGCATCAATTACATAAGTATAGTCACTAGAAAACACTTCATCTATATTATCACTATTAAGTTTTATTTTATAACAAGTAATACTTACATCGCTATTTATATCTAGTGCTCGCTCTTTAATTAAGTCAACTTTATCTTTAGAAATAGTACTACTAAGAGCGATTATTTGTCTATTACAGTTAGTGATATCAACACTGTCATAATCTACTACAGTAATATTAGTAAAGTTACTTCTGACTAGACCTTCTATAACATAGCCACCTACTCCACCACAACCAACTACTAGTATTTTTTCATTTTTAAAAGTATTTACCATACTAGTTCCTAGTAAACATTCTAATCTTTCAAATTTATTCATATGTTAAGCCGCCTTCTCTTTAACATATTGTTTTTGTGGTAGAGAATATTTAGAAAATTGTTTATTATTTATTAGTTGGTAATAATAACTATATATCAAGTAATTTTCTTCACCAATTCTCAAGTAATTAGTCATATCCTTTTTTAGCTTTGTTTCTGTATTAGCAAAAGTTGAAAGTATCTGTTCATAGTTTCTTCTTGACTTAAAAGTTCCATCGATTGTAGTAAAATCAAGTGTTTCTAAGAATGAAATCCATTCAGCTTGAGCATTTAATCCGTGTGCATCTAGTAAGTAAAAGTATTCTGACTTAGTGGTAGTATTTTGTCTTAATTCTAACATGTTAATTTGTTCATGTTCATTTAAAGAAGTGACTATTCCTGTCTCTCTTAAGGATAAAATATTATCTTTTTGTTTTAAAGGATCAGAAAATCTTAAATTATTAACTAATATTCCATATAACGTATCTACATAAATATTAGATTTTTCTGGTGGAAGTGGGATAGAATACTGATCACAAAAATCACTTTTTTGATATTTCTTGCTAATTACTTTAATTGATGTTACTTCATTATTATAATAAGATGAAATTCTTCTTATAGTCTCTGTTAGTCTAACCGGCTGATCTTTATAATATCTGGCGTCTTCTAAATCATTAAGTGAATACTTGCCAATTACAACATTACTCTCTGTATTTTTTTCTGCTTGCAATTTCATCTTTTCTTTGATTATGTTATGAAAATTAATTTCCATTTCTAACATACAATCATCCATAGCCATTGGTAGTACAACCATAAATACTCCTCCTTTACTTAAGAGGAATATTATAACACAACATAGAAAGTAAGTGCAAGTTTTTTTACATTTTCTATACAAACAAAAAGTCTTAACAAATATCTAAGACTTTTAAAACAATTTGGTAGCCTGTACGGGGTTTGAACCCGTGAATACGAGCTTGAGAGGCGCGCGTGTTGAACCACTTCACCAACAGGCCATAATAGTGTCTTTCAACAAAGACATTATTATTTTATCATATATTATTTTTTTTGACAATTATTTTGTCGCTATTTTTTTGCTTAAATTCAAATAAAATTTTAAACACATTACAAAAATAGATAGTTAATTTAATTTTTTAATCATCAAATTTGTAAAATATGACAAAAATTATATAATATGTATAATGTTTTAGTTTTTTAACACTTCTACTTTTTTACCACTTCTTTTCAAAATGTGCACTTGTTATAATAAAAAAGAAAATAATTTTTAACAATCACTCGTTTATTCTCTTTACTTATTGATAAGACTTATTTTTATCATTATTTTTTTGTAGCAAATCATTTGTTTCACTTTTATAATTATTAGTAATTCTTTGCATGGATTCATCTGTTATCTCAAAGTTATTATTTTTAAAGATAGGAATATCTAGTTCCTTTATTATTCTAATATCATCTTCAAAATTCAAATCAGTATGACCAAGTATATCTATTAAATAGGATAACTGTTGATTCTTAATAGTACTTGCTTCTTGTTTTTGATTAAAGTCACAAGCAAGAACGGTTCCTATTACGTATCTTTGTCTTATAGGAAATTGTAAGTCGCCTTTATTTACTATATCATTAAGATAGTTTTCACCTTTAACACTAAATATTTCATATTCTTTTGAATTTTTATCTAAACTGTTGAGATAAGCAAGTAAACTATCTTTTGTTATATTACCATTCTTTTTATATAGTTCTAAGAGTGTATATTCAAATAAAACTGCTGAAGCATCAGAATAAGTATTTGCAAAACGATTTTGTTTTCTTACTTTTATTTCTTCCTTACTATATGAAGTATTATTAAGTAAATAGTCTTCCATGAGAAATTCCATAGCAATAGTTGAAGTTTCTCCTAAGAAACTTTTAATAGTACTATTTTGATACTTTTGTTGACTAAATTTATGAGTAATTTCATGAATAATAGTATAAATATCATTTATATTATTTTGATAACTAATTATTACTTTGCCATCACTTCTAACTTCTGATAAATCATTTCCTTCAAAAGGAACAAATTCCACACTTGGCTCTTCTTTTCCATTATAATCATTTTCCTCTTGTAATATATTAAAATATATTGATGAGTAATTATCTTTTAAGTTATAAAGAAAATCACCTACTATATTTATAGAATCGTTTAAAGAAACATATTCTTCAAATGATTCTTTTGCAATATCCGGAGTGTTATCTATAATAATTTGAGCTAATTTAACTGTTTCTTTAAGATAAGCAAGTTCTAGGTTTCTATTTTTATCTTCTAGAGTACTTGCTAATATTTTATTTAATTTATCATAATATGTCATATTTCATCCAAACTTACTCACTCAGAATAAGCAACTCTATTGCTATATCTTTATCGGCCTTTCCTGTTTTTAGTTTCAAATCCAAATCAGCTAATTTTAAAATAAATTGTTTAACTTCTTTAATAGAACTATATCTACCAAGTTCTAATATCTTTTTAGCACGATACGGATGAACAGCTAACTTTTTAGCTATTTCTTCTTCCCTATAACCTCTATTATTAAGTAATTTAACTTGATATAATAGGCGATACTGACTCTCTAATAATCCCATCAAAGAAAATACTTCAATATTATAATTTTTCAATTGATTATATAAGGTAAGAGCTTGCTTTTTATCTTTTAGACCAATTGCTCTTATTAAATTAAATGATAATTGATCTTGCTTTTCTAAAGGTATCGGTAATAAAGAGGCCACATCTTGATTAGTTATTTCTTTACTATCTATTTTATATAGTTTTAATTTCTCGCACTCTTGATAAATAGCATCATAACTATCATTTACTCTAGATAATATATTAGTAACTACCCCGTTTTCTAATTTATAACCAGTAAGTTCTTTTTTTATATAGCCATCTTTACTAGGATTAAGTTCTAGAAAAGTCATCTTCTTCTTTAACTCTTTACCTATTTTTTTTCTATCATCCATTTTATTTACTGTTAGAAAAAATAAGGTACTATCAATTTCTTGATCTAAGTATTTTAACAAATGATTAAGACTTTGCTCTTCTTCAGTTGAATTAGCAGTTAAAAAACTAGCATGATTTGCTATAACTACTTTTAATGGTGTTAAGAAAGATACTGTATCTAAGTCTTCTAAGACAGTAGCTAAATCAGTCTCTTCTAAATCATAAGTAGTAATAGAGGCCTCCATGAAACCTTTTTCTTTAATGATTTTAGCTATTTCTCTTTCTAATAACATACTAGATGAAGAAAGAAGCAAATAATTATGCTGCTTCATTTATTTGCTCCACTAAATATTTATAAACTTCATCAAGTTTTTCTCTAGTTTTTCCGCCACCTTGAGCGAAAGTAGCACTACCACCACCATTACCATTTGAAATACTTGCTATTTGTTTAACTAAGTAACCAGCACTTAAACTAGCTATTTTATTACGGCAGATAAAGTTTACACTATTATCTTCTTTAATATTAACTATGAATACTAAAGAATTATCAACTCTATTTGCTAAAGCATCCATTATCGCTTTTAAGATATCCATTTCTTCATTATTAAAAGTCAAATATAAGAAATTCTTATCATTTATTACTTTCAGATTAGTTAGATATTCATCTACTTTATTTAGACTTTGTTTTTCTTTTTCCTCTTGGAATTTTCTCTCAAGAGTTTTAACCTCTCCTTGAACGTATGATAATTCATTACGATTAAACACTATATCACGATAACTCTTTGGAGCACTATTATCAATAGTAACATCAAAAGTAAGATCAATACCTAGCTTCTTAGCTTGTTCAAGTATTTCTTTAGATTTCATTAATAGTTTAACCATCTCATCATTATAAGGTTTAATAAGTTCAAATAAAGTTGTCTCTATCTTTTTATTAGTACAAGCTTCTATTCGGTAAGTATTACTTCCTTTAGATTCAAATGAAGAAATAGCAAATCTTTTAATATCTTTAGTATTGGCTATATGAGTACCACCACATAATTCCATTGATTTATCAATCTTAACTACTCTTACAGTCTCACCATATTTTTCTCCAAACAAAGCCATAGCTCCTAACTCTTTAGCTTTATCAAGTGGCATAACTTCAGTTGAGGTTATTATTCCTTTATCTATCATTTCGTTAACCATATCTTCTACTTGATATAGTTGTTCATCAAAAATCTTGCCCGTATAAGTAAAGTCAAAACGAAGTTTACTATCATCTACATAACTACCAGCTTGTATAACTTTGGGACTAATAATGGTTTGTAGGGCATACTGTAGCATATGAACACTACTATGATTAGCTTCAATATTATGACGACGCTCTTTATCAATAATAACTTCACACTCATCACCAACAGTTATTTTACCAGATAATAATTTTACTTTATGGATATGTTGACCATTTGGTCCTTTAAAGACATCTACTACTCTAGCAGTAAAGTTTTTACCTGTAATCATACCAGTATCTGCTACTTGTCCACCACTCTCAGCATAGAAACAAGTTCTTTTTAAAGCAATATAACCATCATGATCAAGTTCTCTTTCAAGATTATCTTTACTAAAGATAGCAAGTACACTACTTTTTAAACGGTATAGTCCATAGACAAAGGTAGAAGGCTTTTTAAAATCCATTAAAACTTGTTTTTGTTTAGCCATAGAAGTCTTATTACGATTATTCTTCTTAGCAGCTTCTCTTTGTTTATTCATATAATCAATAAAGCCATCTTTATCTACTGTATACCCCTTTTCATTAGCAATTTCTTCGGTTAATTCAAGTGGAAAACCAAAAGTATCATAAAGTTTAAAAGCATCATAACCAGATACAACTTTATCATTTACAGTTTCTAAGATATCATCAAGTTTTGTCATACCTTGTTCAAGAGTTTTCAAAAATAATTTTTCTTCTTCTAGTATTAAAGCTTCAACTTCTGCTCTTTTTTCATATAATTCTTTATAAAAGTCTCCCATAGTCTCACAAACAGTTCCTACTAATTTATAAAGGAATGGTTCATTAAATCCTAATTGCTTACCAAATCTTGAACTTCTTCTTAAAAGACGTCTTAAAACATAATCTCTTCCGGTATTTCCAAAACTTGCTCCATCAGAAAGGGCAAATGTTATCGCTTTAATGTGATCAGCGATTACTTTAAATGAAGTTTGACCATTATAAAGAATACCTGACATTTCTTCTATTTTAGCTAGTATTGGGGTAAATAAATCTGTTTCAAAACTAGAATCTACATCTTGAAAAATTGTACACCATCTCTCAAGGCCTGCCCCAGTATCAATATTTTTATGTGGAAGCTCTTTATACTTTTCACGAGGTTTTCCTTCTTCTGATTGAAACTGTGAAAAGACGTTATTCCAAATTTCTATATATCTTTCTTGTTCATCATCATTTTTAAACTTTTCAAAAGCATCATGATTTGGATCATATTTTTCCCCACGGTCAAAGAATATCTCACTATCCGGTCCACAAGGTCCACTACCTATTTCCCAAAAGTTTTCATCAAGTTTTATCATATGGGAAGGATCCATTCCAAGCTCTATCCATTTATTTAAAGCATCAGCATCATCTGTATATACTGTTACATAAAGTCTATCTTTGGGAATAGCAAACCATTTATCACTAGTTAACAACTCAAAAGCAAAACTAATCGCTTCATTCTTAAAGTAGTCACCAATTGAAAAGTTACCCATCATCTCAAAGAAAGTATGATGACGTCTTGTTATTCCAACATTTTCTATATCATTTGTACGAATACATTTTTGAATATTAACAATTCTTCTACACTCAGGAATAACTGTTCCATCAAAATATTTCTTTAAAGGAGTTACTCCGGCATTAATCCATAATAGTGAATTATCATCTCTTGGAATTAAGGGAGCACTTTCTACATATTTATGTCCATGTTCTTCAAAATATTTTATCCATAATGATCTAATCTCATTACTAGTCATCTTTCTCATTTTTATCTACTCCTTCTATTAAACACTTAATTTTTGCTAAGTCTTCTTCATACTTTTCCATACTACCATTATTTAAAAGGTAATAATCAGCATAAGCGATAGGACCTCCTTTAGCAGAGTTTTCTATCTCAGTAACATCTCTTCTTACAATTTCTTCCTCGTTAAAGGCTCGTTCCTTTCGCTTAGATATTCTATCATACCTTAATTTCTTATCACAGACAATAGCAATTACTACTAAATCTTTAAATTCTTCTTTCAAAATCTTATATTCATCCCAAGAATATAGTCCATCTAAAATAACATTACCTTCACTATATAGTTTTTTAATCTTTGGTAATAGAAGCTTAGCAACTACTCCCATACCATGTTCTTTTCTAATTTTTTCTCTAAATTCTTTCTGACTCTCAGGAGTTATTTCTATTCCTTCTTCTTTCATTTTCTCATAAATAACTCCACCAAAATAAACTAAGCTATATCCTTTATTATTAAAATAGGAAGAAGCAATACTCTTCCCACTACCAGCCATTCCTACTATTGCAACTATTTTATTCATCTTTTATCCTCCACTATTTTTAAAGCTTCTAACTTTAAACTTTCCATATCTTTATTTTCTACTATATAATCAAAGTCTTTATAATCATCTAAATCTATTTCTGTTTGATGATTTTTTTCTTTATTAGTTAACTTATTATCTTTCTTATTAGTTAATAATATAGTCTTGATATTAGGATATTTTTCTTTTAATACTTCTATTTCATGAACTAATCTACCATCAGTAATAAGTCCTACATCATAATAATTATCAAGAACTTCAATTGTTGTAATTAAATAGTCAAGGAGAAAATCTTTCTTTTTTAGTTTTAACTGTAAGATGTCATAACCTAGTGTTTGCAATAGTTCTCTTGGTTTTTCATCCTTTTCTTTATCATAATTAAAGTAGTCTTCTGCCCAACTATACAAAGGAGCAGTTAATTTTAATATACATACTTTTTTGTTATTTTTTTCTTCTTCTTGTTTAATAAGTCTAGCAAAAGTATCTTTCCCTGCTCTTGCTTTACCACAAATTAAATAAAGTTTCATCTTACCACCTCGACTTAGTCTAATTCTTCTTTTTTGTTTAGAGAATGAAACTTCTCTCCTACTCCTGTCTTTTCATCAATAAACTCTAAAATTATCTTTAAGCTAGCAATAACAGGAGTTGCCACTATCATTCCTATCATACCAAAGAAATAGTTAAAAATCAATAGTCCCAGCATGATGGTAACAGGGTGTAATTTCATTGTTTTACCCATAATTAAAGGTTGATAAAAGTTGTTTTCTAGGGTTTGACAAACCATAATTGACACGATAGTTAAGATACCTACTTTAGGGTTCATTGAAAAACCAACAAATAAAGCAGGTATCGCTCCAATCCATGGACCAATATAAGGAATTACATCGGTTACAGCACAAAACAAAGCAAATAGTAAAGGTGCTTTTAAACCAGCTAGAGAAAGACCAATCGCTTGAGTTAAGAAAACAAAGAACATGACTATTAACACTCCTTGAACATAATTTCTTAACTTACCATTAATCCTTCGCATCAAGTCTTTAGCATTATCATGATAAATATCAGGTATTAGTGATAACATATGTTTCTCACTTTTTTTAAAATCAAATAAGATATAAAAACCAATCATAAAACCTAGTAATATATTGGCTCCACCACTAATTATTTTACTAACTGTTTTAAATAACATAGTAGGTAAAGTCTCTGTCATATTCTTACCAATAGATTCTATTCTACTAATAATATCAGTCTCATAACTAGCAAGTAGGGAATTATCAAAAGAAGCAAAGAAGTTATCAACACCTTTTTTAGTTTTATCAATAAGAGAAGGAAGAGCATTAACAAGATCAGTAATACCAGTAGCAAAAGATGGGATAACAAAGTAGCATAATAATACTACTAAGATAACTAAAAGAAGATAAGTTATAACACAAGCCACTACTCTATTCATCTTCTTTTCCATCTTAGTAACTAATGGATCTAAAAGCCAAGCTATTAGCAAACCAATAAAGACTGGAGAGATAACTTTTAAAATATTAAGAATAAAATCTAGAATCTTCCATTCCTTGACAACATAAGTAACTAATAAAGCCACTAGAACAAGCACTAAAATATGAACTAGTTGTAATACTTTATTAGAAGTCTTAATAAATTTATTTAATTCTTTTTTATCTACTTTTTCACGAAACATCTTAGCACCTTCATTTCTATTTCTTAGTATACCACTTATCTTTACATTTAAAAAGAATTTTAATAAAATATAGGTGGTGATCTAAATGCAAGTAATTAAAGAAAATGTAAGCTATCAAGAAGAGATAAAACACTCTAAGTTTATTACTTTATTATATAAGGTTAATAATATAGATGATGTTAATTACTATTTAAAAAAGGTAAGAGAAGACTATAAGGGTGCAACACACTACTGTTATGCTTTCAATCTTTTAAATACTAGTGGTTATAGTGATGATAAAGAACCCAAGAATACAGCTGGAAGACCTATGCTTTTTATACTAACTTCTAATAATATTATTAATATTTTAGTTATTTCCGTTCGCTACTTCGGTGGTATCAAACTAGGTACGGGTGGTCTTTTAAAAGCCTACACAAATGGTCTATTGGAATCTCTTAAAAAGTCTATTCTTTTAAATGTAGTAAGTGGTTATTTAATAACTTGTGAATTTAGTTATGAAAATGAAAAAAAATACTCTTACCTATTTAAAGATAAGAATATTTTATCTAAAGTTTATCAAGATAGATGTATCTACACTTTAGAAGTAGATGAAACATTTCTTGATAGTTTAACAAATTTACCTGATCTTAACATTACCAATAGAGTTAAACAGTTAATTGAAGATCGTTCCATCTAGTTTTCTGTTATTTATCAAAGAATTTTTCTCGGTTCAACTTTATCAGTAGATTCAATATTTTCAAACTTACTATCCTCTATTTTTTCTTTTTCACTCTCATATTTCTCTGCAAATATTCTATGTTCTTCTTCTGATGCTTCTTGCATATTATATCTTTTAAATAGCTTTAAATAGACAGGATCATCAAATAAATATGAATCTTCTAAATCATTTTCACTACTATTTAACGTATTTTCTTGTTGGGTATTTAAAATAAAACCTTTGTATGTAGAATTAATATATTTCATAAGAGTATTATACTTTTCAGATGAAAGTGTTTTATTCTTATTTTTTTCCTTAAGTAAACTTGATAAATATTCATACTCTTGATTTAATACATTAGTTTCTTTTAATTCTCCATTTTCATCTTCATTATCTATTGTCATACCAGAAATATTTCTTATTTCTTTCTTTATAATATACTCAAATTTCTTATCTAAAACAGACTTAAGTTCTTCAGAATTAATATTAGCTGATAATCGCTTAAATTCTTTCACATTTTCTATAGTCATGTATTTGGGAATTATTGATAAAAAATCTTTTTTATATAGTTCAAATAATCTAGGATAGTTGTCTAATTCTTTAATCAATTTATTATAATTTCTATTATAGATGCAGTCTTCAATAAATAATGCCGGATCACTATTTATGATGGTATTATATACTAAATTAACTTTATCTACTTGAGTAAGAAGTTCATCACCATTATAACTATGTGATGATCTTTTACATTTCATCTGCATATTTGTTGCTTTTTCTAGTTGTGCTTCTCTTTCATTTATTATTTGTGAGTAATTTTTTATGGTTCCATCAGTGTTATATATTAAAGATAGTACTTGATATTTTTTAATAAGTTCTTTATTAACTACTCTTTTTGAATTAATATCTATGTAATATAAAATTGGCAAATTAGACTCAGGTGGATTCTTATAAACTTCATCACTATCAATAAAACCATTAAATAGTTCTGTGGCAATATTATAATTCTCACCTTTTATTCTCATGTTAATTGTCTCAATATTTTCAGGAAAATGCTGTTTTACAATTTCTCTAACATATCCGTAAGCAAAAAGATTAGCATCATTTTCAACCATAAACGAACTATGGTTCTTTCTATAGATTTCGTCGTCAGTAGATAACAATTCTTTAGCAAATACTATTGCTGATGGATCCATGGTCAAAACGTCAGTGTTATGTAGCATTTCTTTAAATTGCATTGCATGTCTGTTTTCATGAAATATAGTCATTATATGATATGCTGAATTAGATAATAAATCCATCATAGCTCCAAATCTATAATATATAGTGTCTGTTTGTGGGTTATAGTTATTTTTACCATCTGACTTGAATTCATACTTTGTATTAAGACCATAAAGCATATTACAAAGTTTATGATAAAAAGTTTCTATATACTTTAATTCTTGCAACATTAAACTCTTGTCATTTGTACCATTTATTGATTTTATATCATAGTCTTTACAAACTTTTATAGAATAATCAAAAAAATCTTTATAGTTATCAAAATCTAATTCTGTTTCATTAACTTTTGTAATAAAATTATTTAATTCTTTTACATCTATCATTAAATCACCACTCTGTTGTTTCTTTATTTACAAATAATTATTTTATAAACCAAGAAGCAATGGTATCATAGTCTCTATATCCTACTTCTTTTTTTATTAATTTTCCATCACGATAAACTTCTAATGTTGGAATACTCATAACACCATGCTCCTTAGCAATATTTTCAAACTCATCAACATCTATCTTGATGATTTTTACCCCTTCAAAGTGTTCTTCTAACTCTTCTAATACTTCTCCAACCATTTTACAAGGTCCACACCAAGTAGCATAAAAATCTACTAAAACGTCACCTTTTGCTATTAATTCTTGAAATTTTGCCTCATCTTCTAAATAAATCATCTTATCATCACCCTTCATATTTATTAGTTACAGTATCTAAATTATTAATATCAATTATCTTTTTATTAGTTTCTAATTCTTTAACTTCATCAACTGTAACTATTTTATTCTTTAATAGTATATCAATTACTTTTAAATTTAAACTATTTTCACTATCACTTTTATCAAGAGCCATAATTTCTTCAAGTGTTGTATTAATTCCACCAAAGCTATCTTTTAAGACTGGTGTATCTTCCATAATAGATTTTCTAACTTTAGAATTCATAAAGTCATCATTACTGCTTAATGGTATCATTAAAATATTTAAAGCGATAAACATTATTATATAACCTTCTATTATTCCTAAGACAAAACCAAAGATTCTATTAGGTAAAATTAGTATTACTGTAGCATCTACTATCTTACTAATTATTCCTGATAGACTAACAATTATTCTTAGAATAAAATGAAAGATAATTAACAGTACGAGAAAAGCTATTAATTGATAAAAGATAATACTTAAAGAACTAAGAGGACCAAAGACAGAATTTACTCTAAATGGTGGAAATAAATTAATTAGAAAACTTGCTAATAGACCTTTTAACAAGAAAGCTAAAATTATAGCTGCTATATTTCCTAGCACCACCGCTGCTTCTTTAATCACTCCTCTTTTTAGTCCTAAAATACCAAAACTTAAAATAATTAAAATAATAAGTATACTAATATTATTAATATTTTCCATAATCAAAATCCTTTCTATATTTTTATTATAACTATATTTTTTAAAATATGCTATACTAAATTAAATGAGGTGGAAAAAAATGAACGAAGTCATAAGAGTAAGTGACAAGACAAAAGAAAAAATGATTGAATATTATAAAGATAAAAAAAAGGATAAAGAGATTCCTTATGTAGTTTTTCAAGCAGTTGATATGGATACTACTATTACAATGTACACATCTGGCAAGGTTATGTTTCAAGGAAAAAGTGCTGATGTTGATGCTGCTATGTGGAAAGAAATGGATGGGATAGAATCTGCTCCTAAAGTTAATACTAATGATAATAAATATCACAATTGTTCTTCCGTTGGTAGTGATGAGGTTGGTACTGGTGATTATTTTGGTCCCATAGTAGTAACTGCTACTTATGTTCCAAAGGAAGAAGTTAAATTTTTAGAAGAATTAGGTATCAGAGATAGTAAAAAGCTAACTGATGAATTTATCTTAGCTAATGCTCCTATTCTTGCTAAAAAGCTAACCTACCGTAGTCTTATTCTAAATAATATTGATTATAATAAAAATTATACCAAAGATTTTAATATGAATAAAATAAAAGCTATTATGCATAATAAGGTTTTATATCAATTGATGCATGAAGTTAACCCGAAAATTGATTATATTATTGTAGATGAATTTGCAAGAGAAAAAAGATATTATGAATATCTAAATGATGCTAAAGAAGTTCAACGAGGTATCACTTTTATGACTAAAGCTGAAGATAAGAATCTTGCTGTTGCTGCTTCTTCTATTATTAGTAGATATATTTTCCTAAAAGAATTCGATAAATTATCAGATAGTATTCATATTCCTCTTTTAAAGGGAGCTTCTAAAGAAGTTGATAAAGTTGGAGAGGAAGTAGTAGAAAAGTATGGAGAAGAAAAACTTAAAGAAATAGCTAAATACAATTTTAAAAATACTGAAAGAATATTAAAGACGATCATTTATTGATCGCCTTTTTATATAATTTTATATCAATTTTCTACATCTAGGTGATGTCTGAAAATATCAAAAAAGTTATTTTAAATTATTTTTTGTGTATACTAATCTCTTACTTGTTTCAATACCGTTTTTATAGTTTTCATCAGCAGTAAGTTCGACTGTTTCCATCTGCATAGGACAAAAATAATTTAATGGTTGCATTATTTTAGGACAACTATTTCCCATTTTGACAATTCCACCACTTATTAGTAAGTCAGTTCCACTGCTGAGAGTTCTGATACCACGTACATCTTTCGGGAAAAGTTCTTTTTTAGGACTTATAAGTCCCCTTCTTGTCTTTCCTAAACCGAATGGAACACATCCGTCATGATCATGACCACCAATTAATAAATCATATTCTTTCAGTAATTCAACATTCTCTTCATTTTTAGCATATTCAGGAGAATGAATCAAACCAACGGTTGGAACATCTTTTGGTAAATTTTTATATAAATCTTCTCTTCCTACCATATCCTCATAAAAAGCCTCTAAATCCTCTATATGGGTTTTTTCTATATTATTATAATAGTATTTAAGAGTCTGTAAATATCCCATGAAGAAGATTTTATCATCTTTATATGTATGGTTAAGAAGAATATTAACATTATTTAGACTATTAGCTTCATTAAAGAAGTCATAGTTAAAGTCTATACTATTTCCACTTTTACTTTCTAATACAAAATCGTGACTTCCAAGTATTACCATAGTGGGAGCTATGTCAGCAGACCTCTTTAAGGTTTTTAATAGTAATTTACATTTATTTTCATCCTCTAAATCTTTTGGACTATCAATTAAATCTCCTAGAAATATATTGTAATCAGCTTGTTCTTTTTCTATTTGTCTTATAATAGGCTCTAGTTTTTTATCATCTACTAGTGGACTAATATGCAAGTCTCCTAAAGTTGTTAATTTTATTCTATCTTTTACCTTAGAATTATATATTTTATAATCACTGATTTGAATTGTTTTCTCTGTATTCAACATTTTAATCACTCTCTTTCATAATTAATTATATTTTCTTATAATATGCTCCAGTAAATTGTCTTCCTGCTTTAGATTTAATATTTTTTGACTCACAGTGATGAGAATAGTAATTTTGATTAGTTATAGTATCATCATTATTTACAATGAATGATTGAAACTTTTCTGGATCCAGTTGATAAAGTAGAGCTTTTCTTATATCAATTTTAAACTCTCCATTCTTAGTTTCTTTAATTGCTCCTGTCTCTTCCCAGAATGATTCCTTGGCCCATTCAGGCATAGAGTCATAAGTCCAATTATTACCAGCATGAGCACCAATATAGACATAAATATCATCTAGTTTACTATCATACTTGCTTTGTAAAGATTCAACTGTAAGCTTTGGTAGATAATTATCTATCATTTCTACTCCACAGTGAGCTGTAGCTGTTACACCATTTTTTAAGTCACTAGCAATTACCACCGGACAATCAGCAACTGGGAAACCTGCTACAACGCCTGGTAAATCTTTAGTAATTATTAGGATATCACCAGGTATATCCAAATCCCAACCATCTTCATAGGCTTCAACCATTGATCTAGTTAATTCTACTGCCTTGCCTTCTTTATTTTGACTTGGCATATAAAATTTCTTTGGATCAAACTCTTCATTATAATCAGCACTAGCTAATCTTCTACGTTCTAGGAATAAAGCTTTTCTCTCTTCAAAGCTTAATCCTTTAGGATAAAAGTTTTCACCTGTATTCATACATCCATATCTTTTATCTGTATCTATAATACGAAGATTATTAACAGACATACTTCCAAGCTTATATACTGCATATTTTCCATTAAGTACATAATCATTAACTTTTAGATTTTTCATATTTATCCCCCCTCATTAATGTGAGTAGATTATACCACTTTATTGGCAATTTGTCAATTCATCATACTTTAACTTTTAGGATTCAAATGATATAAGTCGTAAAATCACATATCATCAAAAAAAGAAATTTTCAAATTTCCTTTTTTGTTTATTATTAATATTAAGTAGCACTCATTTAATAATTTATATCGTCTTTAGCCACTTCTATTACTGGTCTAACCCCTAAAATAGCATCTTTTTTATTTACTTCTACACTGTGTAATCTTCTTGTAGTTGCATAAAACATCCAAGCATATGCTGGCATTGTATTTCTAGGATTTTCTAACCAGAAACCATCAAATTTAGAGTTATCTTTTTTAGAAAAGTTTGTATTCTCAGCTAAATAAAGATGTTTATCAAACTCTCCAATTTTCCAAGTTGGAATATAAAAACCAACTATTTTTCTTAATTCTGCAATAGTCAAAAGACGAGCAGCATATCCTTTATAACTTAATACAGCAGGATAAGTATTTCCTCCTTTATTACTATTAGTACCATATTCATTAGTTAAAACTCTTTCAGTATTAGTTAATTTTACATTAGACCATTGACTAGTAGTTGGAAGTTGTTCCATAGCAGTTCTTGGACCATGCCAATTTTCTCCTGAACTATCATAAAAATAGTACTTATCATTACTAGGCTTACCCCCACTTACATTATTATAATAAATCAAAACAGCTGTATCATTATCTATATCAGTTACATAATAAAATCTTTCGGTAGCTGGATCATATACTCCATCACCATCAACATCACAATCAAAAGCATCACCAGAAGATAGTTTACCTGTTTCTCCTAAAGAGCCATAAGAAATCATTTTTGTTTGCATACTGCCATCTGTTTTATAACCTAGGCTAGCACAATAATTACCAAAGCATTCTTCCTGATGAAGAACAGTAGCTCTTTGACAAATTGGCATCTTAAAGTACATTTTAATATCACCATCAACATTAAATATAGTTAAAATATCATTTTCATATTGATAGTCACTGTCAAGTGTTAAACGTTTTCCATTCATAAACACTTTTAAGTCATAGCCTGTTTTTTGGGGAATATTTACTACTAGTTTATCTCCTTCTATTATTTCACTAGGTAGATTAGTAGAATCAATATCATTATAATTAATACTATAAATTCTTCCAAAAATAAAATCTACTCTAATATTAAATGATGTATTGGAAGAAGAATAACTTCCTTCTTTATAAGATACTTTAACTTGTAATTTCTTTTCAATTCCTAATATACATTTATTATCATCATCACATATTTTATCTTTTAGATTATAATTTAGTATTTCAACTTTTAAATTTTCATTGTTAATATCAACACTCTTAATTCCCATTATTACATTACCTAAATTGTAAACATCTACATCATATATAAGATAAGAGTCAGCCTCTTCTAAATTACCTTGAAAACTAATATTAGCTACATTATAATCTTCATACATACTACTTGCTTTATTACTATTATTAAGCTTAACTCCCATAACTCTAATATCTTTATCTATTCTAACAGTACTAGATATATTAGTTATTGCTAATTCATTTTTAAAAGATGAATAACCTATACTCAATAAAACAACAGCACTTAAAATAATTATAGTAATAAGTAAATAGTAATTTCTCTTAACTCTTCTTTTCATTTTTCTTTTTTCCTATTAAATCTATCTCTTTTAAAGTATATATATAGATATTACTATCATGTAAAATATAAAATATAGCTTTCTGATGCTTTATAACATCGTAATACATAATTGGTAAATGTAAATTATCTCTTACATCTAATAACTCTTCAAAACTATCAATTTTCATCTGACAATAATTACTTATATTAGGTAATGATCTAGTATTTACTATTAATCTATCATATTCTTTTAAAATCTTATTTAACTTCTTATCATAATCACTTTTCTTAGTTTTAATAAACTCTAGTTTTCTAATAATAACTATTATAAAGATTATAGAGATAATAGATGAAAATAAACCTATTACTAAATAAATCCAATTAGAAATATTAAACTCATTAGTCAAAACTACTTTATTTTGGTTTTGATTAACTTCTTTAGAGGTCATTTTTATTTCAACTGACTTTTGAGATAATGGTATTTTTATTAAGGTGGTAGAAAATGAAGGAATGTTATACTCTAAAGGAGCATGATTATAAACGATAAATATGACATCTAAATAGCTTTCACTATCTACTCCATATTCTGATTTAAACTTATTTGCAATACTATTATAATGGTCATAATCAATATCTATTTTTTTATTAACTACATAATTATCATTAACTTTTCTAACCCCATCCGTTGTTTTATCTTGAAGATGATATACTTTTTCATAATAATTAGAATTACTATCTTTATTAGATATTACTAATTTACCAATAATTTCATATTCCATCTTATCAGTTAAATCACCATTACTTAAACCAAACTTATAACTAAAATTAAGAGGAATAGTTTTAATTAAATTAGCAATATAAGACATATCTTTTGAAAGACACTCATCATTAAAAAATTCATTTTCATTTAAACAAACTGAATAATCAATATTACCTTCTTCTTTATAAGTGATAACCTCTTCATGAGTAATATTCATAGAATTAATTATAAAGTATACTCCTACTCCGAAAAAGATAAGAAATAACACTATGGAAACTACTAATCTAAAAGAAAAAGAGAAGTATGGTTTCTTTAATCTTAATTTTTTACGTTTTACTACTTTTTTTCTCATCTTTTTTTGTCTAGTTTCTAATCTTTGACTCCTTGTTTTTTTCAATTTTATCACCTCTTACCATTTTTCATTTAATAAAACTGTGGGATAACCAATGAATGGTATTTTAAATTTGACTACGCCAATTACCATATCTTTAGTTATTTTATATTTATCATATTCTTTATTTGCATCACCTTTAGTATAAATATAATATGAATCATTTATATCTATTATTTTATAGATTCTATGTACTACTACCTTATCATTATATTTATAAGCAATAATATCAGTACCTGTAAAATCTTTATATTTTTGATCAACTATTACTACATCACCCTTATAAATAACATCTTCCATAGAACCACTTGCTACTGCTATAGCATAATATCTAAAATAACCTGATACAAAATATGCCAGAGTAAAAACTAAGAGTATAGAAGGGATATAATAAATTAGTTCACTTTTTCTTTTTTTATAACTATTCTCTACAATAGATTCTACTCTATCTTTAGCTAACCATTTTTTTATTTTTAATAAGATAACTACAGGGAGTAGAAAAAAGATTAAAGAGTAGATATATTCATTAGGATTTGGAACTATCGGTAGTATATACCAATATAATTTAATTATTATTAAATATAATATATTTGGTTTATATCCAAAATTAAGACTTAAAAACGATAATAAAATATTTTCAGTTACTATAGGCAGAAAAGTAACTGCTATTAATACAAATATTTCTTTACCTAAAGTAAGACTATGAAAAGAAAAGGGAATAGTTAAATCCATCATAATATAGAAGATAGTAATTATAGTTATCAAAGCTTTATTTTCACTTGCTTTAGTTAGTAATTGATATCTTAAAAACTCTTTTAAAACTATATAAATAATTAGAGGAATAATAATCTTTACAATTGATTTTATAGTAAGATAATTAGCTGTTTTAGCAAATCCTACTAATATTCCTAATAAATAATATAGTAGAAAAAAAGATATTAAAATTATAATAATTTCTAAGATTATATCTTTGGTATATCTATGTCTATCTTTTTCAAAACCAAATAAGAAGTAACTTATAATAATTAGGAAAATAACTATTCCATTTAAAAGTGGTTGACTAAGTATTTTAAATACAAAACTATTCAGTAAAAATAATAAAATAAAGATAAAGGCAAATAGAGCTAATCTTTTATAACTTTTTTTCATTTTATCACCTATCACAAATGGCACAGTAAAAACCGTGCCAATATTTTTTTAATCTACTGAACTATAATTTAGAGTAACGTCTCCAAAAGAAACAGTAAAATCTCCATCTGCTCTATCTGAACCTGCTGCATATTCTAAAGTTACAGTAACTTGTTCAGATGCATTTTTTACTAATGAGTGATTTGAAATATTAGCAATACCACTATTTGTTTCTGCTTCACTTCCTACTTTAACTTTAACAGATATTCCGTTACAAGCCTTTTGAACTAAAGCATCAGTGGTTCCTTCTTTAGCTGTACAAACTTTAGTTGAATTTGCTCCTGTTACATTAGCATAAACAATACTTTTTAAGTAAGCTTCTAGTTCTCCGGCATTATAAGCATAAAAACTGTATACTGCTTTTTGTCCTGGTTCTTTAAATGTAGCACTTAAGTTTTTGATAGTTGGATCACTTGTGTTATCAATTGTAGCTTCTGTAGCAACTACTCCAACTGGATCAGTAACTGGTGTTATTTTACTAGTTTCAACGGCTGTATCTGAACTTGAAAAATCAACATTTAAAGTATCTTTACTTGGTGTTACTTCAGCACTAGATTGAATCTTTAAAGTATTAGAAAATGCGGCGAAACCAATTGATAAACCAACAACTCCAACCACAAGTGCTAAAATTGCAACTAACTGTACTGTTCTATTCTTTTCCATTCCTAGCCTCCTCTCTACCTATATATATAATAACATAGTAATTATTTTTTTCAAATAGTTTTTACAAAAAAATAAAGCTCTAGAATTAACCTAGAGTCTTATTCTTTTTAAAGTATATAGCTAGTATTGATACACCAATTAAAGTAATAATAGTACCAACTGTATAGAAAATGCCTGTCTTTTTAGAAGTATTAGGTACATCTTCTAGTGGTTTTGTATTAAACATCGTAGCTGTTTGAATATCTCCTGTTTCCTTAACTTCAAAAGTTACTGTTGAAGTATTTAAAACATATCCTTTAGGAGCAACTACTTCTTTTAAGGTATATACACCAACTGGTAGTCTTTCAATGTAATAAGGATCTTTAGAGGAAGTCCATTCTTTAACAACTATACCATTCTTATCAGTAAGAGTTAAAGAAGCTCCTTCAATTTCCTCACTATTTGCCATATCTTTCTTACTTATATATACTTTAGTAAAATCATTAGTAAAGTTAATAGACATTTCCTTATTATCATCTATTGTAAAATAAACTAAATTAGAGTTTAAAACAACTGAATCTGGAGTCTTTGTTTCTTTCAAGTAATAATTACCATTAGAAAGTTCCTTACTTGTAACACTACTATCCTTAATAGTTAACTCTTCTACTTTAGTACCATCACTATTATATATAGTAAATGAATAACCTTTATTAGCATTAACAGTTACTTTTTTATTATTAATACTAATAGATAATATATCATTCTTAATAGTTTCTGTCTTAACCTCACCACTACTTGTTACATCAAAGTATATTTTTGAATTAGAAGTAACATAACCATCTGGAGCTTTTACTTCTTCTAAGATATATCTACCTGCTTTTAATCCTTTAATAGATGTGGCATTTTCTTCTGATACAAATGTCACTGGTTCAAAATCACTATAAGTTACACTACTTAATTTTAAAGTAGCTCCTTTAATATATTTCTTAGTCTTAGCATCTATCTTACCTAGTCTTACTTCATTTAATTTGTTTTTTAAAGTAATGGTAAAGTCATAATTACTACTATTTATAGTAAATTTATGCAAACTATTATCAAGTACATAACCATCTTTAGTACTTTTTTCTCTTAAGTAATAATCTCCTTCTTTTAATGCTTTTAAAGAAGAAATATCTGTTTTAGTAGCAGTTGTTGTAAATGTTCCTATCACATTCTTAGAACTATCTAGTAACTCAAATAATACTCCTGCTATTTGTTTATTAGTATCGGCATCTACTTTACTTAAACTTACTTTTATCTTTTTATTTTCAATAGTAGAAGTTACTTCATCTGATGTATTAGTAATAACTATTTTATTCTTAGTAGTATTTTTTATATAACCATTAGGTGCTTCTATCTCTTCTAAATAATAAATACCTACTTTTAAACCAGTGATAGTAGTTAAATTACTCTCACTAGTAAACTCTTTTACTGTCTTGCCATCACTATCAGTAAGCTTCATTTTAGCTCCTGCTAGATATTCTTTAGTAGTAGTATCTATCTTACCTAGTTTTAAACCATTCTTTTTATTTTTAAATACTACTTGTAGATTATTAGTAGTAGCAGTTACTTCAAAAGCTACTTTTTCTTTATTAAGAACATATCCACTAGGAGCTTCTACCTCTTCTAAGTAATACTTACCTACTGCTAATTTATCTAAAAGATATGCTTCTTTTGTCGTAGTAAATGTTTTAACTATTTGATTATTACTATTTAAGATATTAAACTTAGCATTAGCAAGAACTTCATTAGTATCAGCATCTACTTTAGTAATACTTATTTGATTAGTACTGTTATAGAATGTTACTGTTTGTACTTCAGTTTGATTATTACTAATAGTAAACTCTACTGTTGCATCACTCTTAGTATAACCACTAGGAGCAGCTTCTTCGATAACTTTATAAGTTCCTGTTTTTAGTCCTTTAATACTGTGACCAGTAGTTGTTGTTACAAAAGTATCAACTGCCTCGTTAGTATCTTTATTAATAACTTTTAAAGTAGCTCCTGCTAAGATAGCATTAGTTTTAGCATCTTTCTTAACAATAATTGTTTCATTTTGTTGATCAGCATAATCTAGAGTTATTTTTGGATTAGTACTACTTAAAGTAAATTCTTTTGCCGTAGTATTTAGAGTATAACCATCTGGAGCAGTCACTTCTACTACTTTATAAGTTCCAAGTGAAAGACCAGTTATTTTAGTATAGTCATTTGTAGTAGTAATTGTCTTTACTGTTTGATTATTACTATCTACTATTTTTAAGACTGCACCACTTACTGCTTGTTTAGTAACACTATCTATCTTTCTGATTGATACTTCTGCTTGACTATTAGTTATTGTTTTGGTCTTATTTAAATCATTACTTGTTATTGTTATATTAGATGTTTTATCTGTTATATAATAACCATTAGCCGCTGCTGTTTCAGTAATTTCATAAGTACCTGGTAACAAGTTAGATGTTACATGAGAAATAGTTGTTGTAGTAAAACTATCTACTATTTCATTAGTTGCTAATCTCTTAATGGTAAAACTAGCTCCTGCTAAGTTATTATTAGTATTACCATCTATCTTGTTAATAGTAATACTTCCTACTGGCATATTAAGACTAGTAGATATCTGTTTAGATGTTACTGTTGATGCTAGTAGTGATACAAATGATTTTTGCATTGTATCTTTCATACCCTCGGGTGGTTCATAACCATAAGTCTTGTAATCTTTATAGTTATTAATAATATCAATGTTTATAACAGATGCCTTCTTTATCTTAGCTAAAGGTATTCTAATTTTAAAACCAACATCTTTAGATATAGTATCATTAGTACTTATAATATTATTATTTTCATCAAGTACTTCTATATCACTTGCTGCAATATCATTACTAGAAGCGACTATTTTATAGTTAATAAACTCATCTGTATTAGCAGTTATTCTCATCACATTACTTATTAGATAAGTATTATCACTATCAGTAGATAATGTTCCACTACTTACACTAAAGGTCGGATTAGTAATATTAGTAGTGTTTTTAGCATTCATCGCTCCTGTTACTAAGTTATTAATTACAGTATAATAACTACTTTTCATAATTGAATTTTTCTGATTAGCAGTAAGTACCCCATTTGTAGTATCACTTACACCCGATGATCTATCTTGATAGAGCCATACCGCTATCTGAGTTAAATAATTATCATTCTTATCATTTCCTGTTAAACTTTTATTTGGATAACCATTTTTAATTATATAGGTATATCCATCATCAAGTGGTGTATCAACTTTAGTTACAGTCTGATCTGGAGCAAAGTCTTTGCTTTTTTCAAGACAATATACGGTATATTTATTACCATTATCATCTGTTCCATAGAAAGGTACTAATGAAATAATTTCATCCCCATCTAAGTCATCAAAAAGACTTACCCTATCAGACATAACATTACCTGTACTAGTAACCAATTTACTAGGTGCTTCACTACTTTCTAATAAAGCATAAGATGTTAATGTTTTCTTAGTAAAGATTCCACCTATTAAAACAATTAAAACTACTAGTATTCGTACTAAATTCTTAGTACTAATTTTTCTAATATTCATTGTCTTTTTCCTATCCTCCTATCATAAGATGAGTATACCACACAACTTTAAAGAGTAAAAGAAAAAAGCTATATTTTTTTACAGCTAATCTCTTACTTTGATATGTACTTCTCTTAATTGTTGTTCTGTAACAGTACTTGGAGCATTCATTAAGATATCGCTTCCTGAAGCACTCATTGGGAATGCGATTGTTTCTCTAATAGAGTCTTCATCTAGAAGCATCATTAGAATACGATCAAGTCCAGGAGCCATACCTGCATGAGGTGGTGCTCCATATTGGAAAGCTTCATATAAAGCTTTAAATCTCTTTTCTATTTCTTCTTCCTCATAACCTGCTATTGCAAATACTTTCTTCATAATTTCTAAGTCATGGTTTCTAACTGCTCCACTAGATAGTTCTACACCATTACAAACAAAGTCAAATTGGTATGCTAGAATGTCCTCTACTTTTTGATTAAGTCCTTTCATTCCATCTTTCGGCATACTGAATGGGTTGTGCATGAAGGTATAACACTCATTTTCTTCATCCCACTCAAACATTGGAAAGTCATGAATGATAGCAAAAACATATTTATCAGGATCCATTAAATCAAGTTTTCTACCTAATTCCATTCTAATAGAACCAGCTAGTTCTAATGATTTCTTACGATCTGCTATAAAGAATAAGACATCATCTTTCTTAAGATCAGCTTTATCTATTAAAGCTTCACGTTCATCTTCGGTTAAAAACTTATCAATAGGACCAGCAAATGATAAATCTTCATTTACTTTTAAATAACCAATACCAGGCATACCAATACTTTTGGCATAATCAACTACCTCATTAAACCAAGAATTACTCTTACTAGCTAAGTTTTCTACTTTAATTCCTTTAACGGGTACACCTCTAAAAGGACGAAATTCTGTCTCTTCAAATTCTTCTGTTAAATCAATTATGACTAAAGGGTTTCTTAAATCTGGTTTATCAGAACCATACTTTTCCATAGCCTCTTTATAAGTTAATCTAATAAATGGTGGTTCTGATATATCTTTATCTTTAGCAAACTCTTTAAAAGTTTCATAAAATACTTTCTCACCCATTCTTAAGACATCTTCTTCAGTTGAAAAAGCCATTTCAAAATCTAATTGATAAAATTCACCATAGACACGGTCACTTCTTGCATCTTCATCTCTAAAGCATGGTGCTATTTGATAGTATTTATCAAAACCAGCACACATTAGTAGTTGTTTAAATTGTTGAGGAGCTTGTGGTAAAGCATAAAACTTTCCTTTATATTTTCTACTAGGTACTAGAAAGTCTCTTGCTCCTTCAGGAGATGATGAAGTTAAGATTGGAGTTTGTAGTTCAACAAAGTCTTCACTTTCCATTAAGTTTCTTAAAAAGTGAATAACTTTATTTCTAAATAGAATAGACTGTTTAACTTTAGGATTTCTTAAATCTAGATAACGATACTTTAGTCTTACATCTTCTGATACATCTTTACTAGTCATAACCTCAAATGGTAAAACATTCTTACTCTTACCAAGTACCTTTATAGAACTAACTAATAATTCAATAGTACCAGTTTCAATTCGGTCATTATAGTCATCACTATCTCTTTTACGAATCTTTCCCGTTACTGTAACAGATGACTCTCTTGTTAAATCATCAAACATCTTATCATCATTACTAACTAATTGTAGTGTTCCATAGTAATCTCTTAAATCAACAAAGATTACTCCACCATGGTCTCTTATGTTTTCAATGAAACCAGCTACTTTTACTTCTTTATCAATATCTTTTTCTCTAAGACTACCAGCATAGCAGTCACGATATATATTTTTAATCATTTTTCTTCATCCTTTCTAATTCTTCTTTAATTAATTCTCTTGTCATATTGGGATTAGCTTGTCTTTTAGTAGATGACATAACCTTTCCCATAAAGAAATTAATAACTGATAAATTATCTTCTTTTATATATTGTTCTACTTGATTAGGATATTTATCAAACTCTATTTTTATGTATTTAATTAATTCATCTTTATCGTTTATTTGTGACAAATTTTCTTTCTCTATTAATTTAATAGGATCAGTTTTTAGCTCTATTGCTTTATAAAGTATTTTTTTAGCATGATCAAGTGATAACTTATCACTACTTACTAAGTTTATTAAACTACTTAGCATTGAAGGAGTTACTACTAACTCTTCAATAGTAATTTCTAATTTATTTAAAGTTGATAAGATACTAGTTGTTATAAAATTAACAGCTAAGCTTACATCTTTAACATCTTTTACAGTCTCTTCAAAGTAATCTGCTAGGTCTCTTTCTTTAGCAATAATAGCTGCGTCATAATAGTCTAGTCCTAACTCTTTTTGATAGGTTAAGATTCTATCTAGTTTTAATTTAGGGATAGATTGCATTAACTCCTTTTTCTTAGTATCAGTTATTTTAACTGGTGGTAAGTTAGCATCAACAAAGTATTTATAATCAATAGCATCAACTTTTTCACGCATAGAGTGAGTCTTTCCCATCTCATCAATTCGTCTTGTCTCTTGAATTATTTTTTCACCTTTAGCTAAGGCTTCACTTTGTCTTTTTATTTCATATTCTATCGCTTCTTTGACACTAGTGAAGGAGTTGATATTTTTCATTTCTACTTTAGTACCAAGCTTATCACTACCTTTTTCTTTTAAAGAGATATTGACATCACAACGCATCTGACCTTTATCAGTCTTTGCTTCACTAACTCCTAGATATAAGAAGACATCTCTTAAGTCTTCTAGAAAGGTTACTGCTTCTAAGGCACTGGTAAGACATGGTTCTGTTACTATTTCCATTAGTGGTACACCACTACGGTTGTAATCTATTAAGGAATAGTTCTTATCATGCTCTAGACTAGCTGTATCTTCCTCAAGATGTAACTGATGAATTAATACTCTTTTGATAGAACCATCTACTAATATATCTAAGTAACCATTTCTTCCCATTGGTTTAGTAACTTGTGTTATTTGGTAGCCTTTAGGAAGATCTGGATAAAAATAGTTTTTGCGATCAAACATTATCTCATCAGGGTTCTCACAGTGAAGAGCCATCGCTGTTCTTAAAGCGTTGTAACAAGCTTTTTCATTTACAACAGGTAATATTCCCGGTAGCCCTAAATCAACTGGTGAAACGTGAATATTAGGAATCTTAGTATAACTATTTTCACTACTTGAAAAGTTTTTAGATAACGTATCTAATTCACAGTGCACTTCAAGTCCAATAACTACATCATACATTACTCTTCACCTCCTATTTGTCCTTTAAGACCGGTTAACATTTCTATCTCATTAGCAATATTTAATACTTTCTTATCTTCTTTTATTCCACTAGTAAGATTAATACCAATCGGACAGTTATTTACAAAACCAGATGGGATAGTAATTGATGGGAATCCTCCGAAGTTACCTAGTGCCATATGATTTTCTAATAATAGGTATTTATCACTTAGCTTATCACTATCATCATCAAACTTAGGAGCAGGTCCACCACTACAAGGTAAGATTAAGCTATCATATTCTTTAAAAAGATTTGTCAATTTATCTACTAATAATCTTCTAACTCTACAAGCATTTAGATAAAGTTTCTCTTGATTTTCTTTTTGTAAAATATAACTGCCTAGGACAAAACGTCTTTTAATAAGTTCTGAGAAGCCTTCTGTTCTAGTAGCAGTTATTAGACTATTAACATCATCTTTAGCCACTCTATTTCCAAAAGCTATTCCTGTTAAGTTAGAGTTATTACTAGTTGCTTCGGCACAAGATATAGTCATATAAGTAGGATATATTGCTTCTAGTAATGCTTTATCAATGGATACTTCTGTTATTTCTGCTCCTCTAGTCTTTAATCTTTCAAGAAGTGAATAAAAGTTATCTAATACTTGCATTAACTCATCATCGTCTTCTTTATATAAACTTCTATCTACTATTTCTTTGATATAGAATAACTTTTTACCTGCTAGTGGTTCATCGATACCATCTAGTAAATCACTATCATCTTGATAAGTGGTCATATCGTGAGGATCATATCCTTTGATAGTATTAGTAACTAAAGCGACGTCTTTAACACTTCTTGCAAAACAGCCAACATGATCGAGACTTGAGGCAAAAGCAAATAAACCATAACGAGATATTAACCCATAAGTTGGTTTATAGCCAACCACTCCTCCAAAAGCAGCTGGTTTTCTAATAGAGTCACCAGTGTCACTTCCAATAGCAAAAGGAACTATTCCAAGAGCAACTGCAGCAGCACTTCCGGCACTAGAGCCACCAATCTCTCTTGTCTTATCATAAGGATTTCTAACTATTCCAGTATGTCCTGTCGTTCCAGTTCCACCCATAGCAAGTTCATCTAGAACAGTTTTTCCAACTAATACTGCTCCGGCATTCTTTAATTTCTTATAAACAGTTGCATCATAGACTGGTACATAGTTTTTTAAGATATTACTAGAGGCGGTTGTTAAAATATTACTAGTTGAAATATTATCTTTTAAAGCATAGGGTATACCTGCTAGCGGAGTGGTTCTTTTCTTCATCTTAAACTTATCACAGATAGTTACAAAACAGTTATAAGATTCTTGATACTTATTAGCAAGACTAACTGCTTCATTAAATAGTTCTTCACTAGTTATACTACCATTATCTAAGTTTTCTCTTAAATCACTAATTAAACATTTTCTATAATTCATCAGCTTCCACCACCCTTGGTACTTTTACTTGATCTCTTACTTGATGTTCTGTATTTTCCAATACTTCGTTAACAGAAAGCATCTCCATTTCATTTACTTCATCACATCTAAGTTTCGCTTCATATGAGACATATGGATAAAATAATGGCTCTGTCTTTTTTATATTAGGAATATTTTCGATAAGTTCCATTTGTTTAAGAATAGTTTTAAACTCATCTTCTAATGTTTCATACTCATTATCATCCATGTCAAACATAAGCTTTTTAGCATAGTCTTTCAACATCTCTTTAGTTATCACATTTATCAGTCCTTTCTTTAGAAAACGAAAAAGACTCTAATCCCAGTTAAGGGACGAGTCTTTACCCGCGGTACCACCCAATTTATTATCAAGTATGATAATCGCTTATCTTGTTAACGGGAGTCTACCCGGCTTAGTCTACTTTATTCTTTAAGCACTCCGAAGTGTTATTCAAAAATACTTTCCTTAACTGTTTTCACCAACCACAGCTTCTCTTATAAGTCAAGTATTCCTACTTCTCTTCATCAACGTTTTCTAGTAAAGTTTACAATAATATTTTACCCATTGTCAATTATTTTTAGTAATTTTTTTACATTTTCAAATAAAGCAGTCTCATTAGAGCAACAACAATATATTAGACAAAATGCCCAAAATGTGATATAATATGGCAAATTGAGGGGTTGGTGTTATATGGAATATTTTAAGCTTAATGACACTTTTAATGACTTTTTAAATGAAAGTCAAAACGAGTTTTATGTTTCTAATTTAGATTTAGCCGTTAGTTTTTTAAAAAAAGGAAGAAAAAAAATTAATTTATTCAAACTTATTGGTTCTAATGAGTTGAATTTAAAATTAGAAGAAAAAGTTAGTGGAATTGAAACGCTCGATTTAGTAACTAAGTTTCTTTCTAATTTGGGAGAAGATTATTTAGAATATTTCAAGGAAAGTTTCAACAATGGATATTTCGATTTTCATAACTCATTTGATGAAGATGAGCAAAATATTAAAAACCAATGTAATAATAAGAATTATAGTGTAAAATTCACTGGTACTATAAATGATTCTACTTGTGTTATACATGAATTCTTTCATTCTTTAAACAGTTCCAACTCTAAGGTGGCACCAGTATTTTCTGAAGTTATATCAATTTACATGGAAAATAAATTTTTAGATTTTTTAATAGAAAATGGCTACTCAAGAACAGATGTAGCTAAATCAAGAATACTTAGATACATTGATTTTTGGAATTGTCATAATGAATTAAGCATTGAAAGTGATTTTTTAAATTTAAAAAATCACTTAGGTTATTTAGATGAAAATAGTTATAGTTTTATTAATGAACATAGCAAAGAGTTAAATTTTTACAATATGAAAAAAGAAAATTTTTTAATGTACTTAAATTATCTAAATAAGTTAATGGATAATAAAAAATTCAATCCAGATTATTCATTTAGATATTTTATAGGTACTGCTTATAGCAGTTACTTACTGATGCAAGATGATTCTTTAGATAAAGTGCTAGCATTAAATGAATATATGATGCAACCTATGGAATACACAGATGTAGAGACTGCTTTTAGAATACTAGGAATAAAACAAAAAGATGATACTTGTTTTATTAAATCTACTAACGAGTATTATCAAAAAGAAGCGTTGATCTATAAAAATAATAATTCTAAGCAACTAAATCAAGAAAATGCACTTCATATTTAAAGTTTTACAGCACCTAGTACTATTTCTTTATCTTTATTTACAACTCTTAATAATATAATTTCATCATCTAATCTCGGTTCATAAAATATATAATAGTTAGATAATTCTTGCAACTCATTTATATAATCCAAGTGATTATTTAGCAATTTAATGTTCTTATTATAGATAACTGTAAATATTTGATATCTTTCATTATTAAAAATAAAGTTTGGATATTTCTTTAAAAAATCACTAGATAAATAAGACTCTACTAATTGATAGGTTATTTCTTTTGAGTTATAAATGGTTAATAGTTTCTCTTTTGAATTAATTTCTTCATAAGAGATATCATCTATATTGATTTTTTTAGTTAAGTTTTCTATTTCAAAAGTCATATTTGTATTAGTAACATAAATTGTATTTTTTGTTATATCATCTTTAGTTATAAAACTAAACATTATTATTAATAGAAGAAGAATTGTTCCCCACCATTTTTCTTTTTTCATTTGATCACCTAATGATAATCTAACACACTGTATATAAAAATTATGTCAAAAAAAGAACAAATCATTATGATTCATTCTTTCTTGTAAATTTATCAAATCTATCAATATCTATATCTTTAAAATCAGTATCTGCAAGTTGTTCAAATAATTTCTTTTGTTCTCTTGATAGTTTCTTTGGAGTTTGAACACTATAGATTATATACATATCTCCAGTTCTTCTTCTATCGTCTTTGATACCTTTACCTCTTACTCGTTGTTTAGTACCACTATCAGTTCCAACTGGTACAGATACAGTTATATTACCATAGATAGTTGGTATTTCCTTTTTACAACCTAGTGTTGCTTCTACAATAGTAATTGGTACTTCTAAGTAGATATCATTACCATCTCTTTTAAAGTAGTCATGTTCTTTGATGGTAAACTCCAAATACAAGTCACCTGACTCTCCACCATTAGGAGAAGCATGTCCTTTACCAGCTAATCTTAATCTTTCCCCATTATCTATTCCAGCAGGAACGTGTACAGTGATAGTTTTTCTTACCTTGACAGTACCTGTTCCACGACAGTCTGAACAAGTTTTTGCAAAAGTCTTACCTTTTCCTTTACAATCAGGACAAGTTGATTTAGTAACAAATGATCCTAAGATTGTTCTTTGTTCCATAGTAACAGTTCCACTACCATGGCATCTTGAACAAGTCTTTTCATCAAAGCCACCTTTACCATGACAATTATCACACTCATCAATTACATCTACATCTATATCTTTTTCACAACCAAATACTGCTTCTTCAAAAGTAAGACTCATTCTAAGTAGCATATCACTACCACGTTGTTTTCTATTACTTGTTCTACTACTGCCACTAGAGAAGCCTCCAAAGCCTCCTCCAAACAAGTCTTCAAAAATATCTCCTAAGTCACTAGCATCAAAGCCAAAACCACCTGATGAGAATCCACCATAAGGATTTCCCCCAGCTGCTCCACCTTGGAAAGCTGCATGACCAAATTGATCATATTGTTTTCTTTTAGTTTCATCTGATAAAACTGAATAAGCTTCTTGTACTTCCTTAAATTTTTCTTCAGCATTGTCTTCTTTACTAATATCAGGGTGATACTTCTTAGCAAGCTTTCTAAAAGCACTCTTTATTTCATCTTGACTAGCACTTTTACTAACACCTAACACCTCATAATAATCTCTTTTAGTTGCCATAATTACACCTCTTTACTTCTTAATTTTTAGAAAGCTCTGAAAATCTTTCTAAAGTTTCTTTAAACATAGACATTGCATCTTCAAACACTTTAGTATCTTTTAAATCAACATCTATTATTTTTAACACTTCAAGTGGATAATCTCTTCCACCTGACTTTAAGAATAGAATATATTTATCTCTAAAGCCTTCTTTTCCCTCTAAAATATTTTTAACTATATATGAGGCAATAGAAAGTCCTGTTGCATATTGATAAACATAAAATGGACGATAGAAATGAGGAATTCTTAACCACTCATAACGAACTACATCATCTACTAATACTTTATCATCAAAGTATTTTTTATTTAATTGGTAATAATAGTCAGATAAACTATCTGCTGTTAATATTTCATTATTGTCAGCTTTATTATGAATATATTTTTCAAATTCAGCAAACATTGTTTGTCTAAAGACTGTAGCTTTAAATAAATCTAATCTTTCATTTAAAATAGCTAGTTTTTCTTCTTTCGTTTCTACTTTATTTTCCATATAGTATGATAGTAGTAACTCATTAACCGTTGAAGCAATTTCTGCTAAAAATAATGGATAAGAGTGATTTTCATAATCGTTATAATGAATAGAAAAATAACTGTGCATAGAATGCCCTAACTCATGAGCTAATGTTGATACATCATCATAATTATTAGTATAATTTAATAATACAAATGGTTTAGTATCATAACAACCTGAAGAGTATGCTCCACTTGTCTTTCCCCTATTTGGATATTTATCTATCCAGCCATCAGTGAAAGCAGTTTTTAAAACATTAATGTATTCATCGCCTAATACTTTTAAAGCATCAAGCACTAATTCTTTTCCTTCTTCAAAAGAATATTTTTTAGAGACTTTTTTAACACAGTTTACATAGCCATCATATAAATGAAAATCTTCTAGACCTAATATTTCTTTTTTTATATCATAATACTTATATAATAATGGTAAATGTTCATGAACTACATTTATTAAATTATCATAAAGAGCTGTTGGTATATCATTAGCATATAAACTAGCTTCTAGTGAACTTTTAAAATTTGTTAGTCTAGCATGAGTACTAGATTCATTAACTACACTGGCTAAAGTAGCGTTTAAAGTATTTTTAAAACTTCCATATACTTCATGCATTCTGATAAAAGCTTGACGTCTAGTTTCTCTATCTTTATCTCTTAGATAAATACCATAATTACTATCTGTTAGTTCTATCTTTTCACCATTTACTAAAGTAATATCACCAAATCGCATATCAGCGTCCATTAAAAATGAAGCGGTATCACTACCGGCTGATAAAGTTTTAGAAAAAGCAGCTAAAACTTTATCTTGTTCTTCTGTTAAATGATGTTTTTTATATCTTAAAATATCCATTACATTATGTCTAAATGGTAGAAGTTCTTCTTCTTCATTAAGGTAAGTTTCTATCTTTGTAGAATTTTCTTTCAACATCATTGGTACTACAAATGATGTTTTTTCTTGATAATCTTGATAAATCAATGCTGCTTTACCATTCAATTCTTGATAAGTAGCATTAGCCATATCTTCATTGCTCTTTAAGCTTGTATATAAATATACTTTGTCTAATAGTCTTGCTAACTCACTATCAAGTAGCATAAATTCTTTAAAGTCTTTAGAACTATTTAGAAAAGTTTCTTTCTTACTAGCTAAAGTATCTATTAGCTCTTTACACTTAATAGCATCTTTTTCCCATTCTTCTATATTTTTATAAATACTTTCTACATCCCATTTATCTTCTGGTTTAATCTCACTTCTATCTAATAATTTTTCCATTTATCAATTAGCAACAAGAAGTAGTCCCATTACTAGCACTACTTCTTATTTTCCTTTCTATATTCTATTTTTCTTCATATTCAGCATCTTGAACATCATCTTTTTTAGAATCATCATTTGCAGTTTCATTGTTACTATTTTCTTGTTGTTCTTTAGCAGCTTGTTCATATACTTTAGCTGATAAGTTCATAGCTTTTTCTTGAAGATTTTCTTTAATTGTTTTAACTTTATCCATATCGTTCTTTTCTAAAGCTTCTTTTAATTCTTTAACAATACTTTCTGCTTCTTCTTTTTCTTTAGCATCAACTTTATCACCTAAGTCTTTTAAAGCTTTTTCAGATTGGAAAATCATTTGTTCAGCATCATTTCTTAAGTCTGCTTCTTCTTTTTTCTTCTTATCTGCTTCTTTATTAGCTTCTGCTTCTTTCATCATTCTATCGATTTCTTCATCTGATAAGGTTGTATTAGATGTAATAGTAATTTTTTGTTCTTTATTAGTACCTAAATCTTTAGCAGTAACATTAACAATACCATTGGCATCAATATCAAAGGTTACTTGGATTTGTGGAACACCTCTAGGTGCAGGTGGAATATCAGATAATTGGAATCTTCCTAGTGTTTTATTATCACTAGCCATTGATCTTTCACCTTGTAGTACATGTACATCTACAGCTGGTTGATTATCTGCAGCAGTTGAGAATACTTCTGATTTAGAAGTTGGAATAGTTGTATTTCTTGGAATTAATACAGTCATTACTCCACCTAATGTTTCAATACCAAGTGATAATGGTGTTACATCAAGTAAAACGATATCATTAACATCTCCTGTTAATACACCACCTTGAATAGATGCACCCATTGCTACTACTTCATCTGGGTTAACTTCACGAGATGGTTCCATAGCAAGTTCTTTCTTAACTGTTTCATATACTAGAGGTACACGAGTAGATCCACCAACAAAGATTACTTTGTCTAAGTCTTTTGCTTTAATATCAGCATCTTTTAAAGCTTTTCTTACTGGCTCAAGAGTTGACATAACAAGGTCATGAATTAATTCTTCAAACTTAGCTCTTGTTAAAGTCATTTCTAAGTGAAGTGGTCCATCAGAACTTTGAGAGATAAATGGTGCTGATACTTGAGTAGTTGTCATTGAAGATAAATCTTTCTTAGCTTTTTCACTTAACTCTTTAAGTCTTTGCATAGCCATTTTATCTTTAGATAAATCTACACCATTTTCCTTCTTAAATGTTTCAACTAAATAGTCCATGATTTTATTATCAAAATCATCTCCACCTAAGTGGTTATTACCAGCAGTTGACTTAACTTCAAATACACCATCACCTAATTCAAGGATAGATACATCGAATGTTCCACCACCTAAGTCATATACTAAGATTGTTTGATTTTTCTCTTGTTTATCAAGACCATAAGCTAAGGCTGCTGCTGTTGGTTCATTGATAATTCTCTCTACATTAAGTCCTGCTATTTTACCAGCATTTTTAGTAGCTTGTCTTTGAGCATCATTGAAGTATGCTGGAACAGTGATAACTGCTTTATCTACTTTTTCACCCAAATAACTTTCAGCATAATCTTTCATGTAAGATAAAATCATTGCTGATACTTCTTCTGGTGTATATTTCTTTCCTTCAATTTCTACTTTTTCACTAGTACCCATTAATCTTTTGATTGATGATACTGTATTAGGATTAGTAATAGCTTGACGCTTAGCAGCATCTCCTACTATTCTTTCTCCATTTTTAAATGCTACTACAGAAGGAGTTGTTCTATTACCTTCTGGATTAGGGATTACTTTTGGTTCCCCTGCTTCTAATACTGCAACACAACTATTTGTTGTACCTAAGTCTATACCTATTATTTTACTCATATTACCTATCTCCTTTTTCTATTCATCTATTTTATTTACTTTTACACTAGCTGGTCTAATAACTCTATCTTTTAGGCGATAACCTTTTAATAATACATCTAAGACAATATCGTCTTCAAAGTTAGGGTCACTATCAACCATTAGTGCTTGCATAGTATTGGCATCAAATTTTTTACCCTCACAGTCAATTTCTTCGACACCAAATTTCTTTAATACTTCACAAAGGGAAGCATACATCATCTTAAAACCAACTAAGAATTTTGATAACTCATCCGTTAAATCATTATCATCTAATTTAATAGCTCGTTCAAAATTATCAAGTATTGGTATTATTTCTAAGATCAAGTCTTGATTAGCATACTTTAATTTATTATCTGTTTCTTCTTCTTTACGTTTACGATAATTAATCATTTCTGCTTTACTATACTGTAGTTTTTCTAACAAACTTTGTTTTTCATTTAAGATTTCTGTTAATTGATTTCTTAACTTTTCAATCTCTTCGGTTTGTCTTTCTTCTATTCTTTCATGTTTACACTCACATTTTTCATCTTGACATTCGCATTTTTCTTCACAATTGCATTTTTTTTCTTCATGTTCATGTTTCTCTTGATTATTATGCTCATGTTTATGTTTTTTATGTTCTTTTTCCATTTTCATCACCTTTCAATATTATCTTTAATAAATTCTAGTAAACTCATAACTCGCTCATACTCCATTCTCTTTGGTCCAATTATAGCAATTGTTCCTTCTTCATTCTTGGTTTTAAAGCCAGTTTTTATAACTGTTACATCGGAATCAATATTATTTTCACTTCCAATATAAACTTCAATATTATTAGAATTATCTTGTTTAATTTCTTTTATTAAGTCTTGATCATCTAACTTAGCAAACAATCCTTTTACTTTATCAATGCTACCAAACTCCGGTTGTTCTAAGAATTTAGTTCTTCCTACTACATTGATATCTGGATGAGTTAAATCATCAAAGACATGATAAATAACATCATATAGTTTTTCATGCTGCTCAACATAGTTTCCAATGATTGGCTTAATTTCAAACTCAAGTTTAGTACTAATCTCATCAATTGGTGTACCAACTATTAGTTTATTAATTAAATCAACTGTTTTCTTAACATCACTCATATTAACTTGATCTAGTGTTACCGTCTTATGTTCCACTTTTCCTTTATCAGTCACTACTATCATTATTAACTGATTCTCAGTTAAAGGAACAACATTAACTTCTTTTAACAAATTATCATGAGAAGCTTGACCTAGCACTACTGCTGTATAACTTGTCATATCAGAAACCAATTGCAAGCTCTTAGAAATACAGTCTGACAACTCTAATGATTGATTGTGTAAAATTATCTGTAGATTTAACATATCTTCACCATTCATTTTTCTAGGTTTTAATAAATTATCCACATAATAACGATACCCTTTTTGACTAGGGATTCTTCCACTAGATGTGTGTGTCTTTTCTAAAAGTCCTGCTTCTTCAAGATTTGCCATCTCACTCCTTATAGTAGCACTAGAACATTTTAGTTTCTTGCATAGTTGCTTACTACTAACTGGAGTTGCTTGCTTTATATAATTTTCAACAATCATCTTTAATAATTGTTCTTGTCTTTTTGATAACATATCCATTATTAAGCACCACCTTAGCACTCTTTTTCTCAAGTGCTAATAATATTGTATGCATTTAGTTAGCACTTGTCAATACATTTTGCGAACAAAACTGAAAACAAGTTTTCAGCAGCCTTACCTCACGGTAAGGATTTTCTGCTTCACCGAACTAAATTAGTTCTCCACAGACCAGTATCGGATGGTCGCCACCCTATTATTTTTCGCTGAATTTTATTTTAAGTTAAGTCCTGCATATATATTTTTAAACCTTCAAACATTATATTCACGCTTGCGTTGAAATCTCTATCATGCTCTGTATGACACATTGGACATTCGTACTTTCTTATACTTAAATTCTTTAACTCCTTATTTTGAAACCCACATACACTACATTCTTGACTGCTTGGATAATATCTATCTATTTGTATTAATTTTTTGTTATTCCATTCAGCCTCATACAGCTTTATATTTAAGTACTCTAATTATTTCTCCAAGCGGGTTTGAATTTAAGCTTTTTGCTATATTATGATCCTTGTACATACTTTTAACATCTAGATCTTCACACACAATTATGTCATTTTCTTTTATTAATTTATTTGTTATATCGTGAATTAAATGTTTTCTAGCATTTCTTATCTTTTGCCATAACCTTTGTATTTTAAGTTTTATTTTATATCTATTTTTACTTCCTACCTTACATCTAGCTAAAGCTCTTTGAAGTCCTTTTAGTCTTTTACTTCTATCTTTTATTATATTTTTAATTTTTTCATTATGTGATGTTACTATCAAATCCTTTATACCCAAATCTATTCCAATTATACTTTGAGGAGTAAACTTAGGTTTATATACATCTTCTTCTACTAAAATGCTAACGTAATATCTTTCGGCGTCTCTTCTTATAACTGCACTTCTAATTCTTCCATTTATACTTTCTTTATTTCTATATCCTTTTATTTTTACCCATTTTAATTTAGGAAGCTTAATCAATCTTTTTTCTAAATCAAGTTCTATCGAATTATATACTTTTTCTTTATAGGTACTTACCACATTATTGGTTTTATAACTGTCTTTTACCCCTTTTGCTTTAAATTTAGGAAAAACACCTTGCTTAAAGAAATGATCATAAGCACATTCTAAATCATTTGAAGCATTTCTAAGAGAACAGCTATCAACCTCTTTTAAAAATGGATATTTCACAAGTAGACTTGGTATCATGATATTCTGGTCATATGCAGATTTACCCTTTTTAGTATTATTGTAAACATCAATTCTATCCCTTAAAAAGATATTATAGATAAGTCTAGCAGAACCGATAGTTTTATTTATTAAAGTTTTTTGCTCTACATTTGGATAAAGTCTAAAAACATATCCTTTAAGTACTTTCATATGACCACCTCAATTCGTTAGAATATAACATATCATATAAAACAAATGTTTGCAATAACTATTTAAAACTTTTTATAACTTTCCTATTATTGAAGGTTTGCTTTAATCTTTTTGTGGTGGGTTTAATTTTCATAAACCTACTTTTCTTTCAGCAATAATTTAAACGCACTTTCCTTATATATTAAAAATAGCATCTGATTCAACTATTGTTGAACTCGGATGCCCATTCCAAAATATAGGAAAGCATCTGATCCGTAAAATCAAATGTATCCTTTTTTTATTATATGAAATTTCCTTCACCTGTATTCATTTTATCATAGAATGATGATTATAACAATTATTAATAAAAATTTGTACTTTTCTCGTACTAGTTAATAATATTTTGCTTTTTCTTTAAATATATAGTAAAATTAAGAAAGTTTGGGAGGAAAAAGTATGTTACAAGTAAATAATGTTAGTTTAAGATTTGGAAAAAGAACTTTATTTGAAAATGTTAACTTAAAATTTGTAGATGGAGCTTGTTATGGATTGATTGGTGCTAATGGAGCAGGGAAAAGTACCTTTCTAAAATTATTAACAGGTGAATTAGAAACTACTACTGGTGATATTATTACTGGAAAAAATGAAAGAATATCTGTCTTAAAACAAGACCACTATCAGTTTGATGATATGCGTGTTTTAGATGTGGTTATTATGGGAAATGATAAACTATATAAAATAATGAAAGAAAAAGAAGAATTATATTCTCGTACGGAGTTTACAGAGGAAGATGGCTATCGCTTGGCTGACTTAGAGGCTGAGTTTTTAGATATGGACGGTTGGAATGCTGAAAATGATGCTGCTATTTTACTAAATAATCTAGGTATAAAAGATGAATATTATGATAAAAAAATGAGTGAGATACCAGTTAAATTAAGAGTAAAAGTATTACTTGCTTCCGCTCTTTTTGGAAATCCTGATATATTATTGCTAGATGAGCCTACCAATAGTTTGGATTTAGATGCTATTAACTGGTTAGAAGAATTCTTAATAAACTTTCCTAATACTGTAATAGTAGTCAGTCACGATAGATATTTTCTAAATAAAGTATGTACTCATATTGTTGATATTGATTTTGGTAAGATGAAAATGTATATTGGTAATTATGATTTTTGGTATCAATCAAGTGAGTTAGCTCTTAAACAAATGAAAGAATCTAATAAGAAAAAAGAAGAAAAAATTAAGGAATTACAAGACTTTATCGCTAGATTTTCTGCTAATGCTTCTAAGAGTAAACAAGCAACATCAAGAAAAAAAATGCTAGAAAAAATAGAATTAGATGAGATTGTACCATCTTCTAGAAAATATCCATTTATTGAATTTAAGATAACTAAACAAGTAGGTAAAGAAATATTAAAAGTAGAAAACTTAATTAAAGAAGTAGATGGAGTAAAAGTTCTAAATAAAATATCATTTACTGTTTTAAAAGGTGATAAGATAGCTATCGTATCTAATAATGATTTAGCAAAGACAACACTATTTAATATTCTAGCAGGGGTAGAAAAGTTTGATAAGGGACAAGTTCTATTTGGAAAGACTATTTCCCCAGCTTACCTTCCACAGGATAATAGTTCTTATTTTGTTAAAGACGAAAGTATTCTTGATTGGATTAAACAATATAAAAAAGTAGATGATGATACTGAATTAAGAGGTTTCTTAGGAAGAATGTTATTCTCTAAGGAAGATGTGTTTAAAAAAGTAAATGTCTTATCAGGTGGGGAAAAAGCAAGATGTATGCTTAGTAAAATGATGTTAGAAGAACCAAACTTCTTAATATTAGATGAACCCACTAACCATTTAGATCTAGAAAGCATTACTTCATTAAATAAAGGCCTAGAAAACTTTGAAGGGGAATTGATATTAACTTCTCGTGACCATGAACTTAATCAAACTGTATGTAATAGAATAATTGAAATTAAAGATGATGGTACTATAATTGATAGAAGACTAACATTTGACGAATATTTTAACCAGTAGTTTACATTAAAAGACAATCAAAACTTTAAATTATAATTGTCTTTTTTCTATACATAGATTATTATTATTTTAGGAGATGAAAATATGGAAAAGAAAAATAATGGAATTGTTATCTTCCTTATAGTGGTTATTGCTTTATTGATTGGTTATATTGGCTATACAAGTTTTGGTAAAGTTACTAATAAGAATGAAACAGTAACTAGTGATAAGAATAGAGTTGATTCAGGTAGTAAAAATAATACAACAACTACTAAAGATGAAACATTAGATATTAATAGCAGTTTAGTACAAAATTTATATAATAAGGTAGTTTTAACAGGAGATAATTTTTATAAGTATTGGTTTTATAATAATTCTGACAATTACCAAGTAAGTAGTGCAAGTGAATCTAGTAAATTGGCTTTAGTTTACCATAACTTAAAGAAGTCTGATTTTTCTGTTATTCAAGATGCAACAAATATTAAAAAAACTATTAGCTTAAACGATAGTGATTACACATTACAAGAAAATAGTCCTACTGGTTTTATACCATATGAAAGAGTAGAACAGACTTATAAAGAATTATTTGGTAGTAGTGATACTCTAAATAAGAGTGAACCTATGCGAGTAGGACCTTATGTAATAGAATATTATGTCTATGATGAAAGCATTAATGGTTATGTAGATTACTTAACTGTAGGTGGTGGAGCCACTGGTAGTTTCTATCATGGAACAGTTACTGGAGCAGTTAGAACGGGAGATACTATTGTAATAACTGAGAAAGTAGACTTTTCAGAAAATGCTGATGGAACAGGAAAAGTAACTTCTACTGCAAATTATCAATATACATTTAAATTATCAGGTGATACTTATTCATTTGTGTCAAGAGTTAAAATATGAAAATAGAAACAAAACCTAGTACACAAATAGTTTTATGTATATTAGTCTTTTTGTTAGGAGTAGGACTATTAATATTTTCTATAAAATTTACAAAAGACTATGATTACAAACAAAGTACATATAAAGATATAAGTGGTGTAGTAACTCGGATTAATACAAAGGAAGAAAATGGAACAGAAATAACATATATTACTGTTGAATATGAGGTTGATGGAAAAGTTTATCATGCCTCTACTAATTTGTCTTCATACGATAATGTTTATGATTGGGGATCAACTATCGACTTTAAATATAATCCTGATGATCCTTTGGATGTAGTATGGAAGCATGATGCTAGTTCAAAGATTGTTTCTCCGCTGGTTGCTATAGTTTTTATGATAGCTGGAATTTTTGGAACAGTAAAAAGTATTAAGACTTTAATAACTGAAGGTGATCATGTAGTACATGAAGAAAATAATAATTTTGAAAATATAGCTAATAATCCATTAGTAACTCCAGTAGAAAATATTTATCAACCTACTGATAATATGAATCTTATTAATAATCAGAAAGAAGAAGTTAAGCCAGTAGAAGAGACTAAACTAACGACTGTAGAAGAGCCTAAATCGACGGCATTAGAAGATATTTATAAAAATTAAAAGAATAACTGATTTTTCGGTTATTCTTTTATTGTTAGGGCACCTTTTGGACAACGGTTTCCCCAAGTATCTAGTATTTTACCATTCTTTTTAACGATGATAATTTCACAATGATTAGGACATCCTTTACAAGTTACACCACTAGTCTCAAATTTAGCATCACGTATTTTAAAATTAAATTTCTTCTTTATGCCACTTTTCTTAGCAAGAATAGCACTACCTAAAGCTCCCATTAAGTGTCCATTATCATCGACAATTATATCTTCTTTTAATAAATCTTCAAAAGCTTTCTTTACGCCAATATTTTTGCTAACTCCACCTTGGAAGATAATAGGGCCTTCTATTTTTTTACCCTTTGCTACATTATTTAAATAGTTACTTGCTACACTGTAACAAAGACCAGCGATTATGTCATTTTTTTGATAACCCATTTGTAATTTATGAACTAAGTCACTTTCTGCAAAAACAGTACATCTTGCAGCAATACTAGTTGGATTCCTACTAGTAAGAGCGATTGGTCCAAAGTCTTTAACATCAAGTCCTAATCTTTTAGCTTGACTAGATAAGAAACTACCAGTACCAGCAGCACATAAGGTGTTCATTGCATAATCAGTAACTATCTTATTATCTAATAAAATTATCTTAGAATCTTGTCCACCTATTTCTAGAATAGTTCTAATATCAGGATACTTAGATAAAGTTCCAATAGCATGAGCGGTTATTTCATTTTTAATACTAACTGCTTCTAACATTGTACCAATTAACTTTCTAGCAGAACCAGTAGTTCCAACCCCTAGTATTTTTATATCTTTACAATCTTTTTCTAATTCTTTTAAAACCTTCTTAACTGCTTTAACTGGATCACCTTCGGTCCATAAATAACTACTAGCTACTATATTGTTATCGTCATCAATTACCACTCCTTTGGTAGAAATAGAACCAATATCAATACCTAAATAACCAGTCATTATTATCCCTCCCTCTTAAAATTTAATAAATCATAGAAAGCTTCTAATCTAGTCTTTATTCCATCTAGACCACTTTGTTCATCAAAAGAGAAAAAAGTGATGGGAATATTTAAATCTTTCGCTTCCTTAATCATAATTGGAATAGCTCCTATTTCTGGAGTACATCCAGTTGGCTTAGTATGAATGACACCATCAAAGTGATGTCTTTTTAAATAATTAATTCTATAGACATTATCAAGTCCATCTGCTCCTAAAGTATATTTACAGTACTTTCTGATTCTAAATTTCATGAATGGGAGTAAAAACTTTTTTTGCCACAAGAGATAACTAACATTAGTAAATCTTTTAATCTCCATGTGGTAACTTGCTAAGGTCTTTTCTAGTTCATAATTAGAATAAGGTTCCATAGCTGTATAAAGTTCTCCAATAATACCTACTTTTAAACAGTTCTTTGGTTTATTAATGGGAATAGTTTTTAAATATCTTAGAGAATCCTTATATATCTTTCTAAGAGATAGAATACCCTTAGCATTATTACAGTCACTAATAAATCTATTCTTTAATCTTAGAAAAGAACCTTTATTTTTCTCAAAACCAATTCTCTTTCTAATTTCTATATCTAATTTATCCAAGTAGTTAATATATAAAAGAGCGGATAGTCCTTCATGAATAAATTCTCGTTTAGTAAGAGTAGGATTTAACTTCTTGAAGATAGTAAATACTTCCTTAAAGTTTAAACTATCGCCACCAATTATCTGAATAAAGTCAAAGTTATATCCTAAATCTTTTAAGATAGTTTCTTGTACTTCTGCATAATATCTATATCTGCATCCACCTCCTGCTTGTAATAAGACATTAGCTCCCATATCAAGGGCTTCTATAAAGTTACCTAAATTATATTTAAAAGGTATACATACAGAATCAGGTGAATACTTACTACCTAAATCAATAGTCTTTCTCGTAATAGGTGGTGTCTCAATTACTTCTAAGTTAGTAACTCTTCTTAAAAACTTACCAATAGGATGTTTATAATCACCTAGTTGAGGAAAAGCTAGTACCTTTTTCAAAGATGAATACCTCCTTTCAACATATCTATAAAGCTTTCTAATCTAGTAATAATAGCAATATCACTATTAATCTCTTCAAAAGTAAGTAAGAGTACTTTACTATTACCTTTCTTTCTTATAATCATTTCATTAGTTAAAGAGTCAGGTCCACAAGGAAAAGCTGATATTAAAATAATTCCATCAACCTTATCTTTATAATAAGAGAAAGCTCCTAGTAATTCTTTATTCATTGTCCAGTGAACAGTCTTAGAAATCCTTTTACATTCATCTTCAATTATATTTCTATCTATTTCATGACTATAAATTATTTCTATATCATTTTCTTTTAAATACTTAGTAACACTACCACCAATTAGTGAATCTAATAAGTTATAACTGTGTCCTAATAAAAGAACCTTTTTCTTCTTAGACCTAAGTTTCTCTAGTCCACTTTTCTTAAGCTTATCAAGATATAACTTTTCTTTTTCCTTAGCAATTAAGTAAGCATTGTTAGATTCAAAATAACTAAATCCAAGTTCCTTTCCTAACAAAATAAAAGCTTTCTTCTCACTATTATGGTGTTCTACATCAATATTATAGTTTAGTATCTTCTTATTAAATAATACTCTTACTAAGTCATATAAAGCATTGAAATTAGTACATACTTGTTCATTCTTCTTTAAAGAGTAGATTCTTGGAATAAAGATAGTATCACACTTGTCTTTAAGTTCATCTATTTGTCCTAAGAATATTTTCATGGATAGACAGGCTTCATCTAAAGCAATGTTTTTTCCTCTTTCTAATGTTTTGTAAGTAGTATTATCACTGACTATATAGGGTATTTCTAATACATCAAAAAAACTTTTCCATAATACACCATAGCGGTAGTATAAAAATCCTCTAGGTATTCCAACTTTATCCATAAGAGCCTTCCTTTCCTTATAACCTTATGTGATAAAACGATGAAAATTTACAGTCAATATTCGACAAAATAAAATAAAGTATGGTATAATCTTGCTAGAGAGGAGAATTAAAGATGGATGATAAGAAAAAGGAACAAATAAAAACAGCTACTATTATAATTTTATTATTAGTTATTGTATTTGGAGGTAGTTACTTTGCATCAGAGATTAAATCTAATAAGAACACATCTAGTAAAACAACAACAACTACTAATGATCAAAAAGATACAGCAACTGATAGTGATAATGATGCTGAAATCAGTGAAGATAAACAAGCTGAATTAAATAGTATTGATATTGATAAATATTTATCACTTAAGAAAGGTAGTGATAAGTCAATTATCTATATTTCAAGACCAACTTGTCATTATTGTCAACAAGAGGATCCAATAATCAAAAATATTGTATATGAAACTAATATTACAGTTAACTATTTAAATACTGATGAACTTGATGATGAAGGTAATAGTAAGTTAATTAAATCTGACGATTATTTCAGTGAAGGATATGGTACTCCATTAATTCTAGTTGTTCAAAAGAATAAAATTGTAGATAAGATTGAAGGATTAACTTCTAAGGAAGATATAGTTTCATTCTTTAAAAAATACGATTTCATAAAAGATTAATGGTGATATGATGAATAATGAAGAAAAGCTAAGAAACTTACTTAGTGAATTTAGATCAAAGTATCCGATGACTATTGGATGGCGACTTGAAAAGAATAGTAAAATAGTCTTAAAGCATCTTTATGATGATGAAGAAATAATCTATGCTTTTTATGCTCAAAAAAATGATAATCCATTTAATATTTTAGGAACAGGTGTTATTGTTCTTACCAATAAAAGATTAGTTATAGGAAGAGATAGGGTAGTATTTGGTTATTTCTTTGATAGTATTACACCAGATATGTTTAGTGATTTAAAAGTTAAAAGTGGTGTTATCTTTGGAAAAGTAGAAATTGATATGTTACATGAATTTATTGTGTTAAGTAATATTGATAAGAGAGCTTTACCTGAAATAGAGAAAAAAGTATCTAGTTTTATGCATGATGCTAAATGTAAAATGTGTGTTGATAATAAATCAGAAGTATGTTAAAATTTAGGTATAAAAGATAAAGGAAGTAGGTGCCTGTGACTCATGGATAAATCAAATTTACAATTAGTTAACATGGGGGGGGGTATTAAGC
>CAKOZV010000007.1 GCA_934131695.1 uncultured Bacilli bacterium | reverse complement strand
TATGAATATGAAGAGGGAAAATACAAATCTTTTAATATAGCAGTTGAATTTACTATTTAATAACAAATTACAATTTATTGAGTAAATCAGAATAATTTTATCTTTTTATGTTAAAATACTAAAAAAGACAACTCTAAATCACATAGACCTAGAATTGTCTTTTTCTTTTGGGATATCTTTTATCAAAATTAGTCTATAAATAAATTCGTGTAAATAAAAATGTATTAGATAATATAGAAAATACTTCTAGATAAATTTATACTAACGTCATTATTATATAACTGATTATCAGTGAACTTCTAAGCTAACTACGGGAGGTTAAACACAAAAAAAACAATTCATTACTGAATCAGTTGTTATTTTAAATGGAGCAATAGCACAGGCTATTCCAAACTCCTAATAGCAAAAGTTGAGAAACAACTAATCACTAAAAATATAATACTACAAATATTGAAAAAAATGTAAACAAAATTAATAATTTGCTCTAATAAAATGTTATAATATATGTGGAGGTAGTATATGAATAACACTAATGAACAAAGTATAGATTTTTATAAAAAATTTCAAGAAATAAAGCATGATATGTCAAAAGCTAGTTTAGAAGATGTTAAAGATATCTTAGATCATTATGATCAAGACTCTGTCTTAATTGATGGAATACAATATCATTTTAGACCAAATGCATTACAAGGAGCATCTTTAAATGCAAGATATAAAGAATTAACCGGACAAGATCATCCAACGTTTGTAAAAGCACAACAGTAAATCTTAGATGAAAAAATAAAAGATGGTCAAGGATTAAGTGTTAATGGTAATCCTACAGTTTATGAACAATTAAGAAACGATAATATGACTGTAGAAAATCATAATCATATTTTAAATAGAACAAGTGAAATTCTATTAAATCCACAAGAAGCTAGTTTAGATGATATTTCTTCATTACTAAACTATTATAATGGGCAACCTGTGTTAATTGATGGTGTTGTACATCATCCATTTAATGATCCAATGTTAGCTGCCAAATTAAATGCAAGATATAAAGAACTAACTGGACAAGACCATCCAGTATTTATGGAACAAGTTCCAAAAGTTGTTGATGAATTAATGAAAGATAAAGATATGTTAGTAAATGCAGGAGCATATGATACATCATATTTTGATAAATTAGAACAATTAAAAAGTGAAATTCAACAAACTAGTGAAACAAAAACCGATGAAGAAGCAAAAAGAGTTTTTACTGAAGAAAGGGATAAGCAAAGACAATTAGATGCTTTTGTAAGAGAGCAACAAATTAATGCAATGAAACAAACTAATCAAAACACACAAGATATGCAACAAATGGTTCCTGAAATAGCTCAAGATACTTCTATTGGAGGTATGAGCAGATAATGACAGAAGAATTTAAAAAAGCATTTTCAAACTTATCAATAGATGAGAAAAGAAATCAAATAAGTAATGAATTAATTATTATTTCTGAATTGATAAAATTAAAAGAAGAATCTTTAAAAATACCCAGTGTTTTATCTGTAAAAGACTATACTAGTAATAGTAATATATCAGAATCAGAAATGTTAGATTTTCTTTATGAAGATATATATAATATTCAAAAAGAACTAATTACAATTTTTTCTATTAATAAATAAAAAAGACAACTCTAAGTCACATAGACCTAGAATTGTCTTTTTCTTTTGGGATATCTTTTATCAAAATGAGTCTATAAATAAATTTGTGTAAATAAAAATGTATTAGATAATATAGAAAATACTTCTAGATAAATTTATACTAACGTCATTATTATATAACTGATTATCAGTGAACTTCCAAGCTAACTACGGGAGGTTAAACACAAAAAAACCAATTCATTACTGAATCAGTTGTTATTTTAAATGGAGCGGATGAGGAGAATCGAACTCCCGTAGTTAGCTTGGAAGGCTAAGGTTCTGCCATTAAACTACATCCGCAAGATAAGTACCGCCTTCCTTTTTTTCAGAAGACAATATTAATTATACAGAAATATTTTACAATGTCAATATTTATTTGAAAAAAAATTAAATTTCTAGAGATTATTGGAAAAGATAATGAAGATCTTTCTTTTTAATAGTCCCACCGCAAAGTTTATTTATCGAAATATGATAAGTAGTTGCTAACTTAATAAGTTTATCAGTTGGTATTCTTATTTGCCCATCTTCATAATAAGAGTAACTTGATTGATATACACCTAAAGTATTAGCAAATTCTTTTTGCGTTTTCCTTAGACGTAGTCTTGATTTCCTTAGATTACTTGCAATGAAATTATAATCAATATCTTTTTCATATGTCATAGGACTTTTATCATAACTTAATCCTAATAAGTATTCAATATTTGTTTTATATATTTCTGCAACTATAGCTAACTTTTCGATTGGAAAGTTAGTGTCACCTAATTCCCACATGGCATAAGTAGAACGCTTTACACCTAATTTAGTAGCTAATTCTCTTTGTGTTAAATCATTATCTTCTCTTAAATCTCTAATTCTCTGATAATGCATCTCTACCACCTTGTTAATATTTTAGTATAGATTGGAAAAAACTGGTGTTTTTGTCAAAATAACTGATATTATTCTTAGAGGGGGAAAAAAATAAGTTAATTGTTTATCATAATTGTAGGAGGTGATAGAATAAAAAAAATATTATTTATAAAGCAGGAGAGTCAATCTGACTGTGGTATAGCTTGTCTTAAATGTGTATTATCTTATTATAATATTTATCCAACAAGTGAATATTTAAAAGATACATCTTTATATGATGGAACAGGTGTAACTTTATTTGGCCTTAAAAATGTATTTGAATCCTTAGGATTTAATTGCGAGGCATTAGAAGGAAAGATAGACTTAGAAAACAACTATATTCTTCCTTGCATCGCTCATTTAACAATAGATAAAAATGCAAATAAGTACCATTATGTAGTAATCTACAAAATTAGTGCTAATAAGTTATATATAATGGATCCGGCTAAAGGAAAATATAGCTTAACTAGTGAAGAATTTATTAGTAGAAGTACTAACTATTATATTTTTGTTAAGCCAACTGCTTTCTTAAAGAAAATAGAAAAATATAAAGTAGTAACAAATATCTTAAAAGCTCAAGCAAAGACTAAGAAAGGTTATTTTGCTTCCCTTCTAACTATTTCCTTAATTAGTCTTATATTAGAACTAGCTACTTTTTTTCAATTAAAAATATTTCTAAACTATGCACTAATACCAGAAAACTTACAAAACATGTATACTTTAATGATTCCTTTTGTCTTAATCTCCTTTCTTAAAATAATTGCGGATTATTTATTATTTAATTATCAATTAGCATTAAAATTATCTATTTCTAAAACATTGTCAAATAAAGTAATAAATAAATTTCTATCGCTTCCTATAACTAATTTAAAACGAACAGAAAATGAGAAAGTACTTTCTATATTTCAAGATGTTCAATTTATAAGTGAATTTTTTATTGATGAAAAGTTAGTTGTTTTACGAGTATTACCACTGCTACTTGCTTTATATTTAATTTTCTTAAAAGTATCTTTAAGAGTTTTTCTCTTCTTATTAATTAGTAATATATTTTTTCTATTACTAGTTGTCTTTCAAAAGAAAGGTCTTGGTAAGCACTTACAAAACTATTATTATCAACGAGATAAATTTAACTCATTAGTATCAAGCACTTATCATTTTTTTGAAATGATAAAAGGATATCACTATGAAAAGAGCAAATCAAAGGAACTAAATAATAGTATGACTAATTACTTTATAACTACTAGTTCTTTAGAAAAGTATAAAGAAAAGACTAAAAACTTATTTTTATTAATAGAAAATATTAATTACTTTTCCTTGTTTTTTCTTTTATCTGTTTTATTAATCAGTACTAAAAAAATAAATAATCTTTCTACCTTTATATTCTTAGAGAGCCTTATAGGAGTAACCTTGAAAAATGAAGAAACTTTAATAGTTCAATTATTAGCAAAAAAAGAATATAAAGAAACAGTTGACAGGTTAGATGACTTCTTTCTTCTTAAAAGAGAACTATTATTAAATTATTCACCTAATATATATGAAAAAGAACTAAATATTACTGTTAATAATCTATCATTTTCTTATGGCTTAAAGCAGCTACTTAAAAATATAAATCTAACTATTCCATTTAAATCACATATCTTTTTCTATGGAAAGTCTGGTAGTGGAAAGAGTACTTTATTTAAATTATTAGGCCGATATTTAGAACCAGAGTTTAGCATGATAAAAATTAATAATGTGGATATTACTCATTATAACTTAGCAGATTTAAGAAATGATATTTCCTATGTAACCAGTAATATATCAATAGAAAATAAATCACTTTTAGAAAATATAACTATGGGAAGAAAAGTAAATATGAATAGTATTAATAAAATTTTAAAAGTGACTGGTCTTAATAATATATTAGCTAGTAAAGATAGAAATATCCATACTATAAACGAAATGGAGTTAAATAGTCTTAGTACTGGTGAAAAAATGCGAATAGCATGTGCTAGAGCTCTTTATCGGAATAGTAAAATTTATCTATTTGATGAATGCTTTAGTAATATGGATATAAAAAGTGAAAGACAACTATTAATAAACATATTTAATAATTATAAAGATGCAACAATTTTATATATTTCCCATCGCTTAGAAAACAAAGATTTATTTGCTAGGAAATACGTATTAAAGGATGGAACAATTTATGAAGAAAAATAATTTATTAACTATTGGAACAATAATTTTCTTTATTATAATAATATTTGCTATATTATTCTTGAAAAAGGTAACTATTTTTGATTATCAGGCAATCACTTGTAACATAAATAATAAAGAAATAGAAACTGTTATTTCTAAGAAACAACTAGATAATATTACAAAGAATAAATTTTTTTACTATCAGGGTAGAAAGTATATCTATAAAATAATAGAAAACATAGAAAAAGATGATTTAGTTTACCTAATATTATCAACTAATAAGAAACTTTCTAAAAATAAAGTAGGTAATATTTATATACCTATTAAAAAAATATCATTATTAAAAGTATTAATAAAGAGTTGGAGGTTATGATGCAAAAAATAGAAGATGAAAAATTAAAAAGAATAAAAGGTGGTTTTTCAGTTTGGGCTTTTGTAGGAATTACTGCTATAGTAGCTTTTCTAGTCGGAGTAGTTGAAGGTTATACTAATCCAAAGGGCTGTGAGGTGAATAATTAATGAAAAAAATAAATGACAAAGACTTACTATTAATAGTAGGGGGAGCTACCACTTTAAGTGGTACAATATTAAATCAGTTAAATAAGTTAATAAGCATATTAGTTGATTCAGGAAAAAGTTTAGGTTCATCAATTAGAAGAATCAGTGAGGATAAAATATGTCCTTTAGATTAAAACTTAGTAAAGTTATTAAAATAGTTCTAATTATCTTTTTCATCATATTTTGTTATCTTATCGGTTATTATTTTGGTGGAAATATCATAAAACATTGTTAAAATGTAAAAAAAATGTAAATTTATAGTTGTCAGAAATGCCTATCAAGTGTTATAATCAGTTGTAGAAAAAAACGAAGGGAGGGATAGCCGAATGACACAAACAAAAGAGAAGTCAAATAACACAACTAGTAGCTTAGATTTTAAAATCAGAAAATACAAGCAAAAGCTTGCTCGTAGTGGTGTCCCTTCAGAAGCAAAGAAACACGATGCTTATGATAAACCAGGGGTTAGAAGAAGAAAAGCAAGAGAAGAAGCTAAAAAGAATGCTCGCAAGAATGAACGCAGACAATCTAGAGGAAATAGAGACTAATTAATGGTCTTTATTTTTTTTTCTAACATAAATTTATATAGGTGGAAAAATGATAGGATATAATAGGATAAAAAATTATATTGAAGATAATGAATTTCATTTCGATATTTTTATTGATCATGTTTATATTGCCAATTATGAAAAGATACTCTCACTTTCAGATACTAGAGTTTCTTTTGTAGCCCAAAATAAAAAAATAACTTTAACTGGTAATAAATTATCTTTAATAAAGATGCTTGACGATGAACTTTTAATTCAGGGAAATTTAACTAAAGTAGAGTTAGAATAATGAGCCATTATGTAATTAAAATAGAAGGTCGTCGTCCAAGTTCACTCCTATCACTTTTAATTATTTTAAAGATTCCTTTTATTAAAAAGAAGGAGACAAAAGACTACTTAATTTTAGAAATAGAAGAAGAGTATTTTCAAAAGATAAAAAAACTAGCACCCACTTATGAAATAACTATTCTAAAAAGGACAGGAAAAGCTTACTTAATTCATTTATATAAGACTAAAAAGATATTTCTTTATTCTATTATCTTTGCTTTTCTAGTAATTCTTTTGCTAACCAATATTATCTTTTCTGTTAGAGTAGTGGAAACTGATAAAGAGATAAAAGATATGATTCTTACTGATTTAAGGGAAAATGGTATCACAAGATTTAGATTTAAAGTCTCTTATAAAAGAAAAGAAGCGATAAGAGAAAAAATACTAGAGAAAGAAAAGGACTACTTAGAATGGTTAGAGATAGAAGAGATTGGTACTATGTATCAAATTAAAGTAATTAGAAGAATAAATAATCCTAAGGAAGAAGAGTTAAAGCCTAGAAGTATAGTGGCTAAAAAGAAAGGAAGAATTACTAGAATAGAAGCTGATTATGGAGAAGTTACTACTAAGAAGAATGATGTAGTAGATAAAGGTGATACCTTAATTAGTGGACTTATTAAAAATAAAGAAGAGATTAAAACTAAAGTAGCAGCAAGAGGAAAAGTATATGCTGAGGTTTGGTATCAAGTAAATCTTAATCTTCCTACCATCTATCAAGAGGAAATTAAGACTGGCAATAAAAAGAATACTTTAGAAATTATATTTCTTGATAAGAACATCTTTATATCAGAATTATTTAAATATAATAATAGTATTTCTAAAGAAACTATCCTATATAATAGTCCTCTTGTTCCTTTTAGAATTAGTTTTACTAAAAAAGAAGAAATTAAACTAAAACAGGTTGCCTATCAAGAAGATAAAGACTTAAAAAAGATAAAAAAATTAGCTACTGATAAATTAAAACAAAGAATTGGTAATGATATTAAAATATTAGCAATAAATGTTTTGAAAAAAAAGACAAGTGCTGATAGAATAGAAGTAGAATTGTTTTTCAAAGTAGAAGAAGATATAACTAGTTATGAATCACTAGAAAATATTGATATTACTTTAGAAAATCAGAAAGAATGAGGTACTTGTTATGTTAAATAGTCTTGGAAATTCTATTGAAAATGTCTTAGAATTTAGCTTACCAATGGTTATTTTATCAGTAATAATTGCTGTATCATTAAGAGTTGCTGATATTATTAGGAATAAAAGAAAGATAGTCTTGTATAAAGAGGTTTTAGCACTGTTCTTTATGATTTACATTCTTTGTCTCTTTCAAGTAGTTACCTTTCAAGATACTACATCAGTTACAGGAAATAATTTAATACCGTTTAAAGAGATATTTAGATACTCACTTGGTAGTAGATTGTTTATTAAAAATGTTTTAGGTAATGTAGTTATGTTTATTCCTTATGGTTTCTTTTGCAGTTATATATTAAAAGAAAATAGATATCTTCCTATTCTAGTTCTTACCTTAATCGCTTCGGTTTCAATAGAAACAACTCAGTTAATGATAGGTAGAGTATTTGATATAGATGATATAATGTTAAATACAGTAGGAGGAATGATTGGCTTTTACATCTATATCTTGTTCTTAAAAGCAAGAGAGTTTTATAAACCATTACTATCTAAAGAATGGATGCTAAATATAATAGCAATTCTATTATTAATTGGATTTATCAAGATAATACTTTAATGCATAGAAAGATTTCTATGTGTTTTTTAAGTGAAATTAATTGTTAATGATGACAACTTGTGATAAATTTGTTAAACTTATGTTGGTGATGAACTTTGAAAAAAATCGGAATTTATAATGAAACAGGGGAAGATGTCCCTTATCTAACAACTGTTAAAAAAGTAATTAAAAAAGCCATGGAGATGGAAAACATTGATGCTGAATTAAATATCATCATAGTAGATGATGATTATATCTGGAAGTTAAATAAAGATTATAGACATATTGATAGACCAACAGATGTAATAACCTTTGCTTTAGAAGATGATGATATTTGTAAACTACCTGAAGGTAAAAGGGTCCTTGGAGATGTTTATATCAGTATTGATACTGCTAAAAGACAAGCAGAAGCTTATGGACATGGTTTAGAAAGAGAAATTTGTTTTCTAGCTGTTCATGGTTTTTATCATTTATTAGGGTATGATCATCAAACGGAAAGTGATGCTAAAATAATGTTTGCTAAACAAGAGGAGGTCTTAGAAAAGTATGGAATTAAAAGAGAAAAATAGAAAGTTTGGTCCTAAAAGAATAATAAATGCTACTAAAAATTCTATAGCTGGTTTGATAGCTGCTTATACATCAGAACCTAGTTTAATGGTACTTTTCTTAGTTTCTATTTGCTTTATTATCTTAGGAATTGTGTTTAAGATAACAATTTTAGAATGGATAGCCGTTATAATTTGTATAGGATCATGTTCGGCTGCTGAACTTTTAAATACGGCAATCGAAAATGTTGTAGACCTTGTTACTAAAGAGTTTCATCCTCTTGCCAAAGTAGCAAAAGATACGGCTAGTGCGGCGGAATTTGTCTTTGTTATAATGACTGTTTGTATCCTAGCAATTATTTATATACCAAGAATAGTGGAGATGTTTTAATGAAAAAATGTGGATTTGTAACAATTATGGGTAGACCTAATGTCGGGAAAAGTACTTTACTAAATGGACTTTTAAATATTCATTTAGCTATAACAACTGATAAAGCAGGAACAACTAGAAATAGTATTGAAGGAATCTATCAAGATGATGAAGCCCAAATAGTATTTATTGATACACCAGGCATTCATAAACCAATTCATAAACTAGGAAATGTCTTAAATAAAACGGCTTATCAAAATATGGACCAAGCAGATGTTATCTTATTTATGATAGATGCTAAGACAGGCTTTGGTAAGGGTGACCAGTTTATACTAAATAAAATAAAAGAAATAGAAGATGTACCTGTTTTCTTATTATTAAATAAGGTTGATAGTATAGCTAAAGAAACTTTATTTAAAACAATAGATAAGGCAACTAAGGACTTTGATTTTGCGGAAGTTATTCCTATATCAGCTTTAGAAAAAGATGGACTAGATGATTTAGTTACTACTTTAAAAAAATATTTAATAGATAGTGAACCAATCTTTGAAGATGATGCTTTAACTAATGTTTCTACTAAATTTATTTTAGCAGAATTTGTAAGAGAAAAAGCAATGCAATTAACTAAAGAAGAAGTTCCTCATGCGATAACTTGTTATACCGAAAAATATGAAGAAGATGATAACTTAATTAGAGTACAAGTCTTAATTGTAGTAGATAGATTATCACTTAAAAAAATTATCATTGGTAAAAATGGTAGTATGTTAAAGAAAATAGGAACAGCAGCAAGATATGAAATGGAAAAGTTTATGGGTAAAAAAGTTTATCTAGAAACATATGTAAAAGTAATAGAAAACTGGAAGGAAGAAGAAAAGTATTTAAAAGAATTTGGTTTTGAAAATGAATAAAAAATGTTTCTTTCTCTCATATTAGTAGTAGGTGATACAAATGGATGAATTAATATGGAAATTATTTAAAGAAACAGGGGACGTTAGGTATTTTCTTCTTAATAAGAAGATAAGGGAAAGTGATAAGGATGAAGATAGTAGATGTGAAGGGAATCATCTTAAGTGAAGTAAACTATAGTGATTCTAGTAAGATACTAAATGTTTTAACGGAAGAATATGGTCTTATCAGTATCTTATCTAAAGGATGTCGTAATTTGAAAAGTAAACTAAGAGGAACTAGTAGAAAACTCCTTTATGGAACTTTTCATTTTTATTATCGTGAAAATGGTATTTCTACAATATCTAGTATTGATGTGATTAATGCTTATCCTAAGATTATGACTGATTTAGCAAGTCTATGTTATGCATCCTTTATTTTAGATTTAACTTATCAAGTAGTAAGACAAAGTGATGCGAAAGAGATTATGTCTTTACTAATTAATGCCCTTGATAAGATAGAACAGGGACTAAACAAAGAGACTATTACTAATATTATTCAGTTAAAGTATCTAACTTATTTAGGAGTAGAACCAATTTTAGATGGATGTGCATCTTGTGGTGATAAAACAAATATTGTAGGATTAGATGCTACTTTAGGAGGTTTTGTTTGTGCTAATTGTTATCAAAATAGAGGGTATAGTAGTTCTAAAGCGATTAAATTAATAAGAATGTATTCTCTACTAGATATTAGTAAAATAACCAAAATAGAAGTAGCCGATGAAACTAACTTAGAAATATATAGATTTTTAGAAGAATATTATGATAGATATACTGGTATATATTTAAAGAGTAGAAAAATGTTAAATACAACATTAAATTTGTTGAAGGAGTAGTGTATGAAGAGTCATTTAAAGAATTATATAATTATTTCCCTATTCGCTTTTATTTTAGTAGCCACTGCCGTTTTATTTAAAGCAACAATGCGTGAAGATTTATTGCTTTATTATTTATTAATATCCATAAAAAACAATATTTTATTATCAGTTGCTACTTTAGTATCTTTCTTTGGAAGTATTAAAGGTCTAATAGCAGTATCTTTCTTTTTAGTCTTTATTTTAAAATCTAATAAACAAAGAATTTTTCTCTTCCTAGATTTAATTAGTAGTGGCTTAATTATTAATGTTGCTAAAAATATCTTTTTAAGAGAAAGACCAATCATTGGTCAAAGCTTGTTAAAAGATTATAGTTTTCCTTCAGGACATACTTTTATAGCTATATCTTTCTATGGATTCTTACTCTATCTTGTAATGAAAGATAAAGAATCTAACTATAAAAAACTAAAAATAGGAGTACTCTTATTCCTGATAATAACTATTCCACTAAGTAGATTAATATTAGGAGTACATTATCTTACCGATATATTAGGTGGTATTACTTTAGGACTTGCTTATTTATTCTTCCTTATTATTATGTATGAAAGTAATTTTCTAAAAGATAAGGAAGATGAAACTAAACTTACCTTTTCCTTTAAATATGCTTTTGAAGGGATTATTTCTACTATTAAAGAAGAAAGAAATATGTTTATTCATTTTCTTATATCAATAATAGTTGTTATTGCTGGTGTTTATGTAAGATTATCACTAAATGAATGGCTTATTTGTTTACTGCTATTTGCCTTAGTCTTTAGTCTAGAACTTATTAATACAGCGATTGAAAATACAGTTGACTTAGTAACAACTAAGAAGAATAAGAAAGCAAAGATTGCCAAAGATGCAGCAGCAGGAGCAGTTTTGATAGCAGCTATTTTTGCAAGTATTATAGGTATAATTATTTTCTTACCAAAATTCATTTAGGAGGTAGCAATGAAGATTGGAATAATGAGCGGTAGTTATAATGGTGATGGAGAGATAACTACTAAGGTTTATGAAATAGCAAAGACTCTATCTAAGTATGATAACTTTGTAATGGGACCAAATGAGACTGGTCTATTAAAGAAAGTAAAAGATGTTTTATTTGAACATAATAAAAATATTACTATTTATGGACTTGATACTAATGACTTTGAAAATATAAGAGGTACTACTAAATATAAAGTTAAAACAGTAACAGATAGAATTGCTAATCTATATAAAGAAAGTGATGTAATCATCTTTCTACCAGGAGGAGTAGGGACAAGAGCAGAGTTTTATACTATGTTAGATAGTAAAATGGAAATAAAATGTGACAAAAAGATATATCTATATAATGAATTTGGTGACTTTGACTTACTGCTTCAAGAACTTAAAAGTCTAAAAGAGAAAAACTATATAAATAAAGATGAAGACTTATCTTGCTACTTTAAGATAATTTCATCTTGTGAAGAGATAAAAAAACTACTATAATATATAAGAAAGAAAAGAGGAAGTTTATGGAAAAATTAACTATGGAAAAGCTAGTAGCTTTTTGTAAACAATATGGATATGTATTTCAAGGAAGTGAAATTTATGGTGGACTTGCTAATACTTGGGATTATGGTTCATTAGGTGTTTTACTTAAGAATAATATTAAGAATGCTTGGATGAAGAAGTTTGTTCAAGAAGATATAAACTGTGTAGGACTAGATAGTGCAATATTAATGAATCCAAAGACTTGGGAAGCATCAGGTCATATTGCTACATTTTCAGATCCCTTAATCGACTGTAAGAAATGTAAGACTAGACATCGTGCTGATAAACTAGTAGAAGCTGATGGGGTAGAAGATGCTGGAGGAATGAATCATGAAGAGTTAATGAACTATATCAAGGAACATAATATAACTTGTCCTAATTGTGGAGCTTTAGATTATACAGATATAAGAGAATTTAACTTGATGTTTAAAACATTCCAAGGAGTAACAGAAGATGCTAAAAATACTGTCTATTTAAGACCAGAAACTGCTCAGGGAATATTTGTTGATTTTTTAAATGTGCAAAGAAGTATGCGCCTTAAAGTACCATTTGGTATTGGTCAGATTGGTAAGAGTTTTAGAAATGAAATAACACCAGGTAACTTTATTTTCCGTGTTAGAGAATTTGAACAGATGGAAATGGAATTTTTCTGTAAGCCAGGGGATGAGTTAAAGTGGCATCAATATTATAAAGACTATTGTTATAACTTCCTATTATCATTAGGAGTTAAGAAGGAAAACTTAAGATTAAGAGATCATTCAAAAGAAGAGTTATCTTTCTATAGTAATGCTACTACTGATATTGAATATAAATTTCCATTTGGCTTTGGTGAGTTATGGGGAATAGCTTCTCGTACTGATTATGATTTAACACAACACCAAAGGGTATCAGGAGTTAGTCAAGCTTATTTAGACCCAGAAACTAATGAAAAGTATATTCCTTATGTAATTGAACCTAGTGTTGGAGTGGATAGAATGTTCTTAACCGTATTATGTGATGCTTATGATGAAGAGATGCTTGATAATAATGAAACAAGAGAAGTATTACATCTTCATCCATATTTAGCACCATATAAAGTAGCAGTTTTACCACTTGCTAAGAAGTATCATAGTGAAAAAGCTCATGAAGTATGGAAAAGTCTTGCTAGTAAATTCTCTTGTAGTTATGATGAAGCAGGAAGCATTGGAAAAAGATATAGAAGATGTGATGCTATTGGTACACCATTTGCTATTACTATTGATGATGAAACTATTAATAATAATACCGTAACCGTAAGAGATAGAGATACTATGGAACAAGTAGTAGTAAAACTAGATGAGTTAGAAGACTATATTAAAGAAAGAGTAGAGTTTTAATGAAACCGGTAATTGGTATACTTACAAGATATGATGTAAATGAAAGAGGAAGATGTTTAAATTATGTTTTTGATAGTACAAGAACAGCTATTTTAAAGATGGGAGGAAATCCTCTTCTTTTATGTCCAATGCAAAATATTGAATATTATGATACTAAATATAAAGATTATGTCTTACCAACAGAAGAAGAAAAACAACTTGTTGCTTACTGGTTAGATATGTGTGATGGTTTGTTTATTCCAGGAGGTAGTAAGATAAGTCCGTATGACTACTTTATCTTAGAAGAAGCAATTAAAAGAAAAATACCAATACTAGGAGTATGTCTTGGAATGCAACTACTTGCTAATTATAGAGTAGATAACTTTTTCCTAAAAGATGTAGATGATAATATTCATAATACTAGTTGGGTAAAAGAAACAGAAGATAAGCCAGTACATGATGTAATAATTAATAGAGATAGTATGCTTTATAGTATTATTTCTAAAGATAAAATAGGTGTTAATAGTTTTCATTCTAAAGAAGTAGTTAAAAACGAGAGATTTAAAATAACAGCTTTAGCAGAAGATGGAGTAATTGAAGGAATAGAACTTAAAGATTATCCATTTTGTATGGGAGTACAGTGGCATCCAGAGTTGATGCTAGATACTGATATAAACTCTGTTAAAATATTTAAGTACTTTATGGACGAAGCTAGTAAACATAAGAATAGAAAGGAAGTTATTTATGAATAGTAATGAAAATGTTAATATTGATAAGTTTAAAGGTGTAATAATAGAACCTAATGGTGTTGCTCATCCGTTTGGAGAGTGTAGGATGGTTCCTAATAGTCAATTATCTGGGGATTCAAATCACGATCCTTGTTTTAAAAGAGAAATATTACCACAAGAGTGGTGGAAAAATTATAATGTTCCGTATGATGAAAATAAAACTGTATTTACACAAATGGAAGATTTGATTTCCTTAGGTTTTTCCTTCATTATAAATCATAGTTATGTAACCGCTAGAGGTAATGATTATTATTGCTATAGTTTTAGTCTAAGCGATAAGTCACTTGCTAATGCTACTCCTTATTTAAAAGAGGTTTATCCAGTTATCAAAAGAATAAAGGATAGTGCTGAGTCTTGTTACTTTGATGGTGAGGTTTATAAAGACGGAGTGGAGAATGAAGATTTTGGTATTGATGATATAGATGAATTTTACGAAAGTATCGGAATTTTACCAGAAAAAATAGAAGAAAGTAGTAAAATTAGATAAAAAATTGCAAAAAAGTTTGACATTTATAATTTTTTTGCATATAATATTAGCAGTTAAAGAAAAGGAAAGAGATGTTTATCCACCTGATTGCTAAATAGCGATAGGTAAAAAGCCAAGATTATAATTTAATAATATAATGATATGGTTTTTTGAAGTGGATAAATATTTATCCACTTTTTCTTAATTTATGGAGGTGTTAATTATCGCAAAAGATAAGAACAGTCTAATGATTAATGATGAGATTAGAGCCAAGGAAGTATTAGTTATTGGACCAAATGGAGAACAAGTAGGAATTAAATCAATAAGTGATGCAAGAACATTAGCAAGTTATGCCAATCTTGATTTAGTACTTATGAATCCAAATGGTAATCCACCTGTATGTAAGGTTATGGATTATAATAAGTATCGCTATGAAAGACAAAAGAAAGAAAAGGATGCCTTAAAGAAACAAAGAGCTAGTCAAGCAGAATTAAAAGAGTTTCGTCTATCACCTGTAATAGATGTAGGTGACTTTGAAACAAAATTAAGAAATGCTATTAAATACCTTAAAAAAGGTGATAAGATTAAGCTTAGTATTCGTTTTAAAGGTAGACAAATGGCACATACAGAACTTGGTAAAGAAGTCTTAGATCGTTTTGCAGAAAAAGCAAGTGAATATGCTGAAGTTGCAGAACAAGCAAAATTAGACGGTCGTAACATGACGATGATGTTAGTACCAAAAAAAGATAAGTAGGAGGAATAAAATTATGCCAAAAATTAAAACACATAAGGGAACAGCAAAAGTAGTCAAAAAACGTAAAAATGATATTAAAATTGGACGTCCAGGAAGTCGTCACAATACTGGTTATAAACCAACTAGTGCAAATCGTAAGAATAGAAAAGGATCTAACTTAAGTAAAGCAGATCAAAATCGTTTAAAGAATGTTCTTTAAAATGAAATGAAGGAGGAGAAAGTATGGCAAGAGTAAAGAATGGAGCAACAACAAAAGCTCGTCATAAAAAAGTATTAAAACAAGCAAAAGGATATTTTGGAAGTAAGCATAGATTATATAAAACTGCAAAAGAACAATTAATGCATTCAGGACAATATGCTTTCCGTGATAGAAAACAAAAGAAAAGAGAATTCAGAAAATTATGGATTACTCGTATCAATGCTGCATGTCGTCTAAACGATATCAGTTATTCAAAATTTATTAATGGATTAACTAAGAACGGTGTAGAAATTAACCGTAAGATGTTATCAGAAATAGCTATTAATGATCCTAAAGCATTCACTGAATTAGTTAATGTTGCTAAAGGAGAAAAGAAAGTAGCTAAAGCTTCAAATAAAGCTAAGAAAGAAGAAACTAAGACTGAAGTAAAAACTGAAGAAAAAGATTATAGCAAGATGACAGTAGCTGAATTAAAAGAAATAGCAAAAGAAAAAAACATTGCTGTAACAGGTCTTAAAAAAGCTGAAATTATTGAATTATTAAACAAATAAACATATTTTGGAATTAGATTATCTAGTGCCAGTGATGGTGGTAGTCTTTAGAACAAAATAGAAGATATAAAAACGAAAAGGAGAAAAATATATGACAGTTGTATCAATGAATTATTTATTAGAAGCTGGTGTTCATTTTGGACATCAAAAAAGAAGATGGAATCCTAAGATGAAGGAATACATCTATACTACAAGAGATGATATTTATATTATCGATTTACAAAAAACAGCTAGAGCTATTGAAAAAGCTTATGCTGCCTTACAAGAAATAGCTGAAAATGGTGGAAAGGTTTTATTTGTAGGTACTAAAAAGCAAGCTCAAGAAGCAGCTGAAGAAAATGCTACTCGTACAAATATGTATTTCATCAATGAACGTTGGTTAGGTGGTACTTTAACAAACTTCAAGACTATCAAATCAAGAATTAGAAGAATGGAAGAAATCGAAAAGATGGAAGCAGATGGAACATTTGATTTACTTCCTAAGAAAGAAGTTGCAGGACTTAAGAAAGAATATGAGAAGTTAAATAAAAACTTACGTGGTATTCGTGATATGAAGAAAGTACCTGATGCTTTAATTATCGTAGATCCAAGAAAAGAAGAAATAGCTATTAAAGAAGCAAGAATTTTAGGAATACCTGTATTTGGTATTGTAGACACTAACTGTGATCCAGATATGGTTGATTATGTTATTCCTGGAAACGATGATGCAGTTCGTGCTGTAAAATTAGTTATTGGAGCTTTAACTAATGCTATAGCAGTAGCTAATGGAAATGAAGTAATTGATTACACTACTGAAGAAGATAAAGCAAAAGATGCTAAGAGAAAAGAAAGAGCAGCTGAAAAAGCTTCTAAAGTAGAGAAAAAAGAAGAAACTAAAGAAGAAGTAAAAGAAGAAAAGAAAGAAACTGTTGATTATGATAAAATGACAGTTGCTGAATTAAAAGAAATAGCTAAAGAAAAAAACATTTCTGTAACAGGTCTTAAGAAAGCTGAAATTATTGAAAAGTTAGCAGCTTAATAATCAATTATTTATAAAGAAAGAGGAATAATTATGTTTAAAGCAAGTGATGTAAAAGAACTAAGAGATAAAACTGGAGCTGGAATGCTTGATTGTAAGAAAGCTCTAGAAGCTACTAATGGAAACATGAGTGAAGCAGTTGATTGGTTAAGAGAAAAAGGAATCAGTAAGGCTGAGAAAAAAGCTAGTCGTGTTGCTGCTGAAGGACTTTGTAAAATAGTAACTGATGGTAATAAAGCAGTTATTCTAGAAGTTAATTCTGAAACTGACTTTGTTGCTAAGAATGAAGAATTTACAAACTTTGTTGATTATCTAGCTAATACTATTTTAGCTAATAACTTAAAAACTCATGAAGAAGTATTATCATTTGATGATAATGGAGAAACAATTGAAGCTAAGTTAGTTGCTCTAACTGCTAAGATTGGAGAAAAATTATCTTTCCGTCGTCATGAATTAGTAGAAAAAAGTGACAATGAAGTATTTGGTAGTTACTTACATATGGGTGGAAAGATTGGTGCTTTAGTAGTACTTGCTAATACAAGTGAAGAAGAAGCAAAAGACGTTGCTATGCATGTAGCAGCTATGGCTCCAGTTTGTGCAACTCGTAGTGATGTACCAGCTGATATGGTTGATCATGAAAGTAAAGTAATTAAAGAACAAGTTATGAATGAAGGAAAACCAGCTGATATAGCAGAAAAAATGGTTACTGGAAGACTTAACAAATTCTATAAAGAAATTTGTCTTGAAGAACAAGAATTCATTAAAGATTCTAGTGTAAACGTAGGTACATTCGTTAAGAATAATGGTGGATCAATCGTTTCAATGATTCGTTATGCTGTAGGTGAAGGAATTGAGAAAAAAGAAGAAAACTTTGCTGATGAAGTAATGAGTCAAATAAATAATGCTAAGTAGTTAGCATTAGGGAATCTATTAATAGTACTGATTAATTAAAAATCAGTGCTATTTTAATATCAGGTCTAGTAATTATTTAAAAGATATGATATAATTTAGAACGTATTTTGGAGTGTGATGTAAATGAAAAAAAGAAATATAGCAATTATTGCTCACGTTGACCATGGTAAAACAACCCTTGTTGATGGTATTTTAAAAACATCAGGTATGTTTAGAGATAATGAAGACGTTAGTAATGTATCAATGGATTCAAATGCCTTAGAAAGAGAACGTGGTATTACTATTCTTGCTAAGACTACTGCTCTTGACTATAAAGATTATCGTATCAATATCTTAGATACACCAGGACATGCTGATTTTGGTGGAGAAGTTGAACGTATCATGAATATGGTTGATGGGGTATTATTAGTAGTAGATGCTTATGAGGGAGCTATGCCTCAAACTAGATTCGTTTTAAAGAAAGCTTTAGAAGCAAAAGTAAAACCTATCGTTGTAATTAATAAAGTAGATAAACCAAGTGCTCGTTGTTCTAAAGTAGTAGATGAAGTATTAGATTTATTTATTGAACTAGGAGCTGATGAAAATCAATTAGAGTTCCCAGTTGTTTATGCTAGTGCTTTAAATGAGACTTGTAGTTTATCAGATGATATTTCTACCCAAAAACCTGGTTTTGAACCATTACTTGATTTAATTATTAGTGAAATACCAGCTCCTAGTGGAGATAATACAAAAGAGTTACAATTCCAACCAGCTTTACTTGACTATAATGAATTTGTTGGAAGAATTGGTATTGGTCGTGTCCATAATGGTGAAATTCATACAGGAGAGATGGTAAACTGTGTTAGATTAGATGGTACTACTAAAGCTTTCCGTATTCAAAAACTATTCGGTTACTATGGTTATAGTAGAGTAGAGATAGACCATGCAGAAGCAGGAGATATAGTAGCTATCGCTGGACTTGCTGATATATCAGTAGGAGAAACTATTTGTAATCAAGGACAAGTTTTACCACTACCGGTTTTACATATAGATGAACCAACTCTACAAATGACATTTGGAGCTAACACATCACCATTCGTTGGTCGTGATGGTAAATTAGTAACTGCTCGTAAGATTGAAGAAAGACTATTAAAAGAAACACAAAAAGATGTTAGTTTAAAAGTAGAAACAGCTAGTAATGATAGTTTCCTAGTATCAGGACGTGGTGAATTACATTTAGGTATCTTAATTGAAAATATGCGTCGTGAAGGATTTGAACTTCAAGTATCTAAACCTAAAGTAATTATTAAAGAAATAGATGGTGTTAAGTATGAACCATGGGAAGATTTACAAATCGAAATACCAGAAGACTGTGTTGGTTCTATTATTGAACAATTAGGACTACGTGGAGCAAATCTACAGAACATGGAAAACTTTGAAAATCAAGTAAGACTTAACTATAAAATTCCATCTCGTGGATTAATCGGTTTTATGACTGACTTCATGACTATGACTAAGGGATATGGAATAATAAACCATACATTCTCATCTTATGAACCATATGAGAGTGTAGATATTGGTGAGAGAAAACTAGGTGTATTAGTATCAGTTGATAGTGGGCAAGCAACCGCCTACTCAATCGGAAACTTAGAAGACCGTGGTATTATGTTTATTGAACCAGGTTGTGAAGTATATGAAGGAATGATTATTGGTGAATGTAATCGTGATAACGATTTAGCAGTTAATGTTACTAAAGGTAAGCAATTAACTAATACAAGAGCTGCTGGAAGTGACCATACAGTTGTCTTAAAAAGACCTCGTCCGATAACACTTGAATATGCTCTTGATTATATCAATTCTGATGAGTTAATAGAAGTAACTCCTAATAATATTAGACTTCGTAAGAAGATACTAAATACTGAAGAAAGAAAAAAATTTGATGCTAAAAAGAAAAAGTAGTAATTTACTACTAGACAGGGATTAATTATCCCTGCCTTTTTTTGTGACTAAAATAATTAGTACGGGAAAAGTTAAAATTTTAATAAATTATTCTAGAACTGTAGTAATAGATAAGTACCTATGATATAAAATAATTGAAAATTTTTTTGTTAGATGCTAATTTTGCAAATCCAGGTAAAAATATACCCTGAATTTACTAAATTGAGGGGCCCTATTTAATAAAACACCTAATTTTGAAGGGTGAATTTTGAAAATTGGCTGTTTGCAAAGTGATATACATATCTGTTATCCTTTATCTACTTGTTCGGGAGAAAGGAGGGCATATGGCCAAGACAGAAAAATTTATAAAACCATTATACGATACTACTATAAAGTATTTAGTAAAGAGTACTGATACAAGGTATATCATCTATAGGCTTATTTATTTGGCAACTGGTATAGATCTTAGTGATTATACGTTAATAGATCAAGAGTTAAATACTGGTAATCATATAAAAGATTATCGGCTTGATTTATTATTTAAGAAAGATTCTACCATTGTTAATCTAGAAGTTAATTATGAAGTGACAACCTGGACAAGAAGAAAACAATATAATTATCTATTTAGATTAGCAGGCAGTGGATATGATGTTGGAGATAGTTACAAGGCTAGAAAAGTCGTGCAAATAAGTCTAAACAATTCTTACTTTGAAAAGAAAGATGCTAAGTTAGTCACTTACAGTTTTAGAGATAATGTTTATCATACTAAAATAGATGGTGTGGAAAGTTATGAGATATATCTCGGTAACTTTAAAGGCATTAAGTATAATGGTAAGAATGAGCTTGCTACACTGTGTTCTATTTTAACCAATGAGAGCATGGAAGAATTAAAAGAAATAGTAGGAAACTATAAGGAGGGATTAATATTAATGAGCGAACTTGAAAAACTAAAATTAAATGATGAATTTAATGCTTACTATGACTATGAAGCAGTTATTAGAAAAGAGAAAAACTCTGAATATGCTAGTGGCAGAGATGATGGATTAGCCGAGGGCAAAACTTTGGGACTAGCTGAAGGAAAAACCTTGGGACTAGCTGAAGGAAAAACCTTGGGACTGGCTGAAGGAGAAAAAACTGGAGCAAATAAAGAAAAACTGGCTATAGCAAAAATAATGCTTCAAGGGAAAGAATCCTTAGATAAAATAATGAAGTATACTGGTTTAAGTAAAAAAGAACTTACTATGTTGTTATGATTATTATCATAAGGTGAATTGTAAAAGTAAAAGAACACATTATTATCATAAATCAAAAAACAGTTGAATAATCACGCCACTCTGTGATAGAATTTAGTTATAAGATAAGAAAGGATAGGTGTTACTTATGATGCATATTTTAATTTGTCAATCAACAAGTATAAGCACCTTTTTAGTTAACCAACAGTTAATATGGGGGGGGGTGACATTAGACAGTAACTCTATCTTTTTTTATCATGCACTAATAACAAGGTAGTAATATGTATCTTGTTTTTTTAGTGTAAATAAAAAAGAAGGAGTGAGGATGAAAAAATGAATAATAAAAAACAATTAATTCTATCAATTGGACTAACTTTAGTATTAGTTCTAATGATAGTAGGAATCAGTTATGCAGCATTTCAGTTCAATGGACCTGGTAGTAAATTAAATACTATTACAACAGGTGCTATAACGATGGAATATACTGAGTCAGATAATGTTATCAATATGACAGGAGCATTACCAACAACAGATGCTACTGGAAAGGTAAGATTAACAGAAGGAGAGTATCTAGACTTCACAGTTAAATCAGCAATCACTGGTACTACTAATATCAACTGGGAGATAGCAGCCGAAGATATAACAACAGCATCTAAGAAGATAGATGGAAAGTATATTAAACTTTATCTAACTAAATTAGATGATAGTAATAATGAATCACAAGTAATGGCACCTAAAGTATTTACAGTAAAGACAAGTGAAAATACAAAAACGGGAAGACCATCTGGAATGATGAGTCTAGCAACAGGTACGATGAGTTCAAGTGAAACTAATAAATATCGTCTTAGAATGTATGTAGATGAGTCATATAATCAACAAGGAGATGGAGGAGATTTATCATTCAGTGTTAGAGTAAATGTCTATGGAAAAGTAAAAGAAGAACCAAAAGGTAGTAAGTTGAAAGCTTATGCAACAGCATCTGATCTTGAAAATGATAACCCTCCAGAAACAGATTTTCATACAAGTGATTATTGGCTAAAAACTACATCAATAGTAACAAAGAATGATAATGAAGTACCAACTACTGCTATAGAAAGTTGGGATTTATCAGAGGCTAGAGACGGTTCAGTAATGGCTTATTCTGAAGATGATGGAACAGGAAATGGAACTTATAAAGTAACAATAGGTGGAAAAGAAGGAATCATTGCAAATGAAAGTATGGTAAACTACTTTAGTCACTTTGATGCTATAACTTCTATTGACTTGTCAGCATTTGATACTTCAAAAACAACAGATATGAGTAGAATGTTTTCGGGAAGCGGCAGTTTAACAAACTTAAATTTGAGCAATTTTGATACTTCGAGTGTAATAAATATGTCTGAAATGTTTTTACGTTGTACTAGTTTGAAATCACTTAATGTAAGTAGCTTTGATACGTCAAATGTTGTTAATATGAAATCTATGTTTTCAGCTTGTCAAAACTTAACATCCCTTGTTATAGACAATTTTGATACCTCAAAAGTAACGGATATGAGCAATATGTTTAGAAATTGTAATAATTTAACAAATTTAGATGTATCAAATTTTAATACTTCAAAAGTAACTGATTTATCTCGTATGTTTGCTAGTTGTCACTCTTTAACCAGTTTGGATTTAAGCAATTTTGACACATCACAAGTAACAAATATGAATGGTGTATTCTTTGAATGTAAAAGTTTAACAAAATTAAATATCTCTACTTGGGATACTAGTAATGTTACAACAATGGGATATAGAAATCAAATGGGAGAGGGAATGTTTGCTGGTTGCTCTAGTTTAACAAGCTTAGATTTAACAAGTTTTGATACATCAAATGTAACAAATATGAGTGAGATGTTTAATGGATGTTCAAAATTAACTGAAATAACAGTTTCTAGTAAATGGGTAATCGGTTCATCTACTAATATAACATATATGTTTGATGGTTGTGGAACAGACCATGTAACCATTGTATAAAATAACAATTAATTAAAAAACTTGGTAAAAAATAATTTATCAAGTTTTTTTTCATAATAAAAATACTAGTGTTTAAGCTAGTACTTAATTCTTTATATATTTAGTATCTTTTAACTTGTTAACTACTTCCTTGTTACTAACTGCTCCAACTATTTTGTTCATTACTTCTTCATTACCTTTTTTAAAGAAGCAGACAGTTGGCGTTCCGTCGACTTCGGTTATTTCATAAAGTTTGTCTTTTTCTTCCTCAGTTAAATTAGATAAATTAATTGAATATCCAGTTAAATCATATTCACCTAAAACTCTTCTAAATCTGGGAGAGAATTCTTCACAATGAGAACATCCTGTTTGGATAATTTCTAAGATAAATGTTTCTTTGTTATCTATCTTACTTTGTAAGGTAGCAAAATCAATTTCTTTTACTGTGTTTAAATTACTAGAACAGCCAGTTAGAAATAAAATACCAATAAAAATCGTTAAAAGAATAATACCTTTTCTCTTCATTAAACTTACACCTCGAAAATAATTATAACAGTAAAAAATAGTATTTGTAAATAATTTACATCTGAAAATATTCATGCTATACTTTAAATAGTAAAGAATAGGGGAGTGTTGATTAGATGATTTTAAGAAAACCTTATGCATTTTTGATACAGTACTTTCAAAGAATCCACCTTATATTATTAGGACTTAGTTTTTATATATTCTATAAGACTAGTGCTTTAAGAAGCTTTGTAAGTGAGTTTATTAGAACAGAAAGTTATAATACGGAGTTAGAGTCTATTAATGGATATATTGGATTTTTACCTGTTTTTGTTATCCTTCTTTGTTTGGTAGTCTTTCTAATATTAATGGTATTACTAAGGCATAAAAAGAAACCCTGGAAAACCTATCTTTTACCATTCTTTGACTATGTATTTTTATTAGTAGTAATGATGTACATTAGAAATTTCTTTATGACTTATAATGATATTTCAGATATTACCAAAATAATGGCTGGAAGAGATTTGTTATTTATTGCTTATCTTCCTCAATTTGTTGTTATCTTACTACTTATAATCAGAATGATAGGAATAGATCTTAAGAAATTTGGCTTTCAAAATGATGAAGAATATTTGGAAATAAAAGAAGAAGATAGAGAAGAGTTTGAAATAAATTTTGAGTTTGATAAAGATAAAATTAAAAGATTATATAATAAACTAATTAGAAGCTTAAAGTATCTTTATTTTGAACATAAATTTGTTGTAAATACTATTGCTTCTATAATTATCGTTGTACTAATAGGTTATACTTATTATTATTTTGGTATTCTTCATAAGATTTATAAAGAAAATGAGACATTTCAATCTAACTTTTACCAAATGACAGTTAAAGATAGTTATATAACTAATAGAAAGGATAATGGAGATTTAATTGATAAGGATTATTCCTATGTAATAGTTAAATTATCTGTTAAAAATTTAGCTGGTAAGAGAAAGATGTATATTGATAGATTTCATTTAGTAAATAGAAGTAATGAAGGAGAAAGAGTTCCTCAGTATCAAACCTATTTTTCTGCTTATGGTAAAGTATATGATAATTCTTCCTTTGATTATAATGAAACTAAAGATTTTATTCTTATATATCGTGTTGATAAGAACTGGAAAAATAGATATTATACTTTATACTATCAAGGACTAGATAACTCATTTTTATTAAGAAAAGTAAAACTTAAACTAAATGATTATCAAAAAATAACTAAGGGTTTAGAAACGAATATGAATGAAAAACTATCAATTGGTGATAAGGACTTTACAATTACTAATTATTTAGTGGGTGATAATGCTATATACTACTCATATAAATGCTTGCCTAATGGATGTAGTGTTTTAGAAGATACGGTTAGTTCTTATAATAAAGCAATATTACAAATTGATTATGTAAGTGATTACTTTGACTCAAAACTTTTTGTTGACTTTTCAACTAAGTATGCTAAAATTAGATATGAAGATAAGGGTGGTACTAGTAGTGAGATAGATTGTATTGATGCAATTGGTAAAGACTATACTGGTAACTCATTGTACTTTAAAGTTCCACTAACGCTAAAAGATGCAAATAAAATTGATTTAATTTATACAGTAGACGGGAAGAGATATATTTATCATTTGAAAAAATAGAGAGGAACTGAAAATGAAGAATAAAAAATATATTAAAATTATTTTAGTAGCAGTAATTATTATATTAGTATTATTTCTTTTGTGGAGTTATGTGTTTTATCCAGCTAAAGCATTTAGGCATAATGAAAAACTGTTAAGTGAAGCTGGGAAAAGATATTTTGAGATTAATATGCGAAATCTACCAAGGGCAGAGGGTAGGGTTTCCACTGTATCTCTAGCGGTTCTTATAAGACAAAAATATTTAGATGAACTAAAAATAAAAAAAGATATTTGTAATTTAAATAAAAGTAACGTAAAAATGCGAATAGAAAATGGAGCAGCTACTTATTATACTCATCTACAATGTGGCAGTAAGCATAGCAATGTTGATTATCAGGGACCAGTTATAACTTTAAATGGTACTAAAAAAATGACTATCAATAAGGGAGAAAATTATACTGAACCTGGAGTATTATCAGTAAAGGATAAAACTGATGGAGAAATAAAGAAAGAAGAAGTCAGTATAGAAGGTAGTGTAAATACTAACGAAATAGGTACTTATAAAATAACTTATACAGTAGCAGATAGCTTAGATAATGAAACGGTAGTTACAAGAGAAGTAGAAGTAATTGAAAACTTAAGTTACATTTCAAAAGAAGCTACTAAGAATACTAATGGTTATTATCAAGGAAGATACTTTGATAACTATATAACTTTTAATAATATTCTCTTTAGAATTGTTAAAGTCAATAGTGATGATACTGTAACAATTGTTAGTGATAGTCCTTTAGCTAATATAGATTATGATAGTAATAAAGGAAGATTTGATGGTAGTTCGATGGATGAATGGTTAAATGATTATTTCTATCCTTTACTTAATAATAAAAGTAAAAAGTTAATAGTTGAATCTAAATGGTGTGATGATATTTATACCGAAGGAAAAACTACATGTGATAGATATAGTAAAGCTAAAAATGTAGGTATTTTATCTTTACAAGACTATGTAAATTCTTTAGATAATGAAAAAAATACTTATTTGGAGATAATGGCTAGAACTTGGTACAATAACTTTGATAATAATAATAAAGTTTGGTCTGTTAAGTCTAACACTACAGAGGCTTATAAAGATAATGTTTTACTTAATATTAGGCCTGCTATTACGTTGAAAAAGGATACTAAGATAACTGGTGGTACTGGGGAACGTGATGATCCATATTTAATAGGAACCGAACAAAAAGTGAAACGAAATATGAAGGTTAGCAAACTTGATATTGGTACAACAGTTAATTACTCTGGTTATAGTTTTAGGGTCGCAGGACATGAAAAAGACGGTACAACAAAACTTATTATGAGTAATGTATTGCTAAAAAGTGATGGGCAACCAATAGAGATTTCCTATGATATAGCTAGTTCTGTAAAAATCTACAATCCAAAAGAAAAAGGTAATATAGCTTATCAGATTAATAATGGCTTATTGAAATATATTGATACTAGTTATTTAGTAAAGAAAGATGTTACTGTTCCGATTTATGATAAGCTAGTCACTTACAAAGGAAATCATGATACTAAAAAATATAGTTTAAAATTATCTATTCCTTCTGTATTTGAATTATTTAGTGCGGCTATAAATGATTCAGGCAATTCATATTGGTTGATAGAAGCATCAAAAGAGGAAGAAAATAAGACTTTGATTGATATGGATGGTACTACAGCTTTCTATTATAAAGAGCTAGATCGAAAAGCCGGGGTTAAATTAAAGGTTTATCTTGATAAGGATACTTATATAAAATCAGGCGATTGCTTAACGACAATGTGCAAGGTTGCTAAATAGATAAGAGGTATTGACAATGAAAAAAGAGAAGAAAATAGTTTTATTAGCAATATTTATATTTTTCCTCTGTTTTTGCTTATATTTTATCTCAATAAGCAAAAACATCAGTAAATTTACTCCGAGTGATAAGACCAAACAAATAGAAGATGCTAAAAAATATGGTGATACTATCATCGGATGGTTGACTGTTGGAGGAACTAATATCGATTTACCGCTAGTAAAAGATACTGCAACAGCAGATGTTCCAGAAAGGGAGTACAATAATGCTTGGATTTATTCAAGCCCTGATTCAAGAAGCAATCATGTTAGCTTTGTTTCTCATAATATTAGAAACGTTTCTAAACACCCAATTGTTGGTGATGCTACCATGACTGGATTTGAACAATTGATGAGTTTTATTTACAAAGATTTTACTGCTAAAAATCAGTATATAGCTTATACAAATGAAAAAGGAAATACTGATATTTATAGAATATATGCGGTTGCTCTACTAAAAAATAATCAATCGGCAGCTTTTAAGGATACTTATACTGAGTTAGAACAAGATGAGTATATAAAAGAATCTATAAAAGAAAGTATGTTTGATATGGATGTATCAGTTAATAAAACAGATAAACTGTTAAGTTTAATGACGTGTACAAGATTTTATGGTGGAAATGATTCTTATACTTTTAGAGTTGACGCAAGAAAATTAAGGGTTAATGAAAAGCAGCAACTTGCTAAAGTTAAGACTAATAAAAACTATGTGAAGATTAATAACATATTGAAAGAGGGTGTTACGGATGAAGAAGTTTAACAAAATTTTGATTTTTGTCATCATTTTGATTTGTCTTATGGTTGGTCCATCAAAAGCAGATGCTGTCAACTGTCCAGATCCACAAGCATATATCGATACATATTTTAACTTGAGTTCTAGTGGGTTACCATTTACATCAAATGGCAATGTTAAAACATTCAGTCTAAAAAAGGAATACTTACAATATATTAAGGTTTATGTTAATAATAGTGCTGGTGAAAATGATCCTACAACTGCTCCTGACGAGAATGGTAATATATCGTTAGACTTATTAGCTGATAAAGCAAAAGGTCTTAGTGAAACGACAATTATCTTCAAATTTACAGCAGCTCCTTCATTTAATACTGTGACAGAAAAATGTGAAGCTACGAAAGAGTATACCTTTACTCCAGAAGCAGAACTAGCAGATGAGGTTGATGAAGAAGAGGGTGATTTAGATAATAGTGATTTACCAAACAATTTCTTTCCTGTTGAAGATTTAACAGATACATCGTTTATTAAAGTTACTGATCCGACTAAAAATAATAGCTTAAGTTGCAAATATGGAAAAAATGATGGTCAAACAATAAAGAAATATACTTATAAGGGCATTGTTAGTAATACTGGAAATTGTAAAACAACTTGTCGAGAAGATGTTGTTGTTACACTTGATCCTCCTGTAATAACTCAGTCTGGTATGTGTTTCAGTTATGTGGTTGATATTAAAACAAAGACAACTTGTTCTTCACGGTATGCAGGACCTGTACCTACTAGATATAAGGGATGTATAGCAAACACTTATTGTACTGGTGGTAAAGATGAAGGTGGTCCAAATGATTCGTTTGATAGTTGTATTGAAGAGTGTGATGGTGGAGACTATACACAAAGTTGTATAAATAAGTGTTACAATAAAGTTTATAGTAAATCAAAAAATACAACTACTAAAACTTCATCAAAATCAGCTAACAAAACTACAGCTATTCAAAATCTTAATTCCATGAAAGATAATAATGTTTTACCACAGGTTATGGCTAAAGCAGAAAGTGATTTAAAGAAAGTAAAAGTTGCTAAGACAAAAAATGGAACTTGGAAAACTGTTTCTTGTTATAGTGATTCTTATTTAGCGAGCTTAACGTCTTTAACCGACGGGCAAATTGAGGATATCGCTAAACGAGTATATGAATCTAAAAAATATTTACCAGGTGGTTATTATGGCAGTACTGCCGGCTATGAGTGGACTCCTACTAAAGGTTATTTTGTATATAATGTAACTGGTGGAACTTATGATTGGAAGAGTAGTGGTGGTTGCCAAAGTAAGATTAACTATTATTACTTTAGAACATTAGAAGAAACTATTCAAACTATCAAGATGGTTTCTGGTAATTACTTATCACACGGAGTATTTAATGGTAGATATCTTGAATATGCTCCATCTGGTTCAAAAGTTGAAGAGACAGGATTAATTCAAAACGCAGGGCCTTTAAAAATGACATCTTATCGATGGGTAAGGGGTGGCGAAAAAACCGCTCGCCCATGTGGACTTACTTGTTCAGTTTTAGATACTTGTTCATATATTCCTAAGAATTACCCTGGCAATAAAAAATACATTGTAACAAACGTTCAAAGTGTTAAAATTTATAATGCTGAAAAAACAGCTTACAAAGCAGCTAAGAAAAAGTGTATAGCATCTAGCAATGCATGTCTTACAAAGAGTAGTAGTTATGTAATAAAAACTGATGAAACTAGCAAAAATACAGGTAATAACTTAGGACAAGAGTATAAATCAAAACAAACTATTGATCAGGCTAAAGCAGGAAATAAGAGTAGTTCTAGTGGAAGCTTCCCTAGTATGATAATTAATACCAATGGTTTATGTATAACTGGAGAATGTGAAAATAAAAATCAAGAATATTGTAGTAATCTAGATCCAAACTCTAGTGAATATATAGCATATTGTAAAGATAAGGAATCTTGTAAAAATTCTGGTACACCAGCATGTAGGGATGGTAATACTTGTTATGATTATCATACAACACTTTCATTCCCTAAAAACTATATCAATGTAAAAACAGGTCAAACTAAAGTAGAAATTAAAAAAGAAGATTTACCATTCTATGTAGCTATTGGAAATTCATACTGTACTAGTTTATCAACTAAAGAAGTTAATGTTGATTGGTATAATTATAAAATAGATGATACTAATACAGTAGCAAAACCAGAAAGTATTAATAATTATAATATTACAGGTAAGATTAAGAATTATGGTGTGTTTGGTTGGAAGTTTGATTTCTCATGTTTCTTTGCTATAAAGAATCCTACTTCAGGTGATTGCGTTGGTGATAAGTGTGATGATGGTGATGATTCAGGAGGAATATCATCTAATGTAAAAGTACGTTCTGTTAATTTAGATGATATGTTCCCTAATCGTGAAGCTAGATTTAACTGGAGCAGCAAAGCTAAAAATGTTAATAATACAAATTATAAAGTTGATCCAGAGACACTAATTAAAGCCATTGAAGAGACTGGTGATAAAGTTTACGATGAAGGTAGTGAAAATAAATATCTTGATTATGAAATTAAATTAACTAAGGATGCTATGACAACCATTAGAAGATATAATAAAGGAAAGACTTATAATAACTCTGATAATGGTACAGCAGTTAATAGATTAAGTGGTCAAGGTACTTGGGGTGTTACAGTATATAGAAGTAAATTATTAGATAAACTTGGAAATACAGTTGTCTTAAAACGTGGACTTCTTGGATGTAACAATCAAACAAGTGCAACTACTTGTAATGTAGAAGGAGGTAATTAGTAGATGAATAAAGCAATGCTATTAGTTGGTATTATAATGATTGCAATGTTTACGTTTGGAGTTGTTAATATTGCCTCAAGTTATCAAACAGGAAATGAATTAGATTACTATCTATTAAAAGAAACAACAGAAGCAGCTATGGTTGATGCAATTGATATTGGGTATTATAGATTAAGCGGTGGACTATACAGAATGGATAAAGAAAAGTTTACAGAAAGTTTTGTGCGCCGCTTCGCCCAAAACGTTTCTAATAATAGAGATTATGATATTAAAATTTATGATATAAATGAAACTCCACCTAAAGTAACTATAAAGATTGATTCTGATACATCAACTAGTTTTAATGGCGATCAGTTAAAAATATCAAATAAAATAAGTAGTATTATGGAAACTGATTATAAGTCTAATGAGTTAACTACAAAGCTAGCTAATGCTGGACAACTAGATTATAGTAAAATAGATGAGGTTTATACAAAAGCCTTAGCTACTAGTTAAGAATAGAAGGGAAGATGATAATATGAACAATATTGGTGTAGGTTTTAAAAAGTTTTTTGCTAATAAAAATACTGTTACTGTAGTAGGAGTAGTATTAGCAATAATAGTATTATATGTTGGTTATAATACTCGTGTTAAAAATGCTATTAATCCAGTAAGTGTACCTTATGCTTTAAAAACTATTAGTGCAGGTACACAAATAAAAGAGGAATTGATAGGAACTATTGAAGTACCTCCTGCAATGTTAAAGGGAGAGGTAATTACTAAGAAAGCAGATGTAGTAGATATGTATTCAGCTATAGATAGTGTAATTCCAGAAGGTAGTTTATTCTATGGAAGAAGTGTAGTTAGTAAAGAGTCACTTCCAGGAAGTATTATTCTTGATTATCCTAAGAATTACGTTTTATATAACTTATCTGTTGATATGGCAAGTACTTATAGTAATTCAATTGTTCCAGGTAACTATATAGATATATATCTAAAAGTTATGAACCATGTTGATAGCAATCAAACTATAACTGAAGATAATGATAAAATTATGGTTGGTAAATTATTAGAAAATGTTAAAGTATTGGGTGTTTATGATGGTAATGGTCAATCAGTATTTGCTAATACTGAAGAAAATAGAACTCCATCTCAAGTAATATTTGCTGTACCAGAAGAGTACCATATCTTACTTCGTAAAGCATCATACTTAAGAGCATATGATTCTGAGATTATTCCAGTACCAACCAATGAAAGCTTAGAGAAAAAACCTGGAGATGTTAAAATCTCTAATGATGATTTAAAGAACTTTATCAATAGAGTAACTGCTATGACTGAAGCTGACTTAGCAACTCAATAAAAAGAAAGAAGGAATTACAATGAACGGATCTATTTTTGATAAATTAGACTTTGGGGTGTTACAGCCTTTACTAGATGATGATGATATAACTGATATTTCTTATTCTAATCATGGCCAAGTATGGATTCGTTCTTTAACTTATGGTTCTAAAAGAGTAGAAGTAGCAGGACTTACTGATGCATTTATGGAGAAACTTGCCTTTCAGTGTTCCAATGTAATGGGTACAACATTCAATAATGCTAAACCATTCTTGGATGCTGAAAGTGCAGAGCTTCGTTTAAACTTTGTTCATGAGTCAATCGCTACTAATGGTATTGCTGCTGTTCTTCGTAAAACACCAGCAAAGATTAGATTATCTAAAGAAAAATTATTGGCTGAAGATTATTTTACAGCTAATATACATGATATATTAATAAAGTGTGTTGAAGGACACTGTAATATAATAGTAAGTGGTGAAACTGGTTCTGGTAAAACTGAGTTTGTTAAATACTTAGCTAGTCATACTAAAGAGAACGAAAAAATTATTACTATTGAAGATACACTAGAACTTCACTTAGATAAGATATTCCCTCATCGTGATATTGTAGCAATGAAGACTAATAATGTAGCAAGCTATACTGATGTACTTGTTACTTGTATGCGACAAAATCCTAAGTGGATATTACTTTCTGAGGTACGTAGTGCTGAAGCAGTTACTGCTGTAAGAAATTCAATTTCATCAGGACATAATATCTTATCAACAATCCATGCTGATAAAGCTAGTGCTATTCCTTATCGTTTATACTCACTTTTGGAAACTGATATTGATGTTGATCAGTTCTTAACGACAATTTATCGTTATATTCAGTTGGGTGTACATATCAAAGCTTATTATAGTAAAGAATATGGAAAATTCCATCGTGAGGTAGATGAAGTAGTAGAGTTTTATGTAGATGAAAATAATAAACCAATTACCCATATCCTTTATCAAAAAACTTTTGGTAAAAAACCAGTTCAGAATATGCCAAGTAAAAACTTACTTACTTATTTAGAAAATCAAAATATTGATATTAGTAATTTACTTACTAATAGTGATTCAATGGAAAATATGGATGATGAATTGAAAAAAATGGATAGTAATCAGTCAATTCCATATGTTAATAATACTAATACTAATACAGTACAAGTACAAAAAGATGATATATCTTTACCAAAGATTCCATTTCCAAATGAGGTGTTATAGGAAGGAGGATATGTATGGTACTTTTCTTATTAATTATAATTGGAGTAACTATAATTCTTTATAGAAATTATAAAGGAGAGAATGTTTCAAAATATATAACTTCACAAGTTGAAATTTTATATGATAAATTTGCTCCTTATTCATTTAAAATGGTTAGGGAGAAGGCTAAGGAATTAGGACAAGAATTTACGGTTAAACAATATACTATTCAAGTAGTTCTTTTAGGTGGATTTGCTGGAGTAGTATCATACTTATATTTTTATAATTTAATAGTAAGTTTATTTTATGTAGGAGCAGCTGTTTTATCAGTTCCATATCTTGCATATTTACGTTGTAAGAGAATTTATAGTGAATTTGTCTTTGAACAGATTCAGGTTTATACAACTAACGTTATTATGGAATTTGCTACTACTCAATCTTTTGTTAAATCATTAGAAGGAGTAAGGGACTCAGGAGTATTAGAAGATCCTGTTTTAGCAGATGTTAACGTTATGATTGATATGGCTTATGAAAATGGTTCTATTGATGGGGCACTTGAATATATGAATCAAAAATATCCTTATTATATAGTTAAAAATATGCATCAGTTATTCTTACAAATAACTAAAGAAGGAGCAAGAGATACAGGAGAAAGTTTAGAAAACATGCAGTTAGATATCGATACTCTAGTTGAAAGTGTTTACCGTGATAGAATGGATAGAGCACAGTTTCATAAAAAGTTCTTAAGATATGGTGTTATTCTATACTTACTAGTTATGCTTGTTCAGTATATGTTAGGTAGAGAAAACTACTTGGCCTTAATAGATAAAAATTATGTAAGATGGGTATTACATGGAATTATTATCTTCAATGCTTACTTCCTTATTAAAGGAGAAAAATATTATAATGAGAATGTGGGGGTTGAATAGATATGGAAGTAATTGTTGTAGCGGTTATTATTATAGCAGTATTACTATATAATCATACTATTGATAAAGATAAGTTTATAAAAGATAACTCTAAATATTTTAATCTTTTAAGAGAAGATGATTATGACTTTTTAGTATCTGCTAAATATGGTGATAAAGCAGATAGTAATGTTTTATTTCAAAAAAGAATTAATATTGGTGTTGTAACTATCTTTGTAGTTTTATTTATATCTCTTAACACTATAAGTTTATTAAATATTTTATTAGCAGTAGTAATTGGTTTTGTTGCTTTTAAATATCCTTATATGAGATTAAAAAGCTATTATAAAAAACATTTGTATCAAATAGATATAATGTTACCATACTATCTAAAGAGTTTGGAAATATTAATTCAGCATTATACTGTGCCAGTAGCTATTGGTAAAAGTATTTCAGATGCTCCTGATATTTTTAAACCTGGTCTTAAAAATATGATTGAAAAGATTAATGCAGGTGATTCATCTATTCAACCATATATGGATTTTGCTAATGAATATCCAGTAAGAGATTCTATGCGAATGATGCGTTTACTTTATCGTTTAGGTATAGGTGGTCAAGAAAGAAAACAAGAAAGACTTTTAATGTTTTCTAAGACAGTATCTAACTTACAAGCTAAAGCTCGTGAGACTAAGTATAAAGAAAGACTTAATCATATGGAACAACAGACAATGATTATGCTTGTTGTAACTGGTGTTAGTGTTATGGGAATTATTTTAGTTTCTATGATGACAATGATGGTATAAAAAGATAAAAAAAATAGTTACAAACTATTAATTATTTGTTATAATTGTTTTATACAATAGGAAAGGAGATAAGATAAGATGAAAGAGGCAACAGGAGAATTAAATATGACAGTTGTTACTATTGTTTTAATTGGTGTAATTACTGCATTCTTTGCAGTGTTTTGGCCAACAGTTATTAGACCAAATATCCAAAATCAATGGAATAAAAATGTTAATTCACAAGTTAATACTGTTAATCCAGCTACTCCAGGAAAAGGTTAATTATCAATTTAATATTGTTGGTCAATAAGGTAAAGAGGTGTATATAAATGCGTGATGCGATTGGTGGAGTTTTTTCATTACAAATTATCTTAGTTTTTGTTATATTAGTTAATGGGTATATGGCATACTCTGTCAATTATACTCGTGCATTTAGAGTTAAGAATCAGATTATCAATATTGTTGAAGAAAATGAAGGATTTTCAGAAGGCGATAATGCTGCTAAGAGAATCAGTTCATTAGTTAAAACAGCAGGATATGGTCTTTCTTCAGTACAACAAGAATTTGTTAGAAATAATAACAATGTCGATGGTTGGTATTGTAATGGTCAAGATGGTTACTGCATTAAATGTTTTGATAATACAGGTGATAATACTATTACTTCTGATGATGCATCGTATAGAGGAGTTTATTACGGTGTTAAAACTTATGTAAATATGGATATTCCGATTCTTAACAGAATCTTTACAGGGTTACCTGATATTTTGGCAGTAAAAGGTGAAACAAAGACAGTTTATGCTAAAAATGGTTGTCAATCAATGAATAGGTAGGAGGAAAGACATGTACGTTATAATTGCAAATGAAGCTAGAGAAATGTTATCCCACCTTGATATTGATGTCATGAAAAGTGTAGAGGGAGTTCATACGGCAGAGGAAATTGTTTCTATGTTTAAGAACTTCTTTTATGCTAGAATGATCCTTGATATTACGGCTATTGAAGATTATGATAATATTACTAATATACAGAAAATATCTATTGGACTTGATGCAGAAAAGATTATATTGGTTTTACCAAATAATACAATATCTACATCTAGTAGTTATTTATCTAAGATTATTTCTATGGGTATTTATAATTTTACTACTAATTTAGATGGGGTTAAGTATTGTTTAGAGCATCCTAATACTTATAAAGATGTTGCCCATATTCAACAACTTAATAATCTTTCTAGTACAATTAATGAAAAAGTAATGAGTGGTAATCAAATAATTGGTATTCGTAATATTACGGATCATGCAGGTTCTACTACCTTAATTTACATGTTAAAAAAAGAACTTGAGCAAACATATGGAATGAGTGTTTTAGCACTTGAAATAAATAAACATGATTTTTTATATTTCAATGATAAAAATATGATTTCTACTAATGATTCTGATTTGATGACAGAAATTGTTAAGCACAAGGATGCTTCAGTAATACTTATTGACTTAAATGATTCGGACAATGATGGAGTATGTGGGGATGTGTTATATCTTTTAGAACCATCTAGTATTCGGCTTAATAAATTGATGCTAAGAAATAGAAAGATATTTGAAGAATTAAGAGGAAAAAAGATAGTATTAAATCAAAGTTTATTAACTAATAAAGATGTCATGGATTTTGAATATGAAGGACGAACTAAAGTCTTCTATAATATTCCTCCATTAAATGATAGAGAAAGAAGTCCGATAATAGCTGACTTTTTAACCAAGTTAGGCCTTTTAAATAAAAATGAGGTAAAAGAAGAAGGAAAGATTTTTGGATTATTCAAACGTTAATAATTGACAAATAATACTAAATTTTATATTATAATAAGTGAGAAGGAGAAAGTGATATGAATTTATTAAGTTTAGTACAAGTATTAGGAAATGTTAGTCCTATTAATGACCAAGCTTGTCATGGTTTATTGTTTTTAGTTAAAATTATCCGTAGAGGTGTATTTCCTATTTTACAAATTGGTATTCCAATTATCCTAATTGTTCTTGGAACATTAGATTTAGCAAAAGCTGTTATTGCTTCAGATGAAAAACAAGTTAAAGAGGCACAAAGTAAGCTTATTAAACGTTGTATCTATGCAGTTGCAGTATTCTTTATTGTAACAATTGTTAATGTAATTTTATCAATGGTTTCAACTGCTGCAGGTGATTCAGCTACAGGTATTACTGATTGGCGTGCTTGTTGGAATGCTGCTGGTAAAAATTAATAATATTAAATAGCAAGTATAAATTGCTATTTTTCTTTTTTTTTGATACAATTATCTTGATTGGTCTAATTTATTAGACTACTCTTGTGGAGGGCCTTTTATGAAGAAAATAAATGTATATTTTATAGTATTATTTTTAATATCCTTTGTATTTTTAATGCCTGATGATGTATTTGCTGCAACTCAATGTAAGTATTCTTGGACTAGTAAACTAATCGGAACTAATACTGATGGTACTACTGTTACAGGTGATTTCATTTTGAGTACGGGAGATAATGAAAAACGCTTAACTAATGCTACATCACCTTTTTCAACTCGTCCTGCTAAATTTGCTAATAAGAATGGTATTGCTTTAAATTCTGACGGTAGTTGTCCTTCAATTAGTATTTATGTACAAAATACTTCTGGAAATTTTAAAATCTATAAGAATCAAACTAATTGTAAAAATGGTGCACTAACTATAGATAGTAGATGTTCTTCAAACTTAAAAGGTACTAAGCTTAGTGGAACTACCTCTAATTCTGATGCTAATAATTCAGGAATACAATTTAAACTAAGTTCATCTTCTGCTAAAGAATGTAAATATGTTAGAAAAGTTGTTAGTGCTTCTACAAATAAAACACAATCTGCTAGAGAGATTACTATAAAACCAAAAAGTAATAATAAAGTTAAAGGTAGTTGTACAGTAGTTAGTGGTTATTGCACTCTTTCGATTGATGTGCCAGGTAAATTCTATAATAATAATACATTTACTTGTCCACAGTATATTTATACTAAGTCTGATACTTATGGAAAAGAAGGAGTTAATGTTAAGACAACTGTTTATGATACCGGTGGAGAAACTGATACTAATAGATCTACTGTAGATAGTAATGGTAATGTAGTTGATGATAATAGGACGTACAATAATAATGCTACTCTTGATGGATTGAATCAAAAGTATGATAGTTGTAGTCAATTAATTGATACAAAAACCGAAGGTAGTTTTGGTTGGCTACTTCAAAGATTACTTAATTATATAAAGATAGCCGGACCAATCCTAGTTGTACTACTTAGTGCTTTAGACTTTATTAAAGCAATTGCATCTAGTGAGGAAGAAGCTTTTAAAAAGGCTCAATCAAGATTGGTTATTCGTTTGATAGCTGCTTTAGCATTGTTTTTGGTACCTACGTTTGTAGAACTATTACTTGGACTGATAAATGGAATAAGTGATCCAACTTGTGGTTTAAAATAAAAGGAGTTGATGTAAATGATAGCTGCATGGGAAAGTAGTAAGCCTGGTATGTTTTTAGATGGCTTTCGTATCTTTTTAACTATTTTTGATAGTATTGCGGTTGCTATGTTAGGAGCTATTTATAAAATATTTTTCTTAGTAGCTAATGCAACTATTGTAAGTGGTGACGTAATTAAAGTATTTTATTCAAGAATTCAACTTATTTTAGGAATAATTATGATATTTAAGCTAGCTATGTCAATTCTAAATATTATTATAAATCCAGATCTTGTTAAAGACCAAAAACAGGGTGCTGGAAAAATAGCTATTAGAATTGTAACGGCTCTATTTATGCTTACTCTTGTTATACCGATTAATATTCCTAATGCTGCTCAACATAGCTTTAATTCTTATATTAATGAGCACGGAATATTATTTGGCTTTTTATATAAAGCACAGGATGCAATTTTATCAGAAAATATAATTGCAAAATTAATTCTTGGTACTGCAACTGATAGCACTAGCAATAGTATGGACGTAAATAATTTAAGTGATATAGGAAATGCGATGGCATCTACTGTGCTAAAAGTTTTCGTAAGAATTAATGTTAAAGATGATACTAAACCTCCTTGTGAGGACTCTTCAACATGTGAAAATACTATATGTCCTGCTGAAGTAAATGCTTCTCATTATGCTGAGGAAAATATCTTACCAGTAGTAATTTTAGACCATATTAATGATGAGTGTAAAAATGCTGATATAGGTGCTAAAAGATATGCGTTTGCTTATACACCGGTTATTGGTGCTTTAGTAATGTTGATTATGACTCTAATTATTACTGGGTTTACGGTTGATATTGCCGTTCGAGCTATTAAACTGGCTATTTTACGACTTGTTGCACCAGTTCCAATTATTTCCTATATTAATCCACCCAAACAAGGTGGCGGTGCCTTTGATAATTGGATTAAATCATTAATTTCTACTTACGTTGATTTGTTTGTTAGAATTGCTATAGTTTATTTTGGATTGTTTCTGATTCAAGTTGTAATGAGTGGTGGTATGGATATTTTTGGTGATAATGCCAAAGGTTATACATTTGTTTATGGTGTTGCTATGGTGTTTATAATTTTAGGTATACTTATTTTTATCAGACAGGCACCACAATTCATTAAGGATATTTTAGGTATTAAAGGAAAACCAATGGGAAATGTTGGACTTTCAAGTATGATGGCTGGAACTGCTTCCATAATTGGAGGAGCCGGACTAGCTGGAGCGGGAGCTGCTGCTATGGGAGCATTTAGTACAGCTAGTCAGGCAGCTGCTCAGGGAAAAGCTGCTCCCTTTGGTTGGGCTGCAGGCCGTGATTTGGCAGCACAACTTAGAACAGGTGATTCAAAAGCTCGAGGTGGTATTATAAATGCAACTAATCAAAGATTACAAAGAGCTTCAGCTACTCGTTTTGCTAGAAGATATGGAGTAACTGGTGAGGGTGTTGAAGTTGCTAAAGACAATATGTATGATAAACAATCTGTTGCAGCTCAGTCAAAAGATTTATATGATCGTTTCTTAAAAGGAAATGTTTCTGATGCCCAATTAAGTGCTATTGCTAGTGCTAATGGCTTTACTTATACAGGTAGTGATGCTGATAAAGAGGAAATGAGAAAAATACTTTATAATCGTCAGGCTGCTGATGCTACAGCTGCTAAGAAGGCTGAATCTAAGTATAAAGAAGGAAAAGAGTTTGCAGATTCACATCGACTTACTCCAACATTTACAGAAGAGCATAGACCTAGTTTGCGTGAAAGAATTCCGTTCATTGGTAATAATAGTGAGGAAAGAAGACCTGATATGTACAATGCAAGAGGTAGAAGAACTAGTCATCAAGCTGGTTTTGATAGAATTTCAGGTGCTCCAGATAATTGGAGAAGACCTGTAAGTGATACTAATCCTAGAGGTGACAATAGATGGGATCCTAATAGTTCACGTGATGTTGATAATAATGATTTGTATGGTAATAACTGGGCACCACCAGCACCAGGACAAAATCCACCTGGTGGTGGACCTGGTCCTGGTGGCGGAGGCCCTAGACCTTAATATGAAAAGGAGTGTGACTAGTTGATGAATTATTTAATACCAGCTAACACTAAAAAGGGAGAATTGTTCTTAGGAATATTTAGAGGATTTGATTTGATACTATTTGGATTCGGTGTACTATTAACACTAACGTTATTAGTTTGGATGCCAATGAATGATACTATGCAGGTAGTACTTGTTATGCTTCCTGCTGGTGTTTGTACTTTTCTAATTATTCCTATTCCTAATTATCATAATATATTAACAATTATCCTAGAGTGTTATGCTTTTTTAACAAATAGACAAAGATATGTATGGAAGGGTTGGTGTGTAAACGATGGCAAAAAAAATAGGTAGTGCTTATACGGAAGATTGGTTGCCAGTTGAATCTATTCAAAATGGTATGATTGTCTGTAGTGATAAAAATAAAGTTACTGGGGTTAAGATAGCTCCAAGAAATATCTTTATCTTGGATGCTCAGGCTCAAGATAATGTCTTGATTAGTTTGAAAAACTTTTATAATATGATTGATTTTGAATTCTGGTTAGTAGTAGCGGATAGACCGGTTGATATATCTGTATATATGTCACAGTTACAATTGCTATATAATGATACACCATCTCCTGCTATTCGTAAGATTATTATGCAAGATATAGAAAAGGGTAATACTTTTATGAATAATAGTATTGTTGATACAGAGTATTACATCTTATTTAAAGATAAGAATCCAGATAATCTACAAAAGAGAATTAGATTACTAATAAATGGATTAGCTAGCTGTGGACTTAATGCTTCACAAGTTAGTAATGATGATTTGAGATTAATTTTAGATAACTTCTTAAATGGAGGTAAAACTACTGAGTTTGGGACGGTGATGCCATTATGAGTATAAGTTTAAAGAGTCAAATAGCTCCTAAAGGACTACATTTTAATCCAAGTGATTTCTTTATTAGTGATAAGTATGCCACTATTTTAACAATTATTTCTTATCCTAAATATATATCACCTGGTTATTTATCAACACTTACATCTATGAGTGGTATTAAAATTGTTATCAAACATATACCAGTTCCATTTAGTATGATGTCTAAGATGATTAATAGACAAATAGCAGATTTAAGAGAAAAGTATCGTCAAGAAAAGGATCAGACAGCTAAGGAAAAGATTAGACAAGATGCTGAGAGTTTAGAGTACTTTGTATCAATGCTTGCTTCTAGTCAGTCTAAAATCTTTGACTTTCAAATGCATATTATGATTACAGCTGATACTAAAGAGGAACTTGAACTTAAGAAGGTTAATGTTAAGAACTATTTAGATGCTATGGAGTTACGTGCTATATCTCTTCGTTTTGAACAAGAAAAAGTATTAAAAAGTATCTTACCAATCTTTCCATCACAAGATGTTGAACAAAGGGTAGGTACACCAATACCATCTCCAACTATTGCAGCGATGTATCCTTTTATCTTTGATAGTATAAAGGATCCTGGTTTATCTGTTTTACTTGGAGTTGATTTCTCTGGTGGTGTTATTTTATTTAATCAATTCTTATATCAGATAAGAAAAGAAAATAATAGAAATAATGCTAATATGATAATACTTGGTACTTCTGGTAGTGGTAAAAGTACGGCTGCTAAATTAATACTTAGAAGCCATATTAGAAATGGTTGTCAGATAGTGGCAATCGATCCGGAAAATGAACTTGAAGAAATTACAAGAACTTTTGGTGGAGATACAGTTGATATTGGTAAGGGTGGACAATTTGGTATGATTAATCCCCTTGAAGTTATTATTGATGCTGATGAAGAAGAAATTAAGCAAGGACTTGGTTATACTGTCTTAACAAGAACATTACAATCATTAAAGGCCTTTATGAGATATTATGATCCATCAATTACTGAAGATGTACTTACTATGTTTAGTGAAGTAGTACAAGATACTTATAAGCGATTTGGTATTGGTTTTGATACAGACTTTTCTCATTTTACTAGTAATGATTATCCAACTTTTACAGATGTATATGCAACTATTAAAGGACGTATCTTATCAATGCCTGAACAGACACATGAGAAGGATATCTTACAGAGATTACAACTAAAAGTTAAACCATTAGTAACAGAACTTAAATTCTACTTTGATGGTAAGACTACTATTCGAAAAGATAGTGACTTTATGGTATTTAATATTAAGGAGTTAATGAACTCTGAAGGTAATACTAAGAATGCTTTGTTCTTTAATATCTTACGTTTTGCTTGGGGATTATGTCTTGATACTAGTGTAAATACTATTCTAATGGTAGATGAAGCTCACGTATTATTAGGTGCTAATAATGAATTAGGAGCTGACTTCTTAGCACAAGTACAACGTCGTGCTAGAAAGTATAATACAGGAACTATAATTATTACCCAACAACCAAGTGATTTCTCAGATAGAGCAGTTATTACGCAAGGTAAAGCTATTTTTGATAACTCATCATACTATCTTGTTATGGGGTTAAAGAAACAAGCTGTTGATGATTTATCACTATTAATTGATTTAAATGATAATGAACGAGATAGTATTAAAAGATACTCACAAGGTGAAGCTTTGTTTGTTTGTGGAAATAGACGAATGCGAATAAACGTTGTTGTTACCAAAGAAGAGTTAGAATCATTTGGTGATGGCGGAGGATTTTAATATAAGAAGTTAGGTGGTGAAAAAAGATGAACCAGAATGATGGACAAAATAAATTAGGTAATAATAATCCTAATCAAGGTGTGCCAAATAATCAAAATGGTTCATCTTTTAATGTTCCAAAGCATGATGCTCCACATGCAGGTCATTCTAATGGCTCTTTTCAAGATAGTTTGAATAGAAGACCAACTAGAATGGATGATGATAGTCCACGATCTAGTTTTGATAAAGTAAAAGATGCGGCTAAAAATAAATTAATTGATGCAATTCCCGGTGGTAGACAAGCTAGAAATGTTATGGATATGGGAAAAAAAGCAAATGATGCTCTAAAAAATATAAGAGCTAATAAGGGTCCACAGTTACCACCAAGGAGGGATGGTTCTCCTACTGGTGATAGTCAAAGAATGAATAACAATAGTGACTTTGGTAGTAGAAGACCATCATTTTTACCTAGAAGACCTAAGTTCTTAGATAATAATGAAGATGATGATAGTGATACTACTGAAGAGCTAGAAAATAGACAATCTTTGTTTGGAGGTAATAGAAAAACAAAGGGTGGCAATTTATCTTATTTAGCTAGCGGATTTCTTAAAATGTCTCCTATTGTTAAATTAATTTTATTAATTGGAATCACTTTGTTTCCTTTGATGATATTCTTTATGGCTATATCGCCTTTGCTTACTTTTAATAGTACTAGTGCAATTGGTATTGCTGATGGAAATGAAGATTATAAAACTTCGGAGGATGAGGAAGCATTTCAAAAACGAGTTAAAGAAGTTCAAGAAGAATATAGTGAAGATGGTAAAAATTTTGAAGCTAAATATATAGGTGCTGTTTATACAATTCTTTCTAATTATGGAAAAGATTATTCTTATAAAAATATGACTAAGTCAAAAATTAGAGAGATAGCAGATTTAATGTTTGATGAAAATGGTAGTTTTAGTGAAGATACTTTTAAAGAAAATTTACAAAATAAATATTTTCCTGATAAAATACCGGGTAAAGATGATGAAACTTATAAACGTTATGTTGAGGATATGTTTAGTATCTTAGAGTATTATGATGAGAATAAGAATAGAGATTCTATTACTGCAACTGGTGTAACAGGAGCAGTCTGTACTTATAATTTTCCGGGTATTAATGCTGAACAATATGGTACAGGTATAAAAAAACGTACTATTAATGCTAATAATATTATGGTTAGACTTATGTCAGCTGGTGGAATTTGTGATGGAACTTATGGTGTACCAATTGAAGGAGAAGAACTTGTTCCTCTTGAAAAGTATGCTCTTGGTGTTGCTTATGCTGAAATTGGAGCTTCATCACCAGAAGAAGCATTTAAGGCTCAAATAATAGCAGCTAAAAGTTTTGCTCTTTCTGTTCCAGATGCTTCTGGAAATACCGGTGGAAGAAAACTCTATGAAGAAAGTGGTCAATGGATTTTGCAAATATCTAACTGTGTTACTGATCAAGTTTATTGTGATCCAGATAAAGGGTGTAGTGTTAATGGTGCTAGTAATAACCAAAATCTTGTAATGCATAGTGGTACTAATACCGCTTCTACTAAACACTTTGATCCATTACCTGCTAATGCTCCACAAAGACAATGGGCTAGTGAAGTATCTGGGAAAGTTGCTCTTGATAGTTCGGGAAATGTTTATCTAACTAACTTTTTGAATTCTGATCAAAATGCTTGGATTTCGATGGCTAATCAAGGTATGGATTATACCCAAATAATATTAAAACATTATCCTGGGGTTGCATCTATTAGTGAAAGTAATTGTGTTGATTCTTCTGATGGAACAGCAGCTGGTAATTATGTTGCTTGGAAACAATCTGATTCACAGTGGAGTAGTGTAGTATTAGGTGGTGGAAGTGATAGCTCTAGATCAATTGGTAACATAGGATGTCTTGCTACTAGTATTTCTATGTTAATTGCTAAGAGTGGAGCCGTTGATAGTATAACAGATGCTACTTTAAAGTCTAACTTTAATCCAGGTACTTTTGTAGAGGCAATGAATAAAGTTGGTGGCTTTGATTCGGGTGGTAATTTGTACTGGGCTAATGTAAGTAAAGTTGTACCTAATTTTGTTTATAGTTCTTCGTCTACACAGACTTTATCTGGTTTATCTAAAGATCAAAAATTAGAAGCTATAAAAACAAAAACTAGTCAAGCTAATACATATTGTGTAGTAGAAGTTAAAGGTGGACAAGGTCAACACTGGGTAGCCGTTGATAGTGTTAATGGTACAAATATTAAAATGTTAGATCCAGGTAGTAAAGCGACAAATTTATGGAAACAATATGATTGGAATAGAACATCTGTAATTCAATGTTTTAAAAAACAATAGAAGGGAAGATAAATTATGAAAGAAAAAAGAACTAGATATTATGTGTTATTATTTCTCTTAGCTAGTTATTTTGTAGTAATGTTTATCTTCTTCCTTTATCCTCATTTTAAGGATATGCATAATAAAACATCAATTATAGTAAATACTGATGCTAAATGGTATTATGAGAATGGTAAATGGCATGATATGACTAGAACTAATCAATACAATTGGAGGGAATTTGATATTTATCAAGATGGTGATTTTCTAGGTAACTATTATCTTTTATATAATGATAGATGGTATATCTTCGATAAAGATAGAAATCCTATTAATCAAGAAGGAGTTGATATCTTTGCTATTAAAACTAATCAAAAATATAAATATGGAAAGTTTGATATAGAAGAAGCAAGTGAAAGTGATGAAAAATATATAAGAGAAGTATTGGATGATAATGATATAGTTACTATGGATTTTACTACTAAAAATGTAATTAACTTTGATTTAGATGGTGATAATAAAAAGGAAAAGTTGTTTGTCATATCTAATGTATTTACTACGGGAAGTCCTAAAAATATATTTAACTTTATCTTTATAGTAAAGGATAATAATATTTCTATAATAAAAAAAGAGATAGAAACTTATGATAAAATGTATAGTATGTGTCAAGCTTATGTTGCTTATTTAGTTGATATAACAGGAAATGGTACTTATGAAATAATTACTGGTTGTGGATATTATAGTGATAAAAAGCAGTGTATAGAAATGTATCAGTTAAAAGGCAAAAAATATCAAAAAGTTATATCTTGTGAAGATAAATAAAGACTTTGCTAAATTTAGGTGTTATAATTTAGATGGTTACTTGAATATTTTCTTGTTTTACGTTATAATATGTTTCAAAAAAAGAAAGAAGGGTTTTCATGAAGTTAAAATTACGTGCTGATAAAGATGATTTAATTATATTTGGTATTTTTGCATTGTTCTTATTATATATTATTGCTATTGGAATAGTTAATTTACATACACTTACTACTGAAGGTGTGTTTAGTGGCTTTAATCCATTACCTGCTTTTGCTCCAGAATTTTTATGGATGACACTTTTAATCTATATAGTGGCTTTAATAGGGATGTTTGCTAGTGTTAAATCATATTTCTTTGAAATGGAGAAGGGGTTTGGTATTACTACAGAAAAGAAAGATAAGGGATATTCTAGATGGGCTAAAGATAAAGAGATTCAAGCAGAGCTTACTATGGTTCCTTTACAGGCGGAAACAGCTACTGCTGGTGGTGTTCCTTTAATTCTTAAAGAAAATGAAGCTTGGGTAGATGATGGAGAATATCATACTTTAGTTATTGGTGCTACTGGTTCTGGTAAAACACAAACTGTAATTAAACCAACTGTTAAGTTACTTGCTAAAAATGGTGAATCTATGATTATTACCGATCCTAAAGGTGAAATTTATGAAAGTACTGCTTCTATGTTACGCGAAAAAGGATATGATGTACAAGTATTAAACTTTCGTAATCCGCAAGCTGGTAGTGGTTGGAATCCTTTAACACTTCCATATCATATGTATAAGTCAGGTAATCAAGATAAGGCAATAGAGTTACTTGATGATTTAGCTTTAAATATCTTATATGATTCTTCTAATGCTAATGCTGATCCATTTTGGGAGAAAACTAGTGCTGATTATTTTTCAGGTGTAGTACTTGGTTTATTTGAAGATGCTAAAGAAGAAGAAATTAACCTTAATAGTGTTAGTTTAATGACGACAGTTGGAGAGGAAAAGTTTGGTTCTAGCACTTATATTAAAGAATACTTTGATGCTAAAGATCCGGCTAGTGCTGCTTCAATTAATGCTTCTAGTACAATATCAGCTCCAAATGAGACTAAGGGTAGTATTTTATCAGTATTTAGACAGAAGATAAAACTTTTTGCTTCACGTGAAAACTTATCAGAAATGTTAAGTCATAGTGATATAGATTTAGCAGGTATTGGTAAGAGAAAAACAGCATTATTTATTGTTATTCAAGATGAGAAAACTACTTATCATCCACTTGTAACAATTTTATTAAAACAGTGTTATGAAACTTTAATTGATGTTGCTCAGGCAAATGGAGGAGCCCTTCCTGTTAGAACCAACTTCTTACTAGATGAGTTTGCTAATATGCCTAAGCTAAAAGATATGACAACTATGATTACAGCTGCTCGTTCAAGACATATGCGTTTTACTATGATTATTCAAAACTATGCTCAGTTAAATCAAGTATATGGTAAAGAGGAAGCTGAAACTATTCGTGGTAACTGTGGAAATATTATTTACTTAATATCAGCAGAGCTTGCTGCTCTTGAAGAAATTTCTAAAATGTGTGGTGAGGTTAAGAGTAAAAAAGATGATAAGACTGCTTCAACTCCACTTGTTACTGTATCAGACTTACAAAGAATGAAACAGTTTGAAACAATTATTCTTCGTATGCGTAAACAACCATTTAAAACTAAGATGACACCAGACTTTAAAATTAATTGGGGAAAGACTTATCCTAAGGCAGTTTTTATAGAAAGGGAAAAAATTCCGGTTCATACATTTGATATAAAGACATTTGTAAAAGAACAAAAGAAGAAAAAATTACTTGAGATGATGAATTCTACGGATATGGGAATGCCTAGTGATAATGGAGGTATGATGCCACCATTTTTACCACCAAATTTATTTGCTAAAAAAGAACCATCTCCATTTAATATGGAAAGTAGTTCTACTCCTAGTAGACCACAGATTAATCAGGCTATAGAACCGGTTACGAAACAACCAGTTGCTCCTAGTTTTGATGTAGATGAATTAGTTAAGAAAATAGATGCAAAGATAGCAGAGCTTGAAAAGGAAGAAGCTTTAAATAAAGAAAAAGAAGAGATGAATAGAAAGAAAGAAAAGGAAGAGAAATTAGAAGAGTCTCCTTCTAAAGAAGTTAATACTAGTATTAATTTAAATCTTGATGATAATGATAATGATGATGATTTCTTTGATGATTTCTTTGATGAATAGGTGATATATTATGTTTAATAAGTTTAGAAATATTGGTAAAAAGTTATCAACGGAAGGTACTGGAAGTGCACAAGAAAATAAGACTAATGTATCTGCTACTCCAACCTCCGATAAAGAAAAGGCAAGGAAAAAGCTTTTAAGAGTAGTTGGTATTATTTTTGGTATTTTAGTATTAGTATTTATATTAATCTTGTTAATAACAATGATAGTAGGAAGAAATTATACTTATGATCAAGTAGAACAAATCTTAAAAAATGCAGCCATAAAATATTATCAAGTTCAAGATGTGTTGTTACCTTCTGAAGAAGGAGGAAAAAGTGAAGTAGACGCTACTACTTTAGCAAGTGAAGATTACAAGTTAATGAAACCACTTTCAAAACTTAAGAAAAATGTTTCGTGCACTGGTAAGGTAATTGTTCAAAAAATAAATAATGAATATATTTATACTCCATATCTTGATTGTGGTGATTCATATAAAACAGAAGAATTATATAAAGCAGTAATCAGTAAAAATAAAACAGTAACTAGTGGTAATGGCTTATATGAAATGAATGGAGAACATGTCTTTAGAGGGGATAATGTAAATAACTATGTCGAACTTTCTAAAGGATTATTTAGAATTGTAAAGGTAACAAGTGATAATAAAATATTATTGATACCTGAGTTTAAGGAATATTATTCTGATGTATGGGATGATAGATATAATTCAGAGATTGGTTATAGTTCAGGTATTAATTCATATCGTCCTAGTAGAATGAGAGATATACTAGCAAGTATCTATTCTGATAAATTTGAAGACTTTAGTATGTTAACAGATACTGATCGCCAAAAATTAACTACATTTTCATTTTGTATGGGTAAGAGAAGCGCTGAAGAAGAAAATAATACCGGAACAGTAGAATGTGCTGATTCTTTAGATAATCAAATGATTGGTTTATTAACAGCTTCTGATTATATTAATGCTTCAATTGATATCAATTGTAAAAATACAGTGTCTAAGGCTTGTCAAAACTATAACTATTTGAAAATAAAAGATACCGCTTGGTGGCTAGGAACAACTCCTGATTTTGACACCAATGATGTGTATTATGTAAATGAAGATGGTTATTTATTATATTCAAATGCTTCAAGTCTTAATATAATCAGACCAACTATTATGCTAAATAATAATGTAATGATAAGAAGTGGAAAGGGTACAGAAAGCGATCCATTCATTTTGAAATAGTATTTATAAAAGTCATATTTAGTTATGGCTTTTTTAGGTGTGCCGTGCATGGCATATATCTAGTTGGTGAAAGTCCAATACACGCGTAGGTATCAACGAAGTGTTAGAGAAGCACAAAGCATCAGTCGTGAGGATTGGGGCTAAAGGAAGTGTGGAACAAAATCGAAGGCTAACGAACAGAAACTTACTATAAGGCTACATAAACGGATAAGGTTGCCTAACAAACTAAAGTCCCAAAGATACTCGTAACTTTATGTAGTAAAGTGAGTAGCTAATCGAGGAAAGATATATGTCTTACCGCGGGAGGTCTTGCAAACGATTAAGGAGAACCCTATTAAGAAAATCGGTCGAAAAAGGTTTATTGCAAGAAGTCAGCAGAGGTCGTAGTACTAGGGAACTAGGAAGGACTGAATAATTTGTAGTTCTAACTACTAATACTGGAATAGGTTAAATCAGAATAAATAAATAGGTAATAAATTGACGTATTCAAAGAATAAGTCCTATAAAAGATGTTAATCTATGCACGATAATAGAAAGAGAGGAACAAGTATGGAACTTTTAGAAAAGATACTTTCTAAACAAAATTTAAACTTAGCTTACAAACAAGTCTATAAAAATAAAGGAGCAAGTGGAGTTGACGGGGTAACTGTTGACGAGCTATTTTCTTATATAAAAGAACATAAAGAAGAAATTCTATGGAAAATAAGAAATAGGAAATATAAACCACTTCCTGTAAGAAGAGTCTATATACCAAAAGAAAATGGAAGACTAAGAAAATTAGGAATACCTAGTGTAATTGATAGAGTATTACAACAAGCAATTGTACAAGTACTAACACCAATCTATGAAGAACAATTTTCTGATAATTCTTATGGGTTTAGACCAAATAGATGTTGTGAGCAGGCAGTTATTAAAGCACTAGAATGCTTTAACGATGATTATGATTGGATAGTAGATATTGATTTACAATCATTCTTTGATGAAGTTAATCAAGATAAACTAATGGCAATCATACACAGAACCATAAAGGATGATGATGTCATTTCACTAATAAGAAAATTCTTACAAAGTGGAGTAATGGAAAAAGGTGTAATTCAAGAAACAAAGAAAGGTACACCTCAAGGAGGCAATTTATCTCCCTTATTATCTAATATCATGTTAAATGAACTTGATGAAGAACTAAAAAAGAGAGGACTTAACTTTGTTAGATATGCCGATGATTGTTTAATTATGGTTAGAAGTGAAAAAGCAGCAAATAGAGTAATGGAAAGTATTACAACTTTTATAACTAAGAAATTAGGATTAAAAGTAAACCTAGAAAAAAGTAAAATAGCAAGACCAAATCAAATAAAATATTTAGGTTTTGGATTTTATAAGAAAATTAATCAAAATATATGGAGACCAAAGCCACATATTAAATCAGTACAAAAGTTTAAGACTAAACTACGCGATATACTTGTAAGAAGTAGAAGTATTAGTTTAGATGAAAGACTTCTTAAACTAAAACAATTAATATATGGTTGGGTGAACTACTTCAGAATTGCAGATATGAAAGCTTTATTATCAAAAGAAATTGACCCAAATATACGTAGAAAATTACGAGTAATCATTTGGAAACAATGGAAAAAGATAAAGAAAAGATATACTTGTCTTAGAAAACTAGGCATATCACATAGAGATGCTTATGTTACAGCAAATTCAAGAAAAGGTTACTATCATATAGCACATACAAGAGTGATAGAAACTGCAATATCTAAAGAAATATTAAACAAAAGAGGTCTAGTAAATTCACTAGACTACTATTTGAAAGTACATACTATTACAAATTAAACCGAACGGTACGTACGGTGGTGTGAGAGGGAAAAGTATTCAATAATTCATTGAAAAGTTTTCTCTACTCGATTACGAGAAAAGTTAAAATATTAATAAATTATTCTTTAATTATAGTAATAGATAAGTATCTATGATATAAAATAATTGAAAATTTTTTTGTTAGATGCCAATTTTCAAAATTCAGGTAAAAATATACCCTGAATTTAATGAATTGCGTAGGGGAATTTAACAAAACCACCTGTTTTTTATGGCTAAATTTTGAAAATTGGCTGTTTGCAAAGTGATATACATATTTGTTATCCTTTCTTTACTTGTCCGGGAAGAAAGGAGTAGAATGACAAAAAAATTTATAAAACCATTATATGATACTACTATAAAGTATTTAGTAAAAAGTACTGATACAAGGTATATTATCTATAGGCTTATTTACTTGGCAACTGGTATAGATCTTAGTGATTATACATTAATAGATCAAGAGTTAAATACTGGTAATCATATAAAAGATTATCGTCTTGATTTATTATTTAAAAAAGATAATACCATTGTTAATCTAGAAGTTAATTATGAAGTAACAACCTGGACAAGAAGAAAACAATATAATTATCTATTTAGATTAGCGGGCAATGGATATGACGTCGGCGATAGTTACAAGTCTAGAAAAGTTGTGCAAATAAGTCTAAATAATTCTTACTTTGAAAGGAAAGATGCTAAGTTAGTGACCTACTGTTTTAGAGATAGTGTTTATCATACTAAAATAGATGGTGTAGAAAGTTATGAGATATATCTTAGTAACTTTAA